>CAZJPN010000028.1:0-16239 GCA_964547905.1 uncultured Pseudomonadota bacterium | reverse complement strand
GTTTACGGTTTTCTTGTTCCCCGCAAGGAAAGAGACGTGGTCGCAGCGATTGGAATCGAATCAGAAAAAGGTAAAGAGAGAGTCGAAAAGGGAGAACTTCTCGACGTCATGATATCGGACAATGCGGGAACACAATTACTTTTCAAACCTGATGACGAAATCATGACAAGGGTAATTGCTGAAGCCGAAAAATACTTTCCAGGCATAAATAATATGCTCTTTTACCGTCTTTTTAGGTGGCAGGAGGCTGAACCCAGATCGCCTGTCGGAAGAAGTAAAAATATCGCCGAGTACAGGGCATCATTGTCGTCTTCAAAAAGGGTTATTCTGGCCGGTGACTACATGGGAATGCCATACACCGATGGTGCCGCAGAAACAGGATTGTGGGCTGCTAACAGGATACTGTTAAATGGAAATAAGTAAACTTCCACTACTGGGTGGGGGATAGGTGAAATCTGAATATGTTCAGGCAGTTTTGGAACCATAGGGTCACCCATTGCTTTTTTGTCATTCTGAGCGTAGCGAAGAATCTATTCTTTAATCCTATAAACCGTAGGGGCAGGTGTTACACCTGCCCTTTGCTCTTTATTCTTATAGAAAAACCATCAATATTTTGTTATATGAAATTCATGGACACCCAACTTCCCCAACAAGTATCCGAACTCATAGAACGGTTTGAAAGAAACAAGGAATCATCCATCTATAAAAAGGAGAAGGTATGATTTGGGAAAATGAATTTCGTCATCGCATTAAAAAATTTGAGGCTTCTTCGCCAGAGAAAGGCGAGGGTGTATCAGTTTCAATCAATGTAAGAGTCACAGCCGGTTGTTATCACCGTGAACATTCGCCTATAGCATATCGAATCATTGATGAATATATCCGTTCTCATCCTTATGCTGAAATTTCTTTTCAGAAACATGAAAGCGGTCCCGAATTGCTCATTTATTTGTCATTAGGAGCTGCAGGTATAACTTTGATCGCCAGTGTTATTAACTTGGTTACTGCAATCATCAAAGCACGATCTGTGGGCATTAAACTCGGAGATGATCGCACCGCTCCTCTTGAGCTTATAGTCCGAAGTTTTGATAAAAGCGGTAATTTAAAGGAAAAGAAGATTCTCAAAATTAATTCTCATGATCCTGTCACTAAAGAGTTGGTTGGAGAAGCTTTGAATAACTCGTTGAATAAAATGATGTCAAGGGGAATAAAATACAGCACACAACAAAACGTAAACGACATACGTCCAAATCATAATGAAAATAACGGGCTAAAGGTGACATGAAAAGTGGCATATATGCAAACAGAAATAGACCGCCCTCCAGTGCCCATAGGAGATCATGAAGACAACCACGTTCCTACAATCTGAGCTTTGGGGAAAAATCAAGGGCTTAGCCAAGAGGTCGAAGAGAAAAGATATTGCTGTAGCATATCTAGGTAGTGGTGCAAGTAAACTCATTTCCCTCGGAAAGGGCGATACTCTCGTTGTGGATATGAGTTCGCAGGCAGTGAAGAGTGGTCAAACCAACCCTTTCGAAGTAGAAAAATACATCGAGTCAGGGGTAGAAGCCTTTAGTTGTGCTAATCTCCATGCTAAGGTTTACCTCTTCGACAAGACGGCAGTTATCAGTTCTGGGAATCTGTCCATTCATTCCCAGAACGCACTTGTTGAAGCGGGTGTTGTTACTCAAGAACCAACTGTTCTTAAGAGTGCACGTGGATTTATCAAGTCTATTCAAGTCGAACCGATCACTCCAGAATACTTAAAATTACGCAAGCAACAATACAGACCACCAGAGTTTAGCGATGGAGGTAATCATAGACAACACACAAAGGAAGTTGTTCCAGCATACTCAAGACTTTGGCTTAATGGGATCGAAGATGTTAAACTTTCCGAAGAAGAAGAGCGGATATCCGAACGAGAATCCGAAAAAGCGGTCAAGGAAATAAAAGACAAACGGAGACACGAAGTAAACTCTATTCGGTGGCAAGGTAATTCTCCCTTTACCCGTACGGTACAAAAAGGGGATCTGATGATTCTCATATGGAACGGCAAGGTTTATCCTCCTTGTCGTGTTGTTCGGATTTCCAAGAAATATCAATTGTCAAATATAAAAACCCCCAGGTTTTTTATCCTCGTTGAGCAAAAAAAGAAGCCAAAGCTATTTCGTTGGTTGGCATTCAAGAAGACACTTTCACAGGTTGGGTTAGCAAAGCTAACACCAGGGAGTACTCGAGAAGTGAAATCGCCAACTGCCTCGCATATGATCTTAGGACTGTGGGGTTAAATGCACTGCAAGCTTCACATTCTACGGCAAACAATGATGTTTTTTATAATAAAAATTGACTATAGGAGATTATAATGGCTCTTTTCCAAAAAGATAAAAATAAACTGACTTTAATCAAACAAACCAGATTTACGAATGAGAAGGAACTGCAATCCCTCATTGAAAAGAATTTAGGCACTATTTTTAATTGCAGGTTTATAGCTACCGAGTTTACAACTGGACCGGTTCATGCCGGAAGGATAGATACCCTCGCTTTATCGGAAGACGATAATCCTGTAATCATAGAATATAAAAATGTCGAATCCTCTGAATTAATTAACCAGAGCTTGTTTTATTTATCATGGATCAGAGACCACAAGGGAGATTTCCAGATTGCTGTGGACAAGGCTTTTGGGAGTAAAAAAGAGGTTGATTGGACGGATATCCGGGTTATTTGTATCGCTCCCGGATATAAAAAATATGATCTTCATGCCGTGCAAATGATGGGCGCGAATATCGAATTATGGGAATATAAGCTTTATGAGAATGGATCGTTTTATTTAGATGAGGTATTCAGAAAATCAACAATATTGCCTGAAAGTATACCATCAGGTTCGAATGGTAAAAATCCGGTTATGGTTGCGGCCGGCAAAAAAGCGGCACTGACACGTGCCTCTGGTTCATATACTTTTGAAAAGCATTTAGAAAAGGCAGACGGGAAAATAAAGGAGACTATCCAATCGATACAAAGCTTTATATTAGGAATAGATGACTCGATCGTAGAAAACCCTAAAAAGTTTTATGTGGCCTACAAAACAACACAAAATTTTGTTTGTATGGAAGTGCGAAAAAACAAAATCACCCTATTCCTCAAAATTAATCCTGAAGAAGTAAAGGATATGCCCCAAAATGCAAGAGATGTAAAAAATATCGGTCATTATGGAACCGGAGATATTGAGATTGCTATAAAGAACCAAGAGGAATTTGAGAAATCGAAAGAATTTATTCTCATGGCATATAAGAATATCGGCGGCTAAGATTGATCGAAAACCCGGGACAGCGGCCCGTTTGAGCGGGTTGATTTGAAAGGACAAGAATGGATAAGAAGGAATTGAAAATAATAATGAAAGAAGGCGAGGGCTATAAGGTTGAGTTCAAAGAAGGGTTGGGCAATCTTGACAAGGAGATTGTTGCCTTTGCCAATTCTTCCGGGGGCAAGATATTGCTCGGTGTCACTGATGGTGGTACGATCAAGGGCATTCCCATTACGAACGAGTTAAAGTCAAGAATTCAGGACATAGCAAACAACTGCAGACCGAAAGCTAAGCTCTTATTCGAGAGTTTCGACAACGTCCTCATAATTAATATCAGGGAAGGCGACGACAAGCCTTATGAATGCTCATCCGGGTTTTACAAGAGAATCGGACCAAATTCTCAAAAGATGTCACGAGACGACATCATAGACTTTTTTAAGTCCGAGGGTAAGATAAGATTTGATGAACTCATAGAGCCAAAATTCAGTTACCCCAAAGACTTTGACAAGGATGGATTTAAAAGGTTCCTTCAGCTTGCCGAGATCTCCGAAATCGATGATACCGAGAGGATGCTTGTCAGTCTTGGCGTTGCCGAGAAACAGGAAGGCAAGCTTTATTTCAACAACGCCGGCGTGTTGTTTTTTGCCCAAGAGCCTCAAAGGTTCATTCCGTGGTCTGTTTTTACGGTAGCATTATTCAAAGACAATGCCGGTGTTGATATTATCGACAGGAAAGAAATAGAGGGTAATGCATTTGAAATCGTAGAAGAGGTTATGAAATTTGTAAGGCTGTATTCAAAGGTCGCCTATAGATTTACAGGTAAGCCCCGGAGAGAGAATATATACGAATATCCTTTTGATAGCATACGGGAAGCGGTTATAAATTCTGTAATGCATAAATATTATTTTGAGCATGGACACAACAACATCCTGAGATTTTTGCCCGACAGGATCAAGATTGAAAACTATTGGCAAAAACCGTGTAATTTCGTTCTGGGCAAAACAGTGTTCAGGAGAAATCATATCATTGCCGATCTATTTGCCAAGATCCACTTCGGTGAAAAAATGGGGACCGGTTTTGAGAGAATAAAAGAAATCTGCAAGAAAGAAAATGCTCCATTCCCGCACATAGAGTTCAATGAGAATTATTTTTATGTGACGTTCAAGCAAAGCCATGAGTACCTGAAACTCGCAAAAGAGGAATCGATGGAACCTACCCAGAAAATACCCAGAAAATACCCAGAAAATATAACTCCCAATCAGACGGCGATATTAAAACTATTGGAGAAAGTTAATAATCTAACAAGGGAGCAATTGGCTAAACGATTAGATATAAGCCCAGATACAATCAAAAAAAATATTGAAAAGCTAAAAAAATTAAAACTGCTTAAAAGAGTCGGCCCGGATAAAGGTGGACATTGGGAGGTTCTTGGGAAATGAACACAATGATTAGAAGTGACAAAATAACGGAACAGTGGCACGTTTTAGCAAGGTAGTTTGAAGGAACAAAATGGATAAGAAAAAGTTGTACATAATCCTGACTATTCTTTATTGCATTGCTTGATTTAAGTTTTTATTGATAGGTTGAGGATAATGTATGGCTGATGAAGAATACAAAAGACCCTCGCCTGAAGCACTGTTGAGGCTGACGCAGCAGGAAGAGGCTTTAAAAGCCCGCGGCAAGCTTACCGTGTATTTCGGGTTCGCCCCGGGCGTGGGCAAGACCTTTGCCATGCTGACCGATGCACGGCAGCGCAAAAACGAGGGGATAGATGTGGTCCTGGGCTATGCGGAAACCCACAACAGGGTTGAGACCGATGCCCTGCTTGATGGACTGGAAGTCATCCCTCCGCTTGTAATCGAGTACATGGGTGTAAAGCTCAGGGAAACAAATCTGGAAAAGGTTTTCGCGCGGAAGCCGAAGCTGGTCATTGTTGACGAACTCGCCCATACCAACGCACCCGGCTCACACAATGCAAAACGCTATCAGGACATAGAAGAGATACTCAACGCCGGCATCGATGTCTATACAACATTGAATGTCCAGCATATTGACAGCTTGAACGATACCATTTCCCAGATAACGGGCATCAGGATACGTGAAACGGTCCCCGACACATTTATCGAATCCGCGAATGAGATCAAACTGATCGATCTGCCGCCTGAGGAGCTGCTCAAAAGGCTCGGCGAGGGGAAGGTGTATGTAAAGGATATGGCAGGACTTGCGGTGAACAGCTTTTTCCGTCCCGGGAACCTGCTGGCGCTTCGGCAGCTTGCACTCAGGATCGTTGCAGACCGTGTGGACGAGAAGATGCGCGGCTATATGCATGCCCACGCAATTGCCGGACCATGGCCTGCAAAGGAGTTTATTGTTGCCGCTGTATACGCAAGTCCCTTTGCAGAAAAATTGGTTCGATCTGCATTCAGGCTGGCCAATGAATCCGGTGCCGAGTGGATCGCTTTCTATGTAGAAACAGAAAAACATAATAGACTTTCACAGCAGGAGAAGGACTGGCTGAATAAGGCTATAGATCTGGCGAAGAGGCTCGGAGCCAATATAGTCTGGACGAAGGGGAACGACGTGGTACAGGTTTTAGTGGATTATGTTCAGGACAATAATGTGACTATGCTCGTTCTGGGGAAAAGCCGTCATTTTGGTCTGTTTCCATCGATTTCACAAAAGATTCTGACGAAAACACCCAATATCGATGTCTACATGATCGACGCAAAAGTCGACGCTAAAAAAACACGGATGGCGTTCAAAAAACCGTCGATCACCTCAGGCCCGAAAAAATATGCAGGGGGCATACTTTCCGTTGTTACTGTCTCTCTTATTGCATTCGTTCTCCGTAATCACCTCAGCCAGATCAACCTGTTGTTTTTACTCCTGTTACCCGTTATCGCAAGTGCGATCTATATTGGCAGAGGACCATCGTTCATTTCAGCCGCCGTAAGTATAGTGATTTTTGACTATCTTTTTGTGACGCCATATTACAGTTTTGCAATCTCCGACACCGGCTATTTTTTTTCGTATACCATTTACATGGCCATCGCCATCGTAATAAGCAATCTGGCGTATAAACTGCGCAACAAAATGGAAATGCTGAAACAGAGTGAAGCAAAAAATATAGCATTCTACGGCTTAAGCAGGGACCTGGTAACTGCCAGCAACGAAGAACAGGTCATTGCAATACTGGTACGCCATACCACCCAGATATTCCGATGCGATATGGCGATTTTTTTTTCTTCCACCGATAAACTCGCTGTGAAGGCAAAAACTACTGGATTCGAGGTCAATGAAAAGGTTTTGGCAGTAGCGTCATGGGTGTTGATGAACAAGCAGTCAGCAGGACACGGAACAAATACGTTGCCGCAGGAACGAGCCACGTATCTGCCCATGATGGTGGAAGATAAAACAATAGGTGTGATCGGTTTCCTTTTCAGAGATGCGGGACAGGTGATAACGCCCGAGAACATGGCGGTCATGGAGACCATTGCACGCCTGGGCGCCATGGCTATAGAGCGGAGCAAGCCCGGATAGGTTTCAGCAGCTCTCTTTCGTTTCACTCATGTGGAATGATTAATTTAAACAAAAAACCGTGAAAAAGTTTTTAAATGCAATCAGTTGCAATCAGGGGTCAAATCTTTTAGTTTGACAAATCAAATATATCCTTAAAGCATAACCCCCATTGCCCCCTTATCAGGGGGCGGTTTAAAAATTACAGCACTGATTTACAATCTTTGGAGACAAGGGGCAGTCCCTGACTTGGTTTATAGGGAACAGCTGTTCCTCATTTCCAGACACACCATATCCTGAATCTTCTATGAAAATGGGGGCTTGTTCTTCAATTATCATTTTCCCGTTCTTTAAATGCATTGCCTGTTGCAAAGGATTTATTGTATAAAGTGAGCATGTAAACGCATTTATCAGTCGTTGCGTTATGGAGTCTGAATATGATTAATTTAAAGCATTATAAAATCTTCGATAGCCATTTTCACATTATCGACAAGCGTTTTCCCCTTGTGCCAAACAATGGTTACCTGCCGGAGGAATTTACCTGTGAGCAATACCTGCAGCGTACGAAAACTTTTGATCTTGCAGGTGGAGTTGTTGTCTCCGGTTCATTTCAAGCTTTTGATCAATCATATTTATATGATGCACTGCAAAAACTTGGTCCACGTTTTGTGGGTGTAACCCAGTTGCCGTGTACAGTTTCTGATGAAGAGTTAATAAAGCTCAATGCTGCCGGGGTGCGAGGTATCCGCTTTAATCTGTATCGCGGCGGTTCTGAAAAGGTAGAACATTTAGAAAGCCTTTCCAAACGAGTTTATGATACCGTGGGGTGGCATACAGAACTTTATTTAGATTCAAAAAATCTTGCCGGGTTATCGAACATATTAACTTCTATTCCAAGAGTCAGCATAGATCATCTCGGACTTTCAAAAGATGGTTTTGAAATGCTTCTGAAGCTTGTTGAACATGGCGTATATGTAAAAGCAAGTGGATTCGGAAGGGTAAATCTTGATATAAAAAATGCTTTGAAAGAACTTTATTCTGCTAATCCTGGTTCATTGATTTTCGGTACTGATCTGCCGTCTCCTCGTGTTTCAATGCCTTATACAGACGATGATCTTATGCTTGTTGTAGAAGCACTGGGTGAGGAAAAAGCAAGAAAAGTATTTTATGAAAATGCCATTGCCTTCTATGATCAAGGGCAAAGAACAGTCATCCCCCCCAATGAATCCTATTCTTTATAGCTCGCTTGCTATTCGATATATTTGCTACCATTACATGCACCATGTTCTGTAAAAGCATATTGAATGGTGCTGCTAACAGCGATATGATTCAGTGTGCACCCTTTGACTTTAAAAATATGCCTAATTCTTTGTCAACTTTATTTATATGATTTATCCACCACTCTCCAAGCAGCCAATTGGTTTCTATCTGAGCCCGAAGTTCATTCAGTACTGATGACTCATAGAAAGCGCTTTCTAACTTCTTTTTCAACTCTTCATAATCTTTTTTAAAGTCTATGTGTTTTTGCTTATGGTCTGTATAGTGTGGATAATCATATTTAATCATCTGCTCTTCTTCGGTGTTAAAATGATAGAGTATATAATTACTGAGAAACTCGAAAACAGACAGGATTTCTTTCTTGCCTTTTCCACGATCACAAGCGTCAAAAAACCGATTAATTAAGTTAAACAACTCCTTGTGCTGAGCATCAATTTCGTGTACTCCGCTTAATAAATTCTTATTCCATGTTAGGGACATACAACATCCTTTTTGGTTTACAATTGACGACCTATATAAAAGTATATCATTTAATCTTCAAACTTTCCAGTTTTAACCGATTTTCACATGCAGCCTCGCTGGAGGGGCATGTAAGATCCCGGCCGGTTCCATTGATTTTGTAAGGATAAGATCGTACAAGAACCTTCAGAGGAGAACAATATGACCTATATTGATCAAATTCCAAAGCAGGAGAGCATAAAGCTTTTTCATGACCATGTTTCCTCGGGCAAGGTAGATACATTCACTTCTTATGGCATGGATTTTATCTTTGGCAGAAGAGAAGGCATTTATATATGGGATGTCGACGGCGAAAAAAGGCTCATAAACTGTCACAGCAACGGCGGCGTATTTAATCTCGGGCACCGCAATCCGGAAATTATAAAAACTCTCAAATCGGCAATGGATGAGCTCGATGTCGGCAACCATCATTTGATAAGCGAGCAGAGAGCTTTACTTGCAAAAAAGCTCGCACAGCTTATGCCCGGTGATATCAAGTATACCGTATTCGGGGTAAGCGGCGGTGAGGCTATAGATGCTGCAATAAAGATAGCAAGGGCTTATACGAAAAGGCCCGGGATTATTTCTGCAAAAGGCGGTTATCATGGACACACTGGTTTTGCGCTTGCTGCAGGCGATGAAAAATACCGTAAACCGTTCGGTCCGATGCCTCCCGATTTCTCACAGGTAGTATTCAATGATATTAACGCGCTTGAAAAGGCAATGAATAATCAAACTGCTGCCGTTCTGTTTGAAACAGTACCTGCCACGCTTGGGATGTACGTACCGGATAAAGGATATTTTAAGCAGGTTAGGGAACTGTGTGATAAAAATGGAAGTCTTATGATCATAGATGAGGTGCAAACAGGGCTCAGCAGAACAGGTAAGCTATGGGGTATCGAGCATTTTGACGTTGTTCCGGACATTATTGTTATCGGCAAAGGTTTGAGCGGGGGCATGTATCCAATGACAGCTACGTGTTTCAAAGAAAAGCTTGAAACAGTATTTAAAGATGATCCTTTTATTCACGTCTCCACTTTTGGAGGCGCGGAGGTCGGCTGTCCTGTTGCGATAAAGGTGCTTGAGATTTCATCGGACCAGTCCTTTTTAAGGCATGTTAATACGATTTCTTTACTTTTTGAGCACGGCTTCAGGCGGTTAAAAGAAAAATATCCAAAACTCATTGTTTCATTCAGGCAGCTTGGCTTGATGATGGGTGTGAAAATGGCAAACGAGATGTGCGGACCTGTTTTGACAAAGGCATGCTATGATAACGGCATCCTCAGTATCTATGCGAACAACGACACGTCCGTGAGCCAGCTTATGCCGCCCCTCATCATATCGGAGCAAGAGACAAAAGGGGTTTTAGAAAGGCTTGATAAGACGTTTGGGCAGGCGAATACAGTGCTTGATTTGTAAACCCCGTTAGGAAGGGAGGGTATTTATGACACTGAACATTGATACTGAACTTTTGAAAAAGTTTGAAGCCGGAGTTGATCCTGCGCATCCCGATAAATCCGTTATTCCCGCTCATATACTCGGCTATGGAGAAATAAGTACTGTATTTGAGCTGCAATACCAGGGACAGGAAGGCATTGCCTATAAACGTATGCCCATATTTGATACACACCGACAGATTGAACATTACACAAGCATATACAATGAATACAACGAACTCCTGTTGAATATCGGCATCGATGTCCCGGAATACGGCTCGGCAAGTATTGTTACGGACAAAGGTGACATTGTCTTTTTTGTTGTCCAGAAAAAGCTTGTGCCGGAATCCCTCGGCAATAAGATCATTCATAGTACCGCTGATGACGGTATATCCCAATTGGTTATGAATGTATTGAGGAGTCTGAAAAAGATATGGGATTTTAATGGCAGCAACAGCGGCATAAAAATAGGTATAGACGGGCAGATTTCAAACTGGGCTGTAAAGGATTCCAACCCTGAAAAACCCGTAATAACGACACAAACGGGACTTTTTTACATAGACACAAGCACACCGCTTATACGTAAAAATGGCAAGGAGATGCTTGAATCGGAACTCTTACTGAAAAGCACACCATCTTTTTTAAGATGGCTGGTCAAGTGGTTTTTCCTGCAGGAAGTGCTGGACAGGTATTACGATTTCAGGCTTGTTATTATAGATCTTATAGCAAACTTCTATAAAGAAGGCAGGCTAGAGCTGATCCCGCAGCTTATTAAACTTGCAAATAAATTCTTTGAGGAAGATGCACAGCAATACAATATAAAGCCGATAGAATATAAAGAAGTTAAGGCTTATTATAAAAATGATGCCTTTATATGGGCTCTTTTCCAAAAATTAAGAAGGTTTGACAGGTTCTTAAAAACGAAAATATTCATGGGCAAATACCCGTACATCCTGCCGGAAAATATAAAAAGATAAATCATGTGGAAAATTAATATATTTGACTTATCCGTGGGCCGAAAATAAAATCATGCAATTTATGAGAGGCCGGAATGTGCGTTACCGGTTCACAGCCTGCATCCCGGATTCAGCGTAGCGCGTTCCTGCTGCAGCGCCCGGGGGCACTGCCTTGCCGATCCGCTCGATGTCTTCCTCTGTCAGGGTGATCCCAACGGCTGCGGTATTCTCTTCAAGGTACTTGCGGTGTTTTGTTCCCGGTATGGGTACGATGTCTTTACCCTGTGCAAGCACCCATGCGAGTGCAAGCTGCGCTGGTGTGCATTTCTTTTCGGATGCGATTTCTTCAATGCGCTCGAGGAAACGTACGTTTTTCTTTAAATTGTCTCCCTGGAACCGCGGATGATTGCGTCTGAAATCGTCTGCGTACAGGTTATCGGTACTCTTTAATCTGCCGGTGAGGAATCCCCGGCCAAGGGGACTGTAAGCAATAAAGCCTATGCCGAGTTCGCGGCATGTCTTCAAAATGCCATCTTCAACGTCCCGTGTCCAGAGCGAGTATTCTGTCTGGAGTGCTGTAATCTGGTGTACTGCGTTTGCCCTGCGGATCGTCTGTATGGAGGCCTCGGATAGCCCGAGAAACCGTACCTTCCCCTGTTCGACGAGCCTTGACATTGCGCCGATTGTTTCTTCTATAGGAGTTTGAGGATCAACCCTGTGCTGGTAGTAAAGGTCGATCGTTTCAATGCCTAGTCTCTTGAGGCTTGCCTCGCATGCCTGGACAACATATTCCGGTTTCCCGTTGATGCCCAGTCGTGCGCCGTCCTTTGCACGGACATTCCCGAACTTTGTTGCGATGATCACCTTGCTGCGAAAGGGTTTCAATGCCTTTCCGACAAGCTCTTCATTGTCACCCACGCCGTACATGTCAGCGGTGTCAAAGAAATTAATGCCGAGTTCAATCGCACGATGGATTGTGGCAATGGACTCTTCATCGTTCCTCTGCCCGTAGAACTCCGACATGCCCATGCACCCGAGTCCGACTGCCGATACTGTCAGCCCTGATTTACCTAACGTACGCTTTTCCATGGTAATCCTCCTCTAAGATAAAAATATAAGTTCAACCTTGCTAAGAGTAAACCCAGTTAGAAAGAACGGAGCCATACCAGGTGTATACTTCTACCAGGTTAAAAGTTGAAGCGTTCGGTATAGCGGCGGGCGACCCATCCAGAGAATGGGTACCCCGCCGTCCTTAGTTGACATATTGTGAACATATGCTTACAATAAATTTGGAGGTGGATTAATGCCAAGACCAATATGTCGGAGAAGAATAGGGTTTATGCCCGGTACAAGGTATTTCAAACCAATGGGTATACCTATGAATATGCTCGAAGAGATCATTTTGAATATAGATGAGCTCGAAGCTGTGAGGCTTGCCGATTATCAAGGGCTTTACCAGGAACAGGCAGCGGAAAAAATGCAGATATCCAGACCTACTTTTGGAAGGATCATAGAATCAGCACATAAGAAGATCGCTGACGCTTTGGTAAACGGTAGGGCATTAAGGATCCAGGGAGGCAATATTGAAATGCATGGATTTAGAGACTCCCGCAACGGCATGGATGCAGTAGGATTTTGTATTTGTCCGAAATGCAATGAAAGAATACCGCATAGGGCTGGTGTGCCGTGTAAAGAGGAACGATGTCCAAAATGTGGAGCAACAATGATGAGAGAAAGCGCTTCCTACCACGAGGAATTATTGGATAAAAAAAACATATAAATTACCAAAAGGAGGTAAAAAATGAAAGTGAAGAAAAGCCATGTTGTCATGGCAGCAGTTGTATCATTATGCTTAAGTACATCAGTGGTGTTTGCAGCAGGCCCACACGGCGGTGGAATGGGCGTAGGTAATGGGGCTGGTGGCGGATGGGGTATGGGTACTCCATACCAGAGGATGTATAATCCATCAACAGTGGAAACTGTCAGCGGTACGGTAGAATCTGTGGATCAGTTTACGCCGATGAAAGGTATGTATTACGGTATACACGTCATGTTAAAGACAGATAAGGAGGTTATATCTGTACATCTTGGCCCAGCATGGTTCATAAACAAACAAGGGCTAAACATCCAAAAAGGTGACACGATCGAGGTTAAAGGATCCCGCGTAACATACCAGGGACAGCCTGCTCTTATTGCAGCGGAAGTAAAGAAGGGCGGTAACACGCTTGAATTAAGGAACAGTGCCGGCATACCTGTCTGGTCAAGAAGCAACATAAAATAAAAAAGAATACTGTATAACAATACCTTTATGATAAAATAATCCTGTATAAAGCTTTGTACGGGATTACTTCTTTTCAAATAATTCCAAGTACTGGCCGTAGCCTTCTTTTTTGAGGTCTTCTTTGGGGATGAAGCGTATGGAAGCGGAGTTTATACAATAACGCAATCCTGTGGGCTTTGGTCCGTCGTCAAATACATGTCCAAGATGTGAGCCTGCCGTGCTTTCCACCTCTGTTCTAACCATAAAATGGCTTGTGTCTTTTTTTTCAACGATATTGTTCGACACGAGTGGTTTTGTGAAGCTTGGCCAGCCTGAGTTAGAGTCAAACTTGTCATTTGAACTAAATAAGGGCTCTCCGGAAACAATATCCACATATATGCCTTCCCGGTGGTTGTTCCAGTATTCATTATCAAAAGGCTTTTCAGTGCCGCACTCTTGCGTGACCTTGTATTGCAGAGGCGTGAGTTTCTTTTTCAACTCCTCGTTTGAGGGCTTTTCATCTCCCCACTGCTTTTCAAGATAGGTATCACGTCCGGAACCAATCCTATAAAGCTTATAACGTATGGGGTCTTTCTTATAATAATCCTGATGGTAATCCTCAGCAGGGTAGAATTCCGTGAACTTTAGGATTTTTGTAGCAATCGGCTTTTCAAAATGCCATAGTTTTGCAATATCTTCTTTTGATTTTTCTGCAATCTGTCTCTCTTCGGCTGTTTGATAAAAAATAGCTGTTTTATACTGAGAACCCCTGTCAACGAACTGACCGCTACTGTCTGTTGGATCAATCTGTCTCCAATAAACGTCCAGAAGCTTTTCGTAGGTAATCTTCGTAGGATCGTAGGTTACCTGTATTGCCTCATAATGGCCTGTTGTTCCGGAAGAAACTTCCTCGTATGTTGGGTTTTTTGTTTTCCCTCCTGTATATCCTGATACAACTTTTACCACCCCATTGATGTGTTCAAACGGTGAAACCATACACCAGAAACAGCCCCCTGCAAATGTAGCGGTCTTTAATCCTTTATGAGAAGTTACTTCGTTATTTTCTGAATCGGAAGTTTTTGATTCACTAAAGTAGGATGCACCAAATGCAATTATTGAGCTTGCCAATATAATAAATATCATTTTGATCATACTGTAATATAATGTTCATTGGAATGATTACAATCAAGATTTTATTATTTTTTGAATAATTCTTCTTCATTAAATACCTGTGCTGTGAACTTTTCTATCTTAATGCCGGTTTTTTTCCACTCATCTTCAGGCAGGCCTGCCTTCATACAGGTTTCACTCAGAAAGGTGTCCCTGTCCCATCCATACTCGGTCGCAACCTGGGGAAGCAACACGCCTCTGTAATAGCCTTTTGTAACATACAATCCATGCTCTCCAACCTTGATCTCATCAATGGATTTTACGGTCTCAAGTTCGGAAAGCACGGAGATCTCAACCTCTATATTGTTTAACTCATCCGGGGTAACATGTCTGAATCTCGGATCTTCAACAGCAGCAGCGATCGCCATGGTCTGGATGTTCTTATAGAGTGGTTCATTGGAAAAGAAATTACCTATACAGCCGCGCAGCATACTGTCCTTATTCAGGGTCACAAACGCCCCTGCTTTTCTTAATAGGTTTGGGTTATTTGTTTTGTAGTCGGGAATAGATCCTTTTTTTAAATAAGCTTCCAATGTTTTTCTCGCAAGCTGTAAAAGCTCTTTTTGCTCCTGTAAATTTAATTCTGTCATAGTTTACCTGAAATATTAAGGCACCGGCCTCTTTCCGGTTTTTTTATAGGTAAAATAATCCATCAATATATTCCTATGATCAAATGCAATAGTATCCGGCAGTGAACCAGAAGTAAACAATTTCAGTGATTTCGCATCATCTCCTGCTTCCGGTTTACCGCTGACGAGCCTGGCAAGAAACACAGTCGTGACTGTGTGGTGACGCGGGTCACGTTCAGGCTTGGAGTAGGTGTAGAATTGTTCATAAAGCTTTACATTGACCGATGTTTCTTCCAATGCCTCCCGCATTGCTGCGTTCTCGAGCGATTCACCATAGTCTACAAACCCTCCCGGTATAGCCCACCCATACGGCGGATTTTTCCTCTCTATCAGTATGATCTTATCATCAATCTCTATGATAATGTCCACGGTAGAAACCGGATTTCTGTATGTTGTCATAGCTTAACGCTACCATAAACGCCCTCTGTGTCAATATTTCGGCCTCCGTGTCTGGAAACGACTATAAATTTCCTTACATTATACTATACCACAATGTGATTTACAGATCACTTACACTGTGACGGTTTTCATCTGATTTCTACCATCACCATATTTCCTCTACCAAGAGGGGCGCAGTGGTGTATTCCCCCCCCCTTCATTTCCATTGCAAGCTTCAACTGGGTTTGCTATTGCTATTCTTAATAGCCCAGGAAGTAAAGGATTAATTATGACGGAATTTGACCACCTGGCTATGGATGAGAAAAGAAGACTATTCAAGGCTGTTTATTCCCATCTGGAAAGAGAAGGCTTCTTTCTGAACATTGATATTGTTCTTGCTCCCACGGAAAACCTTGAGCATTGGTATCTTGCACTGTGGAAGGAATGGATTAAAGAAAGAAAAACCGCTTTGGGGATAGAAGGTTCCGGTTATGAGGACATTGTTCAGAGGTATAAAGACAATACGGACAACAAGCCGGACACTTTGGACGACCAGCTCATCGCCTTGAAATCTGTCGGTTTTTCAAATGTTGATTGCTACTATAAGTACGGGATATTTGCGATGTACGGAGGCAGAAAATAGGAAAGCAGGAACAGTTGCCGTTTAAAACAAACGGGCCGAGACTACCCCTTAAAATTGTGTATTCAAGATTTTAAGTTTCCTTCATTTCGAATCTTAAGTCAAACAATTGTCTCAGTTCATAAAGGCATTCCCGTAATTGCCAAATAGGTTTTCTCTCCCAGAGGTCTTCAAGATTCA
>CAZJPN010000027.1:0-1552 GCA_964547905.1 uncultured Pseudomonadota bacterium | reverse complement strand
GAAGAAGCTCGGATCTTAAAAGGTTTAAAACAATGCGAGTTAACTCAAATACTTGGAATTGGAAAGAGTTGCCTCAGTAGATATGAATGCGGTGCCGAGGGTATTCCTCCTAAACTTCTTGGCCGGATAGCCACTGAACTTGACTGTGATCCGTTATGGTTGCTTACAGGCAGAAGAGAGCTGGAGAATACTGAAGATGCCCCGATTGGTTCTGAACAAGACATTTTAAGCGGCCCAGTCTGGGTAAAAAATTATGTAAATAAATATCTCAATCCGATAAGGGCAAGCGCTGAAACTGAAAAATATAATCTCAAAGGATATATAAAGCAATGGAACAAAAGCCATCCAGGAGCAGTAATCTCTTATCAAAGATTTATGGCAATGCGTCGGAAATATCAAAAAGGAGGTGTTTGGGGATTATTCCCTCATTATGGGAAAAGTTCAGTTTCCTCTCAGTTTAATAATTTTAATTTTGACAATCTGGAATTTTTAAGAGATGCCCTTCTCACCTTAACTCCTGAATTTTCCCCTGAAGAGAAAGTACATTCAAACTTTTTATTAACAGCGATTGAAAAAAGAATAAAAGACGGTCTCTCATGAATAACCCCATCTGGTTGACTGTTCCACAATTGGCAGAGTTGCTACATGTTACGTACGAAGCGACTATAAAAGCTATAGAGAGAGGCAAATATAAAACAGTTCAATCCGTTTCTGGAAGAGGCCGCGGCGGAAAGGTTTTTCAAATTAATTTGTACGATCCAGCGATCCCGTTGGTAGTACGAGCACGCTATTTTGATACAATAAATAACAGTCCCAAAACACATGGTGAAGTCCTTTCGGGTTCATCTGAGAATATGCCTGTTACCGTAGTTCAAGGCGGCGAGGGAAGCAACACCCCCGTCGCCTCTTCTTTTGCTCAATTATCTGATGCGGAAATTGACTTAGAATTATACTCCAACTCACCCGCGTGGGTAAAAACGCGTGTTGATAAATATTTGGACCCCATAAAGGCAAGCGCCGGCATACGGGGGCAGGATCTTCGCGAATTTATAGCTTATTGGAATGATGTGCACCCTGATGAAGCTATTTCATATCCACGCCTTATTGCCGCACGCAGACGCTATCAACAGGAAGGCATCTCTGGATTATTCCCTCATTACGGGAAAACGATCGGGGCTACAAAGGTCTCTGATTTTCATTTTGAATATTTTAAGTCTGTGTATATGAAAGAGGGCGCTCCGGGTTTAAAAAGCTGCTGGCTGCAGACCCTTGGCCGCGCACGTCAGCTTGAGCCCGGGCTTTCGATCTCGGACTTCCCGGCACCGTATACTTTTTTCCGCCGGTTAAGCAATGAGTTGCCGAAGGACGCAATCTATCTCGCACGTTACGGTCACGACGCACACAACCGAAAATACGCAAACTACATCGACCGCGATTACACAAACCTTATCGCCGGCGAGTGCATAATATCTGATCATGCGCAGATAGATGTTGCGGTAAAACTCCCATCTGGCCGAGTATGTTTCCCATGGATCACAGCATGGAAGGATTT
>CAZJPN010000026.1:0-2441 GCA_964547905.1 uncultured Pseudomonadota bacterium | reverse complement strand
GTAGATGCTATAACTGAAATCTTTGGTATGAACGTATATATCAGGAATAAGAAAGGAGAGCTTATTGCTCCCGCTCATGGTTAGATTTCTGGATGACAAGATGATACATGTTTCGGTTAGATTTTTACATGACTTGACAGGGCTTTTTTTATACTATACTGACAATTTTCAACACAGACATATAAGATATGTTTGCCATAATAGAAATTATCACTCCAGACCAATCTTTCCGGTATGTACCCAGCCATCCCCAGGCTGACCGAGAATTCAGAATATCGTAGGGTTATCATGCTGAATCCTGATATTCATCAGAACAAACTTATTTCAGCATCTCGTGTTATCATTACAACGCCTTGAGATCCCGAAACAAGTTCGGGATGACAATTCTCGGTCAACCTGTTGAGATCCAGAAACAATCCATGAAACAAGTTCAGGGATGGGTTTGGATAACAATTTTGGACATCCTGTGATGTTTTAATAACAATAAATACAAAATAAAATCACACCAACTCAGCACAATAGATTGAAAAACAAGGATTTTATTTATGGCATAAAAAATGCTTTATATGTCTGCAGTATGGAGGCAAAGATTATGTGGCTGCTAAAGTTTACATTTATATTGTTAGGCGTGGTTTACGAATTGCTGCATTATGGAGTTACAACTATATACAATGTTCTCAGCAAGATATTATCTTCCTATTTTTACAAAGCAAATAAAGGACATGCTTAGTACAGCACTTCAAAAGTTCACTAACGTATTTTTATCTGGCGCATCAGGCGTTTTGTGGGTTCTCCCCTCTTTGGAAAAGAGGGGCAGGGGAGATTTGAAAATAAAACACTCCATAAAATCCCCCTTAATCCCCCTTTTTCAAAGGGGGAATTAAGCCTTGTACCATTTTTACTTATCCACACAAAAGCCAGAAGCTCCCTTTATTATACCCGCACCTGTGGTCCAGCAGGAATCGTTATTGTATTTATGAAATCATGTACTTAGTTTACCGCGTCATCCATGATTTGCTTTTTAGGGTTGCAATGGCGTAAGGAAATATCCACTGCAATGCAAATATAGAGAAATAGGAATACAGGACACCGTAAATAAAATCGGAATTCTTCTCTGAGCGGATGTAGTATATCATGTAAAAAAGCGAGATCACACCTACTACGGAAAGATATCTGAATATATTTGCCGGATACATCACGAGGTTTATGAAAAGGAATACCATTGCGTAGTACTGAAAAGGGTAGCGTAAATTAACAATTACAAAATTTATAAACGGCAGAAATCTGTGCTTTTCTCTGTACTTTTTAAGGATAAACGTTGACAGGATAATGGACTCTCTTATGTTGCTTCTTTCCCATCTCAGATACATCCCGGTAAGTTTGCTATAATTCGTTGGGACCTGCGTACGGACAACTGCATTGTTCTGATAGGTTGTATAAAATCCTTTCCGCAGTATCATATTGGTAAGTGCCCTGTCCTCACCGTATGTGCATACTTCCCCGAGAAACATCTCCTGAAGCCATTGCTCCATAACCTGCTTGACAATAGGTGCCCGGTAAGCTGAGAACGCGCCTGGACAGCATAAAACAGCTCCATAGGTAGACTGGCACGCCCTTGTAAAATCAAACGACAGTATAAAACTCACACCGAGCATCTTTGGCATTATGCCTTCATGTTTGTTCAATACCTTAACATTGCCCGCCACCGCACCGATCTGTTTATTTCTCAAAAAAGGTGCAACGATATGAGCAAGAGAACCCTTCTCTATGATACTGTCGGAATCTATGGTTACAAATATATCTCCCTTTGCCTTTTTGAACCCGTGATACAGGGCATGGCGCTTCCCCATATTATGGGGCAGTTTTATTAAGGTGACATTATCCGGATATTTTGCTTTTGCTTTCTGCATGTAGAGGAATGTATCATCCTTTGATCCATCATCAACACATATAACCTCTAATCTGTTTCGTGGATAATCGGATTCCATTGCTGCCTTTATTGCCTTTTCCACAAGCGCACCTTCATTGTATGCGGGGATTATGACGCTGACATCGGGCAGAAGATCATGTTCTTTTGTCGTGTATGGTTTATACTTTAACCATAAAAAAGTCCTAAATAAAAGATACAAGAGTGTTATTACAGAATAGCTAATTGACGAGTATGTAAAAAAACTGAAAATCCTGCCGCGTAATACGGTAATCTCCCATATTCTTACAAATGAGCCGTAATAAATAGATGCAACGACAAATACCACTACGATAGATACTATGCCTGCTTTAAACATCAGCTCCACGATCTTTGACACTTTTGAAGAATTCAATACTGCCGCCTTCCAGTGTTTTATATTAAACCTTGACGTTTTCTGCCCCCGGATACCTTGCCCCTCGATCGATTCCTTAGGCGAAGTTTTGATTCCTGCCTCACCCTGTTTAAATCCCAC
>CAZJPN010000025.1:0-16355 GCA_964547905.1 uncultured Pseudomonadota bacterium | reverse complement strand
TTACATCAAAGTTATCTGGTTTTACCCATATTGCTGTTTCGGTGATTGCAAAAGAGCCGAATTGCTCGTTAACATAGGGCGTTCCGCTGCCAAATATGAAGGTATTATTATATTCCGGGAGAATCGTTCTGCCATATTGATCTGTAACAGAAAGGCTTGTTCCCCTAACATGTACGCTGAATGTTCCAAGTTTATATGATGTTCCCTCTGAAGGACTGCTGCAACTTAATCCTGTGCTAAGCATCCATGCAAGTGCAATAGGCACCATCAGGAACCAAGTTTTTTTTAAAAGATTAACCATGAATGTACGTTACTTGATACCCTCCTACATCCTTATTAAAAATTCAATTATACCCACTCATTTCAGTTCCTGGATAACGCTGTCCAGCATCTTCTCCGTTACCATGATATTGTGCAGGCCGTTTGCTTTTTCTAAAAATGAGAGTTTTGCATTTGCATCATCATAACGTGCTTTATTTTGTTTATACCGATCCGTATTTTTATCCATGCCCTCGAGTTTAATTGCCGTATTCTTCAGCAGGAGTTCTGCCTGCTCGTATTTGTTTACATAGAGAGTGTTCCATTTATCAAGCAAATTGCCGTACATCGGGACGTGACAATCTATGCACCTATTCCTCACACTGGAATATACTTTTCCGTGTTCAAGGTGAGCGTGGCAGTCTGAACAGCCTACGCTGCCATACATTACATTCGGTGTGTGTTGTATGTCAGAGAAAGGAATGTCGCCCTTGTAAAGTGATGCAGAGCTTGAGTGGCACATTGTGCAGTTCGATGTGGATTTATTCTGATGGTGGCAATTGGCACATGTATTGATCTTTATATTCATTGCCATTGAATGATCCGTGGGATGGCATCCTGCGCAATCCAGCCCTAAGGTTGTATGGAAATCGTGCGGGAAGTTGACACCGAGCGTTTCAAATCTGATAGTTTTCGGCATACCGAGCGTGTTATGGCACAAAACCGCACATGAGGCACCCACACTCTGAAGAGATACCGGCTTGTTGTTTGTTATTTTTTCTATACCCGCAATATTTGACGCCTGGTCTATAAGATTAAGGGAATTCATTAATATCTGTTGAGTATACCTGATGTTATGGGATGGCCTTGAAAACGATACAAATCTTTCGTTAAATGCGGCATCATTTATGAGTTTTTTTGCCTGCAGTCTTTTCGTACGGCTTATACCCGCAATGTTTACTGAGGAATTTGCCTTATTTATTACAGAGCTGACATAGTTGAGCATATTATTACCTGTTGCTATCCAGTGGTACATGAGTCTATCATAAGGTCTACCATGACATTCAACGCATGCCTTTGCGGTCTCTCTTAAGCTTTCGGCTTTCGTAAGCATTTGATTTCCGGAATTTGGTAGAATCTTATTCGGATGACATCCCTCACAGCTTACCTGGCTTAAAAACATTGAATCCGGCATATGAGGTGTTTCTTTGGCACCTATGCCCATGTAGAGTTCTCTCTGATAGTTGTGCCTGTCCTGGTGACAGTCCGTGCAATTACTTTGCAATGCCTGTATCATGTGAATCTCTCCGTGATGCATCGGAGTATGGCATTTATCGCAGGTAAGGTGTTCTTCTGTTACATGCGTATTATGGACAAACACAGGATTGCTATACTTATAAGATCTATCTTCATGACATTCATGACATCTATCCCGTGGGACTGTCCCTTTGCCGCTTATAACATCGAGATGACACTGGTTACACTGCATACCCTTGGTAAGATAAGACTTGTGATTGAAGCTCATTCCATGAAGGTCAACCGTTTTCGTAGGGCTGCCATGACATGATGGACATCCTGTTATTGCTTCTCCCCTTGGGGCGCCTATGAAATGACATGATATACATGCGTCTTCATCAACCATTTTAAGCTTAGAACCGTGGGTAACTGAGGGATGGCATGTTTCACAGGTTAACATCATCTCTCTCACGCTTTTTCCCACGTGCTTTGAATGATCAAAATATACCATATTTTTGTAGAACACAGGCTTGCTTATGTCCTGAAGGGAATGGCATTTCAGGCAGACACTGTCGTTTACGACGGCTATGGGGTGAGGGTTATACATGCCGGTAAGTGTTTCGAATTCAACTCGTGCGAAATAATTAAATCCGAGTTTATGGCACGTCGTGCAACTTACCCCGCTGTGTACGGAGGTCTTCCATTCGTTGATGTACGGTTCCATGATATGGCATGAACTGCATGTTTTCGGAGAGCCCGAAAGTGATAAAAATATGGTGTTGGACAACAGCCAGAGGACAATGATAATGCCTATCACCCAACTTGTGACTTTGTGCCTTTTAAAAAAGGATGAAACGGGCTTAGTCATTTTTTCTCTCTTTTTCTTTCATGGTCCTCTCATATTCAAGAGGGTGTTCGTCAATCATCTGTTCTTTTGTCAATTTTCCATGCCACCATACAAGTGAGCCTGGAAACCTGCTCGGATTAAAATGAACATTGTAAAAATGCCATATAATAATCGTTAATGTGGCAAGCAGTGCCTCATCACTATGTGCCTCTCTTGCAATATCGTAAACATATTTTGGAAAATAACTCAAAGCTATATTATGGAACCACATTATCAGTCCCGAGCCGACCATTACGATGCCGCCCCAGTAAACTGCCCAGTAATCGAACTTCTCTATGTAGCTGAATCTGTCGAATTTGGGCTTTTCTTTTGCAAAACCGAAAAAATATTTGATCATCTGGAAAACATCTTTTATATCTTTAAACCTCGGTAATAGCTGGAGGAAATCCCTTCTTCCGTCTTTGTTAAAGATAGTGTAAAGAGTATGGAATACATAAAAACTTATAAGCAGTACGGCTCCTATCCTGTGCAGAATCCCCTGAGTGGATATGCCGCCCATAAGCGACATCATAAATTTTGAAATCTTTGAATTTGGAAATTTTATAGGAAGACCGGTGATGATAAGAATGATAACACTGGTAAATAACATCATGTGCTGTATTCTAAAATATATATTTAACCTTTGAAAGGTGTCTTTTCCCCATTTATTTTTCTTATCCAGTTTTGTTTTTATAGCCTGTTGTTTTTTTATGATTTTATGGATATTTTTTAGTTTTGCATCTAAAAAGGCATCCAGATCTTTTATTGTTTCGTCCTTTATGAGTTGTTTTGTTCCTTCACTGAGTTCCTTTTTATCCTGCTCAGAAATGGAATCCAATGTATGTTTTTCAAATTCTTTTATAATCTTTTCTTTCGTCGTCTTGTATTTATCGTTCATTTCTATTCTCCACGTTTATTCTTACCTCGGATTTCTCCAGATTTATATCTACGGAACAGATCGAGCAAAATGTGTATAAATAATAGAGTCAGCGTAGAGACGGTTAATATCTCAAAAAACATACCTATATAGTACAAAATACCGCTTGATTTGCTTTTATAGTTTACATGTATTTTGCCTTTTGTGAAGTTTACGTTTGCATTTTTATGGCATTTGCCGCATGTTTTGGCGAGGTTCGCCTTGTTGATCGAAGAACGGGGATCGCTCTGCGGCAATATCAGATGTGCCCTATGACAGCTTGAACAATCCGCGGCCCTCACGTAACCAAATTCATCGGCTATGCCGTGAAAACTTTCCTTGTACGTGCTGATTCTGCCGCCTGGAATATTGTACTTCCGTATGAGTTCCTTATTCGCATGGCATTTTGAGCATACATTGATTACATTAATCGGGTATACCCTCGATTCCGGATTGTCCGGCTTCAGTATAAGGTGCTTACCATGGCATGTGGTGCAGGTAGGAGCGGATTGTATATGCCTGTCAAGCAATGCCGTGCCGTGTATGCTTTGAATATAATTATCATACTGAGGCTTATGACATTTACCGCAGGTATAAGCAACATCCTGATGATTGACCGTTGATAATGGTGAACTGACTTTTTGCACATTATGAGCGCCATGACAGTCCTGGCAGTTTGGAGCTTTTGGATCTCCTGCACTTACAAGTTTACCATGAACCGATTGGAAAAAGTCATTTGCGGGTTTGGCTCCATTGGGATTATCTTTATAATGGCACCGGTAACAATTCACCTTACCGGGTATTTTTAAATGCGGGATCTCCATAACATCGGCATGGCAATCCGTACAGTGCAATTTCGAATGAATGGAATGCTCAAGTTCTGATTTGTTTACGAACAATTCCAGAACCTTGCCGTCCGGCAGTATCTTTTTAAAGCCCGGCCTGCCGTGACACAATAGACACTTTTGATAAAGGGGTGTCTGACTCCATGCCTTGGTGGTGATGGATACCAATGCAGCAGTAAATAAAATAAATACAAAAAGTTTGACGGCAGATGCTGTTTTTTTGTTGAATAAAGAATGTTTGACAGCAAAATTATTATTTTTCATCTTTTTTATCCGACATCAATTCATCATATTCAAGTTTATGTTCGTGTTTTAATCTATCAATTGAAATTCTACCGTCTATCCATGTTTTACTCATGGGGAATACCTCGGGGTTAAGGTGCACATTGTAAAGGTGGAATAAGAACAATACTATGAATATCATGACCCCGTCCCATCCATGTATCAGTATCGTAACATCTATTATCCATTTCGGTAAAATGGCCATTGATTGATTGACAAACCACAATATGAGACCTGTGATAACCATGACAATTGTACCAAGAACAACTCCCCAGTATTGTAATTTTTGTAGGTAATCGTACTTATCGAATTCCGGCTGTTTATTCGATAATCCAAGGTTATAGACGAGTTTTTTAAAAAAATTCGAAAAATCTTTCCACCTGGGTGTGATTGCCATCAGTTCCTTATGTCCTTCGTCTGTAAAGGTGACCCATAAAAGATTATAGAGGGAGAGGAGTATAAGAATTATTGCAAATGTTCTGTGGATCAATCCCCTCATCCATATACCGCCTTCCAATTTTATAAGCCATATAGAAAATGCATTGTTATGAAATTTCAAGACCAGACCTGTTATAGAGAGCATAATCATCGAAATTAAAAGTATAATATGCTGTATTCTTTGATTTTTAGAGAGCCTTTCTACGGAATTATTCATATCTGTTTACCCCCTATTTTTTTCTTTTTTCGTGTGTTGAAAAGATCAAAAGCAACATAGATTATAAAAATCGTAATAAGTATACCAATAAACCATGTGTAAAAAACCCTTACTATGTATGGTCCCTTTTCACCATGTTTACTTACCGTAACATGTATCGGAGCTTTTACGAAATTTGCAGTTGCGTTTGGATGGCACTTGCCACATGTTCTTGGCAGGTTCGCTTTGTTGATCGACGAGCGGGGATCACTGGAAGGAAGTATCTCATGTACGCCGTGACAGCTTGCACAGTTTGCCGCTCTCAAGTCTCCAAATTTAAGTGCTATGCCGTGAAAACTGTTCTCATACGTTGTCATGCTATTAAGCGGAAGGTCGTATTCTTGTGCAAGCTTTACCGAATCGTGGCAGCTTGCACAGGTTTTTGGTATATTTTTTGGATACACCTTTGCTGCAGGGTTTGTGGGCTTCAGTATATCATGTACCCCATGACAATCCGTACAAACGGGTGCTGCATTTATGCCTTTTTTCACTGCATTCCAGTGTATGCTTTCCGAATATTTTTTATACACATCTGCATGACACTTTGCACACATAGGAGGTATATCGATTTTTGAAATATTCGAAGTTGGTGGATGCGGATAAGAAGTAATATTCCTGTGACATTGTGTGCATGTTATGTCTTTGTGGATTGAGGTGCGTATGGATACCGGCGAAATGTACATTCCCTGTTCTTTAACATTCTTAAAATTTATATAAAAGTTCTTGTTTTCATGGCAGCGTATACAGCCGGCATTGGTCATGGTGTATGCATTGGACCATGCAACCAAACTTATAAAAATTAAAGTTGTTATAATTTTTTTCATATCTTTCCTCTTTAATGTTAGCATAGTACTATAATTTAAAAATACATACAGTCAACTAATTTTTGTTTCATTTAATTACAAGTCTATATTTATTTATATAATTATTGTTTTTATGTAGACTTGTACCGTATAATTATTTACTTTCAGTTACATTTGTTTTGGACATATGATAAATATTGACAGTGATATTTTGATACGTATATTGTATACAATTATATTAAAAAATAAAGATAAGGAGAAAAAGGAAGACAATGTTCAAAGGAAACAAGATAATACTTATACTGGTGTTCGCCACAACGTTAATATATGGTTCTATAACTAAAACCTACGCAGGCAGTATAAAAGCAAGAGATGGTAAGGAAAAGGTTCATGCCGAGATTTCTCTCTTGACCGGCAAGAGACCGCAATTCTCAAGTAGTGATTGTCTTGCATGTCATGGTGTTAAGACCGAGGGTATTCCCTACGTGAATGCAGAGCACTGGAAAGCATCGGTACACTCAGAACTAACATGCACTGACTGCCACTCAAGCATAAAATCGCTTCCGCATCCTGAAAAACTGCTTCCGCCAAATTGCGGGGCATGTCATAGCGATGTGGAGAGTAAATACAAAAACAGTATTCATGGTAAAGCAGTGGCAATGGGTATAACAGAGGCCGCATATTGCTGGAGTTGCCACGGAAGGCATGATATACTTGCAGCAACGAATCCATCTTCAACAGTTTATCCTCAAAATCTTCCTTCAACATGTGGTAAATGCCACAATAGTGTTGAAATGGCAAAACAATACAATATACCCGTGTCAAATCCATACAAGCTTTATGAGAAAAGTATACATGCTGAGGCATTAAAGGATGGTTTGCCGGCAGCTACATGTTCAAGCTGCCACGAAGTCCATGATATTTTACCTCCTAACATAACTACATCAACCATTGCAAAGGGAAATATACCAAAAACATGCGGGCAATGTCATGAGGAGCAGTACAAAAATTACATACAGTCGTCCCACTGGAAGGCTTTTGAGAACGGTGTATCCAATGCTCCTGTATGTACGGATTGCCACGCAGAACATTCGATACTTGCACAGAATAATCCCAACTCACCAATATACCCGCTCAATATTCCTAAAACATGTACGGATTGCCACGGTAACATTACTTTATCGGAAAATCTCGGATTACCTGCTGTTTCATTGTCATCTTATTTAAGCAGCTTCCATGGCATTATGATAAAAGGCGGCAGTGTAATAGCGGCCAATTGTGCCTCCTGCCACAGAGCACATAAGGTTTTAAGTCCATCGAATCCTGAATCATCGGTATATCCCGCCAATCTGTCCCATACCTGCGGTAAATGTCACCCTGGGATTACAAAGGCGGACATAAGACATCTCAAAGAAATCCATGGACCGACCGGCATCGGCAGCAGGGTGATTAAGATCGTCAGAACAGCATATATATGGCTTATCACAATAACCATACTCGGTATGATTATATTTGTGTTGGCGGATTTCATCCGAAAAACCATAGACAGGGACAAAAAAGGCATAACGAAACTTCCGGAGGAAGGTGATTATTTGAGATTCAACAAGACGGAAATTGTTCTGCATACGTTGAATTTCATCAGTTTTATTTTGCTTGCCTATACCGGCTTTGCATACCATTGGCCCAATGAGTGGTGGAGTTCGTGGATTACACATATTGACAATGGCTTGGTGAGGGCATGGATTCACAGAATATCGGGTGTTGTATTGTTGGTTGTGTTTTTTGTTCAGATCGTGCTGATGGCCGCTACAAAGAGGGGCAGAGAACAATTCAAGGAGTTGTTACCTATAATGAATGATATAATAGGCACATTCCAATTGTTCTTCTACAATATAGGTATGACCGACAAGAAACCCGCATTTGACAGATTTACACCTTTTGAAAAGTTTGAATACTGGGCACTCGCATGGGGTAACACTGTTATGGGTGTTACCGGCCTCAGCTTATGGTTCAAGACCGATATACTCAGATATATACCGCTGTGGTGGCTGAACCTGTTCCTCTTGATTCATTTTTATGAGGCGATTCTGGCAACACTTGCGATTATATTCTGGCACTTCTATTGGGTTATATTCAATCCTGTACTTTATCCGTTGAATACATCTATGTGTACAGGTAAAATATCCATAGAGTTGATGGAAGAAGAACATCCTCTTGAACTTGCAAAACACGAATCAAAGAAACAGACAGGGACAAGCAACATAGAAACAGATCAGTATAAATAATCATAAACAGGGACAGGGCAGGGCCCTGTCCCTGTTTTGACCTTTCAATCACAACAAGAAAAATTGTTGTGATTTTTTCTTATTATTCTTATACTGCATTGATATAAAATATTGGAGGAATGATATGGCACTTTTGGTTGTTGGTTCTGTTGCGTTTGACTCCGTTCAAACACCGTTTGGTAAGGCTGATGATGTGCTGGGAGGATCGGCTACTTATTTTTCTACTGCGGCGAGCTATTTCAGTAATGTAAGACTTGTAGCTGTTGTAGGCAAGGATTTTCCGGAGAAGCATGTTCATTTCCTTAAAAAAAGAAAAATAGATGTTCAAGGTCTGCAAAAGGCCAATGGGAAAACCTTTCGCTGGAAAGGGAGATACGATTTCGATCTCAATCAGGCACACACACTTGATACCCAGCTCAATGTGTTTGCATCTTTCAATCCGAAGCTGCCGGAAGCATATAAAGATACTGAATATGTTTTCCTTGCCAATATAGATCCGGTGCTTCAGCTTGAAGTGTTAAGTCAGATAACGAAACCAAAACTTGTCGCATGTGACACCATGAATTTCTGGATAGAGAGGAAATTGAAGGAACTTAAAGAAACACTCAAATATGTGGATATAATTACCATTAATGAGGCAGAAGCAAGGCAGCTTTCAAAAGAATCAAATCTTGTCAAGGCAGCAAAACGCATAATGTCGTATGGTCCGGAGGTCATTATAATAAAGAGAGGGGAATACGGAGCATTGATGTTTTCCGATTCCGGTATTTTCTCTGCACCTGCTTATCCTATTGAATCCGTGTTTGACCCTACCGGTGCAGGGGATAGTTTTGCAGGCGGATTCATGGGGTATCTTTCCCGCGTAGATAGCATAGATGATACCAACATAAGACAGGCAATCGTAGTTGGCAGCGTCATGGCATCATTTGATGTCGAAGACTTCAGCCTCAACAGATTAAAAAACCTTACAAACATGGAAATAGAAAACAGATACAAGGAATTCAAGAAACTTACCCATTTCGACGATCTATAGTAATGTAATACCGGAGATCATAGTATGAAATTAAGGAGTATGTTATGTTATTTATAGTACCTTTTTTAATTGGTGTTTTTGCCGGTGCTTTAATTGTTATTATCATAAGCTGGCTGAGAAGGAAAGAGACAAAAGAGCTTGCGAAGGCGCTTGTTGAACAGTCTCAGGCAGAGAAGATCCAGGATTTGGAGGCTGTTATCCAAAGGCTTAAAGAATCTTTTGAATCACTTGCATCAAACGCACTGTCTAACAGCACGACTGAATTGCTGAAACTTGCGGATCAGACATTGAAGGGCAATCTACAGTCGGGTGAAAAAGACCTTGAAGGTAAGAAAAAGCTTATTGATCAAGCACTTGATTCGATAAACAAAGAAATGCAGAAAGTACAGGAAACTATCGTAAGCCTGGAAAAAAATACAGGACAAAAGTTCGGAGAACTTGCATCACAGTTGAGAAATGCTGCGGAGAATACAAAGAGTCTGCATGAAACAACAAGCCAATTGAAAGCAGCACTGGCAAATACAAAGGTAAGAGGGCAGTGGGGCGAAAGGATGGCAGAGGACGTGCTGCGTCTTGCCGGGTTTATCGAGGGTGTTAATTACCAAAAGCAAAAAGCAATCGAGGCATCCGTCAGAAGACCAGATTACACATTCTTTTTGCCGCAGGGTCTTAAGATCAATATGGACGTAAAATTTCCGCTCAATAATTATCTGTCTTATTTGGAAGCCCAAGGCGATGTGGAAAAGGAGAAGTACAGGACTCAGTTTCTCAGGGATGTTAGGGCAAGGATAAAAGAAGTAACAACGCGTGATTATATAGACCCGGCATCACACACCGTTGACTATGTGCTTGTGTTTATACCGAATGAGCAGGTGTATGGTTTCATAAATGAGTATGACAGGACTGTGCTTGATGAGGCGCTTAAAAACAGGGTTGTACTGTGTTCTCCCCTTACACTCTATGCAATACTTGCTGTCATAAGGCAGGCGATAGATAACTTCAGCCTTGAGCAAAGCGCTACAAAAATACTTTCGGTAATGGGTGTGTTTAACAAGCAGTGGAATGCATTTGTCGAATCAATGGAAAAGGTAGGCAAGAGGATAGATGATGCAAGGGCAGAGTTTAACAATCTGACTACTACAAGACGTAATCAGCTTGAAAAACCGCTAAAGCAGATAGAGGATTTGAGGTCTTCAAAAGGCATTTCTATGGATTTGCTGCCACCCGCTAACAATGGTACAAGTGATGACAGGAGCGATCACTAATCCTCAAAGTGCATTTGGAACGCATAAAAAAACAATGGGGAAAAGTAATAATATCAATGGAAGAAAAGTCAAAATATCAAAAAAATTTTGCTTTTTCTTGACAATCTAAAAAATCGACTTGTATACAATATTCAAGTTCACAAATTGAATTTATGATGTATAAAATGGAGGCAATATGGGTCAAAACATTGTACAAAAGATAATTTCATCCCATCTCGTTTCCGGCAGGATGAATGCGGGTGAAGAGATCGCGATAAAGATCGATCAAACCCTTACCCAGGACGCTACAGGCACTATGGCTTACCTGCAGTTTGAAGCGATGGGGATACCAAAAGTAAAGACTGAATTATCAGTTAGTTATGTCGATCACAATACCCTGCAAACGGGTTTCGAAAATGCTGATGATCACAGGTTTCTCCAGACAATAGCTGCCAAACACGGTGTTTATTTTTCCAAGCCTGGAAACGGTATATGCCATCAGGTCCATCTTGAAAGGTTCGGGATCCCTGGTAAGACCATGCTCGGCTCCGACAGTCATACACCTACCGGCGGCGGTATCGGTATGATCGCAATAGGTGCAGGCGGGCTCGATGTTGCCGTGGCAATGGGCGGAGGCCCCTTTTACCTCAATATGCCGAAGGCAGTGCTGGTAAGATTAAAGGGTAAATTGAAGCCATGGGTAAGTGCAAAAGATATTATACTCGAGCTCCTGAGAAGGTTAACGGTAAAGGGCGGCGTCGGGAAGATCTTCGAGTACGGCGGTGAAGGTGTAAAAACACTCTCTGTTCCCGAAAGGGCCACGATAACCAACATGGGCGCAGAGCTTGGCGCCACAACATCGATATTCCCGAGCGATGATGCAACAAAGGTGTTTATGACAGCACAGGGCAGGGCAAAACAGTGGAAGAGGCTTGAAGCAGACAAAGATGCGCAGTATGACGAGGTCATCGACATTGATCTGTCAAGGCTTGTGCCGCTTGTGGCCCAGCCGCACAGTCCGGACAAGGTGGCCGAGATAAAGGCCATAGAAGGTTTAAAGATCAACCAGGCTGCAATCGGAAGCTGTACGAACTCTTCTTATAAGGACATGACTACGGTCGCAAAGATCCTGAAAGGCAGGAAGGTCCACCCGGATGTAAGCCTTGTCATATCTCCAGGTTCAAAACAGGTCTTAAACATGATCTCGAAATCAGGCGCATTGTCAGATATGCTGACAGCGGGTGCAAGGATCCTTGAAACAGCATGCGGACCCTGTATCGGCATGGGACAGGCCCCCTCCAGTGCAGCAGTATCGATAAGGACGTACAACAGAAACTTTGAAGGCCGCAGCGGCACCCCGGATGCAGGTGTATACCTGTTGAGCCCGGAAACAGCCGCATTTTCGGCAATAAAGGGCGTAATCACGGATCCGAGGAAAATAGGCAAGCCTGTTAAAGTCATGATGCCTAAAAAATTTATTATCGACGACAGCATGGTCATTCCGCCTTCAAGGCATCCCGAAACTGTAGAGGTTGTCAGAGGTCCGAATATAAAGCCGCTGCCGAGAAAAGAGCCTCTTGCGGACAGCATGTCCGGCTCGGTCATACTCAAGGTGGGTGATAACATCACGACCGATCACATCATGCCTGCCGGTGCAAAGATCCTTCCTCTCCGGTCGAATATACCGGCAATAGCAGAGCATGTGTTTGAGAGGGTTGACCCTGAGTTTGCGAAAAGGGCAAAAGCAAATAACGGAGGATTTATTGTCGGAGGTTCAAATTACGGACAGGGGTCGAGCAGGGAACATGCCGCTCTTGCACCGATGTACCTCGGCATCAAAGCTGTTATTACAAAGTCATTTGCAAGGATACATTATGCAAACCTTGTTAACTTCGGGATTATACCCCTGATCTTTTCCAATGAGTCTGATTATGACCTTATATCTCAGGGAGATACAATTGAGATTCCCGGTATAAAGACACAGATTAAAAACGGAAATACGATTCAAGCTAAGACAGGTTCAGGAAAGGAACTTGTTTTAAGGCATAGCTTGACACCCCGTCAGGCAGACATCATAATCGCAGGCGGATTGTTGAATTACACGGTAAAAAATAACGCGTAAAGGAGAATACATACAATGGCAAAAGAAGGAACAAAGATAGGCTTTGAAAACGGCAAGATAGTAGTCCCGGATGATCCCATAATCCCCTTTATAGAAGGTGACGGAACCGGGGTTGATATATGGCGGGCGTCGGTGATTGTTTTCGATGCCGCCGTTCAAAAGGTTTACCGGGGCAAGAAAAAAATCGTCTGGAAAGAAATATACGCCGGTGAAAAGGCGTTTAAAAAGTTCAATACATGGCTTCCCGACGAAACACTCAAGGCGATAGAAGAATACATTGTCGGCATAAAAGGGCCTTTGACAACGCCTGTCGGCGGGGGGATCCGGAGCTTGAACGTCACGCTCAGACAGAAACTAAACCTGTTTGCATGCGTAAGACCTGTAAAATATATAGCCGGTGTACCAAGCCCGGTAAAACATCCTGAGAAAATGGATGTTATTATATTCAGGGAGAACACCGAGGATGTTTACTCGGGCATAGAATGGGCGCAGGGTACGCCGGAGGCTGTAAAGGTTATAAAGTTTTTGAAAGAAGAAATGGGTGCAAAGATGCGGGATGATGCAGGCATAGGTATAAAGCCGATAAGCATCACGGCAACAAAGCAGCTCATGCGTATGGCAATAAAGTATGCACTCGATAAGAAGAGAAAGAGTGTAACTATAGATCACAAAGGCAACATCATGAAATACACGGAAGGTGCGTTCAGGGAATGGGCATATCAGGTTGCAAAGGAAGAATTCAGGGACAAGATAGTGACCGAGGACGAGATAGAAAAGCAGTACAACGGCAAGGCACCGGCCGGCAAATTGATAGTGAAGGACAGGATAGCCGATAATATGTTCCAGCAGGTACTTACCAGGGCTGATGAGTATGATATAATCGTTACCCCGAACCTGAACGGAGACTTTCTCTCGGACGCATGTGCAGCCCAGATCGGCGGTCTCGGTATGGCGCCCGGAGGCAACATCGGTATCCCGTATGCCATGTTTGAGGCAACTCACGGAACTGCTCCGAAATATGCAGGCCAGGACAAGGTAAATCCGGGATCCGTGATCCTTTCTGGTGCGATGATGTTTGAGTATCTCGGATGGGATCCGGTGAGCGAGGTTATAAAAGAATCCCTTGGAGAAACAATAAAACAAAAGAGAGTTACTTATGATCTCGAGCGGCAGATGGAAGGTGCGACACTGCTCAAGTCATCGGAGTTTGGCAAGGCGATCGTTGAAAATATGGACGGCGCAATAAAGAAACTCAAGATTTAATAATCAAAATTCAAAATTAAAGATTAAAAAGGAGGTTTTATGGCAAGGAAGAAAATTACGGTAGTTGGTGCCGGACGAGTTGGCGAGTCAACAGCAGCATTGCTTGCAGAAAAAGAAGTGGGAGATGTTGTTGTTGTCGATGTTGTTCCGAATATGCCGCAGGGCAAAACACTCGATCTTATGGAAGCAAGGCCGGTTTATAAAACCGATGTAAATGTTGTCGGTTCAAACGGATTTGACGAAACTAAGAATTCCGATGTTATCGTCATAACATCGGGTATGCCGAGAAAGCCGGGCATGAGCAGGGAAGATCTGCTTACGACAAACGTTAAGATCGTCCAGAGTGTCACGGACAATGTTGCAAAGAGATCACCCAACGCCATCATTATCGTGGTAGCAAACCCGGTCGACGGTATGACCTATGTTTCCTACAAGGTCAGCAAGTTCCCGAGGGAAAGGGTAATGGGTATGGCGGGTGTGCTCGACTCGGCCAGGTTCAGGACATTTATAGCGATGGAATTGAACGTATCGGTTGAGGATGTGAGTGCATTTGTTATCGGTGTTCATGGAGATGAAATGGTGCCTTCTGTCCGGTACACGAACGTTGCAGGCATACCCGTTTCAGAGCTTATACCGAAGGAGAAACTGGATGCGATCGTAGCAAGGACGAGAAAGGCAGGCGGTGAGATAGTAAACCTGCTGGGATTCAGTGCCTACTATGCACCTGCGGCCTCTGCAGTACAGATGGTCGAAGCAATACTCAAGGACAAAAAGAAGATCCTTCCCGCCATCACGCTGTGTAACGGTGAGTTCGGACTCAAGGATGTATTCATGGGTGTACCCGTAAAGCTCGGTGAGAAGGGTATCGAGAAGATCTTCGAGATAAAGATGAGTGACGAAGAAGCAGCAGCGCTGAAGAAATCGGCAGAAGCAGTCAACAGGCAGAAGAATGAGATAGACGGATTGAAGTTACTTTAAGGACAGATAGAATAACCAGGAGTGGGCGAGGTTTCCTCGCTCACTATTATTGATAAACAAAATTGTATCCAGGGGCGGGAACATCCCGCCCCTACAGAGGAAGGTAAAAGAAAATGCGAGAAATAAACGCAAAACAGATCACCGATGCAGTGAGTGATCTCTGTATGAAGGCTAATTTTGATATTCCTGATGATATTATGAATGTCATCAAGAAGGCTTATCAAGAAGAGGTCTCTCCGCAGGGCAAGGATGTACTCAAGCAGATCATCGATAACGATGAAATAGCGCACAATGAGCAGGTGCCCATGTGCCAGGATACCGGGCTCGCGGTATTCTTTGTAGAGCTTGGTCAGGATGTACATATAACAGGCGGTCTGCTGAACAATGCAATCAATGAAGGTGTCAGAAAAGGGTATAAGGACGGTTACCTGAGGAAATCGACGTGTGACCCGTTCACAAGAAAGAATGTGGGAGACAACACCCCTTCCATTATCCATGTTGAGATAGTTGCAGGCGATACGATCAACATCACCATGGCGGCAAAGGGCGGCGGAAGTGAAAATATGAGCAGGGTTATGATGATGAAGCCTTCGGACGGACTTGAAGGTATAAAAAAATACATCATTGACAGGGTCAGAGAATCCGGTTCAAACCCATGCCCTCCCATAATAGTCGGTGTCGGGATCGGCGGTACTTTTGAACATTCTGCGCTCCTTGCAAAGAAATCGCTGCTCCGTCCTCTTGATGTGCCAAATCCCGATCAAGATCTTGACAAACTTGAAAAAGAACTGCTTACATCTATAAACAAACTTGGTATCGGTCCCATGGGACTCGGGGGAAGGACTACAGCCCTCGCAGTCCACGTGATTGTTGAACCGTGCCATATTGCAAGCTTACCGCTTGCTGTAAATATTCAGTGTCATTCTGCAAGACACAAAGAAATAACGATATGAGGCGGTTATGACAGATATAATAAAAATAAAAACCCCTTTGACTGACGAGGTTGTTTCAAAACTGAAAAGCGGCGATAGTGTGTTGATAACAGGTGTTATGTATACAGGCAGGGATGCTGCACATAAGAGGATGATAGATGCCCTCAATAAAGGTAACAAGCTACCTTTCGATATACAGGGCCAGATCATTTATTATGTCGGGCCCTCTCCAGCAAAGCCCGGCAAGCCTATCGGTTCGGCGGGTCCTACGACAAGTTACAGAATGGATGCTTATGCACCAACCCTGATAAAACTTGGATTAAAAGGCATGATCGGCAAGGGCTGGAGGGCGAAAGAGGTTATCGACGCCTGCATAAAGTATAAGGCAATTTACTTTGGAGCTACAGGCGGCGCAGGTGCACTGATAGCAAGGGCGATCAAAAAGGCAGATGTTATTGCTTATGACGATCTCGGTCCTGAGGCTGTAAGAAGGATCGAGGTGGTAGATTTTCCTGCAATTGTCATTAACGACGCATTTGGCAACGATCTCTATGTAAAAGGTGTGGAACAGTACAAAC
>CAZJPN010000024.1:0-2129 GCA_964547905.1 uncultured Pseudomonadota bacterium | reverse complement strand
CCTGTTTTTCACAGATACTCGCGCGCCTGTTCAAGTATGCGGATGTCAAATTCTGTATCGCGGATTATCTCTACTGTGTCCGGGGTTTGCCGGCTCACGCGTAATCTTGCGATCCGATCTTTCATTATTTTAATCGCGCGCTCGTTGCATTCCAGCGCGTGGACGTGTTGCCTGAGCTCCCTTGCTTCTGCAAGGTAGTATAGTTTTCCCATGACTCCCCCCGTGTGATGTCTGCAAGACTCACCTGCTTCGTCCGTGGCTCTCGGATTTATCCAGATCAATACCCATCGTTTTTGCCATGCCGCCGACAATGCCAACTATATCGGAAATAAGTTGAGTCGCTAAGGCATCGAGGCACGCAAATAAATCTTTATCTTTCATCACTTCAAGGGCCCTGTTTTCCATTGCGCGCCTGTTAAAGCTTGGCTCGATGCCCGCGTCAATCGCTTTACCCGAAAAATGCATTTCAACACGGCACACCAGCAGAGCTAATCCTATAAAGGATTTCCGGAAACAAGCCTGTTTAAATTCAGTGTTTATACGGTTCTGCCGTTACCACCTCCCTAATTCTTGTCCTGTTCATCCAAATGCATTGCAGTTAGCTGTATAAGCAGGAACATATTGATTTATACGGTTAAACAGGTATATCAGCTTCGTCCTTCGTGCCTGGTTAATAACCGAGATCCTTAGCACCTCGCTTCGTCCGTCTCCGCCCAATTGAGCCGGCAGAGCAAAATATTTATACCGCAAGGTTAAAAGCCTCTGTGTTTTTTCCTTGTTCTCAAATATCTCATACCGAAACAGTACAAATAAGTTGTAAATCAATACCCGAATAACCATCGCTGCCTCGGTTGCGTAAAATCTTTTCATTGAAAATCCGCCTAATGCAAAATCTTCCTTTAATTCCTTGATTGTATTCTCATCGTTTGCCCGGGGACGGCATTTGTTCCATACTTGTTGAACACTATCTTCAAGATTTGTTACCCATGCACTATACCGGTAATCTCCTATATCGATTTCATTGCTAAACAGCGAGAGGGTCTTCCCCATTGCGTGTTGTCTTCTCTTGATATGCTGCCGTATAACAATGTAGCGCCTTTCCGCATTATCACCGTGCTTGAATCTAAACTCTGTGCCCCCGATCCCTTCGGCTATGTCTTCCCATCCCTTTTGTTCATATATTCGTTTCTGTAACGGCCGATAGAGCCGGGCTGCTATGATATAACGCAATCCTTTGCTCGTTATCAGTTGTATAAATTCCTCGGTATAAAATCCGCTGTCTCCTATTATGCCTGCTATTTTTATCTTCTCACATACCCGTTCATATGAAGTGGTAAAAAATCCGACGATGTTATTGTGTGATATCACATTCCCGCTGCGGTTCCAGATCAGCACGACATATTTGCTCTTGTTTAAAAATGCCAGAAGCGGACTATGACTCGCTCGTCCTTTCTTCTTTGGATTATAACCACGTTTTGCCCCTTCCTGATTACCGTATCTCTCTAAAACCGTAGAATCAAAGGTCAGCCAATCTTCTTTTATCTTTTCCCACGGTACTATCTTTGATAACCTTTCCCACAGCTCGTCTGATAAGTTATTTACTGCTATTTGACTGTTCAGCTTCCTGAACAACCTTGTCAATGTTGTCCCCGCTGCCGGCAGATACGCTACGCCAAATAATTTTGTCATTATTTGCGTACCCCCCATGTATACTACATGTGAAAATCTGCTCCCTCCTGCATAGATCATCAATACGTATACCAGTATCTTGGAGTATTTCCCTTTGCTGTTTGGAGATAATTCCTGTATCGGAATAGCTTGTTCGATCCATTCTTTTAGCCTGATTTTTTCAAAGAATAATGCAAGTAAACTGAATCCCCCGTATGAGGTCATTTCCTTGCCGGTAAACCTGATTTTTACTTTATTAATCCCCAGTTTTATGCTATTTCTTTGTTGCATTTTTTTGTCCTCCTTCATTTAGTTTCGATTTGTGTCGTAACTGATTGATTCTACTTGATTGGAGGACTTTTTTCTAATCTTTATTTCATGTCAAATGCATTTTTCGGGTTAATGAGATTGATCAAAAAGATATACAACGCTCTCTAAAGTATGGATGAGATAGCATGAAC
>CAZJPN010000023.1:0-17956 GCA_964547905.1 uncultured Pseudomonadota bacterium | reverse complement strand
CCCCCCCACCCATTATTTGTCCATTTCATAAAGGCGTCCACGAAGAAAAAATCACATCATTAAAAAAATGAACACAAAAGTAAAAACCATATATATAAACGATGTAAAGATCGGTGGCAAGAATGGATTGGTTCTCATTGCAGGCCCCTGTGTAATCGAAAACGAATCAATTACCATGAGCATTGCAGAACACTTGAAGTCCATCACCTCAAGACTCGGCATTGACCTGATATTCAAGGCATCTTATGACAAAGCAAATAGAACATCCATAAACTCATTCAGGGGGCCAGGACTTAAAAAAGGACTTGAGATTCTATCCAAAGTAAAAGATAAATATACTATACCCATACTTTCGGACATTCACAGCATAGAGCAGATAAAACCGGCATCACAGGTCCTTGATATAATTCAGATACCTGCTTTTTTGAGCAGACAGACCGATCTGCTCGTTTCAGCTGGAGAAACTGGCAAGGTTATAAATATAAAAAAAGGACAATTCATGGCACCATGGGACATCAGACATGCAATTAAGAAAGTAGAATCAACCGGCAACCGAAAAATTATCATAACGGAACGCGGTTATACCTTTGGTTATAACATGCTTGTGAATGATTTCCGTGTAATACCTATAATGAGAGATTTTGGTTATCCTGTTGTGTTTGATGCAACGCACAGCGTGCAGCTGCCGTCCGCATCAGAGGGGGTTTCCGGGGGACAGAGAGAATACATTGAAATACTCGCGAAGGCGGGCGCTGCCGTCGGTATCGACGGGCTTTTCCTTGAGGTACACCCTCAGCCTGATAAAGCACTCAGCGACGGTGCAAACTCTCTGCAGTTGAACAAGCTTGAGAAATTATTAAAAATTATAAAGGTGATAGATGAAATCATTAAAAAAGATTGATGTTGTAAAAGAAGCAAAAAAAGTACTGAAGACAGAAGCGGACAGCGTCTACAAGCTCATAAACCATATAGACCGGCAATTCGTGCTGGCGGTGGATACCATTCTTGCAACAAAAGGCAAAGTGGTTATAACGGGCATAGGGAAATCGGGGCTCGTGGGACAGAAGATCGCATCAACGATGACGAGCACCGGCACGCCCGCTTACTACCTGCACCCGTCAGAGGGCGCACACGGGGACCTCGGCATCCTGGGTAAGGACGATGTCCTGATCGCACTGTCGAACAGCGGTGAATCGGAAGAGGTGTTAAACATCATTCCCTTTGTCAGAAGACTCGGCATAAAACTTATAGCGATCGTAGGCAACAGGACATCTACACTCGCAAAAGGTGCGGACATCCTGATCCACGTACCCGTGGAAAAAGAGGCATGCCCCTTTGGTCTTGCGCCGACGGCCAGCACCACTGCAGAGCTTGCAATAGGAGATGCAATAGCTGTTACCTTACTTCTGAAAAGGGGGTTCACCAAGAACGATTTTGCCATGTTTCATCCGGGCGGATCGCTCGGGAAAAAGCTCCTCACCAGGGTAGAAAACCTTATGCATACCGGTGACGAAATACCCTCTGTTTCTACAAGCGCAACAATGAAGGATGTACTGGTCGAGATCACATCGAAGCGTATGGGACTGACCGGCGTTTATGATGCACGGCACAGGCTCGCGGGCATCATAACAGACGGGGATCTCAGAAGGGCGCTCGAACGATATCCGGATTTACTGGAGAAAACAGCCTCGGAGATCATGACACGGAACCCGAAGCGTATAGAAAAGACCGCACTCGCGGTGAAGGCCCTGAACATCATGGAAACATACTCCATTACCTCCCTGTTCGTAACCAGGAACGGCGATAAGGACAAGCCCATCGGCATAATCCACCTCCATGATATGCTGAAGGCAGGGATCGTGTGAAAAGATCAGAAGTATATCCTGTTATAAAGACAGGCGGAATGGATGATACCGTTGACACGTTCTGGAATGAATTGAGCCCTGAAATGATAATACCGCTTTTCATGGTAACCGACCCCTATACTCCTACAAACCTTATTCCCGCCTCTTCCCTGTCATTCCGCACTCGATGTCGTAGGTCCGAGCATCCAGGCGGCGATGTCCCCGGCTGCTGTAGGCTTCCAGATCTGGATGCACTCCCTGAAACAGCGGACCGGCGAGTTGCTCGCTTTCGGCATTCTTCAGCACCTTGAGATCACTCGCCTTGTAAAAACCGGCCGTTTCGAGCCGAGGATCGGGCACGGGAACCGCCATGCCGTTCAATTCCATGCCTACACGAAACTGATATTTATCATGGGCGGCCGTTCCGACTGCGATCCGAAATTTTCCGCTCCCGCCTTCGCATGTTCCATCGACCCGGAGCGCATACCCCTGGTAGCTATGGTACCTTTCGTCGAAAGGCCGCATGAGGCGAATGCGGGGCTGGACCGAGACGACTCGGCCCGACCACTCACATTTCTCCACAAGCACCCTCGCCTTCTTTCAGTATTATGTCCAACTCTTTCTTATCCATTTTGTTCCTTGCGAATCCCTTCGCTAAAACGGTCTCTGTTGTCCCGAGTTCCCCAATGGATATTGAAAACTCAATAGCAAACAGCATGGCTGCCTATCTCAATAAAATATATTCCGTTGTCATCGAGTATCTTAAAAACGATTCTATCTGAATAGCTGACAGAAGAGGGTTGGACTGCCTGGAAGATGTATTAATGTGCGTTGGCTGTTTTGAAATGGGAATTGAAGGTGGTGTGCATAAGCGGTATCAAACGCACTGTCTGGGTTGCTGAGCAGCGGCCGGCAAGCACGTTCTCGAGGAAAAGGTGAGCTGTAAAATTATCAACGGTTATGTCAATGCTCTCGGTGCCGAGGTTGTAGGTGAAGGTGTCTCCGTGCACCGTGACGACGCGTCTGCTCTCAAGCATGATGATCGATGCTTTGTCATGGGAGATGTGCTGGAACGGTACAGCCTTTGTTGCACAAGGATTCTGCCATACACCCACAGCGAGCATCATCGAGACAACTAATGTAATAAAGGAGTTCATGGAAGATTACTTAATACAACCCGGGGCAGAGTACAAACAGTACCATTCATTGCGATTCATCAAAAAGGGTCTTCCCGTCTGCGTAAACTGTCTTTGAACTCTTCTATCAATTTGTTAATGTCCCTTTCTTTACCTTCCCGCTCATACAACTCACGTTTCATAGCTTCATCCCATGCCGCCAATGCCTCTTTATGGCGTCTAAGGTTATAGAGGGCATTAGCCTTACCATGCCATGGGTGTGCAACATATTCTCTGTACAAATCTGCGTCGTACTTCTCATCGTCATCGAATGATACATCCTCCAGCTTTGGCAGGTCTGCGTCTTTCGGTCCTAATCGAATAGCTCCCTCATAAGCCTTTATCGCCTCTTCATAGCGATTGAGTAAAAAAAGTGCGTCGCCTTTGTAGTGCCAGGCTTCTTCATCGTCCGGGTCTAACGTAATTATCTCGTTATAGACTTCCAATTCATCTTCATTTCGCTTATGAGAATAAAGGCCCTTTGCCTTTTCGCGCAATGTTGCTCTATTATCATTTATCCTCAAATAAATACTTCCCCTTTTCCATATTTCATTCCATATATTCAATAATTCTCCATACCGCTTAAGGGCATAAAGGGTATTTTCTTTGCGACGCTGTGCATCAATATTGTTTTTATCTAATTTAACCTTTCTTTCAAAATTATATGCATGTGCTTCATAATCCCATTCTCATGGGCAGACATACTGGGTTAACTCGATTAACGTGTCATAGGCTACCAAAGCATCTTCACGACGTCCAAGAGAATAAAGTGCATCTCCTTGACCGCGCCACACCTCTTTCTTGTTTGGGTCTAATTTAACTGTTTCCTCATAGGCAGCCAACGCATCTTCACGACGTCCGAGAAAATGAAGGGCATCTCCTTTCCCTCGCCATGCTTCTACAAGATTTGGATCTAATTCAATTGCCTTGTCAAAACCTTTAAGTGCAGATTCAAAATCATACCGATGAAGAAGATCCCCAAATCCTTTGCTTTTCCATGATTCTGCAGAAGTTTTTTTATTCATAGGTTTTATATCCTTTTCATGCAGGCGCAGAACCCAACTCCAAAAATCTCATGTTTGAGCCGGACATTGTTTCTTCCCTGTCCAATGTCAAGGGCAGGACCCTGTACCTCCTTAATATTGAATACCAATTTCCTTAAAAAAATCCAATAACCCCAAACATGTTACTCCGAATGCAGCGGCTATTGCCGGAATTTTATTGGGTGCATTTTTTTCGTCTGCAACAATGGTTGCTTCTTCACAAATAGCAAGTGCTATTACCCAGGGGTCAGCCCATTTTGGTTTATTATTTTCATTGTTCCAATAGCCTTTATCATATCGACTTTTGATCTCCTGAAGTTTATCTGCTTGACATCCATCCACATCATTAAACATTTTCTTATTACTTTTACACCACTCATAAATGCTATTTTGTACAACTTCGATTTCCCCATAAACTTCTGATGGGGCTATTAGTTCTTCTTTTTTTATCATGTTTTCCAGTTTATTCCATATTGTAGGGAATATATCCCTACGATAGGGTTTTAAATTTATCAAAGCACTGCTGTCGATGCAATATATCTTACCCTGGAATAAATCTTTTTGTTTTGGCATTTCGTTATCGTTCTACGAATTTTTCTATGTATTTCGCCTTCATGCTTAAGATGTCGAAAACCTCGGAATAAGAAATCTTACCCTGATGGTAAGCGCTGCTTGTTTCTTTGATGGCCAAATCTCCTACCCGGTTCTGAAACACTTTGTCCCAGTTCCTGCGACCAAACACTTTCACTTTTAGTTTCTTTATGCCTGCCTTTTTAAACTGATTGTATCTTTCGTTATTTATTTTCCCTGACCAGAGGAGTCTGAGCATAATCACTTGTTTGCTTACGCTATAGATTTTGGACAGCTCCGAGATTGCGTTTTCATCAAGCTGTGAAAACTTCTCACACTCGCTGTTTAAATCGTTTGAAGGAACAAGGAATTCAGCCGCAAACATGTTACAAAATGACTCTATGTCCGTGTTGCTGTATTCAACTTCTATTGAACATATGCCGGATGCCCTCTTTATCAGGTGGCATATCTCGTGAAAGAGAGAAAACAACTTTATCGATGCATCATCGCTTTCGTTTAAAACAATGACGGAAATACCGGACAAGATGTTAAACCCCCTTACATCATCTGCTTTCAACGGCAGTTCGATAATCGACACCGATAAGTGTTCTTCTAAAACCTGCTTATAATGATGTAAAAGCTCATCCGGTTTTATTGATTTCGACGATTCTACGTTCAGATATTTTTTAAACTCTTGCGCCAATTCCTCAGGATTTAATCGCTCCGGAAAACCAGGTATTCGACTTTTCTTGCCGGTCAACTCTGCCAGCTTGTTAGAAAGGTAATAAGCCCTTCTTTCGGCTATATATACCTGAGAAGTCGGTTTTTCTTCCCTGTTTATCCTGTAATCATTTATCGCAGGCATCTCCGGCACAGCATCAGTTAAAAATGCAGCAAGGGGACGGTGGTAAATATCGGACAACCTTTTTATTTGAGTCAAAGTAAATGAAGCAGTACCATCTTCTGTTGCTTTTATCTTCTCTTGAGAAGCTTTTAGCTTCTTTGCAATATCTTCCACCGAATATCCCGAAGATTCACGAAGCGCCTTCAGCACTTCACGATTAGCCTTTATTACCAAGCCCTTCTTCATATTCCTTCACCTCCTTAGCCATAAATTCTATTATCCCTAACAAACCTTATTCCCGCCCCTTTCCACGTCATTCCGTGCTTGACACGGAATCCAGAATCGCATTTCACGTCAGACCCCATTCCTTCCCTTTGTGCAATGTGTAGCCCTGCCCCCGATTCTTTTCAGGCTGTCGATATGCTGCACGTTCAGCGTCGTATAGACGTCTATGCCCGCATGGAGTATCTCTCCTATGTCCTGATAGCGTTTTGCATTGTGTGAGCCGGGTGCGTTGGTATGGGCGAGTTCGTCAACGATGACCAGCTTCGGCTTCCGCGCGAAAACCTTTTCCAGATTTGTTTCCCTGAGCTTTACACCCATGTACTCGATTACAAGCGGCGGGATGACTTCCAGTCCATCAAGCAGGGCATCGGTCAGCATGGCAAAGGTCTTGCCCACGCCCGGGGCGAACCCGAAATACACGATAAGCTTGCCGCGGGCTTCTAAAGCCTCTTCCTGCTGCGTCAGCCTCAACAGTGCTTCAGGCGAGGGTCTTTTAAATTCTTCGTCGGCCATACATTATTCTCAACCTATCAATAAAAACTTAAATCAAGCAATGCAATAAAGAATATTCAGGATTATGTACAACTTTTTTTTATCCATTTGTGGCCTTACAAATCATATCGCTAAAACGGTTCCGATTCTCTATTTTTCTTGATCAGCAAGCTTACTGCTTTTAGAAACTGCTCACTCCTTTTAAACCATTCTTCTACCTGCTGCTCTTCAAACTTAACGAGCTCAAGATAATCGCCCCTCTGTCGTGCTTCAAATAGTTCATCGTACAACTGTCCGTTTTCGCGGCTTATAAGACCGAGCTTAACAAAATGCTGGTGAAACGCCGCCCTGACGCCCGAATGCTTCTTAAATTTAAGCCCTTTGTTCAACAGCAATGCGCTTACCACGTAAAAGCAGGTGTAATAAATTCGGTTTACTGAAAAGGATAAACGCCCTGCCTTCAACTCATCCTTTGCTGCGTCGAGCGAATCTTCGGCTTTTTCTTTCCAATAACGAACAACTTCCTGCAGAACACCTTTTTTGTTCATAAAGCTATTCCTTCCCTTTCAATAAAGGTGTGGATCGGAAGCACTGAAACTACTCCGGTTCTCCATTCCTTTGCTGACATTATAAACGGGCTGATATTGGTCTTCAGTACAAGATTTAAGTCGAAGATTTTATAAATTATCTGACGACGTATCTCCTCTGTCGTATTGCAGGGAAGCAGTATCAAAACATCCACATCGGATTCTTTATCTGCTAAACCTTTTGTCTTTGAGCCAAAAATTCTAACCTTGGTCTTTGGCCACTTCTTTTTTAATTCATCAGCTAATGTATTCAGAGCCTGATATTCTTTTTTAGAAATAAAGCCTTTTTTAACTAACGTTTCTACTTTCATACAACACTCCTTATTTAAGGTTTAATTATAATGTAACTATTTTTTAAAGAACTGCCCACTGTCCAATGTCAAGGGCAAACCCCTTGTTCTCCGTTTTCACATTTCAAGGACTGACCCTGCTGTTCCTTTCTTTCAGTATTATGTCCAACTCTCTTTGTTATTACCTAATTAATTACCTATTTAACTGAACATTACCTATTTCAATATCATGGTCTTTTCCCATCGCGCATTTTGTCCCAGTTCCAGGCATTTAACAAGTCCGCTGGACCGCATTTTTTTCAATACTAATCGGATCATATCTATGCCGACACCCGGGCATTCACGCTGGATATCCGCAACTCTAAACGGACCATTCTTACGTTTGATGGCATTGATAACAATCTCGGTCTTGGCGCCTCTGGGTAATGTTGTCTGCCCCACACGCTCTTCGAACTCATGGTACGCTGTTTTGAACGTAAAGAGAACATAATTAATGTACGGCCATGGATCATGCTTTCCTACATGCCAGCCATGAGAGCTTTGCTCAAGCGTCTCATAGTAGCGATCCTTACTCTGCTCAATGATCCGCTCAATACTGATATACCGGCCGACCTCGTACCCCAAATGATAGCTCTGAAGAAGCAGTAGAAGTCGCGATACTCGGCCATTGACGTCACGGAACGGGTGAATGCAGAGAAAATCAAGGTTGAAGGCTGCCAGTGCGATGAGTGGATGCACCCATCGATCTCGCAAGCATACTTTCCATAATTCCATTAAATCTTTCATTGCGGCATGGATTTGTTTGGCATTCACAGTTTTGAAGCGAATCCGCTCCCGGCCATCCGGATATCTCTCTATAATATCACCGTTTTTTTCTTTGTATGCTCCTGCGTCCCAGATTTTACCGCGTGCCAGACTGTGAAGTTGTTTGATTGTATGCTCTGATACAGAGATTTTAGTACCCTGTTCATGGATCAATTTCAGGGCGTCTCTATAACCACGAACTTCTTCCTCGTCTCTGTCACGCAGATGCCCCTTGCCGAGAATTATTGATTTTACGCGCAATTGCTCAACATGGACTCCTTCGATCCGGTTTGAAGATACAGCACTTTCAATAATTGCATGTTCTCGGAGTGCTTTAAGCCGCTGAGGCATCTGCCGTGTAAACAATTCCTGTTTTCCACGGGCTTCCCCCACATCGGCTAAATACCATGAGGCAGCAGCCGGAATGGATTCTACTCCTCTGGAAAACTGTTTCAATGTATTCATAACTCTAATATTCCCTGAACTATCCTGCTATAATTCCCAACCGGAAGCTTTTTTAGCGGCATAATTACCTCCCTCTTTACAACTCCTTACAATTGGCAAAGGCAACAATTCCCTTGTCAAGATTGCCCAACCCTTCGCAGATTAGGCATAAAATCTATTGGCGTATCCTCTGTCGTATATAGAAGTTCTGCTGTTTCTGGATGGAAAATCTCGAACCTTTTTGTATGTGCATATGCTAATGTACTATCATTGCCCGTCAATACTGTTTTTTTACTTCCAGCATCTAATCTATGATCGAGTAATACGGCGTATGCTGCAGGTATTGCACAATCATCAGCACCGGTATCTATTATACCATACGTTTTATAGCTTTTCCGTGAATGCGGATTGATTATCCTTACAGGCAGGATGGGTCTTGAGATTCCATCGAATATTGTGAACGGGCAGTCTTTTATAGGCATCAGTAAATGTGGATTACATCTTTGAAGGGGACATAAAACACTACGGGATCTTTGACCCCTTTACTCTTTGCCTCGTTGTAGACCTTTTCTGGGCTGTCTTCGGAGCTTATGACGTCTTTATCTAAAAATGTCCGTGTGGCGACATACTTGCCGCTGTACTTGCCGGCATCATTTATTAAAACACGCAATTCCGTCATTTATACCTCCATCTTCATTATTGTTAAGAATCTAACATACAAATGCAAAAAATCAAACCGATAACAAAAAAACAGCGGTAGACCTTCATATCTATCCTGATTCAATCGTGTAGTTAAAAAAACAGGGCGCTGTTCTCGTCTCTCTGGAACACCTTCTCCCTATGCTTGCTGATAAGCAACCCGAACTCAGCCTGTGTCCTATCACCTCTCACAAGCCGTATCCGTTCCCCATCCCCGTTATTCCGTACTCGATGCGGAATCCAGCATCTTATTTTACGTCAGACCCCATTCCTTCCCTTTGTGCAATGTGTAGCCCTGCCCCCGATTCTTTCAAAGTAAATGAAGCAGTACCTTCTTCTGTTGCTTTTAACTTCTCTTGAGAAGCTTTTAGCTTCTTTGCAATATCTTCCACCGAATATCCCGAAGACTCACGAAGCGCCTTCAGCACTTCACGATTAGCCTTTATCGCCAAGCCCTTCTTCATATTCCTTTATCTCCTTAGCTATAAATTCTATTACGTTCTTAAGGGTACATGGGATATTATCCTGTTTTATATACGTTTCTATTGCTTCAAGGTTCTTTAAAGGTTTTCTTTTATTTTCTTTTGATACAGCCGTGTTATCTTCCAGATTCCCTTTTAAAACATAAATTTTATATTTCTTGGCAATTTTAAATAGAGTATCAAATTCGCTATCATGATAATATCTTTTTTTATTCTGTTTGTCGTCAATATTCTCTTTTATATTTTTCCTTTTTTCTCGAAGAGAGTTTATATCTGGCTGTTGTAATACGCCAGCCGCGTTAAGAGCTAAAAATATTACAGAAGTATCTATCTTTTTATTATCGTCATTTATACTTTCTTCTATATTCATCATTGCATCTTCATCACATACAGCAAGCCAAGGGATAGAAAGAAGTTGCATAGCATTAATAAACTTAGACAGGGATTTTTTCCCGTCTATTGATATAATCATCCATTCTTTATCTTCTAAATTAGCACCTATGCCTTTATCTGATAGATGTTTATCTAATAATTGGAGTGAAATTTTATCTGATGGACCTTCAGCTAATATTACACCTTGGGAAAAAAGAATATCTCTAACCCCTTCTTTCTCAAGCTGAATAGACAAGTCTTTCTTATCCTCCTTTGGAAGATTAGATCCATTTATCAGTTCATTGATATTGATATTTTTTGTTCCGCCTTGATTAAGGCAGAAACGCCATAAATGAGGTATGCTTTCCTTTGTTATAAATGTTGAAGAATGGGTTATAATTATAAACTGATTATTGGCACTGTTCTGAATTAGCTCTATTATTCTTCTTTGCATATTAGGATGTAAATTAAGAGCTGGTTCATCTAAAAAAATTACTTTATTTGTTTGACCAATTATAATTGCGAGTAAGAATAAAACCTCAAATACTCCTGCACTTGATAAGTTTAATGGTATCTGGAACTTATCTCGTATAATTGAAATTAAAAGTTCATACTGATGATCCTGTTGTTGCCCTGGTTTTGCTTGAGTAGTTCCTGTTGCAAATTCATTAGATCCTTCTATTGTTTTTGCGTGTTTATCTTGAGGTATTTCTTTGTACCGTATGGTAATATCAAATGACATATCGGTATACATTTCTTTAAATTTGCTTTTGATTTTATCATATCTATTTCTATCTTCTAAAAGTGCACTGTTTTTCAATTTAAATAATAACAACGTAAGTGCATCACTTTTTATAGCCCCTGAATCCCAATTTAATAATGAAAGATCCTCATTTAGTTGCACAAATTCTTTTGGTTTTGCTCGGGAATCTGATATTGATATAATTGAATTTTCGATAAGGGCTTGAAGTACCGTGCTTAAAGTGATTGAATCTCCAATTCCTATATTCTTACTTTTCAAAAAAGATAATAATTTAAGATAAATCGGATATATTGCATAATTACTCATACGGATTGAGTTAACAGCGGGAGAAGCAATAGTAATTATACTGCCGCTCTCTGTTGAAAGCTTATTGTATATTAAATCGAAAAGCGGTCGTTCTGAGGGAGTGTTACTCCCCGAATCTCTCACAGGATAATCTTCCATAATCAGATCCCCTATAGAAAATTGCTTCCCCCATGTTGTTTCATTGGATAATGCTATAAAATTATTTTTCAAATGCAATATTAATGGCTTTGTTCCTGATAGTTTTAAAAATAATCTATGCTCCTTGTTTTCATTTCCAATAGCTACTAAAGTAATTTTCTTAAAACACGTATTTACAAATTCTGCAAAACGCTCTTTATTTTCCATTGTCGTGTTACTTGTAAGATTAATTTCATCCTCAGTGTTGATACGATCTAATGATGTGTAGCCTTTTTGTTTTAAAATATCCATATTCATAGGTGTCGATACTATAGAACAAATAATAAAATCGAGTATTATTCGCGACTCATCAGCATTAAATTCTACCCCAAGCTCTACTTCAAATGGATTTGTAGAATCACCGTTATAATAATAACTACTTATGTCTTTGATGTCATAAGTAAAAAATGCCTGATTAATAAAATTAAGTGCCCTTATAAGATTGGTCTTCCCAGAATTGTTCGGTCCTACAATAACATTAAGATGATTATCAAAATTTATAGTCTGTTCATTTTTAAAAGATAGAAAATTTTTAACCCTTAGAGATTTTATTTTCATGTTATTTTTTCCTTAACTACTTTCTCAAATATCCCTACAACATCTAAATGAATTTATCTATACACTTTATACATTAAATCCTCTGCAACAGGCAATGTATTTAACGAACGAGAAAACTGATGTTTCAAGACTTGACCAAATTCCGTTCTAAAGTTTATCGCTTCCATTCATCCTCCCAAATATCTAAGGGCATTTTCATTATAAATTTGTTTGAGCTTTTTTCGTTTGCTCTTTGTCTTTCTTCCGAATGAATGGCTAAGGAAAGATAAATTAAGGCAGCTCTCGCCATTTTTATAAGTTTAAGTGTTTTTGCTTCAAAATCTCGGCGATACAGAGAATGTGCTAAAGTATCAGTTATACCTGAGAATTCATTATTTTTATTTGAGAGAGGTCCTGACCAATCTTCATCGTGTAGCTTGAGATACTTATGTTCAAGATGATTCCGTATCTTAGATAATTCCTGAGCATCTGGTGCAATAGAATCCCTGAAATCGTCTTTGTCCTCCAATAGATCTTTACTGAGCCAGAATAGACCTCGTAGTGGCCAATTCTCTCGCTGTTGGAAGTCTTTCCTTATCCCCTTATCCCTCTGTTGTGACATATACCATAAAGATCTGAAACTAACCTTTTTTTTTGGTATGGAAAGATTAAGATAACCATTCATAAAATATGCAATCTTATCCAATAATGAATAATTCGTTCGGAATGCATTTTTCACTTTTTCAACAGATAAGGAGTATGTAGGATAATCAAGCGTATTGAAGAGAAGGACATCTCTATCTGAAAAATGCACCTTCTCAGAATTGATCCCTTCGTAATATAAATACCTTGCAGAAACATATTCTTGCTTCATTTGATTGAAAAATCCTGGATAGTATGGCCCTTCATCAATTGACACAACGATATCTGGAGTTGTTAGTACATCTCTTGCACCGAAAGGATATGGCCCAATATCATTTATTGGGTTTAAAAATAGTCGATTATTTAAACACCATTGGCGATATTGAATTTCTTGTTCTGAGTTTCCAAGTGAGAAGGAATGCATTTCAATTTCTTTGTGAAGAAATTCTTTGGATAATTTAGATTCAATCTGCATTCGTATCATGTTAAAAGCATCTTCAGCATTACCTTCAAGCTGTAATTTAAGAGCAGAAATAAGATATTGATATGCATACTTCAGAAATATTTTTACATGTGAATCATCATATAGAGCTTTGGCATAATAAAAAAGAGCATATCCTTTATTTCCAAGAGCCATGCCAAACGCCGGATTTATATCCAAGACTCTGTCCCAATAATCAATCGCCTCAACAAATCTGCCTATATTATCCATTAAATTACCAAGATTGGTTAATATTTGACATTCTCTGATTTTTGGGAAATCACGACTATTACTACCTCGTAGCGCCTTTCTATAATGAATAACCCCTTTTTCTATTTCTTTTTGCTCCCATTCCCAACTTTTTTCGGAATCCCCTCTTTGCAATCTCCTAATACTGTCCCATGCATTACCTAAGAAATAATGCAGCAGGACAAACTGTTCGTCAGAGAGTTTTCTTTTCTCTAATGATTCAGATAATTTCAAAGCATGCTTTAATCCTTTAACTTTTTGCAAATCAAAAGAGAGATCAATCAGATGACTAATACGATCAAGTGCTTCATCATTGTTTAAATTCACGACGGTTTCTTGAGAGATCAAAAGCTTGTATGTATCTTCTAAGGTTTCCATAGAATTTATCCTTCTACGATTATCTTCCTCTCCTCGTCAGTTATCCCATACAACTCATACACCAGTTCGTCTATCTGCTTGTCGGTGGCTTCGATTTGACGCAGGAGGGCGGTCTTTTCGGGGTCTGTTTTATTATAGCGTAATTGTTTATTGAGTAAAAGCATTGTTATTTTTCCTTTTTTAAACCGCGTTCTTGTATCTTCATTATGCTGCCTTCTGTTAACCATAATTTAAAATATTTCTCGGTATGTTTTGGCTCTATTCCTTTAGTTATCCCGCTTTTATTTAATAGATTTTCAAACGATCCACTTGTATTCTCGTAACGATATGCTTCCTTACGCAGGACTATCGAGGGAATATATATCTCGTGTTTCTGAGCTATAGTTTTCCATACACCCAACCTATGAAGGTCGATTATAACATCCGCATCAAGAAGCAGTAAAAGCAATAGAGTAATCCTCATTCTCGGTATAGCCATATTTCTTTACAAACGAGGAAACTTCACTGAAGGGTTTGTTAACATATTCAGCGAATTTTGCTTTCGATATCTTACCCATCTGCATTGCCTTGATAGCAAGAGTGATATATCTGGATGACATATACGGCCTTTGATCTGCGATATTTGTTTTCCTCATTTCTTTATCGATTTTTCTAATACTTTCTCCTTGCACGCATTTCTCGACATCCTTTTTTCTTAAATGTTTAAGATTTACAAGTCTCCAAAGTAACGCATCAATAGAAACATCAAACTCTCTGGCGATCTCAACAAGGCTTAAGTAGGTAATTTGGTTATCTATTAGTCTCTTGGAAAATTCCCTGCTTACTTCTTCAACAGGCAATAAAACAGCTGATGCAAACGCATCCGCCCATTGTTCTACTTTGCCTTTTCCGCCTTTTGATTTTGGATATATTTCCTCATCAGAGAATAGTTCCCATGTAATAAGGTGAAAGAATTCGTGGGCCAGATCATAATTACGCCTCCATGGAGCATCGTTGGAATTTATAAGGATTGCCTTGCCAAAATCACTTGCTGTGGAGGCGCCAGAACCGGTTATCCCTAAATCCAGATAAAGCACCAAAACATCTAAATCCTGTTCTAATTTACGAGATATAACGTAAGCAGGCCTCCCTCCAAGATCCAATATTTTCCTGTAGTATTCCGCCAGCTCTAAAACGTAACTGAAGCCACGATTTGTAAATGCCTGTTTATTCGGTGCCGGAACTGTGGCAATGGAGAAGGCTATGTGTTCTTCATTTGTAAGTTCTAAAAGTTTTTTATAGTTTTGACATAACACAATAAATTGTCGTTCTACCTTTGTTTTATCTTCTGTTTGCTTAGGGTCTCTCCATAATATTTTAGCATGTGCAGGTTCCGTCTTCTCGGACATGAAAAAGTTAATATCCCTTCCATAGATTCCTGCCAATTTAGACAGCTCCCAAACCTTTATGTCTCTTTGCCCTGATTCAATATTACTTAAAATCTGATAATTCTGGAAACCCATCCTTTGTGAAACCTCTTTTAATGTATACTGGAGCGCCTCCCTCTCCTGTTTCAGCAAAAATGATATGGCTTTGCTTTTCTCCATCCCTACCTCCTTCTTACCGCACAAACCAATATAATATATAATTATATTTATGTCAAATTAATTCACAATAATATAATATATTATTATCCCTCGATTATCTTCCTCTCCTCATCCGTAATCCCATACAACTCATACACCAGTTCATCGATCTGCTTGTCGGTGGCATCAATCTGACGCTGGAGGGCGGTCTTTTCATGGTCTGTTTTGAGTGTTGGCAATTGCTTGTTGAGTGAAAGCATTTGGTCTACAAGAGAGACCATTTTATCGTGGCGGGCTTTGTCAGCAGAGATTGAGAAATCGATGATATGCATAGGAAGCTGTGATAGAAACTGCCGATTTGCAGACCTCCATCCACCTCGGAACGGTGCACTAACAAAAGGAAAATACCAGCGTATTAACTTTGAATTTAACAGCCCAAGAAGAAAAGGCAATCCTTGTTGTTGATAAGCGGTTTTCAAGGTAACGCCGCCAACATCCACATTATCCAAAAAATGGTTACCCTTGACATCGTAACCGGCATATAAATTTTCAACTAGTCTTGGAATGCAGAGTTTAACTTTTCCCTGAATTCCAATGTTTTGACTCCGTCCAAAGCGATACCATGCATGATCCCTAAACTTTCCCTGCTCTCGTTCTTCAAGTAGTTTTCTGTTTTCCAACAAATAAGTGGCAGTCTTAGGATAATTTTTAGAAATCAAATCGAAGTCTATTAATTTTATAGTTTCATCATCAAGCATGTAGGGGAAAATAATGTATTGTCGCTCCGGCAATACACTGTAACGGTTCACATCAGTCCCGCTCACCAAAGGGTATAGAAGTCCTTTTTCTAATGTCCTTTCGTCACCCAAAGCTTTGGACCTTAATTTCAGTGTTCGTGGGGTTTCCTCTATTAGCTCCATAATGAATACATCGTCAGCGCTTGTTTGAAGCCCTACAAAAATATCCGCTATATCTCCCAATTTCACTGGTATCTTTTTCAATTTCTCAAACAGTTTTGAATCTGCTCCAACTACAAAGTTCCATTCAGATGCGGTGATGCTGGCAGCGGATACTTCCCCTTCAGTAGCTTTGCCTGACTTTCGCCAGTCATCAAGATTGTCTACTTTGACAACATCGCATTGTTTTTGACTCGCCTTATTAAGAAACATTAGACAGGTATAAGTAGTTGCTCCTTCAAAAACCTGCTGATCTCCAAAATGGACTATGTGGGATAAATGTTTACCTTCTGCCAGCACTCTTCTTAAAGGTTCTCCGTATTGTGAATTGAAGAATTTATGAGGAAGTATGAAACCCAACCTGCCTTGATTATCCAGAAGACTTAACCCTCTTTCAACAAAGACTACATAGATATCGTAGTTTCCTTTTGCAGCGGAAGCATAAGCTTCTTTATAGAATTCCACCTCTATCGGTGCCCATTCTTTCATCATCTGGATGCGGATATACGGTGGGTTTCCGATGACTGCGTCGAAGCCGCCGGAGGTCATGATGTCTGCAAATTCTGTGTTCCAGTCGAATGCGTTGATGCGGAGGCGTTCGTCGTCGCTGAAGAGGTTCAAACTTTGTTGTTGATAGAAATCCGGTCCTATGAGGGAGTTGCCGCATTTGATGTTGTTCGCGAGGTCAGGGAGGGCGCGCTCGTGGAAGAGTTTATATTGTACATCCAATGTCTGGCTGTTCTCCCCTTCGAGCACCTTGAGCAGCAGTGACAGCTTTGTGACCTCGACTGCCTGCGGGTCTATATCAACACCATAGATGTTGTTTAAAAGGATGCGCTTTCTTTCATAAGTAGTCAGCCTGTAGATGCCGCCCTGCGCCTGATACAGTGGAGGCTTGGCTGCCTTGGTGTATTTTTCTGCACCGTCTTTTACATACCAATCCAGATGCCAGTCCAATAGATACTGGTATGCACCGATGAGGAATGACCCGGAACCGCATGCAGGGTCAAGGATGCGGAGCTTGGAGACATCTTTTGGGGTAAGGGGCTTGGTCTTTGAACGGGGTAAGGAAGCAAAGCCCTCACCCTGCCCTCTCCCGATGGGCGAGGGAAAAGAAGGGACTGGATTCCCGTCTTCACGGGAATGACGAAGAAGGGGAGTAGCTGGATTCACGCCGGAGTTTATCTGGTCAAGGGAGGGAGACAACCCTTTATCCCCCTTGTCAGGGGGAGACTCGTACGCCTGTCCGAGAAGCCTGCCGACTGTATTTTTTACGATGTAATCAACGATGTACGTTGGGGTGTAATAGATGCCGCCTGCCTTCCTTACCTCGGGTTTTTCTTCAATCTTGGCATGATGACCTTCTGTCAGTCTGATGACCTTGCCGAGGAACTGCTCGTACACCTGCCCCAATATATCGGCAGAAAGAACTGAAAACTCATAAGGGCTCTCGGGATAGTAAAGCCGGTTGATAATATCCCTTATCGGCTCATCGTCAATGTTCAAAGACTGCGTGAGATCATCCGGTTCTTCTTCACGGCCCTTTTCTTTGCTGAAATGGAAAAGTCCTGAGTTGTAGCGTTCGTCCGCGCGCTGAAACAATTCAAAAAGACGCTTGTAGACGTTCACACCGTTCATCAGGGATTGGAGCTTTCCGTATTGCTCCATGCCCCTGTCCTCACAGATACGCAGGAATATGATCCTGTCTATGGTGCGCTGAACGGCAAAGTTAAGCTCCCGCGTGGTAAGCTTGGTATTGCGTATGGCTATCTTATGGGCAAGCTCGCTGCGCCATGATTCGATTTCTTCGAGAAACGCATCGTCGACCGTGGCAGTGCCTTTTTTGAGCTTGCTTGATTCAGCATACTTGTCAAAAGAGCCCTTGAGCACGGAATCTTTCGAAAATACGGATACAAGGTAATTCCATTGCACAGGATAGTCGGTGTAAGCAAAATAGTTTATGCGCGCGGT
>CAZJPN010000022.1:0-33318 GCA_964547905.1 uncultured Pseudomonadota bacterium | reverse complement strand
CCTGATATCTATAATTTTTTGGTTATAAACGAGGTTGAAGTCCTCTGTATGTTTATATGCTATTACCCGATTAATTCCTTTGTCGAATATTTGAAGAATACCTATATTTGACGCAGGCTTATCGTTCATTACACAAACTTCCCTATTTTACAAATGCATTTTTCGGGTTAACCAAAAAATGCAATAGAAAAAGGGACAGAACTTAAAAACTGCCCCTTTTATTTTTAAAACGAGGATTAGAATTTATATGAACATTCAATAGCCCCTGTATTCTGATGCATTTCGATTTCTGTTTGAGGACCAAACATGTAAGCATACTGCCCTGAGTTCGTGTATGATACTTTCTGTGGAAACGCGTATGCGTAAGCCCCTGAAACAGAAAGGTTGTTGTTTATATCGTAGGTGAGTCCTGCTGTGATATGCGACTGAACTATTGCAGGTGCAATGATGTTGTTATTCAAACTGCTGCTGTCTATCGGGTCCTGACCGTAATTGAAACCAGCAGCTACAGTCAGTGATTTTGTAATCCTGTATTCCGGACTAACCGCATAAACCCATTGATCGTTCCAGTTGAAATTCCACGTGTTGTTGGGTGCTCCGGTTAACAATCCCTGTGTATCAATCTGATCCATAACGGCGTGATAGTTAATCCATCTTACATCAAGCTCGACCCTGAACGGCTCTATCGGATGTACATTGACACCTAAGGCTATTTGTTGCGGCATATCCAATCTCATACTAACCAAACTTGCATTGGGATCTATCATCATAGTTCCCGAGTCAGGCGTTACATTCCATATCAATTTGCCCATCCATCTCGGAGATTGATAAGCCGCTCCGACCTGTACATAATTGTTAATTTCATACAATGCTCCGAGGTTGAACCCGAATCCATAAGCACTGGTATTATCCAGTACATCTTTATGCACACCCGCTGTTGGAAAGCCTGCCGGTGGAGTATACCCGGGAGGATACCGAACGTTCCAATCGTACTCCATCTGGAGAGACTGATATACAAAAACAGGTGAAACTCCCACGGATAAATGCCTGTTTACCCTGAATGCTGCTGCTGCTCCAAATTCCATAACCTGTAAGTTGGAATAAGCTTTTTTTAGCCACCCGCTGCCCGTCAAGTTTGGATTGCTCCAATCAACACCCATGCCTGATACTCCAAACATGCCAATACCGTATGAGAAACCAGGGTTTTTGCTTTCGCTGCCTTCTGGATTAACAACAAAACCTGCATTTGGGATCATAAATACATTTGAACTGCTGTTTTCACCATTCAGGCTTCTGCTCGGCAAAAAAATTGCCCCTCCTATATCGACTCTTGTGTCAAGCAAACTCATTCCTGCGGGGTTTTGTAGAATAGCAGAGGTGTCGAGTGGATGAGCTACCGTAGCACCAGCTTCACCAAGCGATTTTGCACCAATTGCAATCATGTCATAACCGTTTGTAGCATTGGCCGCGAGTGCATATCCCAGTATTACTCCGCCTGCCAAAACCAATGAGATCAAGTTTCTCTTAAACGCCATACCGTAAAACCTCCTTAAGTTATATTTTTGAATACAAAATACATTATAGCACAATAACGCATCATTCATTGCTAATAAGTTTGTATGATGTCAAGGAAATCTTTGCCTTTTGTATATTTTTTGTATTTTTTAATATAGATTATATAATGGTGCATCCGGTGCTTTAAATTAATCAGAAGCATGCATTTTTCAGCTTAGACCGCTTGGGGCGGAAAACCAGAACCTTTCTTCAAAAACTTTCTAGCGAGGCAACTATATCAAATCATATATACTTGTATGACCACCTTGACACATTCGCAAGTTTTTCGTATACTGACAAAAATAGCTATCAAGGGGGTTAATGCCATGACTTCGAGATTGGGTGAGCTGCTTATTAAGGAAAACTTAATAACGCCTGAACAGCTTAAAAAGGCCATAGAAGAACAAAAAGCTGGAGGTGGAAGACTCGGCTCGAGCCTTACAAAATTAGGGTTTGTCACCGATGAAGAACTGCTGTCTTTCCTTAGTAAACAGTATAACGTTCCGGCCATAAACCTCGATGAATTCGAGATAGATAAAGAGGTAGTGAGAAAAATACCCGAAAATGTAGCAAGAAAGCACCTTATTGTTCCTGTTAACCAGACGGGCTCGACCCTGATTGTTGCGACATCCGATCCGACCAACCTGTCCGTTATCGACGAGATAAAATTTCTTACCGGGTACAATGTTGAATTTGTGGCGGCAACAGAAACCGCTATAAAAAAATCCATAGAAAAATATTTTGAGGTGTCAACGGATTATCAGGGAATTCTGGATGAAGCTGCAGAAGAATATGAGGTTATCGGAGAAGACGACAATATTGATGTAAAGACCCTTGAGAAGGCAAGCGAAGAGGCGCCGGTCATCAAGCTTGTAAATTCAGTTCTGAATGATGCGATTAAAAAGGGAGCAAGCGACATACATGTAGAGCCGTATGAAAAGGTTTTTAGAATTAGGTTCAGAATAGACGGTATGCTGTATGAAATAATGAAACCGCCTCTTTCTTTGAAGAACGCGATTGCATCGAGATTAAAGATTATGGCAAAACTTGATATTGCTGAAAGAAGAAGACCTCAAGATGGAAGGATCAAGATAAGATATTCAGACGGCAAGGATATTGATTTTCGTATGTCTGTTCTGCCTACACTGTTTGGAGAAAAAATCGTTCTTCGATTATTGGACAAATCAAACCTGCAGCTTGATATGACAAAGTTGGGATTTAATGAAAAACAGCTGAAGAATTTTAAAGATGCGGTGCACAAGCCGTACGGCATGGTTCTTGTGACAGGACCAACAGGGAGCGGAAAGACCACAACGCTTTATTCCGCGCTTTCTGAATTAAATCAAATTTCTAAAAATGTGTCCACCGCGGAAGACCCTGTTGAATATAATATACCAGGGGTCAATCAGGTCCAGATGCATGAAGAGATTGGTTTAAACTTTGCGGCTTCTTTGCGATCGTTTCTCAGGCAGGATCCTAATATTATAATGGTCGGAGAGATCAGGGATTATGAGACAGCAGAAATAGCCGTGAAAGCCGCACTGACGGGTCACCTCGTCTTGTCGACTATTCACACAAATGATGCGCCGAGTACGATTAACAGGCTGTTGAATATGGGTATAGAACCATTCCTTGTGGCATCGTCTGTGCATGCTATACTTGCCCAGAGACTGGTGAGAAAAATATGTGAAAAGTGTAAGGAAGAAATTGATATAGAGAAAAAATTCCTTATTGATATAGGTATGTCTGAGGCAGAGGCTAAAACCACCAAAACATATAAAGGTAAAGGATGCAATGTCTGCAGTAATACCGGATATAAAGGCAGGATAGCCGTTTATGAAATCCTGACAATAGCAGAGGAAATAAGGAAGTTGATATTGGCGGGTGCATCTGCTAATGAGATAAAGAAGGAAGCTATAAGACTCGGGATGATGACCATGCGGCAGAGCGCTATAGACTTGCTTAAAAAAGGGCTTACGACTATAGATGAAGTTGTAAGGGTTACAGCAAAAGATTAAACGGAGGTTAAAATGAGTTTTAATCTACACCAGTTATTGAAGGTAATGATAGAAAAAGGAGCAAGCGATCTGCACATAACTACAGGCAGCCCTCCACAGTTGAGGATAGACGGAGAATTGACGCCGTTAAAAGTACCGCCTCTGACCGCAACAGAAACAAAACAGCTTTGTTATAGTATACTTACGGATGCACAAAAACAAAAATTTGAGCAAAACAACGAATTGGACCTTTCTTTTGGCGTAAAAGGTTTGAGTAGGTTCAGAGCAAATATGTTTATGCAAAGAGGTGCTGTTGCAGGGGCATTTAGAACAATCCCATTTAAGATCCTGAATTTCGAGGAACTTGGTTTGCCCCCCATCATCTCGGAGCTTACAAAAAAAGCAAGGGGGTTAATTCTTGTTACAGGACCCACCGGCAGCGGGAAAACCACAACACTTGCATCTATAATAGCGAAAATAAACGATGACAGACATGAACATATAATTACAATAGAAGACCCGATTGAGTATCTGCATCCGCATAAAAATTGTATAGTAAATCAAAGAGAGGTCGGGGCCGATACAGGTAGTTTTTCAACTGCATTAAAATATATTCTTCGGCAGGATCCGGATGTGGTCCTTATCGGCGAAATGAGGGATCTCGAGACCATTGAAGCGGCTTTAAATACCGCTGAAACAGGACACCTTGTGTTTGCCACTCTGCATACAAATTCAGCGGTTCAGACAATAAATAGAATAATAGACGCTTTTCCTCCGCATCAGCAGCCGCAGGTAAGGGCACAGCTATCGTTTGTCCTTGAGGGTGTTTTGACGCAGTCGTTGATACCAAAATTAAATCAGCCTGGTAGGGTTCTATCGGTAGAGGTGTTGGTGCCAACACCTGCTATAAGGAACCTTATAAGGGAAGAAAAGGTGCACCAAATATACTCACATATGCAGGTCGGTCAGACAAAATTCGGTATGCAGACTATGAATCAGTCGTTATTCAATCTTTATCAGAGGAAACTTATTTCTGTTGATGATGCAATGATATATTCCACAGATCTTGAAGAGCTAAAACAGATGCTTCAAGCCGGTACAGCTTTACCACCATCGATTCAGGCGCAGGCAAGGATGCAGACCGCCCAAAAAAGTTTTTAATTGGAGGTAAACAATGGCTGTTTTTACATGGGAAGGTATGAAGAAGACAGGCGAGGTCGTAAAGGGCAACATAGATGCGCAGAATGAATCAGCCGTAATTGCATTGCTAAGGCAACAGGAAATAAGGCCCATCAATGTAAAAGAAAAGAAAGCCGCCTTTGATTTTGGGAAGCTCAATATATTCAAAGAGAAGGTCGGTGGGAAAGAAATGGCTGTTTTTACGAGACAGTTCGCAACGATGATAGATGCGGGTCTTCCCCTTGTCCAGTGTCTGGACATACTTGGAGGACAGCAGGAAAACAAGACGTTCCAAAAAACCATTAAAGATATAAAGGCATCTATCGAAGGTGGCTCCACTTTTGCAGCGGCATTAAAAAAGCATCCCGATACTTTTGATTCCCTTTATTCAAACCTTGTTGCTGCAGGTGAGGTCGGCGGTATGCTCGATACTATTCTTGCAAGACTCGCGACATATATTGAAAAGGCGGAAAAGTTAAAAGGCAGGGTAAAAGGTGCAATGATATACCCAATTGTCGTTTTATCTGTTGCAGCAGGTGCTGTTTCTATTCTTTTGCTGTTTGTAATCCCTGTTTTTGCAAAGATGTTTGCAGATGTTGGTGCTGCACTGCCTGCCCCAACACAGTTTGTTATGGATCTGAGTAATTTCCTGAAGCACTATATAATATTTATAATTATAGGTATCATAGCCATTTACTTTGCAGTCCGTTCTTATTACAAGACCGGGAACGGCAAACTGGTTATAGACGGATTATTGTTAAAGCTGCCGGTGTTCGGCGATATCATACGCAAGAACGCAGTTGCACGGTTTACAAGGACATTGTCGACGATGATATCAAGCGGTGTGCCTATCATGGACGGCCTTGAGATTGTTGCACGTACTTCCGGTAATCAGGTCGTTGAAAATGCCATTATGAAAGCGAGAGAGAGTATAGCCGCGGGTAAAACCATTGCAGAGCCCCTTGCCCAGACCAAGGTGTTTCCTGGTATGGTTGTCCAGATGATATCCGTCGGAGAAGCTACGGGTAATATGGATGCAATGCTCTCAAAGATAGCGGATTTCTATGATGAAGAGGTAGACGCTGCTGTGGCTGCAATGACATCCCTTATAGAGCCCCTGTTAATAGTATTTCTCGGCGTTGTTATTGGATTTATTGTCGTTGCCATGTATCTGCCGATCTTCAAAATCGCAAGTACCATTCATTGATGAGAAATGCTGCAGAAAAGTCGCCGGATGACTTCTCAATAGAAAAGCAGGAGCTTTTAAACAGGCTCTACTGGTCTACGTGGTTGAGGATTGGCATTGTTACAATCCTTATTGGCGGTGCAGTCTTAACTTATCAGTACAAAATCATCTTTCATATAGCCCCATGGTTATCACCACTGGTTATGCTTGTCATTGTTCTTTATATTGTAAGTTTTGCGGAATTGATTTTATTGAGAAAGCAAAAAAACCTTATAGGCATAGCGTATGTTGCAACATCATGGGACGCTCTGTTTGTTTCTGCCCTGGTTATAGCTACAGGTGGCATTGACAGTATATATACATTTCTTTACCTCTTTGTGGCTATCGAGGGTGGCTTTCTTTTGTCGAAAAAAGGCGGGTTTATATTTGCTTCCGTTTCTGCAATACTTTACGGATCACTCGTGGATATTCAATTTTACAGACTGGCTCCGGATTTTATTCCCCCATCTGATGTAACGCATCTTGTAAAGGATGTTCTCCTTAATCTTATAACATATATCTCTACAACGTTTATAGTAGGTATATTAAGTGCCTTTCTCGGCGGTAGTCTTTTAAAGGCAAAGAGGGCATTATCGATAAGCAGTATAGATCTTAAGCAGCTTGCAAACCTTCATTCGATCATCATAAACAGTATAGATTCAGGCTTGATTACGCTGGACGAGCATCTTATAATAAACACGGTAAATCCAGCCGCAACCAGAATAACCGGTTATAAACCGGATGAGATTATCGGAAAAAATATAAACGATATAATGTCCGGCATTCAATCTAACGCTCCTCTTTCCGGGAGGAACGAAATGGCTGTAAGAAGAAAAGATAGCAGTATTATAGAAACCGGTTATAACATATCCAATCTGCATAACAATAAAGGAAGAGTAATAGGTACTGTTATAACGTTTCAGGATCTTACCGAGATGAAAAAAATGGAGGCAAAGCTCAAAAGGGCCGACATCCTTGCAACAGCAGGCAGGCTTGCAGCAAGCGTGGCACACGAAATACGCAACCCTCTTGCGTCTATAAGCGGCGCTGTTCAGCTTCTGATAGAAGATCTGAAAGGCAAAAGCGAATTCGATAAACCTCTGGAGCTGATATTCCGCGAGGTTGACAGAATTAATAATCTTGTAACGGAGTTTCTCTACATGTCCAAGCCGGTTACCAACATTCAAGAAGGGGTCATCGTAAGGCAGCTCGTAGACGAGGTATTCGATAACATCTCTCGAAGGGATGATTATAACCCTTTGATCGAATTGCAGACTTCCGTAGAGAATAGCGTCTCTATAAGAGCGGACAAACTGAAATTAAAGCAGGTATTACTCAACCTTGTACTCAATGCTATTCGCGCAATAAGGGATAAAGGTATTATAAATATAGATTGTATTATTAAAAATAACTATGCGATAATATCGGTTAAAGATAATGGCGAGGGTATGGAAGAAAATGAGATAAGATTATCGTTAGAGCCATTCTGGACAAAGAATCCGGGAGGCACGGGTCTCGGCCTCCCGGTAGTGCAAGCTATAGTTGAGCAGCATAGCGGTACCCTGGACATAAAAAGCGAGAAAAATAAAGGTACTGTTGTAACCATTGAATTACCTTTGTAAAACTTTGCGAAAAAACGCATCTATGATATTTTTGATGAGTTATCCCACTGTAAGCCGTGAGGTGTGAAGGAGCGAACAATATATTTATTGGTCGTCATCCCTGCGAAAGCAGGAATCCAGCTCTTCTGTCTTTTTTTCTGGATTCCCGTTTACACGGGAATGACAAACAAGCAGTAAATCTTATAGCAAGCTATAGTGACTTAATAGAAAAATATGTAAAAAGGAAATAGCATGATAAATATACTCGTTGTGGATGATGACAAAAGTATGCGCGAGTTTTTGGAACTCATACTTAAAAGAGAAAGATACGATGTTACCTGTGCAAAAGACGGTGCAGACGCGATATTGTTGCTAAAAGAAAATTTCTTTGATCTCATAGTAACAGATCTTATGATGCCTGCAATAAACGGTCTTGAGCTTCTAAAAAAGGCGAAGGAACTGTACCCTGACATAAAAGTCATAATGCTTACGGCATTTGGAACGATTGAAACTGCTATAGAAGCTATCAAGCTTGGAGCTTATGATTATATTACAAAACCCTTTAACAACGATGATCTCAGACTGCGCATACACCGTGCAATAGAGAGTCAGAGGATGGAACACGAAAATATAATGTTAAAACAAAAACTCGGCATAACAGATGGTAAATGGGATATCATAGGTGTCAGCAATGTCATGCAAGAGGTTTTTAATTTGATAGACAGAGTAAAGGATACCAGGACAAACGTACTTATATACGGCGAATCCGGCACAGGTAAAGAATTGGTTGCAAGAGCTATTCACTATCAAGGCATGAGAAAAGATAAGCCTTTTATACCGATAAACTGTGGCGCAATACCGGAAAACCTCGTGGAAAGTGAATTGTTCGGGCACAAGAGGGGTTCATTCACAGGTGCCGTTGACAATAAAAAGGGGCTTTTCATGGAAGCCGACGGCGGAACTATTTTCCTCGATGAAGTAAGCGAACTGCCGTTTCAGACACAGGTGAAGCTGCTGAGGGCTATTCAGGATAAAAAAATTAAACCGGTTGGAGATTCAGTTGAATACTCTGTGGATGTCAGGATCATATCTGCAACAAACAAAAACCTCAAGGAACTCGTCAAAGATGCAAGGTTCAGAGAGGATCTTTTTTACAGATTGAATGTTATCCAGATAGAGATGAAGCCCTTGAGAGAAAGGAAAGAGGATATTCTGCCTCTCGCAAGACATTTTCTGGACAAATATAACAAAGAGTTCTCAAAGGACATAAAAGATTTTTCAAAAGAAGCAATAGATATACTGAAAAGCTATTATTATCCGGGTAACGTCCGGGAGCTCGAAAATATTGTCGAAAGGGCTGTTGCCATCGAATCTACACCGGCTATACTTCGTGAGTCTTTGCCGTCGGATATGACGCATACAGTTGCTGACGGCCGAGATAAAGGTTATACCCTGAACGACATAACTGTCAGGTTTAACGGTGTTATAGATAACTTGCTGAATACCATCGAAAAAGGCTTATTAGAAGATGCACTGCAATCATGCTCCGGAGATAGGGCGAAGGCGTGTGAATTACTTGGCATACCCATGCGCTCGCTCAGATACAGAATTAAAAAATATAATATTACAGATTAGGAAAGCTTGATTTATAGAATGATTTCATATATTCATTGCGAATATAATAGTTATCATATTCGAATTTTTAATCTAAGCAAGAATGGAGGAGGTAAGATGAAAATATTTAATGCATTCATACTTCTGTCAACACTTGTTATGTGTCCCGCGATTCTTATGGCAGCGCAATCCGACAGTACAAATTCTTCAGTAACCGCCATACCATCTTCGGCGATTGTTTCATCCTCGATGTCTTCTCCATCTTCACCGTTGGTTTCTGATAGTACAGCATCACCACCTTTTTTCCTCAATTCGAGTACATATCTCAGTGTATATGGATTAAATGTCAATAACACGCAAAATAACTATCTGCCGTTCTATGAAGATTTAAACTTTAAATATCCTGTCTTAAACAACGATCTCAGTATCGAGGCTTCTGGGTGGCTTAACTATGATTTCCTTACGAGTCAGTACGCACAGAGGGCAAATGCAGATTTTGCCTATGGTTATCTTAACTATACGCCAAAAACGCTTCCTGTGAGAATAAAACTGGGCAGGGTTTATAGTTATTTCGGAGTAGCGAGCGATCAGTACGACGGTATGGAGCTGATGCTCAACAATATTTACGGGTTTGGATTGGATGGTTTCATAGGCAGCGAAGTAGATTCTGAGCTTCATAATACGCCGGGAGGCGTTACTACTGGTGGCAGGCTGTTTTATAATAATTCCGTATTCGGTGTGGGCGGATCTCTGTTTTATGCAGGCAATAATGGCTCTATATCACAGGAGCGCTGGGGTGTTGACGGCTGGGTTAGACCGATTAATATGCTGTACATGTTCGGCAGATATTATTACGATCTTATAGACAAAAGGGCTTATGATGATACAATAAAAATATCTTTGACTCCTATAAAAAGTCTATTCCTCGATGCACAGTACGGGTTGTTTAATCCTGCTTCCCTGATAGATAAAACGAGCATTTTCTGGGTATTTAATACGGAGTCGTACACAAATATTAACGGGGATATAGGCTACAGAATACTCGATAACCTATCACTTGCCATTGAGGCTACACAATACATGTACAGTTCCGAAGGTAATTCGTACAGCTACGGCGGCAGATTGAACTATGACAAGCAACCGTATGCAATGGGCTTTGAGCTGAACAAGGTGGATTCAACCCCTACGAATTATCTGACAACAAGACTTTATATAGCCAGGAACTTTGCAATGGGATTTTATGCTGATATAGATGTTATCTACGCATCTTATCTTGGCGAGCTCAATGGTTATAATCATAGTATTACAGGTCATGTTGCTGTCGGTAAGTCAATCATAAACAACTTAAAACTCACGCTGTCTGGTGATTCAATAGACGGACCTTATGTACAACACGGTGGTTTCGGAATGTTGAGTTTAAAATATAGTTTATAAACTGGAGGCATTATGAGAAAATGGGAATTCATACTTTTTTTATTGATTTTTTCGGCAGCGTCCTGCAATAAGGTTCTTTCATCCAATAAGGATAGATTGATATTCTCTCATAAACTGCATGTTACCGACAGCGGTATAGATTGCCTTACCTGTCATGCCGGCATAGCTACTACAACGACAGTGGCAGGTAGTTATATCCCAAAGATGGACGTGTGTTTTCAATGTCATAGTGATGCACAGAACAAATGCACAATGTGCCACACGAACCCTGAGAAAGCTGTGCCATTCCCTATAGAAAAGAGAGACATCGTATTCTCTCACGAGGCGCATCTGCCGAGGGTTAAAAATGATTGTACATACTGTCATACAAGAATACCGTTCGAAACAAGGCCAACACCGGGTAACCTTCCAACAATGCAGGTATGCATGTCATGTCATCAAAAAGACTATGATACATTAAAATGCTCCAAGTGCCATACTTCTCTGAGTTCCATACCCATCCAGCGGTTGTCTCAATTTACGCATAATGCCGGATTTAAAGAAGACCATGGTCAACTTGCAAGAACCGATTTACAATCCTGCGAGCAGTGCCACCAATTATCGTTCTGTGATAACTGTCATAACACCAACGCAAAAATACTTCCGGCAATCCGTTATCCTGAGGCCCCCCAGCAGCCGCTTATACACAGAGGTGACTGGCTTGCAGTACATTCAATAGATGCACAACAGAACCCGATGTCTTGCTATAGGTGTCATACAGCCTCTAATTGCCGTGAATGTCATATAAGAAACGGTGTTGCGGCGGATACCTCAACAAATGCAGCATCCCCACACCCTGCAGGGACGGACTTCTTATTCAACACAGCTTCACCACAATTTCATGGTAGACTCGCAAGGCAGAATATCAACACATGCGCAGCATGCCACAGCGGGGGTACGGATTCGATATGTATACAGTGTCATAAGGTCGGAGGTATCGGAGGTAATCCACATCCACCTGATTTCAGGTCAAGCCTGAACATGCATAAAGATCAGGTCTGTGTAGTATGCCACGGCCAATAAATAAAACAGGCCATGAAAAATATGATCCGGAGGACAGCTTGTTTTTGACAAAACATGTATTAATATTGTTACTTGCAGTAATATGTTGTTGCAAGGGGAGGTTATTGCTGCAAGGAGTCGCATGGTTGATTTTATAAAAGTATTATTGAGGGAAAAGGAGCTAATATGATAGCCCCCAAAAAGAAAAATAAAAGGGTAGGAAAGATTAAAAAAGTTAAGAGGCAAAAGGTTTCTTTAAAAGGAAAAACCAAATTAAAAGTAAAGAAGATGTCGAACAGTTCCAAAAAGGTAAAAGCAGTAAAACCTGAAAAGAGCAAAAAGACGAAAAAGACTGTAGGCGTAAAAAGTACGCAACATAGGCCACGGGTAGAGTACGAGCAAATAAAAAAAATGCTTCAAAAAATGAGGATGGACATCATAAACGAGCTCACAAAGAAAAAAAACACGCTTGAAGAAGAAAAAACCGTAGAAATAGAGGACCTTGACGCAATAGCGGAAGACAGAAACAGAGAATATGAATATCTTCTTACTACAATGGATACAAAAAAGCTAAAACAAATAGACGAAGCACTGGCGAAGATAGAACATGGAACATACGGGATATGCGAGGAATGCGGTGAGGAGATACCTGTTGCAAGACTTAAGATATTGCCTTTTGCCAAGCTGTGTATAGATTGTGCTTCAAATGTAGAAAAAGAAGAGGCATTGAAACAGTCACTCGAGAGTGAGAAGGACATATTTACTACCGGTAACAACGAAGAAGAAAGCGATATAGAATAAAATTTACCCCGTTACACCGCGGTTATGAAAGATCAGATTTTTTCACTGCCGCAGGTTAAGGGGATATTGACACCGTGCCTAAAGGCTAAAAAATTCTGGCGTAACGGGGTCTAGGGAAATACAGCGGGAAGCGCAAGTCCTATTGTTTCATCGAAACCGAGTGCAAGGTTCATATTCTGTATGGCCTGTCCGGATGCGCCCTTGACGAGATTATCTATTGCAGAAAAAAGCACTATAGTTGAATTCCTTTCCTCGAAACGCACCGCTATATCGATATAATTCGATCCCCTTACCGCATTTACATTGGGGAGCTCGGGTGATCTTATAATTCTGACGAAGGGTTCATCTTTGTAAGCTTCCAAGAGCACCTCTTCAAGTTCCTGCGGGGTGATTTTTTTATCTTTGGCAACCGCGTAGATTGTCGTAAATATTCCCCTGTTTATCGGGACGAGATGAGGTACAAACGTGATGCTTGTGCCGGCTGAAACCTCGGACAATTCTTGCTCTATTTCGGGTATATGACGGTGTGATGCGGGCTGATATGCCTTGAACCCATCGCTCACTTCAGGGAAATGCAGTTCCTGAGAGGGTGATCTGCCGGCGCCTGTAACTCCGCTCTTTGCATCTATAATAATACCCTTATTCTTTATAATACCTTTCTTGAGAAAAGGTACAAGAGGAATGATTGCTCCTGTGGGATAACATCCCGGATTTGCAATAAGGCTTGCGTTTTTTATCTCTTTTTTCTTTATTTCAGGCAAACCGTAAACCGCTAATCCTAAGAGTTCAGGTATGGTCTCAATGCCGTACCATTTTTTGAACAGGGCGGTGTCCTTTAATCGAAAGGCAGCACTGATATCGATTACAACGATATTGTTCTTCAAAAACTTCCGGCAAACAGAAGCCGATTGTTCATGCGGAAGGGCAAGAAAAACGACGTCAAAGTCCATGTCAAACAACTGGTCGATTTTCTGGCATGTAAGTTTATAAAATCCTTTTAGGGCCGGTATAACGCTGTCTATAGGAAGACCTGCATTCTTATCGGCACTTGCGGCAACAACGGTTACATGTTTATGGAGACTTAATAGTCTCAATAATTCTATACCAGAGTAACCAGTTGCGCCTACTACGGCTACCCTCTTCATACGATTATCTCTTTGAATACTGGAATCTCTTTCTTGCAGCCTTTCTGCCGTATTTCTTTCGTTCTTTCATACGCGGGTCTCGTGTTATCAAGCCCGCCTTTTTAAGTTCTGAACGGAGGTCTCCGTTAAAAGCAATAAGGGCTTTTGTAATACCGTGTGCAAAAGCCTGCGCCTGAGATGACCAGCCGCCTCCGATAATATTGGCAACTACATCAAACTTACCCTGTGTGTTAGTTAGCTTGAAAGGTCTTATTATTGTTTCCCGTACATTTAAAATAGGAAAGTATGTATCAAAAGCTTTTTTATTTATAAGTATCTCGCCGCTTCCGGGTTTAAGCCATACCCGGGCTGTCGATGTCTTTCTTTTGCCTACGCCGTGAAAAAGAAGTTCAGCCATTGTTTACCTCCGCTTTACCTTTTTTGCTTTCAGAAAACAGTTGAGCAGCGTGCGGATGTTCAGCACCTGGATATACCTTAAGTTTCGTTAAAATTTTGTCCGCAAGTCGGTTTTTCGGGAGCATACCTTTTACCGCATGAAAGATGAGCTTTTCAGGCTGCCGCTGGAGCAGTGAGGCTGCTGATTCGCTCTTTAATCCGCCGGGGTACAGCGTATGATGACGATATTGCTTTTGTTTTAGCTTATCCCCGGTCAGCTTGATCTTTGCCGCGTTTACCACAACAATAAAATCACCTGTGTCAACATTTGGGGTATAGATTGCCTTATCCCTGCCCCTCAGCATCATGGCTATTTTTGTGGCCAGTCTACCTAGAACAGCACCGTCGGCGTCTATTACCTTCCACGATCTTTTAATTTCTTCTTTTTTTGCAATAAAGCTCTTCATTTTTTTTTCCTTATCAGTTTACATTTTTAATACCGAACAAAATATAATAGTAATCTTTTTATATATAACTATAAAAATAAAAGTCAAGCACTTGCGAATTCCTGCCCATCTGCTTGTCTGATCAACCACCTTGATTTTCATTGGTAAAACATCCAGAGACTGAGCATACCTATTTAAGAGGATATGAACCTTCAGCGACTTTATGGGCATGTAGTTGTGCAGTACCAAATTACACTTGAAGATTAACCCATGGGACTGCGGGGTGTTAGTAATACAGGTATGTGGTATAGATCTGTCGTATCTTAGATGTTTTGTCCATTAAGGCATTCAAGAAGTCTTTTCCGCATGTCTTGCCTTTAAACCCCATCCGCATGGCTATCGGCTCAAGTTCTTTCTCGTTTTTAGGGATCTTCTCCACAGAGAAGTCCTTGTCAATCCTCATTCTGTTTTCAAGCTTTCTTAAAAACATATAGCCGTCTTTTAACCTATCCATATCTTTTTTGCTTATATATCCTTTTTCCATAAGGACTTCCAATGCAAGGAAGGTGTTTCTCTCATAGATAGCCGAATCCTCACTGCCGTATGTTAATTCAAGATACTGAACAACGAACTCTATATCCATAAGACCTCCAACACCTTTTTTAAAATTAAAATTGGCTGTATCGTTTTGGATACTTTTCTCAAGCCGCATTCGCATATCATGTATCTGTTCCCTCAGGCTGAAATCCTTTTTGACGGAGGACATAATATCTGGCATTGCTGAAAAAAATTTATTGAGAAGTTTCTGAGGGCCTGTTATGCCACGCGCCTTCAGTAATGCCTGTTTTTCCCACATCATAGAGCTTTCTTTATGATATTGAATAAATGAATCTATGCTGGCAACGAGCGGGCCGAGATTGCCTGAAGGTCTAAGCCTTGTATCTATGGTATACGCATGACCAATCTCTGTTGATATGCTTATAGCCGTAATAAATCTCTGCACGACCTTTGAAAAATACTCCTGTGGAGATATCTGCTTGGTTGTTTGTTTGTCACTTCCGTAAACGAAAACAAGATCAAGATCGGAGTTATAATTCAATTCTTTGCTTCCGAGTTTACCCATGCCGATTACCAATATACCGTTTTCCTCTATGTCTGGTATTGTGCCGTAGACGGGTTCGAGTTCTTCCATAACAAATTTCAATGTTATGCTTATGATAACATCCGCAAGCATGCTAAGTTGTTCGGAAACCTCTACAATGTTGAGGTTATCGTTTATGTCATTGATACCAATTCTTAATGTTTCTTTGATCTTGAATTCTCTGATAAGTCTTAACTTGTCTTCATAATCTTTTAACTGGTGATATGCCTCATAAAGCTCATGGTACATATCCTGATAGCTGCGTTCGAGTGAAACATAACGTGCAAGGACAAGGGAATCCAGATATTCCGGGTAGTTTATGAGGAGGTGAGACAGGTAATCCGACATGCTGAAAAATTGTATGAGTGTTGACATTGTTTTTGGATTTTCCTTAAGCAGCGAGAAGAATATACCTCTTGCACCGATCTTTCTCGTAAACTCCACAAGGTGCTCGATGGATGCATCCGGGTCCACTGTTTCCGAGGCACCCTTTAAAAATACCGGGGAAAGCCACGTGAAGATGCGTTTTGTATTCTCGCTGTATCTGGTGCCGGGAACACCATCTCTTAAAATTTTTATATATTCAATGATTCTGTCAATATCCCTGAAACCTATTTTTTGCAGCTTCTGTCGTACATCTTTCTCAGGTATGCCCGGGAGGAATAATCTTACAATATCATCCGGTCTCTGGGTTTCTATGATTTTTTCCTGCTCATAAAACAACTTCTGGAAAAATTCGTGGACAATCTCCCTGGTTTTGGAAAGTCTTGCAGAAGCTATGCTATATGCATCTGCGGATAATCTCTCTTTCGGAGTTAAAATTCCCCTCAATACTCTTCTCTCACTCTTTTTATCCTGCGGCATTTTATGGTTCTGCAGCATCTGATATTGCTGTATCCTATGCTCCAGTGTCCTCAACACTATGTAGGATTGCGTCAACTTTTCGGCATCATCCCTCTTGAGGATATCAAACTGCAATAACCTTTCAATGGCAGTAACCGTCGATTTTACCCTTAAATTTTTTTCTTTGCCGCCGCGTATTAGTTGTATAACCTGGGTATAAAACTCCAGTTCCCGAATGCCTCCTTCTCCGAGTTTTACATCCCATGTTTGTTCCATTCCTTTGATTAGTGATAACTGTATACGTTGTTTTATGTCCTTCAATGCGTCTATTGTAGAGAAATCAAGATACCTCCTGAATATAAACGGCTGCATTTCTTTAAGAAAAGTATCCGACAGGCCTTTATCCCCTGCACAGTGCGATGCTTTTATCATGGCAAGCCTTTCCCATGTTTCACCCCATGCCTCATAGTAGGTCAGCATTCTGTTAAGAGAGGGAACAAGCATGCCCTGTTTGCCATCAGGCCTCAGATCAAGATCTACCCTGTAGACAATGCCGTCTGTCATCTGTGAAGAAAGTATCGATGTTAGTTGTTCCGCAAATCTGGTAATTTTTTGCACTCCAAGTTGTTCGTGTAGTTGATCCGATGCCGTATAAATAATGTCTATATCCGAGGAATAGTTCAACTCGTCCGCTCCAAGTTTCCCCATGCCTATTATAGAGAACCCCTTTGCCATTTCTATCCCGTTTAATGAAGAAACGTATCCAAGTGTGTGTATTAATATTGCTGTTGCTAAACCGGAGATAAGGTGAACCGTTTTCTGAAAATCTATCTTTTCTGAAACATCCGATAGAGCGATAGATGCAATCATCTTGTTTTTGAACTGCCTGAGTTTTGAAGAAAAATTTTCATCGAACGGAATATTGGCCAGCATACGTATATAGTCATCTTGTGATTCTGGGAATTGCGCAGGTATATCATCGTACTTTATAAGATAGCCTCCCAGCAGCGGACTTGTTCCGGATAATTGTATTATATCGGGCAGTAGTCCATCAAGGGCCACGCTGTTTTTCATTACACCCGTGCTGATAAACTCGAGTGCTTCTTGTTCGTCAGGGGCAGAAAGTAATGCGGTTATGAATTGTTCAGGGGGAATTGTTTTGCTGAAAGCCTGTTGTACGGAAAAGAGTATGTCGATCCATTCATCGGTAATATCAAGACCCCTATCATGCATGATATTTCTAACGACGTTATAATCTTTTTCTTTTATCGCTTGCAGCAATGCAACTATATGTTCAGCAGACATCTGGTATCCCGTTTTCTGTTTATAAGAGTATCATATTCATTTTTGAGTACCGGAACAGTATATACCGTATGGCATGGTAATATCAAGTGCTATTAAGCTTGATATTGGATTTTAACGGAACAGGGGTGGATATTCATCTCACCCCTGTAAAAATAGAGCCTATCTTTTATCCTTTAAACTTTTTAAGGCTCAAATATAGTCCTTGATTCCTCATGGGCTATTATATCCTTTGGATAGAACCATTGCGGGTGTACCTGATTGTTGATCCAGAGGTTTACTTGATCCCCGTAATGCTTCGGCGGTTTACTCGGATCGGGACCCATTTCTGATTCACCACCCGGCAGAACGTTGTATCCGATAATATCCCCGGGTCGCATTTCAACTGAGAATCTTATAGCAGGTCCAGAGCCATAGGTATAATTCGTGTAAAAGTCTGTTTGTGTGGAGGTTAGATTACCCATCTCAAACCCGAATGTTCCCGGGTCTACAGAGAACATACTGCCTGGTCTTGGATAGCCTGTACCGTTATTCGGCAGATTGAATTGCGGAAATATATTGCTGCCCGCCGCCATGTTCAGCAGATCGGTAAATGTCAGGGTATGCACCTTGCCCCATTCCCATTGGGACATATCGGATGTTCCAAAGCTGGTGGGTGTGCCGGTGCTGGTGTAGGATGTCTGGGACAGATCGGTTATCCCCTGTGCAAGGCTCTGTATCATGATCTGGTCAAGGTTTCTTACGGTATAAGTATAGCCGGAGGTGGTAGGGTCAAGTGCGTCAAGCAGTGTGCTCTGTTGCGTTGTTGGCGAATATGTTGCACATTGTGCCGGATGCTCCAACATGGTCAATAAAGTATTTATGATGATACTATCATTGAGTGCCCTGTTATACCCTATTGCCTGTATCTTGTCATAAAAGATATTGTAAAACAGCCTTTGTACGAATGCCTCGAATATAGATGTAGCAATACTGTTGTTAAGTTGCTGTGTTGTTTCTGAGATACCCGTGGGCGAATCGAATGTCCAGCTACTTAGATAACCCATTGCTGTTGCAGTGGGCGAATTTGCAGGAATGGAACTTTGAAGATCGATATATGCTTTTTGTAAAAATGGAAGTATTCGTAATGCATAAGTATCTGTATGATCTGCTTGTATGACATTTTGTACATAGCTAAGATCAATACTGTTGGACTTTGCCCCTGCTTCTATATCCCTGTCAATTTCCTGGGCCCTGAATCCTGGATCAAAGAATCCGCCGAGATAATAAGGATTATCGAGAGGTTCATTGTTATAGGTTACGCCAACAGGGTCTTGGTTCGCTGTTGCTATATAGCCCTGCGCAGGGTTTTCTACATAGGGCACTGCTGATGTCGGTACTGTGCCTGCCCAGTAAACATTAGGATCTGTGCCCGGCAGCATAAGGTAAGGGAGATACGTGAAATCGCTGAACGTAAGTCCGCTCGGCAGGACATTTGTTGTGTAAAGCTGTGTGTCAGGACCTCGCAGAGGTATTGTGCTTTGGTCCGTGAGATAGATGTTGCCGTATATATCAGCGTAAACGAAGTTTTGTGCGCCCACCTTAAAGTAGCTCTGTGCTGTTATAAACTGGGCAAGGTTTTGTGCCTGATCAATACCATAGAATGCCTCCAGTTCATTAGATGGTATCAAACCTGTCCATGTAAATGCAATTGCTGCTGTTGAACCTGGCGTGTAACTGTCGGGATATATGGGCATCGTCCCGTGGCCCTGTATGGTAACATAATACATATCATACGTACCCGTTGTTACTCTATTGCCATTTAATGCACCTCCAAAAGTGAAGGTTACCGGCACGGTTTGTATTGGATAGAAGTTACCGTTGTACAAAACTGAATTCCCCTGAACAGTGTCCTGATAAACATCTACAACATCAGAGGGAAATACCGTGTCGCCCCATGCGATATAGTCATTGTGTCCTATGACTACACCCGGGTCAAGAGGGAATACAACGCCAATAGTATTGATATTTCCTTTACCTATCGCCTCTGTGTTGATATGGACCTCATACCAGATCGGCGGATTGTAAAGTGGAAGGTGCGTGTCGTTTGCAAGGATTGCGTAGCCATCCTTTGTAAGGCTTGGACTGATTACCCAGTTGTTGCTGCCAATCGCACCTGCTTCGCGGGGCTTATACAAGAATCCGAAAGGCCCGTTCTGTAATGATTTGTAAAATGCCTCTGCACCCTTTAAAGCCTTCTGATTGAGTTGCAATGGCTGAGGAATATTCTTGTTTTGCGTTACAGACATAGGTTGTAAAGGTTGTGTGACAGAGGACAGCAAAGAAAAGTTGATAGAGGGTACGTAAGAAAATTGGTTTGGCAATGGCACTCCGGGTGCTTTCGCAGCAGGCTCTGAACGCGCAAAATCATACGTTAGCCCTGAGAAATGACTCAAACCTGGATCAGTTGAAGTGGATGTAAATGTAGTAGATGCTGCATTAAAGTACTGTGTTGAGTAGATCTTGGTGCCCTCATCTTCCATTATAAGACTGTAGGACTCAAACTTACCAAACGCTATAACATCCTGCGGCGTGAATGGCTTTATGTCGGAAACGGTTATTCCCATAAGAAAGGTTGAATATTCTGCAGGCAGTACTTTTGCATTTGGGCTTGCCTGGACCTGCTGTGCCAGCTGGCTCAGATAAAAGTTTATACCATTGCAGAATGATTGCAGTATGACCTGCAGATCCGGTGGTGTTTGATCCCACACAATCTGGGCAATAGCTGGGAAGCCCACCATCCTTGAATGGATATCCTCGGCTAAAATAGCGTTTTCTGGGCCAGCTCCAAAGTATTCCGTTAATGTGCCGTCTGCTATATGTCTGAACATGTCCATCTCAAACAGCCTATCCGATGCCTCTGCATAGCCTTCGGCAAATGCCACATCGGTCATGGTTGTCCCATATATGTGTGGAATACCCCATGTATCCCTTATGATTTCGACAGGATATTGAAGCGATCCCTTTGGTGTTTGTATTGTTTGATTTACAGCCAGACCCGTGAATGGATCGTTCTGACTTATTGAAGTGCCGGAGCTTGAACTGCTGGAGCATGCAGAGAATTGTAGTGTTGAGATGAATAAGAGGGTTAATCCTGTAAGAGATAAAATCAAATGTTTCTTAAAAAACATCTGTACGCCTCCTTAATGGATTTTAAAACACTATTTATTATAAATTTTGTAATAAAGCAAGATAAAACTTAGTCACGAAAAAATGAAATCAGGGCGATTCATGAATCGCCCTGACAATAAAAACGTTGTGGTTTAATGCATTCCCGTATTCATGCCCTGACCACTCATAAAGAAATTCTGAATGGATTTGATCCTCATGTAGCCTTTAGGCGTATCAAAAATCTTGTCCGGGATATTTGTCTTTTTTACACTGTCGACTTCTATGGTCATCATATTGTTTTCCAAAACCTGTTTTACTGGGTAGCCGTGTTTAAACAAATTCATGTATGCTTTTGATAAGCCTATCTCGCCCTGTACCTGGCCTCCCATAGTTGTCTTTTTGAGCTTTGCTGAAAATGTCTGTAATTTTTCCGGGCTTATTTCTCCTGCAAAATTAAGTCCTTTTGCTATCCACAGCTCCTCATACGGCTGGCCATTGTTGTTTACGATATATTGTTCCGCTCTATATCCTGCAATCTTTTCTGTTTTGCCTGTTTTCTGGATAGACACATTTATCTTTGGTTTCTCCGTATTGATCCCATGTATAGCCATGATTTCTTGCCGCTGAGATTCCGGCAACTTTTGCAGCATCTCCTGCATCCGCTTCATAGAAGCATCCTGCATGTCCTGCATGGATTTTATGTACTCCCCGGTTGTGCCTTCCCAGTAGGTCTTTTTATTTTCGTTTGTTATGATGACCCTGTCACTTGCAAAATTAACGATCATCTTAGATTCGGGTTGTGTAACCATGTATTTGTTTTTAGATATAAACATCTTGCTCTTCGATGTACCATGCATACCTGTCTGTGATTGCGATAGCTCATATCCTGCAAATACCAGTGATGGCATCAGCATTGCAAACACCAGTGCCGCAGCTATACTTGTTATGCCCTTTTTCATACGTATCTCCTTTTTAATTTTGTTTTTATAGTAAACCGGAAAACTGCAATATTGAGAGGGAAGCATTGTTTGCCTCAGCTCGTACAGCAACGCTCTTTTTCGAACCGGATCTGTTTCTAATAAATGCCTTATCTCTCATACCGAAAAGAAGTAGTCCACGCAGATTACTATGAAAGCATACCAGGCAGTTCGTTGGTGTTTCACTTCGCATCGTCTCAAACTCTTCCCTCTCGTGCGCATTGCAAAACTTACCTGTTTTGCAAATGCATCTTTATGTTAAAACGGAACATCGTCATCAGGAGCTCCCGATGGTTCAGTGTTAGCCGGTGGTTCCGGAGCGGGTTCTGTAAAATCGTCCTGTCCGGATGCGCCTGAATTTGCCTGTCCAAGCAACTGGATTGTAGAAACTATAATCTCTGTTGTAGTATGCTTCTGATTGTTGTTGTCCTCCCATTGCCGTGTCCTGAGTTTTCCTTCAAGATAAACCTGTTTACCCTTATGCAGGTACTTGCCTGCAAGGTCCGCAAGCCTTCCAAAGGCTGTAATCTTGTGCCACTCCGTTTGCTTCACCCGCTCCCCTGTTTTGCTTGTATAGTTTTCTGTAGTAGCGAGTGTGAACGATGCAACATTTTGTCCGCTCGGAAGCTGCCTGATCTCGGGATCTCTGCCAAGATTTCCCAACAGGATAACCTTATTAACATATCCCATAAAACCTCCTTACCTATCTTGTAAAATACATTACAATTAAAAACGTTCCGAACAATACCCGGTACCATACAAAAGGAACAAAGCTGTGCCTTTTCAGATACTTTAACAGCATGTCAATAACAATATAGCTGACAATAGCCGAGCCTGCAATACCCCATAGAAACGGTCTTACCTCTGATGCAGGGAAATAATGCACCAACTTGTGCAGTTTAAGCAATGAAGCACCAAGGAGTATCGGCATTGCAAGCAAGAACGAGAAATGCGCGGATGTTTCACGATCAAGCCCGAGGAAAAGGGCTGCTGTCATTGTAATGCCTGACCTTGAAACACCGGGTACTAGAGCGATTGCCTGTGCAGTCCCTATTACAAGGCTATCCTTGAGTGTTATTTGGTCATAATCTCTTGTATTTGAACGGGCTGCACGATCCGCAAAATATAAAACAATACCAAAAACAATCATTGCGATGCCGACATTCAATGGATTCCTTAATACCTCTTTCACCTGTTTTTCAAAAAGATAACCACAGATTGCACCCGGTATTGTGGCTGCGATAACATACCAGACAAGCTTTCTATAAAAATTATCGAATGGTCGCCTTTCTTTAATGCCAATAAAAAACTCTTTTATCAGGGTAAGCCATTCTTTCCAGTAAAAACTGATCAGTGCAAGCACAGAGCCGAGCTGAAGGGCCACCTGGAATGTAAGGCTGTTGAGGAAGGTATTGTTCCAATGCAGCAGCCAGGGAAAAACAATGAGATGAGACCAGCTGCTTACCGGAAGGAAAGCAGTAAGCCCCTGAACAACGCCAAGTATAAATGCCTGTAATGATTGTGTCATAGGTCGATCTTAGCATGGGTATTAAATGAAATCAGTTTTATACCCATTCATCTTCTCCAATAAAATTTTAAGGTTGTTTTATAGGTATAATATCTTTAAGTCAACGTGTTTTATTACCCTTCCTCACTCCTTCCTTGACATGAGGGATTAAGGAGGCTTAGGTCTCCTCCTTAAGATAAGGGATTACAAATCAAGAGGTGCCCCCGTTGCTTTCCTATACTGCCTTTTTGCGGATAGATTCCCGCTGGGGCTTGAATGATGAAAGCCGTTTACACAGAAAATCCGACATACTCATGAAAGGCTTATCTCCTCTTTGTTCAGCGCATTGAAATATGAGTCTAAAACCATTTCTCCGTCCTCTTTGAATTCAAGAAACTGTATCCCCAAGCCGGGTATTCTATCAGTGCCTGTGAGTTTTGCCTGGTCCGGGCTCACTGTATGAACTACCATACCTGTAACCTTAACATCTTTGGAAGAATTAGGCAGGGACAAAAGGAGTTTCAACTTTGATTCCGGGAGAAAGGAGGCTTCTGTAGCTACAAATATCCCTCCTTTAGAAATATTTTGTGTGTATCCATGGATGGGTTGTTTCTTTGACTCGAAAGTCACCTTAAGGGATGCGTTGTATCTTATGTTCTTTCTACCGAGTGTTGTATTTATCCTCGTGAGAATCTTGTTAAGTGCAAGAGCGATATCATAATCTCCTGTAAACTTCAGGTCAGATGTAAGTATGAACTTGTTTTTGAATTCATTTCTTTCCATTTGCCCGAAAGGCATGAGCTCATAAAGTTTGATGCCTGACTCTTCTGCCCATGCTTTAATCTTTTTGAAGTAACTTGGGAGAAAGACGTAAAAATCAAAAGTGAGAATAATGCCAAGGGAGTTACTGGAAGCCCAACTATAAAGGTTAATAGACTTAAGAAGAGAAGGTGTATATGCGTTCCTTATATCTGTCAGGAACCTTTCCAGAAGATTAACCTTCTGGGACATAGAGGGAACAACTAAAGCAATCTCAAAAACTTTATTCATAATTAACCTTAAAACCCGGAGCTTGCTAAATTTTTAATTGTAGCATATCTTTCATATTTATTGCTCCTCTTCAGTCTTATAAACAGTTTTGTTTCTTTATTATTAAGCCATTGTGTAAATAAACTGCACCTTTGAGAAATACCTTATATAACCCCCTTTTATATTTAAATAGGTTATCTCCTCCTACACGCTCTTAAGACATCGCCTATAGTTTGAAATTATACTTTGGTTCAAACACTGTGTCAATAGCCGATCGGCTAAGATTGGGTTACTTTAGTAAATATGGATTTTAGTATATATGCGGATTACAAATCCACGTATATACTATTTAAAAAATAGATAAGATCAACTTTAACTGTTTTTAGCATCATTGAGCAAACACTGATGCAGCTCATGTTGTTCAGGCAGTGTACTAAGAGTCATTTTCCAAAATACCTGTTAACTCGGTGCGGTTACCAACTTCAACCTTCTGATAAATCTTGGTAAGATACTTCTTAACAGAAGCCTCGGAGGTTTTTATAAGTTCTGCTATATCTTTATTTGTTAATCCTTTTTTCACATAACTGATAATCTCGAATTCCTTCTCGTTAATTTTATACTGGTTTTTCAGGGATAGGTACAGCTCAAATTCACTGAGTCTTTTGGGATGCAAGGTTACCTGATAATAAGGCTTTGAGTTATGATGTATGGTGGTAACAATTAAAAAGAATACCATATTATCTGATGATGTGATTGAGAAAATGGATTTTGAAGACTTTAAATTATTATTAGCGTGTTCTTTTATCTTCGTAATGATCTTTTGGGGAAACCCGCTATACCCTTTCATAACCTTATCTGCAAATCTTGTACTGAACTGCATAAATTGCGGATTATATACAATCGGATTTATTTCACGATCAAAAAGGGCAATTCCCTGCGGCATGTTTTCAAAAATAAGAAAAAATAATTCATGCATGGATCGATCCATAATTATTCCCTTCTGTTAATTTTAATAACGTTCGGAGGCTTTATTTGTCAAGGTATTGTTTTGCACGTAGCTAAAGAACATCGTGGCGACCCCGTTGCTTTCCCAGGCGGGATAAATTCCAACGGGAATCCAAATATTTTATAAATGTAGGGGCGATTCATGAATCGCCCTCTGCTTCTTAATCAAAGGGGATGGGTCTGGTGGAGTTGTGATTTCAGCTTGACCGCTGCCAAGGTCTTATCCCTGTTCCCGGTTTTAAAATCCCCGGAATAGCATGGCCAAACTTATTGTAATATGTTCGTTTTTTGTGTTATAAAAAAACAAGAGTTCATGTATGGTTTTGCAAGGGAAACATATACTTTATGCTTTGTCCTGCATGGCTTTATTCATGCATATAGCCGGGTGCGTGCCCACACCCCCGATGGCAGAGACGCTGAACGACAATCTTAATGCATATCTCATGGGGCTTGATAACTATTATATGACAGATCCCAATACCGCGATCAGATGGAATAGGGGCTTTGGGGGCAACAAACAGCTAACAAACGAGAACAGCATCATTCATAATAATGAAGTATAGCGCCTGGAAGCTTCGGGTCCAGAGCCTCAAGCACTCCTTGAAAAGGGCACACACTTTGCAATCGATTATATGTACGCGTGGAAGCGGGCTGGCTTTGGCATACAGGACATATCCGAAATACTCTGCTGGAAAAGAGAAGGCTTTTCAGCAGAGCAAGCTCGCAAAATCAAGAGACTCGGTGCTCATTGTTGGACACAAAACGATGAATAACAGAAATAGGGAACCAGGAGACATCTGTCCCTGTTCATAAGGAGGATAAACAATGCGAAAACGTAAATTTGGGAAAAGTGGTCTGGAAGTATCTGCTCTCGGGCTCGGCTGCATGGGAATGAGTTTTAGCTATGGTCCGGCTGCAGACAAACAGGAGATGATCTCCCTGATTCGGAAAGCCGTGGAACGCGGCGTTACCTTCTTCGACACTGCGGAAGTGTACGGCCCGTTCATAAACGAGGAGCTCGTGGGCGAAGCCCTCTCTCCCTTTCGTGGGAAGGTGGTGATAGCCACGAAGTTCGGGTTCAAACTTGATCCGAATGGGGGAGCGCGATGGATTGGGTTGGATAGCCGTCCTGAGCACATCAAGCAGGTTGCCGAGGCCTCACTCAAGCGGCTCAAGGTCGATGCCATTGATCTCTTTTATCAACACCGCGTTGACCCGGACGTGCCGATCGAAGACGTGGCGGGTGCGGTGAAGGACCTGATTCAGCAAGGTAAGGTCAAACACTTCGGCCTTTCTGAGCCGGGTGTGCAAACGATCCTTCGTGCACACGCAGTCCAGCAGGTCACTGCAGTCCAGAGCGAATACTCGTTGTGGTGGAGACACCCTGAAGAGGAAGTGCTGCCGGCCCTCGAGAAACTTGGAATCGGCTTCGTTCCTTATAGCCCTCTGGGTAGGGGTTTCCTCACAGGCAAAATCAACGAAAACACGAAGTTCGACGGTACCGATTTTCGTAGCACCCTCCCTCGCTTTACGCCGGAGGCCCGAAAAGCGAACCATGCCATGGTTGATCTGCTTGCCAGGATCGCAGAATGGAAAAGAGCGACACTTGCTCAGATCGCGCTTGCCTGGCTGCTTGTCCAGAAGCCGTGGATTGTTCCGATCCCGGGCACCCGGAAGCTGGAGCGTCTAGAGGAGAACATCGGAGCAGATAAAATCGAACTTACGTCCGATGATCTCCGTGAGATAGACAGCGCCTCCTCAAAGATCACGGTGCAAGGGTCCCGGTACCCAGAAAAGCTGGAGAAAATGACCGGCCGCTGAAGGGCTGGTCCGCTGGCCATTAGAAACAGGTAGAATCCAGGGACAGCTGTTCCCGGAGTCCTTCTTAAGCAGACTGTGTCACCCTCCCTTTCATCCCTCCCATCAAGGGAGGGAAATAAAAAGTGATTGTGACACAGTCTCAAAATAAGAGGGACAAAAGGGCGTTATGATATTTCTTCTCTACCAAGCGGGGCACAAGTGGTTTGTCATTGCGAGGAGCGCTACGACGAAAGAATCTCTCTGTCAAATGTCCAATGTCAATGTTGGGTTTTACGAATTACTTGTTCAGAAAACTCTAGAGTGGTACACACGCTTATATGTCATCTATAAAAGCAATCAATAGTCTTTTAAAAAAGCTCGATTTTCCCGAAGATTTCAATAACGAACAGACGGCAATCTGTCTCCTTGCTATGATGGACACCAAGCCCCGTGAAGGTCTCCTGAATCATTGCAAGTGTTTGCGGGATGGCGCACGCATCCATGACATTATAGCTTTTGCCAAAAGCGACCTCAGAAAAAAATACGCCGAGAATACAAGGGAATCTATCAGGAAGCGCTCCATGCAACGTCTTGTAAACCACGGGCTCGCAATAGTTAATCCCGATGATCCGGAAAGGACGACCAACTCAGGCGATACAAACTATATCCTTACCCCTGAGTTTCTTTATATACTCGAACATATTGGTTCTTCAGACTTACCGTCTGTTATTGACGGCTGGCGTAAAAAACATAAGAGCGTACTATCAAAAAGAAAAAAGATAGATAGTTCACATCGGATCGAGATTATACTTCCGGATAGAAGTAAAATCTCTTTAAGTCCCGGAGAGCACAATGCCCTTGAAAAAGAGATTATAGAGAGTTTTGTTGCTCATCATATCCCAGGCCCATCTTTTTTATATATAGGTGATGCCCGGAATAAAATGCTTTATTCAAATGAAGGACTATTGAAGACCCTCGGCATAGAATTGAACGTGCATAATAAGCTGCCCGATATTATTGTGTATTCTATGAAACTGGAAACTATCTTCGCCATTGAAGCTGTTACTTCTGTATGTCCGGTAGAAGAAAAGCGCAAGACAGAGATAGAGGCTATTTTCGAACATATCGGGAAGCCCGTAAAGTGTGTAACAGCCTTTCTTGACAGGGGTGCTTTCGGTAAATACTCAAGGGTTCTTGCATGGGGCACATTCGCATGGATTGCCGTGGAACCGGAGCATTTAATCCGGTTTAACGGTCCATACCATTAAAGAAATTATCTATTGCTATAATCTCTTCTTCATCGAGCCTGTATAGATTATAGACTTCCGTGTCTATCTCTCTTTCGATACTGCGCAGCTTGTCGCCATGTGCTTTCATTGCCTTTTTAGCCAGACCCGTAATCCCTTCATGGTCCTCTATGAGAGGCAGGGGCATAAGGTTCAGTTCTGTCGCAGAAACCTGCGTATTGCCGTTGAATACCCTGAAAATGAAGTCCAGCAGCTTAGAGTTCAACAGTGCCATGAGAAACACAAGGTTATAATTCGAATCGACGTCCTTTTTAAATATAAAATTGAGATGGTTTTCGAGGAAATAGCCGTGCGTATTGGCGCACCAGCTTGCGGGGATGTACGCAGCCTCTATGCGCCGTTTCTGCTCTTTAGCGCTAATCCGCTTTACAATGACCGTTTCCTGCGGCCCGTTGAGCCACGGCTTTGTTTTATCGTTGAACTCCATGAACGAGGGGTGTTTCGCGCGCCGTACGTCGGGCAAAAATTTTAAAGGCTGGATATTGTGCATCCAGTACAACGGCAATGCGGATTTTCCCTGCCTGTCCCGCAAGTGCTCTTTAAACCTGTTCCAGACTAACTTTCCGGTTGATACACGGAGCCCGAGGTTTTCGAGGGGTGCAGCAATGCTTCGTGCCTTGTCCACGATGTCCAGCGCAACCCTGCTGGCGGTGATACAGAGCGTGTGTTCATATTCTTTGCCAAGGATTATTTCTTCCGGCAGTGCTTTTACAATCCTGTTTGTGGAGCTTATATCCAGATGGTTCCCGGGCTCTTTTATAACGATGCTTACCTGCGGCTGGTTCTTTGTTCCAAGCACAATCACGGTTTCCTGCAGAACATTGGATTTTGAAAAGACCTCTGTCCTGGATTCGAATGTTACAATCTCTTTTATCGAAAGCGTTTTCAACAAGAAGGATCTCAGGCGTTTGAAATAAAGCCCGGAGCTGAAGCTTTTGGGCACAATAAACCCAAAATTACCGTTATTGCTCAGATGCTCCAGTGCAAACTGGATAAACATGCCGTAGATATTGGGGTGCCCGTAGATTGTATCTTTGAAGTTTTGGACCCTGCTGTCGGATGAAGGTACTTTCCCATACGGAGGATTACCCACCACCCACTGAAACCCGCTGCGGTATTCGCCCTTTAAGAACTTAATATCGAGCACCTCTTTTTCTTCTATCTCGAACAGCGATCCGTAGCGGTCATAATTCAAAGAATCCGTGCAAAATATTTTAGGCATGGTCTGACTGCCGGAAGAAGCATTCATCAATGCAGCGAGGATCAGGAGGTTCATCTTCGCCATATTTACTGACGTAGGGTCATTATCAAAGCCTATCAGGTAGCTTAACATATCAGGAGTGGTGTCAGCCGGTTGAAAACCTTGTTGTAAAGATAAAAGCCTCCTTGCTGCTACCAATAGGAAAATGCCGCATCCTGCTGCAGGATCGAAGACCCGTTTCCCTATGATGTTCTCGCCTTCGTATCCAAGGCTGTCGAGGATGTACTCCGCTATGGCGAGCGGTGTAAAGACCTTGCCGAATTTCCTTAAATTCAATGGGTCATTCAAAGAGGTGTAGATGTCCTGAAATAGTTCAGGATACCAGCTATCAACAATAAAATCCCTGTCATGCAGCTTTTGTAGGCTCTTGTCCGTCTCAAACCATGCCCAGAGCTCAGGCTCCAATGCCTGCTTGAGGTGTGTGGAATTTTTGTCCGGTATAGACTCCATCAATCCGAAACCAATATTCGATAGAACAACATATATCTCGAACTGCCTTTGGTCTTCATCGGCAAGGGACGGGTATTTATCACGCCATTTTGAAAGATTGATTTTATAGTCCTGCGAGCTCCTTATGGTGCGTAAAGCCTTGAGAGAAGAGGTTGTAGTGTCGAGATAGGTTGAAAAGACCCTTGGATCTATGTCCTCGGAGGACCGCCAGTATCCTTCTTCTTTTTTAACTGGTGCCTGGCTGCTTTTCCGGGCTGCTGTTTCATAGTTATGCAAAGACTCGCGTATCAAAGATGCCACATGTGCAGGGTTTTCGTAAATCGCGTGCTTCCAATCGGAGGGGATTTTCTTTGCAAGCAGCATCAATTCATCGGGATCGTGATCAAGTGCCTTCGAAATCCGGAGAATAAGAGATTCAGAAGGGTAAATATTCCCGCTCTCTATCTTGGAGATGTACGAGTAATTAATACCCAAAACCTTCGCCAACCTCTTAATGCCGATCCCGCGTTCCTGCCGTAATTCTCTCAACCTCTTCCCAAAGTCCATAGCATACAAATAGAATGGGTTGAATATAAAGTCAACCCATTGGCGTGCCCTGTATTTACTTAGGTCTCCCTCTTAGATTAAGAGGGACGGAATGGCGTTATGGTTTCAACCCGTCCAATGCCAAGGGCAGCCCCCCTTGTCCCTCAAGTAAGCCCGTATCCTACAAGATTACTGCGAAAGTCCCGACTTGTTATAATACGGTTTATTGTGTATATTATGCGTGGAGGAGGTAGAAAATGAACTGGAAAGAAAGAATAACTGTAGACCCACTTATCTGTCATGGGAAAGCTTGTATCAAAGGTACACGCATAATGGTATCAGTTATACTCGACAACCTGGCAGAGGGATCAAGTGAGCCCGAAATCTTTAAAAGCTATCCCTCATTGACTTCAGAAGATATTAAAGCAGCTATAGCATATGCCGCCGAACTATCCCGCGAGCGATTGGTCTCACTAACTGCATAGCAAAGATGGACTTCAAGATAGATGAAAACCTGCCTGTTGATATAGCAAATTTACTTATCAAAGACGGACACGATGCAAAGACTGTAAATGAATAGCGATTGCAGGGTGCTAAGTACTCAATTTCATAAATACAGTAACGTATTATAACTTGTGATTAATTTTGCTTTATGGTATGGTGAAAGCCAAAGGAGGGTCTTTACCATGCCGAGAAAAAGCCCCTATCGTATAGTTTTATCACGTGAGGAAAGGAATGAACTGGAGCATCGTGAAGTAAAATATACGTTACCGTATTATCATGTTGTGCGAGCCAAGATAATCCTTTTGGCTGCCGATGGTTTTTCCAACGACGATATCGCCGCACGCTTGGATATGCGACGAGAGATCGTTTGCAAGTGGCGAAAGAGGTTCTTTGATCAACGTCTGGCAGGTCTCGAAGAACAGCCACGCCCCGGTCGTCCCCGGGTTTTTCCCCCCAGAACTGGTTATCTCGGTAAAAGCCCTGGCTTGTGAATTGCCTGCTTTTCTGGGAAATCCTCTTTCTCGGATGAGCGTTTCCGATGTGGTCAGGGAAGTCAAACGGATAGGTTTGGTGGCTCAGATCAGCGACAGCACTGTTTGGCGCTGACTTTCCGAGGATGCAATAAAACCGTGGCAGCACCGATGCTGGATTTTTCCGCGTGACCCGGATTTCTTTGCTAAAGCTTGCCGGATTCTCGATCTGTACGAAAGGATATTTGAAGGAGAACTGCTCAAGGATGACGAGTTTGTTTTGTCGACAGATGAGAAAACATCCATTCAGGCTCGTGCTCGAAAACATCCGACTCTGCCTCCCCAACCTGGGGAAACGATACGGGTTGAACACGAATACAAGCGGTGCGGGGCCTGGGCGTACCTCGCGACGCTTGATGTTCACCGAGCCAGACTTTTTGGCCGTTGCGAGAAACATACCGGAATTGCTCCCTTTGAACGGCTGGTGGACCAGGTGATGACCCAGCACCCCTACCGCGAGGCCCGGCGAGTGTTCTGGATCATGGACAACGGCTCCTCGCATCGGGGTACCCCATGTGTTAAACGACTAATAGAGAAATATCCACGCATCGTTCCTGTTCACGGTCCTGTCCACGCAAGCTGGCTCAATCAGATCGAAATCTACTTTTCCATCTTACAACGGAAAGCTCTGACTCCCAATGATTTCCCTTCCTTGAAAGCGCTTGAAGAGCATATCCTGGCCTTCGAGCGTCATTACGAGGCGATTGCAAAACCTTTCGAATGGAAATTCACACGTCATGACCTCTCAAAACTCCTCCACCGTATGCAAACGGTTCCCACCGGAAAACAGGCGGCGGCATGATGAAAAATACGTTACCGAACTTATGAACCAGAGTACTAAGTAATATTTTTCATAAACATTAACCTCTTTCCGCTCATGAGATTCTTTATAGTTCGAAAGGAATTTTGAAGTAAGGTCATCAATAAGTTGTTCTATTTGTTTCTTTTCCCAACGATATTCCCTTTGAAAAAAATCGACAGTATATTTTACCTTATCAAGAATATCCCTTAATGTTTTGCCATTAGCATCTATTCCTTTCATCCTTTTTACCCCTTTTTATTAAAAATCTTAAGAGTACCGAGTTCTTGGTATGAAGATCGCATATTTTTGATGGAAATATCAAGCTTTAGTGTTGAGTGTCTATCCCCTGTGTCAAAAATCAAACCAATTGGGGTATCCGGCCCCTTCCGCTGGCCGGGTCCTGCTCACCCTCACTTCCATACGCCTCGATAAAGCTCTGCTTTGTTCCATACAGGCCTAAGAAAAGGTAAGGGGAACTGGTCAGATGGGGGAAACCCGCTTTTTTCACCCCTTTTTTGACACACGTTTTTAAGATCCTCCGGATGGGTCTGGACATACACGTCAGGCCTCGTGGATCCCGATGGTCCTACTTACTTAATAATGTTATTTGAGAAACTGCAAACCGATCGGGCGCTGAGAAAGAAAATAGAGAAGATAAATTCCTCAATGTCCTATGTCAAGGGCTGATAATCATATAAAGTGCACCTCCTGAGCATACCAGGATGATCAGCTATCTGATATGCTCATAGATAGAAAGACACAAACCAGTTTGC
>CAZJPN010000021.1:0-21370 GCA_964547905.1 uncultured Pseudomonadota bacterium | reverse complement strand
TGAATCTTGAAGACCTCTGGGAGAGAAAACCTATTTGGCAATTACGGGAATGCCTTTATGAACTGAGACAATTGTTTGACTTAAGATTCGAAATGAAGGAAACTTAAAATCTTGAATACACAATTTTAAGGGGTAGTCTCCAATGATACCCTTTCCCAATTCTCTCATGGTTCCTTCCGCCATCTGGCTCCTGCATGAGTTGCCGGTACAAAGAAACATTATTTTCAACATAGCTTCCACCTTTTCTCTATTGAATGAATGCGGAATCCTGCCGGCATCGGCAGGATTCCATGCATTACACTATAGCAACAAGCATCCTTACGGCTTGATTTTCACTTCTTTTAACTGCTTATCTATTCTCTTAATAAGATTTTCAGGGATAGAAACATAATCAAGGCTGTTTAACATGGGTTGACCCTTTGTATAAGCCCACCGAAGGAAATCCAGCAGTTCTTTCCCTTTAACAGGATCAAGCTGTTTTTTATAAATAATGATATAGGTGAATCCTGCAATCGGATAAGCATCCTTTCCAGGCTGATCCACAAACAGCACATTGAAATCAGATGGGATATGTTTTACTGTTGCTGCTGCTGCCCTTGCTGACTCAATGGTTGGCCAAACAAAAACACCTGCCTTGTTTTTAACGGGTCCATAGGTCATGCTGTTTTGCAGCACATAAGCAAGTTCAACATATCCTATACTTCCCCTTGCCTTCATAATAAACCCAGCCACACCAGGGTTACCCTTACCGCCTATACCCGCAGGCCAATTGACCGACAGGTCCGCACCGACCTTTTCAGCCCATTCCTTGCTTACCTTGGACAGATAATGCGTAAATATGTATGTCGTTCCACTCCCGTCAGACCTATGAACAACAATGATAGGTAATGATGGTAATGCAATGCCGGGATTTACAGCTTTTATTGCGGGGTCGTTCCAGTTTGTAATCTTGCCAAGATAGATATCTGCTATAAGCTGAGGCGTAAATTTCAGTCCTTTTCCAACACCGGGTATATTGTAAGCCATTGCAATACCGCCCGCTGCATCTGGCATCTGGATAAGACCGTGCTCTTTCAGTGTTTTTGCGTCAAGCGGTTTATCGCTTGCCCCGAAATCAACAACCCTTGCAAGCAACTGCTGAATACCGCCTCCACTACCTATTGCCTGATAATTTATTTTAACACCTGTTGTTTTTTCATACTCGTAGAACCATTTTGTATAAAAGGGATAAGCAAATGTTGAACCGGCCCCGCTCAACGGCGTACTTGCGAATGCCGTACCGGCAATAAGTGTAAGACCTGCTGCAAGTAAAACCTTTGCCCAGGTGTGCCTTATCTTCAGCAGTTCTATTCTTGCGGTTGCTCCCAGCAATAATAGACTGCTTTTAAGCTTTACTTCTAATTTTTTCATTTTACTCATTTTTTTTCTCCTTATTGAGTTTAATTTTTAAACCTTACTTAAAATGCGAATCTTAGGTTTAATGCAACTGCCTGGTCATTGAATGTCGTTTCCTGATTGGATAGATTATAGCCATCCAATGTATAGATGTTGTAATCCAGTGCCAGGATTGTTTCCTTCGTAACATCATAACTTATACCTACAAGTGCCCATGTGTTTTCCGATGTGTTTATAAACTTCAAAAGCTCTGTTGAATAAATATTGTAAGTGTTAAGATTTACCGTCGGAGCTATCTTCCCGCTTACGGGCGTATAGGAATTGTTCCCATTCGGTTTCATATTGAGATAGCGTGCGAATATCCTTAATTTCTCTTCACCTGGAATACGCAGGAAGCCCCAGAACTCATATCCATACCCGTGATTGAATTTTGCCTTGCTCTGATCCGAAGGTGTAATGTGATCGTCAGCCCACATCCAGTCCCCTGCAACCCTGAGTAGCTTGTTGGTATACACCAGCATCACTATTGCACGTTTCGGATTATAATCGGGAACACCGTTGTGCATACTCTCGTCCATGCCGAATATATCGAATATAAACGGTTTTATATTCAAAGCTATCCTCGCTGCTGCCGCATAGCCCCTGCCGTTTTGCTGAGCCTGGTACCCTTCTCCGTTTGAACCCATGATGTGATAATCGATAAGATTGTTGAAAAGATTCCCTACAATGGCTACTCCAAGATCGCTCGAAGGCATAAACCCTTCGTAATCTGGCGCTGTTTCCGAAACAAACCTGTAGTTCCATAACCCTTCTTCGTATGGTATCCATGGTGTTTCTGTCAGTCCGAACCTGATTGCCATATTTTTTACCGGGGTAAATATTCCATATAGGTATTTTACAAATACATCGCCCCTCCCGTTTGACGCCGTTGGATCCGAATACGCCTCATCGAGTGTAAACTTGCCCGAAAACTCGTCACTTACCTTATCCATGACTATAAGATATGCCCTGGATAGCCGTAAGCCGTTTACATTGGATGAGTTTTCGTTTGCCTGTGCCTGACCCACGGTCGATGAATTAAAATGATCTCCTGAAGCCTCCATTGCATTTAAGTAGGCTTTTACCCCTATGTTCAGGTTATCATTGATCTGATACCCGTAGGACGCTGTACTCATCAACAAGATACAGCCAATCACGATCATAAAAATTTTGTTCATTTGTTTCTTCATTTTTCCTCCTTAGTGTCTTTATTTTCATTTTTTCTGCTGCCACTAAGGTATTCCTGAAATGTAAACGCAGTATTACCTGTATGTAAATTCCTGTTAAACTGCGTCAGGCACGATTTAGTTACTAAAAACCCATGATTACCTTTATGTTATCTGCTTATGTCGTTTTGCAGTTTACATCCATGAAACATTGGCAATCCCCAGTCCTGCAATGAATTAATCAGAAAAGGTATTTCAATACCCCGAATATTTTACCGGAATTTGATCCGAAGGATATCGATACCGATCATGCAGACAAACATCAGGACAATGCCGAGCACTGTCCACCGTTCTCCCTTCAGGGCAGATGGATCGTACACGGCTTTTTTTGTCTTAAATTTTTTGGGGAAGAAACGCGGAACATCTCTAAGGTACAAACTATACGTATCACCGAATTTTTCGAGAAGAAAATATTCTTCCCGTCTGACAATCGGATAATATTCTATGACAAAATAGACGATCACAAGAGGTACGAGAACAGCAGCATTTGCCAGCAGAGAAAAGCCAAGCGCTATCAAAAAATTACCCACATACAGCGGATTTCGAACGATAGAATAAGGACCTTCTGTGACAAGCCTATCTGCTATAAGTTTTTTAGAGCGTGTGGTACTCCCTGAATATCCAACAGCCCATATTCTTATAGATTCACCGATCAGTATTATAATGCCACCGGTGACGAATAAGCTTAACCTGGCATTGAGTGTACTGAATGTGGGCTTTGTAAATATCAGTATCAGCACCGCTCCTATAATAAACGGTATAGGGAGGGTATCCCTGTGTTTAAAAACAAAATCTCCAAAACGAACAATCCTGTCCTGTTTCATCTGTCTCCTTTCAGCCATTGAACGAAGTCTTTATAATTTTTAGTGTTCATAACATCATCTTTTTCAAGCCAGCCTCTTCTTGCAACGGATACACCGTAACTCATGTACCGCATTTGTTTTGGATCATGGCTATCAGTTGTAATCATAAACTTCAAACCTTTTGAATGGGCTCTTCTTATCATGGTATCGGTAAGATCCAATCTCAGAGGATATGAATTTATCTCCATTGCAACATGATACGCACGTGCCGCTGAGAAAACGGCATCCCAGTCAACCTCGTATGCATCCCTTTCGCCAATAAGTCTGCCTGACGGATGGCCAATCAAATCCACATGTCCTGTTTCCATTGCCTTTACCATACGCCTTGTTATTTGTTCTTTGGGTTGTTTAAACCCGGAATGTATTGAGCCAATAACTATGTCCAATCTATCGAGCATGGCGCTGTCCATATCAAGACTTCCATCACCGAGTATATCAACCTCCATACCCTTGAGTACCTTTATGCCGGAAGATTTCTTATTAAATGCATCTAGCTCTTGTATCTGTGATTCCAATCTTCCGGGATCAAGCCCCCTCGCAATACCGAGTGACTGCGAATGATCCGTAATGGCTATATATTCATAGCCGAGCGACTTTGCATGTGCCGCCATCTGTTCCACCGTACTGTCTCCATCACTGTAAACAGTGTGCATGTGGACATCTCCCTTTATATCTTCCTGGAGTATCAATTCCGGCAATTTGTGTTCGATCGCAAGTTCGATCTCTCCCTGATCCTCTCTAATCTCTGGAGGCACTAACTGCAGACCCAGTATATTATAAACATCCTGTTCCGTAGCACCTGAGATTTTTTTATCGTTTTTTATATCGAATACACCATATTCATTCAGTTTATAGCCCTTCTTTATCGCTATCTCTCTCAGCTTTATATTATGAGCCTTTGATCCCGTAAAATATGCAAGAGCAGCACCGAAGCTCCCCTTTTCTACAACTCGCACATCAACCTGTATATGTGTATTTTTCAGTATTGCTGATGACCTGGTTGAGCCATGCGAAAGTATTCTTTCTATATCTTTTAATTGTACGAACGTATCCATCAAAAGCGCGGGTTTATCCGAGGTAACCAGTATATCTATATCACCGACGGTTTCCTTTCTTCGCCTTATACTGCCTGCGATCTCTATGTTGCTTACCCCTTGAACATCGCTCAATTCATGAAGGATCATTTCGCTTATAGGCAGGGCCGTACCCAGCGAGAACCTACCTTGAATACTTTTTTTCAGTGCAATTCCCTTAAGGATATTGGTAATTATTTTATCTTTTATACCTTTTATATCCTTCAATTTGCCGGAGGTCGCAGAGGCTTCAAGCTTTTCGATAGAATCTATGCCATATTTATCATATAAAAGCTTTGCTGTTTTCGGACCGACCCCGGGTATATAAAGGATATCAATCAGACCCTGAGGAAACTCTTTTTTAAGCTCTTCATAGGTTTCTATCTTGCCCGTGCGAATATATTCTTCTATCTTTGCATAAAGATCCTTACCAATGCCCGGCAGGCCCTTGAGTTTATCTGTCTTGATCAGCGCGGTTACGTCATCGGCAAGGTCATCCATAACAAGCGCTGCCTTTCTATATGCCCGTATCCTGAACGGATTATCATTTTTTAATTCAAGTATATCTGCTATATCGTTAAAGATTTGTGACAATTCTTTATTGATCATACTATGATAATAGATAATCGGACACAGGATTTCAAGAACATCGAAGAATTGTAATGCACACTTGCCTTGACAGAGAGAGCAGTATTGTTGTACATCAAAAATCATGAGAAAAATATACTATATGATCTCGGTTTTATTGGTAGGTGGATTAATTCAGGGATGTGCAACTTCAAACAGTGCTATAAACGATAAGGCAGGGTTAGCCATAACAGGACAGACACTTGTATCTACTGCTGGAAGTCAATCTCATGCCGGTATGCAGTGTACGACATCGACAGGAACCACTGTTACTTCTGCTTCATCGGTCACAACAACTTCCGATCAAGATATATCCGATGTGCTGGAACATAGCTCGGCTCCAACTTCACTTGAAAAGATAACATCCGAAACGGACATCCCTATGGTGATGAATGAAAAGGTTCAATATTTTATCGATTATTTTTCACAGGCGCAACACGACATTTTCTCAAAATGGCTTGAGAGATCCGAACAGTATATACCGCAGATGAAAAAGATTCTGAGGGAAAATGGTTTGCCGGAAGACCTTGTGTACATGGCACTTATAGAAAGTGGTTTTAATACCCATGCAATATCAAGGAGCAGCGCATGCGGACCATGGCAGTTTATAAGAAGCACTGCAAGGTTGTATCATTTAAAGGTCAACTGGTGGGTAGATGAGAGAAGGAGTCCGGAAAAATCAACACTCGCCGCTGCAGAGTACCTGAAAAATCTTTATGATACATTCGGTTCGTGGTATTTGGCTGAGGCAGCTTACAATGCCGGACCGCTGAAAGTAATGTGGGCAATGCGGAAACAGAAAACGGACAATTTCTGGAAACTTGCGGATCATAGGTACCTGAAGAGAGAAACAAGGGATTATGTGCCAAAACTTATAGCTGCAGCGATGATAGCAAAGGACCCGGCGGCTTATGGATTTACGGATCTAACATACGATAAACCGCTTGAAGATGACAAGGTAGTCCTTCATCATCAGATTGATCTTCATTTAGCTGCACGATTAGCGGACACCAACTACGAAACAATAAAAAAGCTTAATCCAGAGCTTCTGAGATGGGCAACCCCGCCTGTACCGTCGTATACCCTGAACATTCCTACAGGCAGAAAGAAGATTTTTATTGCAGGGCTTGAAAAAATGCCGCAAAGAGACCTTTTTAGTTATAAGAGGTACGTTATAAGGAATGGCGATACGCTTTACATGATTGCAAGGGAATACGGTGTACCACTCCACGAATTGAGAGTTATGAATCATATATGGAATGTAAAGGCATTAAGACCCGGGCGTGATATAATAATACCGGTAAGCCCTTATGCACACAAGGAGGTAATCGCATCCTCAAAACGAATGAGAATAATCAACACATCGTATGCAACGCCAAGAACCGGATCCAGATACATTTACTACAGGGTAAAACAAGGGGATACCTTATGGGATATAGCCCAAAAATTTGATGTTACAATCTCAAGAATAAAATACAACAACAGATTAAGGGGAAGACTTATTAAGCCCAATATGATTTTGAAAATACCAAAGGTTCTTGCACGGGAAGATTAGGAAGGAGAATTAAAGTGTCCGATATTGAACTTGAAAGGCAGGTTCTCAATGCACTCAGCAAGGTTGAGGACCCCGAACTAAAAAGAGACGTCGTAAGTCTTGGCATGATACAGGACTTAAAAATAGACGGTGGTAAGGTAAGTTTTAGATTTGTTTTGACCACGCCTGCATGTCCTCTTGCGAGCAGTCTTAATGAATCCGTCAGGAATGCGGTTGAATCTCTGAGCTGGGTTAAGTCCGTAGATATAAAACAGGATTTTGCTGTTCCTAAGGCTAAATCATCCGGTCCTCAGAAACCGGTACCCATTGAGGGCGTTAAAAACATCATAGCGGTTGGAAGCGGCAAAGGCGGCGTCGGCAAATCAACGGTAAGCGTTAACCTTGCAATCGCTTTGGCCCAAACAGGTGCAAAGGTTGGTCTTATAGATGCCGATATCTACGGGCCCGATGTTCCTATGCTGCTCGGCATAACAAATGAACAAAAGCTTGCTATCGTAGAAAAGGAAGAGCTTGCCCCGATAGGGGCTTACGGTATAAAGGCAATCTCAATCGGCTTGATTTTGCCCGATGATACGCCGGTTATATGGAGAGGGCCATTGATAAGCCAGATGATCGAACAATTTCTGACCCAGATGAAATGGGGAGAGATTGATTATATGATCGTCGATCTGCCTCCTGGCACCGGGGATATTCAATTGACCCTGGTCCAGAAAGCACCTATCAACGGAGCTGTCATCGTTTCAACACCTCAGGATGTATCCCTGCTTGACGCAACAAAAGCACTGAACATGTTTTTAAAAGTAGAAGTACCGATCCTTGGTATGGTAGAGAATATGAGCTATTTTATATGTCCTCACTGCGGTAAACAAACAAATATCTTCGGTACAGGCGGCGTGGAGGAAACGGCAAAAAAACTGGGTATTGACTTTATAGGCAGGATCCCTCTTGAGCCGCGCGTACGAGAGGGCGGAGACAACGGCAAACCTATCGTGGCATCTGATCCATCTTCTCAGACTGCAAAAGAGTTCCAAAACATAGCAGCAAAGGTAGCAGCAAGGCTCAGTGTACAAAACTTAGCCAACGGAGACAAATAATTCCGTGGCAAGTAACATGGACAATATCATCTATGATGTAGCTGTTATAGGTGGAGGCATAAACGGAACAGGCATTGCAAGGGATTGTTCCATGCGAGGCTTAAAGGTTGCTCTTTTCGAAAAGAATGACATTTCCTCAGGTGCAACAGGCGCATGTACAGGCATGATTCACGGCGGAGCACGATATCTTCTTAACGATATCCACACAACACATCTTTCATGCCTTGATTCGGGCTATATTCAAAAGATAGTACCCCATTTGCTATTCAGAATACCTTTTGTAACACCGGTTCTCAAACAGGACTTCATGCCGAAGGTTTATATCGAACTGCTTGAGACCTTCTTTGAAGCCTATGATAAATTTGCTCCTCTGAAAAACAGCAAACCCCATACAAAGCTTACAAAAGAAGAACTCAAGGCGCTTGAGCCGGGTATCACAGATGACGCAATCGGTGCTATTTCATTTGATGAGTATGGCATCGACACATTCAGACTGTGCGCCGAAAATGCCCTGTCCGCGGTTGAACACGGAGCAGAAATACATAATCATACCGAGGTAAAGCAGCTTTTGATAGAGGGTAAAGAGGTCAAGGGTGTAAGGGTTAAAGATACCTTCTCAGGCGAAACAAGGGATATTCATGCAAGACTTGTTATGAATGCTGCAGGGCCATGGCTGCCTGTTGTTGCAGGACTTGCAGGCACAACGGTAAAGATACGGCCCGGCAAAGGCATACACCTTATTCTTGACCGACGTATAGCAAACATCGGCATTGTGATAAAAGCGATAGACGGCAGACAGGTGTTCATGATGCCGCATGACAATACTTTTATCATTGGAACAACAGACGATGATTATTACGGCAACCTTGACAGGCTCTGGGCAACACATGACGAGATTGAGTATCTGCTGCAGGCAGCGGAGCATTATTTTCCCCGCATAAGAGAATACAGGATTATGCGTGTGATGGTAGGCATAAGGCCCACACTGTATGCGTGGGGAAAGAATGAAGACACCCTTTACAGAGAACACAGGGTATTCGATCATGAGATAGAGGATGGTATAAAAGGCTTTGTTACAATAGCAGGAGGCAAGCTTGCGAGCTACAGGCTTATGTCCGAAGACGCAACAGATGTTATATGCAAAAAACTCGGTTGTAAAAATCCCTGTAAAACACACACAGAGCCTTTACCGGGAGGTCTTTTTCTCCCGGATGTAGAAAAACTCGCACAGCAGTACAACCTTGATCCTTATGTCGTATCAAGGATAGCGTACAGACATGGTTCTAAGACAGAGGAGATTCTCAAGTTAACGATAGAAGACCCCTCCAACAGTAACATCGTATGCGAGTGCGAACCTGTCATAGAGGCAGAGATCAGATATGCAATACGACATGAATGGGCAAAGACCATCCCTGATCTGAGGAGGAGGACACGGCTGGGTACTGGTTCATGTCAGGGTAGGAGATGTGCTGTTTCTGCAGCTTATATACTCGGCGAGGAACTCGGACTTGATGCGGATGGGATTAAAAAATTAATAGATGGTTTTATAAAGGAACGCTGGAAGGGTAAGGCACCGATACTTACAGATAAGCAGCTTGCGGAAGAAGAGCTTAATCTGTCGGCACATGTACTATCAGACAGCTTAAATGTTATCATCGAGAAGTAAATTATGGATTATGATGTAATTGTTATAGGAAGTGGTATTGCAGGTACACTTGCCGCTATAAATGCGGCAAAGACAAAGAAGGTTGCTGTTGTCAGAAAGGGATATGGTGCCACTGCACTTTCCTCGGGCGCTTTTGATATTGCAGGCAGAAGCGGTAAAAGAGGCAGACCGTTCAAAGGTTTTACAAATTTGACAGAAGCTATAGGCAATATACTCGAAAACGAGCAGTACCATCCATACTCAATATTATCAAAAGCCTTCACCTTCGATCGCTTTAACGAATTTACCAGTATGATTAAAACAATAGGTGGCCAGTTTTTCGATGAACTCAAAAATGCGGGTGTAGGGTATGAAGGCTCATGGGAAAACAACATGATTATACCAAACCAGCACGGTACCTTCAAGGTTACATCTTTCAGCCAATCATCCATGGTATCCGGCAATCTGACAAAATTAATGGGTAGGACAATACTGTTTATAGGTTTTGAAAAAACAGCTATACATAATAAAACACGGGCGTCATTTCTTTCCAATATACTTACAAATTATGGACTTGTATCCTTCAAAAATGTTATTTACACAAATGTTGATTTTCTTTCACACGGCATAAAATGTAATCAGCACAGTTTCATTTCGCTTGCAGGTATGATGGATAATCCCGAACATGCAAAGAAGATACTATCCATCATACAACAGACACTGGATAGTATGGAATACGAGCATGCTTTTCTGCCACCCATTATGGGTATTTCAAGGTACAGCGATGTTTCAAAGATGTTTGGAGATTATTTTGGAGAGCGTGTTTCGGAATTCTTGTCGCCCCCTTCATCCGCACCCGGACTAAGACTTCAGTATGCACTTGATAAGCTGCTTGCACAGCATGGGGTTAAAATCATAGACGGACAGGTAAGCAACAATAATTCTTCGGACATAATAAAAACAATAAGTGTATCACGAAAGGATGGAAGCTCGGTATCATTATCAGCCGACAGCTTTGTGCTCGCAACAGGCAAGTTTATAAGCAGCGGTATTGTGAACAATAAAGTATGGCAGGAGGCTGTGTTTGGACTACCCGTTTTTATAGGTACACATGCTGTCAAAAATTCATTCCCCATGAACTATCTTACGGATGATCCTTTTGACGAACAGACACTCTTTTCAATCGGGGTGAAGGTGGACGACAGTTTAAGGCCCGTTGATGCAGACGGCAGAGTCGTTTATAAAAATCTTTATGCCGCTGGTTCAGTATTATCGGGTTATAATTATATATACGACAAAACAGGCATGGGTACTGCCATGATAACCGGGACAAAAGCAGGTATATTTTCTGCAGGATAATTTATGGGTAAAAAAGACATTCTTGCATTACTAAACCTTGCCTACAGATTGATCATTCATATAGTAAAGAAACCTTTACTATGGCTGAAGAGGTATAAAGGCTATGATGCGTTTGTGAATCAGTACAAGGGACTTACACCTGTCAGTAAGGAAACAAGGGCATCGTATCCATCACTCTCGTGGTGCATAGATTGTGGTATCTGCATAGCCGAGTGCAAAGAAATAAAGCACGAAGTTCCACCTGTATACCTTTATGTCAGATATTCAAGATTATTGCCTGAACTGTTTTATTCGGACGAATTGCTCAAAGCCTGTGCAGAGTGCGACACCTGTCTTGTTCATTGTCCAACGGGGTTGCAGATGAAGGAACTTATACTTCTGTACAGGGACATGACCCATTGAAAAGACGGGAAAAGTGGATAAAAACATTTCTTGACAAAGCCGTCCACAACAACCGTGTCCGCATTTTTAAGGACGGTACCAATGCATTTCCCGCGATGTTTGAAGTCATAGAACATGCAAAAGAAACTATCAATCTCGAATTTTACAAGATAGCCAGCGACAACACCGGTTGGGAATTCGCACGGCGTCTTGCAGGGAAAACAAAACAGGGCTGTGCTATCAACATGATCTACGATGCAATAGGATCCATTGAAGCGGGCGACGGTTTCTTCGATTATTTAAGAGAAAACGGGGTAAAGCTGCTGGAGTTTAACCCTTACACTCCGTTTATAACAAAACATTGGGGCTGGTTTCACAGAGACCACAGAAAGATAATGATTGTTGACGGCAGAATAGGTTTTATCGGAGGCATCAATCTTACGGATGAATATACAGACTCTTACGGCAATGCAGCAGCATGGAGGGATACTGATATATATATAGAAGGGCCCGCAGTAAAGGAATTACAAAGGCTTTTTCTTTCCACATGGTTCAGCAAAGGCGGAGATTCAATAGATACAAGTGGGCTTTTCCCCTTGATAGAGCCAAAAGGCGAGGTGGCTTTGAAGATCCTCGGCAGTAAGGAAAGGAAGAGCAGACGGGTCATAAGACGGGATTACATAAGTGCAATAAAAAACTCAAGAAAATATATATACATAGAAAATGCATATTTTGTACCCGACAGGGGTATTCAGAGGGTCTTAAAAAACGCAATGAAGCGGGGTGTGATCGTTTATTTAATCCTGCCTGCAAAATCCGACATCATGGCAGTACAGTATGCAAGCAGAAAATTGTATCACAGGTTTTTAAAATGGGGAACAAGAATATTTCTGTGGCAGGGAACGTTCCTGCATGCAAAGGCTGCCGTTATTGATGACATCTGGAGTACTGCGGGCTCATTTAATATAGATAGGATAAGCCTGCTGCATAATCTCGAGGTTAATGTCGCGGTCATGAATACACCTTTCAGCAAAGAAATGAAAGCCCTGATTGATAACGACCTAAAGAATTGTCAAGAGCTTGATTACAAGGAGTGGAAAAATCGGCCTTTTATGGAAAAACTCCTTGAGAAGATATTCCATCTCATACGGTACTGGTTGTAAACATTATGCCTTCACCATGGAGTTGTGTCCTGTATTGCTTTTACAAAGGGATCTTTTATGGTATCAAGAAACAAGGTAAATCCCGTTCGAAGGTCTTCTGCTTTTTAACAGGAAGACTCAAACGGGGCTTCCGGACAGGGCAAACTATGGAAGAAAAAATTAAAATTGAATTAAAAAAAATATTCAGGGATAAGCAGTTCAGCGATGATGTTCCTGCACTCATTGGCATAGGTATGCTCAAGGCGCAGTGGATGGACAAAGGGCACGGCAAGGCAATGGAGATCTACAGACGGTTGAAAAAGGTCGTCGATCTGAACAACATCATGAACCCGGGCAAGATGGGATTTTAGATTCATCCTTTTCTATGAAAAATTTCTACTAAACAGATCTTATGAATTTAAGTAACACCAGCATAAAAAGATGGCTATTTATCATTGTGCTGTCTGCCTTAACAATTGCTTTTCATTATCTGTATGGCATGTCACATATAAGCATACTTGAGGTGTTACACAGAAGGCTGTGTTATATACCAATCGTTCTTGGAGGTCTGTGGTTTGGTATAGGAGGAGGTGTTGCAACTGCAGTAGGTATATCATTATCCGTGGCACCATTTATTTATATGCATAGAGCGATGGGACATGAATTTGTTTCAGGAGAGCTTGTAGAGATTATATTTTATATGTTCATTGGATGGCTGACGGGTATGCTTTCCAATGCACAAAAACATGAACGTAAAAAAAATGATGTTCTGAAAGAACAATTAAGGGCATCAGAACGCCTCTCAACGATAGGCGAGTTGTTTGCCTATGTTATGCATGAGATCAAAAATCCTTTAAGTTCTATCAAAGGTGCTGTGGACATAGTCGCGGACGGATCGATAGAAGCAGAACGAAAGCTTGAATTTGCCGGTTTGTTAAAAAGCGAGATAAGCAGCCTGAACCGCACGCTTGATTCCATGCTTTCATATACAAGTATGAGGCTTGAAGTGAAGTCATGTGATATAAATGCCGAAATCGGCAGTATCATCAGCCTGCTCAACACACAGGCAGAAAAGAATAATGTAAAAATAAATCTGTTCTCCAAAGGGAATGCTACTATCTATGCGGACCGTGATAAAATCAGGCAGGTATTTATTAACCTTATACTTAATGCTATAGAAGCCATGGATAACGGCGGAAAATTGGATATAACAGTCCAAAGGACGGATGATGATCGTGCGGAGATTGTTTTTCGGGATACGGGACCCGGCATACCGTCAGAATATATCAATAGTTTATTCAAGCCGTTCTTTACAACAAAAAAAAGCGGATCGGGGTTCGGTCTTGCTATTTCAAAACGTATTGTGGAAGAACATAAAGGCAAACTCCTTGTTCAGAGTGAATTGGGCAGAGGGAGCGTGTTTACCGTGAGGCTGCCATGCAATCAATAACCGCGCTAATCGTTGAGGACAACGAGGTCCAGAGAAAGGTCATCGAGTTCAACCTATCCAGAGAAGGCTACACTGCAATCGGTGCAGGCACTATCATTAATGCCCTGTCACTTATGAAGCAGCATAAATTCGATCTCGTTATAACCGATGTTATGCTGCCGGATGGTAATGGTATTGATCTGCTGGAAAGGCTCTTGAGTATGAATCCCGAACTTCCTGTTATAGTAATAACGGCATACGGAACCATACGCATGGCAGTGGATGCAATAAAAAAGGGCGCGTATGATTACATAACAAAGCCCTTCGAAAAAGAAGAGCTTCTGCTCTCAATAAAACAGACAATGAAAGACAAAAGTATGGTGCGGAATAACGCCGAGCATGGTATTATCGGCACATCGCCGGCGATCAAAGAAATTTTTAACATGATAAATCGTATTGCCAATTCAGATGTACCCGTGCTTATAACAGGTGAATCTGGTACAGGCAAGGAACTCGTTGCAAGGGCAATACATAATATCAGCAGCAGGAGGAACAGGGCATTTGTGGCGATCAATTGTGCGGCTATTCCTTCTAACCTGCTTGAGTCCGAATTGTTTGGATACGCAAAAGGTGCATTCACTGGTGCAGTTAAAGATAAATTGGGTAAGTTTTCACTTGCCGATAAAGGCACTTTATTTCTTGATGAAGTAGGTAGCATGGATATCTCATTACAGCCAAAGCTCTTAAGGGTTATAGAAACAGGTTCTGTAGAAATGCTCGGTGATATTTCAAGTAAAAAGATTGATGCAAGGATTGTATCTGCCACGAATGCGGACCTCGTGGACTTAGTAAAAAATGGGGCATTCCGGGAAGACCTTTATTACAGGTTAAACGTCGTCCATATTCACATCCCTCCGTTGCGGGAACGCAAAGAGGATATCCCGCTGCTTGCACATCATTTTATCGAGATCTATTCCCCTACCGGGAAACTTACAATAGGGAATGAAGCTATGGACAGGATTGTACGTGACCCATGGTATGGGAATGTGCGCGAGCTTCAGAATTTTATAAGGCGGATCGTGGTGATAAAGGACAACGGAACGATCACAGGGCATGACGTCGAGTCGAACATGTCATCATCAGTCTCTCCGCACAATCATCCACCTTCTGGCATTGACGAATCAATGGATGAAGCTGAGAAAAGAATGATCGTATCCGCATTGGACAAGTCCGGGCACAATATGTCAAAAGCAGCAAAGATTCTAAAAATACCGAGGCATAAATTGATCTACAGGATGAAGAAGTACGGTCTTATATCTCCCCCAGGCAACAGGCAATAAAAAAGGCGACCGAAGTCGCCATTTGAAGAGCCACACAGACGTACCGCCGTGAGCTGATCTCTATTTATAATATAGGAACTTATCCGTAAGAAATCAATAAAAAAATACGGTAATGTCAAGTGAAGATTTTTATTGCTCTTACGTGGATAAAGATAATCAGGCATAAAGGTCATTTGGCATAACCATAAATTTATTGCCGTAAATCCTCTGTGCCGTGTAAACAATATTCTCCTCTCTCCCAAGATGATCGTCCTTGGAGAATATTAGCCTTTAACTATAAGTTAAAAAAACTTGACTCTGGAGTATACTCCAATTATATTCAAAGCAGGATGGGAGAAAGTAGGGTATAAGATCGTTGGCAATGTATTTTTTTTGAGGTTTGTGATAGGTGCATAAAAAAGGGAGTTGATTGGAAAATTTGAGTAAGAAACAGACAAGCTCCCCCAAGGATAAAAACGAGAGGTTCTATGAGTGGCAAAATAGATTTTTTACGCACACCGGATCAATATTTTAAAGACTTGAAGGATTATCCGTTTTCTCCGCATTATGTGGAAGTTGACGGACTTCGTATGCACTATGTAGACGAGGGACCAGCCGATGCAAAACCTGTGCTTCTGCTGCATGGAGAACCGACATGGAGCTATCTTTACAGAAAAATAATTCCAAAGATAGTTAATGCAGGGTTCCGTGCCATAGCCCCTGACTTGATTGGATTTGGTAAATCAGATAAACCCGTTCTCAGAGAAGATTACACATACAAAAGGCATGTTGACTGGGTAAAAGGATTAATCGGGTTACTGAATCTGAAAGAGATAAACCTTGTGTGTCATGACTGGGGTGGGCTTATAGGGTTGAGGATTGCAGGAGAAGAGCCTGCCCTTTTTCGCAGCATAACAGCATGCAATACATTTCTCCCAACAGGAGACAAATACCCTGGCAAAGCGTTTATGCAATGGCGTGATTTCTCACAAAACACACCAGAATTCCATATAGGCAGTATAATAGCAAGAGGTTGTGTAAATGAACTATTTTCGGATGTTATTGCCGCATACGATGCACCGTTTCCCGATGACAAGTACAAGGCAGGTGCGCGTCGGTTTCCTGCTATTGTTCCCATTACACCCGACGATCCTGCTTCTGAACCAAATAGAAAGGCATGGGAAGTATTATTCAAATGGAAGAAACCATTTCTGACTGCATTTAGTGATTCAGATCTCATAACCAGAGGAGCTGATACCTTTTTACAGCGGGCAGTACCTGGTGCAAAAGGACATCCACACACAATTATCAAGCATGCGGGCCACTTCCTGCAGGAAGATAATCCCGAAGCACTTGCAGCCGCAATTGTGGAATTTTTGAAAAGCTGAAGGTATACGAAGTCGTCAACGTTAAACTTTTTGTTTGAACCGGAAACGGTCGTGCAGTTTCTTTATCTCTTCAGGATAAGCCATTCTGAAAAGGTTTCCCATATACAGCCATTGAAGGCGCAGCTCCGGCGGTTTTTCCCGGTAATCGTTTATGACCGCTTTGCTGAGATAATAGTCAAAACCGGTTGCTTTATTTTTTTTCATTTTTTAACGCCTTAAGATATTTTATGTCTGCTTTATCCTGCTGCCTGCCCGTTTTTTGTTTCATCTTTATAAGATCAGAAATGGATATTGTAGGGATTGCCACATTTCCTATATTGATACATTTTACATGTTTTTCCGCCTTTGTATAATCCACAGGTGCATCAATGATAACATCAATTTCGGAGATTGCCCACGCTGGGTTGACAAGATTGAATGCCTTCATATTTTTTTGTTTTATCCATTCTTCTCTTTTGGATTTTTTCGCGAAATCCATAATATTGACAGGCACTTTTGGTTTAAATCCCCATTCGTTTAACAGGCCAAGGAATTTATTTAGATTCTCACCTTCGAAATCAATCAGCAAATCTACATCATAAGTCATCCTTGGAATTCCGTGAAGGTTAACAGCTATTCCCCCAACTACGATATAGTTGATTTTTTCATAATTCAGTCTCTTAAAAAGAGAAATATAATCAAGCATAAACCCCTTTTAACATAGCCTTATAATAATTGCCATACCCCCCCCTTTTCTTGCTCAGTGAAGTAGTCCCTTATTGGACTTATAACAAAAAGAGCTTATTTTTTTTAAGAGAAAAGTTTTATAGGGATGAGGTATGATAAGAGATTATGAAGAAGATAATGTTATTCATTTTCTTATTTATTTTGACGATTGTACAGGGAAGTTATGCTCAAAATATACATACGCTGTTTGAATATACCAAGTCATTAGCTTCGAGTAGTAAAAAATCCTTTACGCTAAACATTAAAGGGAAAGGATACAAAGAGGTTAAGATCGAATGTAAAGTGGATCGGCGGAATGTAGTGCTGTACTATAAGACCGATGATATGAATTCTTATAACTCAACATCGACTACAGATCTGCCAGTTTTATATAACTATCTTTACTATAGAAAGCTGCTCTCATTGTCTGCTTCTCTGCCGGTTACAACAGCAAGCAGTATTAGTTTTGTTCTGCAGAATAGAAGTGACAAAGATACATCGGTACAATTATCGGTATATGGTATTACACACTATGAATAAAGCTGGAGGTACTCTTGCAATTGCAATATATAAAAAAGAGAAGAAAGCTCTATCAGATCTACCTCTGCGGTCTTCTGCTTTTGATAAACAATATTCTCCACCTATGAAGGATATTCTCTAATGAAAACAAAGCCAGCGCTATAAGTTGTTAATTTTACAAGAAATGGTATAGTGGCACTGTTGTTGCTAACATAGGATCTTGAGAAAGAGCACCAAGAAAAACAAGATGAATGAAATTTCAAGGAGGTCACTATGGTAAAAGATCCAAATTGCGGGATGGCGATTGATGAGCAAAAAGCCATCAAGGCTGAAAAGGACGGCACGGTCTTTTTCTTCTGCAGCGAGAAATGCAGAAATGAATTTTTCGCAAAGGCTGAGATGAACATGTCCCATGGCATACACGGGGAGCGCGGGTATCATGAAGACCATGAGCCTCACGAGAATTCAGGGGACGGAGGCAGCAACCCGCAAAGAGGGCATGAGCACCTCGCACATACTATAGACCACCAGCATCACGAGCATATGGACCATGGCGGCCATGGTTCCCAAGGCGGGCACGATCACGACAGCCATCATGAGCACATGGTTGCGGATTTTAAAAAAAGGTTCTGGATTTCTCTTGTCCTTACATTACCCGTACTCGCTCTTTCTCCCATGATTCAAAAAGTCTTCGGCTTTAAACAGGAGTTCCACGTACCCGGTGATCTGTATATATTATTTATTCTCTCTTCAGCGGTATTCTTCTATGGCGGATGGCCGTTTCTCAAAGGTCTGTTCGAGGAGTTGAGGAAAAGGCAGCCCGGCATGATGACTCTTATTACTCTGGCAATCACATCTGCTTACGTATACAGCAGTGCGGTCGTATTTGGCCTGAGCGGGAAGATATTCTTCTGGGAGCTGGTAACACTGGTGGACATTATGCTTCTGGGACACTGGATCGAAATGACGTCGGTGATGGGTGCATCGCGGGCACTCGAAGAGCTAGCAAAGCTTATGCCTTCCGATGCCCACAAGCTCATGCCGGACGGGAGCATAAAAGATATACCGTTGAATGAGCTGGAAGTAGACAATAAGGTTATTGTAAAACCCGGAGAAAAGGTCCCCGCTGACGGTAATGTAACTGAAGGTGATAGCTCGGTGAATGAGTCCATGCTGACCGGCGAATCCAGACCCGTGTCAAAGCATGCAGGCAGCAAGGTCATCGGCGGCGCTATAAACGGCGAAGGTTCCCTGACCGTTGCGGTAAAAAAGACAGGTAAGGACTCTTTTCTTTCGCAGATCGTCAACATGGTGAAGGAAGCGCAGGAGAGCAAGTCAAAATCCCAGGACCTAGCAAACCGTGCAGCGTTCTGGCTGACCATTATCGCCATTGTCGTAGGCGCTGCAACGTTTCTTGTATGGATGCTGGCCGCTGGCAAAGACTTCGCGTTTGCACTTGAGAGGACCATCACGGTCATGGTCATAACGTGTCCCCATGCGCTCGGCCTTGCGGTTCCCCTCGTGGTCGCGGTATCAACCTCGCTTGCCGTGAGGAACGGGCTGCTTATCCGCAACAGGGCCGCTTTCGAGAAGGCACGAAACATCCAGGCAATTATATTCGACAAGACAGGGACGCTTACACAGGGTAAATTCGGCGTTACCGACACGATTCTTTTTTCGGGTGACATGAACGAAACAGAACTTCTGAAATACGCTGCCTCTGTAGAGGTCCGTTCAGAGCACCCGATTGCAAAAGGCATCGTTTCATCCGCAAAGGGCACCTTCCCCGTAGAAGGGTTTAAGTCCATTCCGGGAAAAGGTGCGGAAGGCAGTGCGTACAACAAGAACGTCAAAGTGGTTAGTCCCGGCTATCTCAGAGAAAATAATATTTCTATGGATGACGGCAAAATTGAGAAACTATCTTCTCAAGGAAAGACGATTGTGTTTGTGATAATCGATGGGAAACTAAAAGGTGCCATTGCCCTCGCGGACATCATTAAGCCCGAATCCAAAAAAGCAATTTCCTTGCTTAAAGAAAAAGGCATAAAGTGCATGATGCTTACGGGAGATAACAAACAGGTCGCCCAATGGGTGTCCGGGCAAATAGGACTTGATGAATATTTTGCAGAGGTACTGCCCCAGGAAAAGGCCTCAAAAGTAAAAGAAGTTCAGCAAAGAGGGCTGATCGTTGCAATGACCGGGGACGGCGTCAACGATGCACCTGCGCTTGCGCAGGCGGATGTCGGTATTGCAATCGGTGCAGGAACGGACGTTGCTATTGAGACAGCGGATATAATTCTCGTGAACAGCAATCCTTTAGATGTCGTGGCAATTCTCGGGCTTGCACGGGCGACGTACAGGAAGATGATTCAGAACCTGGCATGGGCCACCGGGTATAATACCTTTGCAATCCCACTGGCGGCAGGCGTACTCTACAAATCCGGCGTTCTTTTAAGTCCCGCCATGGGCGCGCTGCTTATGTCCTTGAGTACGGTAATCGTGGCAATCAATGCACGGTTCTTAACAATAAAGAAGTAAAGAAAATGAAAAGTAAGCGGTTATTTAGGGGAGGTTTTAGATGTTAAACGAAAGCATAAAAAAAAGATTAATCAAAAAGAAAAAGGTAGGAAGAAGATTAAATATTGCCATATCATTAGTAGTGATAGTAACCATGGCAATATTTGAGTACCTCAGTTTAATAACTATGCAAAAATTTGGTGAAAACCTTTCAGGCTATGTAGAGTTTCATCTGATTCATGCAGTTATAACAATCGCTATCCTGATTGTTGCCACATACTTTATCCTGTCAAAATATATTGTCAAACCGATTTATCAATTATTGGTTGCAATTGAGGAGGTGAAGTCGGGTAAACTGGTTTCTGCTCTTGAAATTAAAAGCAACGATGAATTTGAACTGCTTGCAGAAGAATTCAATGAAATGGGATTTCAATTGCGGGATCTCATGCAACACAAGATACGGGCCGGAAAATATAGCACAGCAATTACATTCACCATTAGGATTGCCAATAGCCTGTCTGGCCCATGTTCCACATTACATAATAATATAAAACGGCTTAATGAGGTTGCCAAAGGGGATCCGCAAATCGAGACCATTTCCGGCCTATTACTCAAAGATATAATTAGAATTGAAGAAAGATTAAAGGAAATAACAAGCATCGATGTCCCGGAAGAACTAAAAGAAGAACTCAGAGGCTGGTCGGGGATTGATCGCGATTAAGTAACTAAAAGTTTAATAAATGTCGACAACTTTCGTGGACTTATGGTAAAAATGTTTTGCTTGTTCGGTAGTAAAGCTTCGCCAGGGTGGGGTATAAAGGGAGGAATTATGAAGAAGATCCTTGGTTTGATTTTCTTGTTTGTTTTGACAGTAGTAAGTATCGGATATGCTCAGAAGATAGATACCTTGCTTGAATATAACCAACCAATAGCCGCGCACAGCGAAAAATCCTTTACAATCAACATTAAAGGAAAAGAATACACGGAGATCAAGCTCGTATGCAATGTGGATCAACGGGATGTTGTAATGTCCTATAAGACCGACAATATGAGCTCTTACGATACAACGTCGACAACAAGACAAACGGTTTACT
>CAZJPN010000020.1:0-44699 GCA_964547905.1 uncultured Pseudomonadota bacterium | reverse complement strand
TGGTATAAACCGACTTCCTAAAATCGATTTTAAACGCTCTTTATTTATCAGTTGATACCAAACCATACACCATTCTTACCTATTAATTTTTTTCTAATATCAATTTTTATCTTCCTTATACACAATTTTCTGAGTACACCCAACGGGCCTTTTTGTTACACCTTTTTCAATGGTAGGGTGGCAAAGAAATGATGGTGCAGCCGGTATAGCTTGTTTGATACAGGTCATGTTGCCCTTAGGCTTGACTGTATACAGACATGGTTGTATTTTGGTAGTATCGGGGTGGAGGTATAATGGCCAAGATACAGATTACCATTTTGAAGACGTACGTTTTCAAGGAATTCCAGCGCTACTGCAATGAAACGATCGAGGAGTGTCCTGCTTTCAAGGAAGGCCGAGTGTTCGTTACAACCTACGAAAAACCCGAAGGGTTCTGTGACTGGGCGTGGCGGGACCTGTATCCGTATATAGCTTCCCTGATGACCGGCGGAAACTTTTCAGAAGGCATCTTCGATGGATGGATGAAGGACAAGGACACCATGATCGCAGGGTGCACGGACGGCATCAGGCCTGTTGTTTTCGAGCTCAAGAGACTGAAGGAAGATAACACTGCCCAAGCGAAGATTTAAATAACGGGGTCCGGAGAAGAAGGTTAACGGGAACATCCCTTTATGAAAGGGGAAGGATACCTTATATCTGGCACATGAAAGAAATTGAGGACAATGCCGGCAAATTGTGTTCCTATACAGGACGGGGGTGGATCATAGACATTACTGAAGCAAAACTTGGAAGGGTCTTTGTCCTACGGCTGCACCAGGGCGAGCGTCTCCACGAAGTTATCGAGGAGTTCGCTTCCCAGAAGCAGATTGCCGGTGCGTTGTGCTTCTTTTTAGGAGGTGCAGAAGACAAGAGCAAAGTCGTGGTGGGTCCAAAAGATGGGAACGTGCTCTCGCCGGAACCCATGGTAACCCTGTTGAAAGGCGTGCACGAAGCCTGCGGTGTAGGGACCATTTTTGCCGACGAACAGGGGAACCCAAAACTTCATATGCACGCAAGCTTCGGACGAAACGACCATGCAGTTACCGGCTGCGTGCGCATGGGTGTCGATGTCTGGCAAATAGGTGAAGTGGTCATTCTGGAGCTTACCGGTTCTTCGGCCCACAGGGAGAAAGACAAGAACACTGGTTTTGAAGTTTTAGAAACAGCGTGAGGGGAATTTATTACGTCTTACTGTACAGTTACTGTGCCTGATTGGACCCTGCTCGAAGGAACCGCGGTACCTGTTGTGTCGTACAAGGAATTTACAGTAATAGTTAAAGCAGTTGTACCGGGCGATGCAGCATAAAAAGTCAGGTTTGCAATATTAAACAAGCCCACGGGGTTTGGATAATAGCCGCTACCCGATTGATTGGTTGAGTTTATATCAATGCCCGATGATGTTGCATAGTAATTGGGGAAATAGGCAAATTCCGGGGTATAAGCTACGCCCGGGTATCCCGAAGCGCTGCCGCTGACCGAGACAAAATTTATAATGTTTTGGTTGAAGTTTATAGAAATATTGTAACTGCCGAGCCCGTAAGCATGGGACGGGTCTATAAACACATTAATCGGTACGACAAACTGTGTGCCGGCTGTCGCCGTTGCACTGTCTATGCCGATATTTGCAAGCGATAATGTTATCACTGAGCTCGTTGTGGCGGTATTGCCCACATTATCGGATACCTGTGCCGCGATCGTGTACATGCCGCTCCCGTTGCTTCCACTGCTCACGGGAAGTGTGGCAGAAAGAGTACCTGTAGCACTTACACCTGTTGCAGCCGCAGCACCTGCAATACCGTTGATATTAATTTTAAAGCTCGATTGGTTTACTCCGCTTTGTGTATCACTATACATAACTGCGTACGGTATAGTTACGTTTGGATATATGTAATAGGGGAGACTGCTGCCTGATGTACTGCCTGATACAGGTTCAGCTATGGATATGAAAGGAGGGGTGGTATCAACACTGAAGCTTTTTGAAGCAGTACCAGTAATGCCATAAAACAGGTTTGTTACAGATGCTGTGATGGTGTTATTATTTATAATGCTTCCTGTACCAATGCTTCCTACTGCCATAAATGATGTTGGCGTATTGGAATATCCATAGTTGGACAGTGTGCTGTTGACTGTAGTTATAAACTGACCGGTAACATTACTCCCATTTAGAGAAATGTTATAGCCGTTTTGATCTAATCCGAGTTTGTTGGTAGTATCGGAAAACAGAACGTCTATATTGGCTGTCGTAGACGAAATATAACCCGATGGTTTTAAAATATTTACTGAAGGTACTGGAGGTACAAAGGTGAATGTAGAGCTCTTGTCACAGCATGGACCACCAGTGGCAAAGCATCTGTGGGAACTTATCGAGTGTGTACCCGGTGTTATGTATTGTCCAAAAGGTATCTGACATGTAGCTAATGTAGTGCCTGTTATACAGTCTCCTGTAATATCTTTACTGTCCATAGTTACGCTGAACTCTGCGTCTGTTGTATAGGTGGCATAAATCACAGAAACAGAAGGCAATGGATCGCTGATTGTACTATTGTTTACAGGGTATGCTATTGCAAGTGCAGGCAGACTGCATGATGCTGAAGTAAGCGTGCCTGTCTCGTCTTTTATTGTGGCAAATACATTAACGCCGTCGCATGTGCTTAATCCTGTTACAGTACCTGTTGCAATGTCAGTATCTATAGTTAATAAAGATGTAACATCGCTATTATTGACTACAACATCGAGTGTAGATGTATTAACCGGAGAGCTTGTGCCTTTGTATGATATCTTAAGATTAAATGTTCCGGCATAAGGATTCCAATCGGAGGCCTGACATTCTATGGAGATGATCGGCAATGTTTTGTTGTGTGTGGTGTTGTTGGTACAGGAGAGTAATAGCGTTACCGGAAGCATGATAAGAAAGACGGCAATCAAATCAATTTTTTTAAAGTCTATGTTCATAGTTTTCCTAAAATTTATAATAAAGTCATCACCACAGGAGATAGCTTCATTCTCGGCTAAAAGCCGGAATATGTCATTCCCGTGTAAACGGGAATCCGATCCTTTATTTTTTCCTTATAGCATATTATATGCGTTAATAAAACAATACTTGCATTTTTAAAGCAAATTTACTTTAACCCACTTCTATAGGAGACTACAATATGAGAAAAATAAAATTTATTTTTATCTTTTCGATTTTTTTTGCAATAACAATATCCGGTTGTTCCCGTAGTTCTTCACAAAATCCATACGCAAATGCCTGCAAAAGCTTTGTAGCGGATGCAAGGCTTATCAGTATATCTCCGGATACAGGCACTCAATTCGGAGATCAACAGGTAACAGCAGTAATAACCGGAATCAATTCTGATTTTACTCCGACAACGGTTTACCTTGGCGATAAGGCAAGGGGTGTGACAGTAACCTCTCAATCTGGTAACGAACTTGACGTAAGCTTTACAACAGCAGGAACACCAACAGCAGGCACACCAACAGCAGGCACATATCCGCTTGTCATTGCAAGCGACGCAGACACATGTGCATATCTGCCCAATGCATACACATACGAGCCGCCGGTGAGCAGTTATTTCAAGACATTCGTTGCAATGGGTGCAAGCTATACAGCCGGGTTCCAATCAGACAGTTATAACGAGGTTGCACAGCTGAATGGCCCTGCGACATGGGTAGCAAGACAGGCCGGTGCGTACTTCCCTATACCATTGATCAAGATGCCTGGTCTGCCTCCGGAAGAAGGGTTCGAAGGGCTTGATACCAACGGGAATTTTAACGTAGGTTTAGGCGCTATAGCGGTTTACTTGTTTACCGCGACTGACTTTTCTTCGTTTTTAGTAGATCCGACTGTAACACCTTACAATATAGCTATTCCCGGGGCTACCATACAGGATGAAGTGCTTGGACCTGCATCACAGAGCTCAACTTCAATCTTCGTAATACCGCTCACAAACTTTCTATTTGCACCGTATGACAACAATTTTTATGAGAAAAAGGACATCAAACCGGAAATCGTAATGGCAAAGGATTTGCATCCAAGCATCATTATGAGTACAGATATTTATGGGAATGACCTTCTAACAGGTAGTGTAACACCGTACGCTCAATTCTCGCTTTATATTGCTCAGGCTGTTTCTGCACTTGCGGCAACAGGTGCGCAGGTGTTCCTGGCAAATGTTCCGCATGCTATTTATTTGCCTTCGTTCCAGCAAACCACCCTTGCCGATCTTACACCATGCAGCCTCACGTTCAGTGATGTCACGATTCAGCAACTCGATCAGGCTGCTGACCCAAACACCTGCGCTGCAACATTTACAAGCGGCTGTGCTTACACTGCGTGTGAGACACTCGTTTCGATAGATCAAAGCGTGGATCAATTTAATGCTGAATTTGCAAGTGTGGTTGCAAAGTATCCTCATGTGCATATTGTTCCGTTTGCAGGCCTCATGAATGGAACATTCACACTTGGTGGGCAGGGTGTTAAATTTGATTCAGAAGGCTTTCCCTATTATACTATTAATGGTGTTACGCTAAAGATGAAGCATCTTGGCGGTTTTTACAGCATGGATGACCTGCACCTTACCAATACAGGTTATGCAATTCTTGCAAGCGAATTTATACAGACAATAAATGATACACTCGCTACAAATGTACCTTTACCGGATCTACCGTCCATACTTGCTGCTGACCCATTATCGCCGACAGCACTGTCTGATTATTGCTCGCAAACAGCTAACAGCCAGAAACTGTACTGCCAGTGTATAAATGGTAATTTAAGCGCGGCATCATTAACATGCAGTACGCTGCTGTATTAATTGATAATTCTCGTTTGTAGGGGCAACCCTTGCGGTTGCCCGATTGATTCTCATGGAATAAAGCAGAAGGGCAGGGGCAAGCCCTTCCCCTACATTTATTTATACTTGCGGCGGTGGTACTGAAATTTGCCGTTCTACATCACCCTGGTAGTCATAGTATAAAATACCTGTATAGATCAGAAATATAAGATTCAAAGTCCAAATAAGTATGTATCCGAGATATGGCATGAAGGCCAAAAACATATTTATAACCCATACTACCAAGAATCCAAGGATAAGTGCTGTCCAGAATGGGCCTTTTTTGGAAAGGGCGGCTTCCTTGGCAATCGCAAATCCCTCTGATGCTGATTTACCCTCTGTTATAATGGGATAAGCCCAGAAAAAAAAGCCCCCATAATTTTTGCCGATAAATAAAATATAAATGAAAAATCCTATTAAATATATAAATCCAATAACAGGTATCATTGCAAAAATAGCCGGAAGGAAGATATAGGTAATACCCCCTGCAACAAGAGGTCCGAGCCTGTTGCCTGTATACGACCATACCTCATCAAGAGTAAGCTTAAATTCCTGATTGTTGCGGTTTTTCATAATCAAGCCCGCACCTGCAAATGTAATCATCCATAAAAGTACGCTTATAGCCATTGTCAGAATAAGTACTAGAATAAGGTGCCTTAAATTCACTATTGCATTCATACCTGGATTTTTGACCATGAGAGATGATATTAATGCCATCATACCGCCATACAGAAATTTACGCGATACTATGCCCCATATAAGACCGAGAGATACCGGTATCAAAAATGCAAGGTAATACTTCTGGCCAAGTGCTATTGCCTGTTTAAAACCCTCTGAAAATGCCTGTAAGGCTGTACCTTTTATGTTCATAATTTCTCCTTTCAATTTATATGCATAACATTGATGAAACAGAAATCAAGTAAAAGCATTTTGAATTTTTAAATGTATGGACTTATTCATATCAGTGATTAATGTATAAGAATATGAAAAAATATTTAGTTATACTCAGCAGCATAGTTGCCATATTGTTTATATCAGCGAATGCAAAAGCTTACAATTTCCCTTCCTATGTAGGCTATGTAAATGATTTTGCAGGTGTCATGGATCAAAACACCATTGCTTCTTTGAATAGTGCCATAAGTTCGTTTAACAAGCAGACCGGTATCCAGATCGCTGTAGTTACCGTAAAAGATACAGGCGATATGGGTATAGATGAATATGCAAACAGACTTTTCAAACATTGGGGTGTAGGTGTTAAAGGTTTGGATAATGGTGTAATGCTTATTGCCGCAATGAAAGGAAAGAGGGTAAGAATCGAGGTTGGCTATGGTCTTGAGCCTGGTCTTACGGATGAGCAGTGCGGTGTCATATTGAGGCATGATGTGATACCTGCCTTCAAACAAGGACAATTTTCACAGGGCATACTTGCAGGCACACTCGGCCTAATCAATACACTTTCCAAATCTATAAAACAAGGTGACATATCGTCACATGCCTCTGCTGCCACATCGAGTAGAAATAAGGGTGCAAGTACAATGAACCTGATACTCGGTATATTATTATTTGGTGTTTTTATCTATTTTGCAATAAGGCATCCATTCCTTACGCTGATGTTCCTGGGCGGCGGGTTTGGAGGCGGCGGTGGCGGATTTGGCGGCGGCGGTGGGTTTGGCGGATTCGGCGGTGGTCTGAGCGGGGGCGGTGGTGCGTCCGGAGGATGGTAGGAGGTTTAATATGCATGAAGAAACATTAGATAGAATTTTGCAGGTATTAAAAAAGGTACTCGGAACAAGGTTGTCGAGCTTCATAATGTATGGTTCTTCTCATACGGGTGAGTTTCATGAAGGGTATTCGAACATCAACACGATGGCAATAGTATCCAGTATTACTATGAATGATATTGCGGCAATAGGCAGAGAATTGAAATGGTTTTTTTATAAGGTCAATCCTTCCCCGCTCATTTTTACACATGATGAACTAAATTCGTTCAAGGACGTATTCCCCATTGAAATGCTTGATATTATAGAGCACCATACGCTTGTTTATGGAGACGCGGATCCTCTGAAGAATATCGCAATAGATCCTAAAAATCTAAGGTTCCAATGTGAATCGGAATTGAAGACAAAGCTTATAAAGCTAAGGCAGGCATTGTTTATTCATAATTCGGAAAAGAAAGCGTCCATGCTTATGGTTAATTCAATATCAAGCTTTGTTGCAATATTTAAAGGGGTGTTGAGATTAAAAGGCAAGACCGCACCTGCTCATAAAAAAGATATATTAAATGAAATTGCACAACTTGTTGAATTTGATCGGACTCCATTTCTAAAACTTATTGCGGTAAGAGAAAAAAAAGAAAAGTTTAAAAAGGGAGAGATTTTCAGGACACTTGAAATGTACGTTGAAGGTATCACAAAAGTTATAAATTTTATAGAGAAGGAGTAAGGGTATGAGCAAAAAATGGATAGCGGTACTTATAACACTCGGGATATTCTTTATTGTAGCAATATCCGTAGTCGGAAGCATTGTAAGCAGTTACAACACGCTTGTAACACTGAATGAAAATATCAACAATTCATGGGCACAGGTTCAGAACGTTATGCAGAGGCGGGCAGATCTTATTCCGAACCTTGTAAATACAGTAAAAGGTTATGCAAAGCATGAAAAGGCAATATTCGATCATGTTGCCGATGCAACAGCCAAACTTGGCGGTGCTACAACACCAAAGGATAAATTTGCAGCAAACGACCAACTCGATAATGCTTTAAGTAGATTACTGATGATTGTACAAAATTACCCTAATCTTAAAGCAGATAAATCATTCAATCGTCTGATGGATGAACTGGCAGGTACTGAAAATAGGATAGCTGTTGAAAGACGCAGGTACAACAATGCTGTTATGGCATACAATGTTGCTGTCAAAAGCTTTCCGACCAACATCATAGCCGGTTTTCTGCATTATGAGCCAAAGGAAGTTTATTTTAAAGCAACGGAGAACGCACAGAAAGTGCCGAAAGTGAAATTTTAAGAGTAACCCTTGTAAGAAAGGGCATGGCGCCGAAGGCGCCATGCCCTTTCGGTAAATTATAAAGATCTAACCAAAAAATGCAATAAGGGTTAAATTGCAAATTGCAGTTTTTGCTGTTTGTTGAATATTTTTTTAAGGAATGACCTTCTGTGGATAGGGCAGGGACCGTATTTCAATAAGGCTTTTACATGCTCCTTTGTTCCGTAGCCCTTATGCTTGTCGAATCCATATTCAGGATATTGTACCGCGTATCTTTCCATAATGCTGTCCCTGTAAACCTTTGCCACAATAGATGCAGCGGCAATGCTCAGATGCAGTCTGTCTCCGTCAATGATTGTTTTTTGCGGCAGGTCTGTATTGATTTCCATGTTACCGTCAATCAATACAATCTCAACCTTATGGCTCAACATTGTTAATGCCTGTTCCATTGCTCGCATTGTTGCGTTCCTTATATTGATTTTGTCGATCATTTGTTCGTCAACAATCCCTATGCCATAAGATAGTGCGTGTTCTTTCAGGTATTCATAAGCCTTAATGCGTGCTTTGGGGGATAGGAGTTTTGAATCCTTTATGAACTTACTTTCAACGTCGTCCGGAATAACGATTGCGCATGCTACAACAGGACCAGCGAGCGGTCCCCTGCCGACTTCGTCTATACCGGCAATGAGGGAATAGAGATTATATTTTATCATAGGTATTCAATGTTTTATGTCGGGCGGGGTAGGCCAGCTACCTACAATTTCGTCCCTACAATTCAAAATTCAAAATTAAATATTCAAAACTCCTTTGAAGAGTTTATTCTTCATCAGATGGTTCGGTTGTTGGAAGGGGAAGCTCGGTCTGGTTACGCTCAAGTTCTTCTTCCGCTGGACTTATCTGTTTTATATCCTGAATATTTGGTAAAGCTGAAATATCCTTTAAACCGAATACCTCGAGAAACTCCTGCGTTGTTCCATAAACAAGGGGTCTTCCGGGTAGTTCTTTTTTACCAACGATCTTTATAAGCCGCTTGTCGAGCAGTGTTTTTATAACACCGCCGCTGTCAACACCCCTTACGTAATCTATTTCTGCCCTTGTTGTAGGCTGGCGGTATGCTACGATCGCCAGGGTTTCCATGGCAGGCTGGGAAAGCTTTGAAGGTTTTACTGTATTGAGCCTTTTTATCCATTCTGCAAATTGTGGTTTTGTTCTGAATTGCCAACCTTCGGCAACCTCTGTAAGCTCGATACCTCTATCTTCGGATACAAATTTATTTTTCAATTCCTCTACAAGCCCAGAAATGGTAACATCTCCAAGGTCAATAATAGACATGACCTGTTCGATATACTTTATTTTAAGCGGTTTCTCGGATGCAAATATAAGAGCTTCTATTATAGCTGTGAGTTTTTCTTTTTCCATATTACCTCATTTTAAATATTAAATCCTCATATCTAAATTCTAAACGCGTCCTACCTCTTGCCGGTGTCCCGAAATACCAAGGGATTATATTTATTCAGGCACATATAACCATATATTGCCAAATGGTTCTTTTTGTTCACACCTTATCATCCTGAGTCTGAGAAGTTCAAGTACAGCAAGTATTGTTACGACGATATCCATTTTCGTGTAGTCTTCGGGAAGGAGTGTATCAAACACTATACTTTTTGCAATGCTTATGCGTTCCATTATATCGTTTATTCTTTGGGCAACACTCACCCTTTCTACAGTCATATAAGCTATTTTCTCACCCTTGGCCCTGTCCAGGATGGATTTGAAAGCTACAAGCAGATCATAAGCATCGGCATCTATATTCAGAGACGTGTCCTCGGTATCCATGGCTTCTTGCATTCCCTTTGGAAAAGTATCTCTGTACAGCAGATTAAGATTGTTCAACTGCCCTGCGGCATTCTTGAAACGCTGGTACTCGAGCAGTCTATTTGTAAGTTCCAGCCTTGGATCTTCCATATCCTCTTCCTGTTCAACGGGTGAAGGGATAAGCATCCTTGCCTTTATCTCAAGCAGCGTTGCGGCTATTACCAGGAATTCTGAGGCAAGCTCTACATTCAGTACCTGCATCATGCCAAGGTATGCAAGGTATTGCTCCGTAATAAAAGAAATCGGAATATCATAAATATCAAGTTCATTCCTCTTTATAAGGAAAAGAAGCAGGTCGAGCGGGCCTTCGAATATTTCAAGCTTGACTCTATAATCCTGTTGTTCTGAAATCATAAACGATCCTTACCGCCTGTTTTACTTCTTGTATCGTTTCGGATGCGAATGCTGTTGCCTTTTTATTGCCTTTCTCGACAATATCCATTAACAGGTCGGGTTGTTTCACAAGCTTTTCACGTTTCTCATGGATTGGTGCAAGCAGGGTATTTATCTCTTCTATAACCACCTTTTTGCAGTCTACACATCCGATCCCTGCTGTTCTGCAACCTGTATCTATTTCTTTTAACTTATCCGGCGGCGTATGGAGTTTGTGCAGATCATAAACAGGACAGAGGTCGGGGTTTCCTTTATCTGTTCTTCTTATCCTGTGAGGGTCGGTAACCATCGTCAGTATCTTTTTCGAAATTACATCAGGGGGATCGGATATGTATAAGCAATTATCATAGCTTTTACTCATCTTTCTTCCGTCAGTACCGGGTACTTTTGGTGCTGTCGTTAAGAGCGGCTGCGGTTCAGGGAATACGGTCTTATAAAGATAATTAAACCTCCTTGCTATTTCCCGTGTGAACTCAAGATGTGCCAGTTGATCTTCTCCGATGGGTACTTTATGAGCTTTATAGATGAGGATATCGGATGCCATAAGCAGTGGATAGCCGAGAAAACCGTAGGTATGGAGGTCTGAAGACGTGTTTTCATTGAGCTTTTCTTTATAGCTTGGTACACGCTCAAGCCAGCCGAGAGGGGTTATCATTGAGAGTATTGTGTGAAGTTCTGTATGTTGCGGTATATACGATTGTATAAAGATCGTTGACTTTTGCGGATCGACGCCTACAGCTATCCAATCCGCAAGCATCTGTATAACACTGGATTGTATGTATTCTGTTTTTGCATAGTTTGTAGTAAGAGCATGAATATCTGCAACAAAAAAATAACATTCATACGCATCTTGCAGCTTTATAAAATTGGTAAGCACACCATGATAATGTCCAAGATGAAGTTTTCCTGTCGGTCTTAACCCGCTTAAAATACGTTCCATATTTTCCCTCTATACACTTAATAGCATGTTCAACACACCGAGCAAATAAAAAAGTGATCTGCCCGCAAAAAGATAAGAAAGCAGGTTCGCCGGAAGCCATAGAATAAGTGACAGTATCTTGAATGGCGTGAAACTATCGATTATAAACAATGCAAGCAGAATAACCATCCCATACTTTTCAAGCCATATGAATTTATGTTCCATATTGTAAGGCAGCAGGCCAAACAGGACTTTTGAACCGTCAAGCGGAGGTATTGGAATAAGGTTGAATATCCCGAGTGCGAGATTGATCTGCAATGTGAGTATAAGTATGGCATATATTGAAGACCACATCAGTCCGGAAACATTTATGTTTCCAAATGTCATCAGAACCCTGAGGACTATGCCTGCCAACAATGCAAGAAGAAAATTAGCACCAGGGCCTGCAAGTGATATCCATATCATGTCCTTTTTGGGGTCTTTGAGATTATAGGGGTTTACCATCACGGGCTTTGCCCAGCCGAAATGTGCTATAAAAAGCATGATTGTACCTATCGGATCAAGGTGTGCAATCGGGTTTAGGGTGAGCCTGCCTGTTGCTCGCGCAGTCGGATCGCCAAACATGTCGGCAACCCAGCCGTGGCATACCTCATGCACTGTTAGCGAAAACAGTATAACCGGTATAAGTAAAATAAATTCTTTTAAGCTCGCAGTATCCATATATGAATTTTGTATGTAATAACATGAATCAAGAACTGTCAATGATTTATTCGCTAAGATTCCCGAATATAATTTACAAAACAAATTATATTCCGTTTGACTTTAGCTAAGTAAGACAGAATAATAAAAAAAATTTATCAGGGGGAATAAAATAAATGTACTTGTAGAAAAAAAGGAAAGAATTACAACCATTATAATCAATCGTCCCGATGTGCGAAATGCCATTGATTTTCCCACGGCAAGGTCACTGGCGGATGCATGCCGTGAATTTGATAACGATGAAAATGCAAGCGTTGCGGTGTTATGGGGAGCTGGGGGAAATTTCTGTGGCGGTGCGGACCTGAAGGCTATTGCGAGCGGGGGAGAAAACATGAATAAGGTTACCGAAAATGGTGACGGTCCTTTGGGTCCAACACGGTTAATGCTCTCCAAGCCCATGATTGCCGCTGTGAGCGGATACGCTGTTGCAGGAGGTCTCGAACTTGCCCTTTGGTGCGACCTACGCGTGTGTGAAGAAAGTACGATCTTTGGTGTGTTTTGCAGGAGATGGGGTGTACCCCTTATTGACGGCGGGACAATCAGATTACCGCGGATAATAGGCTTAAGCAGGGCGCTTGACATAATCCTGACAGGCAGGCCGGTGAAAGCGGATGAGGCGTATGCCATGGGTCTTGCAAACCGTGTTGTTAAGGATGGTACAGCACGACAAGAGGCTGAAAAACTTGCTGCACAGATTGCCGAATTTCCTCAAATATGTATGCGCAACGACAGATTAAGTGGGATAGAGCAGTTTGACTACAGGTTTGATGAGGCTATAAAAAACGAATTACGGCATGGGATGAATGCATTGAATAGTCCTGAGATTGCCGAGGGTTTAAAAAGGTTTAACAAGGGAAGTGGCAGGCATGGTGTGTTATAAAAGCTATGTTCATTCCTCCACCTCGAACTCGTCCTTCATTGCACCGCAAATAGGACATACCCATGTATCCGGCAGGTTGTTGAAATCCGTCCCGGGAGGTATATTGCTTTCCGGATCGCCTTTTGCAGGGTCATATATATATCCGCATACCATACATATGTATTTTTTCATCGTATCCCTCACAAAATATTCAGTTCGCGGTGCTTTCCGGCTATTTCATTTGCCAGCCTTTCAATTGCACTATAAGCCTGGGCATCTGGTTTGCCTTTTACAAGGACAGGCTCCAGCATTTGGACCTTAAGGTTTGGTATTGTTTTCTGAATATCCTCTATCATCTTGCCGCCCCATCCGTAAGAACCGATAATTGAAGCCAATTTTAATTTTGGTCTCAACGCATTTGCAAGGAATGCCGCGGATATAACGATGGGGTGTGCCCCTGTAAGAACTGTCGGTGATCCTATTACCATGGTTGCAGTGTCAACGAGAGATATGGCAAGTTTTCCGAGGTCGGTTACCGTTAGATCGAATCTTTCCACTTGAATGCCCTGAGCAGCAAGTGCATCTGTTAAGTGATCCACCAATAACTGCGTACTGCCATGCATGGATACATAAGGTATAATAACCTTGTTACTTACATCATCAGAAACCCACTGAGCATGTGACTTTACAATCAAGTCGGTATTGTTATACAGAGGTCCGTGGCTTGGTGCAATGATCTCTGCATTGTATTTTGCAAGCCGCTCAAGATGTTTTTTTATGTTAGCCCGAAAGGGCATCATCACTTCTGCGTAGTACCTCTTTGCCGCCTCAGACACCTTCCATTCTTCCTTACAATAAAGTCCGGATGTGGAAAGATGAGAACCGAAGAGGTCGCAGGTAAAAAGTATTTTATCTTCGCGAAGATAACTGATCATTGTCTCTGGCCAGTGCACCCACGGAGTGTATATGAATTCCAGCGTTTTACCGCCGAGCTCTAGTTTAGCACCATCTTCAACCTGGACGATGCGGTCATCGGGAATGTGAAGATGATCAACTAACATGGGCTTGCCCTTTGAAGATGAGATAACCTTTGCATTACCATATTTTTCCAATACAGCAGGTATTGAGCCTGAATGGTCCTGTTCCGCGTGATGTGATATGATAAAATCTATATTCTTAACCTCCTTGAGGTTATCCATCAGCACGTGTGTCATTGATGGATCTACCGTATCCAAAAGGATTGTCTTGTCTTTGCCATAAACCAAGTATGCATTATAGCTTGTACCGTCAGGTATTGGAATTAGAGAGTCAAACAGCCTTCTGTTCCAGTCAACAGCCCCCACCCAGAATACATTATCTTTTATCTTCTTTAATCCCATACAAATCTCCTTCTCGAGTTTTATCAAATATAAAGCATTATTAATAAATTTATCCACTGTCCATGTTTGCTTTACATAGCATCTCATCTTATGTTATACTGAAAAAAACTTAGATATAAAGTATATGATAATTATAATATATTGAAATAAAGTATTCTTTATGTTATAGGGAAAAAAATTGTGGAGGTATTGATGAATAAAAACAATTTTAGAAGAATTGGATTATTGATGGCTTTCATTATGTTAGGTTCATGTGCCAGAAGCATTGTTGTACCCCCAGGACTCAGTTCAAAAATTATTGATATAAAGATAAATGATACGGATAATGCAACCATAATAACTATAAAGACCAACAACCTGCCGCAGTATGCATCTTTTAAAGTGAAATCCCCACCATCTATTAGTGTTGATCTTGCATCTACAGATGCCTCCAGCGTGTCAAAAAGTATGAGCGTGAATAATGGATTTGTAAAAAAAATATTCGTTAAACAGCTTGGCGAGAGTACAGGGTATTCATCAAGAATAACGGTTACGCTTGATAAGCCGCTTTCTTATACTTCCTCTGCGGATGGCAATAATATAGTATTAAATATATCCAAAACTGAAGAACAGAAGGGTTCGGCTTTACAAGGTTTACAGTTAACCACGGTAGCACCATTGCAGGGGGGAATAGTGTTGTCACCCTCTACGATACCCGAAGCATTGACGCCGATGGGTATGGAGACGAGTCCTACGACTGCATTAGAGGTTGCACCTCTTGCAGGCATTGGAACAAGCCCTTCTATAGCACCCGAAGCATTGACGCCGATGGGTATGGAGACGAGTCCTACGACTGCATTGGAGGTTGCACCTCTTGCAGGCATTGGAACAAGCCCTTCTATAGCACCCGAGGCTTTGGCACCGATGGGTATGGAGACGAGTCCTACGACTGCATTGGAACAACCAAAGGTATCTACTGTACCGGAACAGGCAATAACAGAGGAAAACATGCAAACCAATGTTATAAATGTTGCACCTCCAGTACCTGTTGAGAAAAAGCATAAAGCAAAAGAAAAGATTGCTATGGTAACACCCGTTATTCCTATTACCCCTGCAATACAAAGGATAAAAATCATACACGATATTATTGTTACTCCTGTACCGCTTATCTTCAAGAACAACGAGGCTGTTCTATCGAAGAATGCCGAGGAAGGTCTAAGACGTGTTGCAGATTACATGATTGAGCATAGACAACTGAAACTGCTCATACTGGGATACAGTGATGCATACGGGCCCGAATCATATAACAAGGAATTGTCTTATTACAGAACTCTTTGGGTTAAAATGGCACTTGAAAGGTACGGTGTTTCTTCCGATCGCCTTATGATAAAGCCAATGGGTAAGACGAACAAATTTGGTCATACAAAAACCACTGAAGCGCGGAACAGAAGGGTAGTGCTCAGTATAGCGAAATAGCATTAATACTCACAAATACGATAATAGAGAGCGACGTAGTGTACTACGCGCTCTTTTTTATTGTTGGAGTCGAGGTTTACCCCGTTAGAAGTTTTTTTATCAAAACAGTGAATTTCTGATGAGGAGTTGTTTTCCGTCGGATCAGCTTCTAACGGGGTTGACTTCATATTTATAATACATATTTTTTTACGATCATGGAACAAAAGTATATGTGCATCGTTTATAATAAATTAAGGAGATAAAGTTTTATAATGCATATACGTCAGATAAACCAAAAAAGTTTCTTTGAAAAGACTCGAGCAAATCTCGCCATTGTGCTTATTTTGTCAACGTTTTTAGTTTTTTTTGTAGGATGTGCCACGATGCCTGGCATACGTTCAAATACATCCCCGGCTCCGGGTGTTCCTTATGTAGCACCGGAGTCAATCATGAAACCTAAGGCATCCGAAACCATGACGCCGTCTTCTGTATTGGAACAATTCAAGAATTTAAACAATCTAAGCCTTGAGGATATAATAGATATAGCCCTGCAAAACAGTACACAAACAAGGTCTGCATGGCTGCAGGCACGTGCAGCAGCCGGGGTACTTGGTTCAAGCAGGGCATTATATTTTCCAACCATAACAGCAAGTGCGGATTTTAACCGTTACAAGCAAAGCCTTATCGGCTCTCAACTGTCATTTTTACTGAGTACGTACGGTTTTTCTGCCAGCGTTGATTATCTTTTATTTAATTTTGGAGGCAGATATTCTCAGGTAAAAGAGGCTCGCTATGCCCTGCTTGCTTCAAATCTGAGCCAGAATTCTACAATTCAAAGTGTGATCCTTCAGGTTGAGCAGGCTTACTATCAGTACCTTGGTGAAAAGGCTATGCTTGTGGCAGAGCAGAAAAATCTCGAAAACGCAAAGACAAATCTTGAAGCAGCACAGGAAAGATATACTGCAGGGCTTGCAACTATTGCAGATGTACTTCAGGCAAAGGCAGCGTATTCACAGGCAGAACTTGCTCTTGAGAATGTAAATGGTCAGATTCAAATAATGTATGGTGCGCTCGCAACATCAATGGGATTTCCGGCAAATATTCATATTGCTGTTGGCAACCTTCCGGAACATGTTCCGGATAAAGAAATTTATGACAATATTGACGACCTCATTAAAAAAGCAGAATCGCATAGACCTGATCTTGCTGCTGCCAGGGCACAGGTTATAGAAGCAAAAGCACACGTCCATTCCGTACTTGCCTCGGGATTACCGAGTCTTGCATTAAATGGTACAGCAAGCCGCACTTATCTTTACAGCCCGCCTGGCAATCCATATTTTGATCAATATTCCGGGGAAGTGCTTCTCGAGTTTCCTCTATTCAACGGTTTTTCAACGGCATATAATGTGTTTACAGCAAAGGAACAGGCGAAAGTTGAAAAACAGCAGTTAGAAGGCACAAAACAACAGGTAATACTTCAGGTATGGAATAGCTATTATTCGTTTAAAACCGCCCAACAATCACTTGAAACAAGCGAAGATTTTCTAACAAGTGCCCGACAATCAGCGGACGTTGCACTGGGCATGTACAAAGAAGGACTCGGAGATATTATAAGTCTATTGAGTGCCCAGAATACCCTTGCGCTGGCAAGGGCAGAGGAAATTCAGGCAAGAACAACATGGTTTTTAGCAATGGCCCAGCTTGCACACGATACGGGTATATTAACGCCTGATTTTTTAAATGGAAAGGCGATTGTAAATCATGATTAAAGGAGAAAGGTAAACATAGTATGATAAATAAAAATAAAAAAATCTTTGCTATATTGGTACTGCTTTTGTATGCATCTTTATCTGCATGTTCTCAGAAAAAGAAAACCAATGGCTTTCAGCAATTGGTACCTGTTACTGTTACTTATGCAGTAAAAAAAGCAATGCCTATACAGATTCATACCATAGGTAATGTACAGGCCTTTTCATCGGTAAACATCAATGCGCTTGTCGGTGGGGAACTCATGAATGCATACTTCAAAGAGGGACAATATGTAAAAAAAGGCCATCCAATGCTGCTTATCGATCCAAGACCGTTCAAGATTGCCCTTGAACAGGCAAAGGCAAACCTTATGCGGGACGAGGCACAACTAAATTATGATGTTGAGGACTTGAAAAGATACACAAAGCTTGTAGCCAAGGACTATGTAACAAAGGATCAGTATGACCAGATAAAAACTCAGGCACAGTCATTGAGTGCTACTGTTCAAGCGGATAAGGCACAAGTTGACAATGCAAAACTCCAATTGAGCTATTGTTATATCGATGCACCTGTATCAGGTAGAACCGGGAGTCTTCTTGTGAAACCCGGCAACATAGTGAGTATAAATCAGCCCAACAGTACAACACTGGTCAATATACAGGAAATAGAGCCCATTTATGTTCAGTTTTCAGTACCTGAACAATACCTCAGCGACATAAGGACGTATAAGCAGAAAGGCACATTAAAGGTTGGAGCTTATTTCAAAGATAGCAGTGACGAGAGCAAGGTTGAATATGGGGATCTCACCTTTATCAATAACGCAATAGATACCTCCACAGGTACCATAATGCTGAAGGCACTGTATCAAAATAAGGACGAAATGCTCTGGCCGGGGCAGTTTGTAAATGTTACGTTAACACTAACAGAGATACCGAATGCAGTTGTTGTTCCCACAAGGGCGATACAGGTATCACAGGAGGGACAATACGTATTTGTCGTTCAGAAGAACAACATTGTTCAAGCAAGGCCGATTGTTTCAAATTACAGTTATAATGATGAAAGTATTATAGAAAAGGGCGTTTCTGCGGGAGAAATAGTTGTAACAGACGGACAGCTCCAGTTAGTTGACGGCTCAAAGGTTGAGTTTAAAAATAAATTAGATACAGGGAACACAAACCAATGAATATATCCGAATTGTTTATACGCAGACCTGTCATGACCACACTGGTTATGCTGGCAATACTCTTGTTTGGTATAATAGGGTATGAACTATTGCCCGTGAGCGATCTACCCAATGTTGATTTCCCTGTCATACAGGTTATGGCAAGCCTTCCAGGGGCAAGTGCTGAAACCATGGCATCTTCCGTTGCAACACCGCTTGAAAAACAATTTACAACCATATCGGGACTTAGCTCCATGTATTCTACAAGTATGCTTGGTTCAACGCAGATAACACTCATGTTTGATTTGAGCAAGAACATAGACGCGGCTGCACAGGATGTTCAGGCAGCAATGACTGCTGCATCTGCACAACTGCCGCCGGGTATGCCGACCCCTCCTACATACCAAAAGGTGAACCCTGCTGATATGCCGATAGTGTATATTGCTCTTACATCGAAGACCCTGCCGCTCTATACGCTTGATTACTACGGAGAAACGATCATGTCAGAGCGCATATCCATGATTAACGGCGTTTCTCAGGTGCTGGTATACGGCTCACAAGAATATGCCGTAAGGGTACAGGTGAATCCAAAGATACTTTCCGGATTGGGATTGGGCATAGATCAGGTGGCAAGTGCAATACAAACATCCAACGTAGAACTCCCCACCGGCGTACTTGACGGTGAGCATTCGGCATACACAATACAGGCAAACGGTCAGCTAACGGATGCAAGTTTATATGAGCCTTTGATAGTTGCCTATAACAACGGTAGCCCTGTCAGGATCAAGGACATAGGCAGGGCAATTGATAGCGTTGAAAATGATAAAACCGCTGCGTGGTATGTAGACCCCGGCGAGCACGCATTCCAGAGGTCCATAGTCCTTGCCGTTGAAAGACAGCCGGGTAGTAATATTGTAGGTGTTGCAGATGCCGTAAAAAAACTGCTTCCCGAATTCAAAAAAGATCTGCCTGCATCGGTTTCAATGCACCTCTTATTCGATCGTTCTACGTCTATAACACAATCTATAAACGACGTTAAGACAACCCTGATTATAGCTTTAATCCTCGTGATACTTGTGATCTTTGCGTTTTTAAGAAACCTGTCAGCCACTATTATTCCAAGCCTGTCTCTGCCATTATCGATATTCGGCACATTCGCGGTCATGTACCTGCTTGGATACACCATAGACAACCTTTCCATGATGGCCCTTGTTCTGGCAATTGGTTTTGTCATAGATGATGCCATTGTCATGCTCGAAAATATTGTCCGGCACGTAGAAATGGGTGAAGCCCCGTTCGAGGCAGCTCTAAATGGTTCGAAGGAGATAAGCTTTACCATTCTATCAATGACCTTATCGCTTGCAGCCGTGTTTATACCTATAATGTTCATGGGTGGTATTATCGGAAGACTATTTCACGAATTTGCAGTTACCATTGGTGTAGCAATACTTGTTTCAGGCTTTGTATCTCTTACACTAACACCCATGCTGACCAGCAGATTTGTTAAATCCATAGAACCTAAGGAGCACAGCAAGCTCTATAAGCTGTCCGAACGTGGTTTTGATTCCATGTTAAATGCATATAAAATAAGTCTTCAGTGGGTACTCAAACATAAAATAAGCACAATGGTATTTTCCCTTATTATATTGATACTTACCGGACTTCTTTTCGTAGTGGTACCAAAGGGGTTTATGCCAAGCGAAGATCTTGGCGAATTCTTTGGAATGACCGAGGCTGCACAGGGGATTTCATTCAAATCCATGGTGAAACATCAACTTGAAGTAGCAAAAGTAGTAGAGCAAAATCCCAATGTAGATGCTTTTATGACAAGCTGCGGTGCAAGGGCAGGTATTACCGGCAGCAACGATGGTGTTGTATTTGTAAGATTAAAACCAAAATCGGAAAGAAAGCTGTCTCCTGAGCAGATTATACAGCAACTGTATCCAAAACTTACCCAGATCCCGGGCATACGCGTATTCCTTCAGAACCCTCCGCCAATACAGCTCAGCGGCAGGCTCACAAAAAGCCTTTACCAATACACGCTCGAGGGTACAAACACAGACGAACTTTATAAAGATGCGCAGATAATGGAAGCAAAGATGAAGGCATTGCCCGGACTTATGGATGTTACGTCCGATCTTGAGATTGCAAACCCACAGCTTAATCTAACAATAGACCGGAATAAGGCATCTCAGCTTGGTGTTTCAGCATACCAGATAGAAAATGCGCTTTCTTATTCATACGGTTCAACGCAGATATCAACCATTTATGCACCCGATAATGAATATGAGGTTATACTGGAGCTTGAGCCTCAGTACCAGGAAGACCCATCAGTATTGTCAATGTTGTACATCAGATCCTCATCAGGTCAACTTGTGCCTCTTGACAGCGTAGTCAGCATGGAAAAAACAGTTGGTCCACTCGAAGTAAACCATACGGATCAGTTGCCTTCGGTTACCATATCGTTTAATTTAATGCCCGGTGTATCTCTTGGTAATGCTGTTACGGAGATTGACGGACTTGCACGTAAAACCATTCCTGCAAATATTATTACAAGCTTTCAGGGTACTGCGCAGGCTTTTGAATCCTCTATGAAAGGACTGGGCATGCTGCTGATCATGACGATCCTTATCATCTATATAGTGCTTGGTATATTGTATGAAAGTTTTATACATCCCATAACCATACTTTCCGCCCTTCCTTTTGCAGGATTTGGGGCATTATTGACGTTATTGATCTTCCACGTTGATTTAAACATCTATTCATTTGTAGGCATAATCATGTTGGTAGGACTGGTAAAAAAGAACGGTATCATGATGGTTGACTTTGCAGTTGAAGCAGAACGTAAAGAAGGAAAAAACTCAACAGACTCCATTTATGAGGCATGTCTTATAAGATTTCGTCCCATTATGATGACAACGGTAGCGGCAATCATGGGCACCTTACCCATAGCACTCGGACTTGGTGCAGGCGGAGGCTCACGTCAGCCGCTGGGTCTTGCTGTAGTCGGCGGACTTATATTTTCTCAGTTCCTTACCTTGTACATCACGCCTGTTTTCTACATATACATGGATTCTTTCGGCAAATGGCTGCCGAAGGCATTGCATATCAGGCAGAACACAGAACCATAACACGGCCTCTGCAAACATCCATCCCGTATAACTCTTTCCACGGTCCGGTGGAAGAGGGTGCATAGTTGAAAATCGGCTCAATGCATTATATTATATACACTTGATCATGACCGTAGAAACCGTGTTCAAAATTGATAAAAAAATAGAAGCTCTGCTTGCAGGTGAACCCTGTATGCTCAGGATGTATGATACGTCTTTCAGGTCTGTTTTGCTGTATGAGTATGTAAAGTTATCAAACAGACCCATGTTTATCATAACACCTTCCGGAGAATATTCGGACAGATTCTCAGAGGAACTTGGATGGCTGTCCAAAGAGCAGCTAATGTCTAGGATATTCCCATCATGGGGCATAATACCTTATAATGGTATTTTTCCGGTAATAGATATTCAGGCTGACAGGATAACTGCCATAAGCGAACATCTCTCCAATAAGACAAACGACATTATGATCGCATCCGCAAAAGCACTGATGCCTTTATTGCCGGTACCTGAACTTCTGGAATCTCTTAAACTCACTATAGGTGTTGGAGATAAGCTCGATATTACGGACCTGTCGTATAAACTTGTCAGGCTTGGATATACAAGGCAGGGCATAGCAACATCAATCGGTGAATTCAGCATAAGGGGTGGCATAATTGATATTTATCCTCCGAACAAGGAATACCCCGTAAGAATAGAAATGTTATCCGATACTGTAGAATCCATACGGTATTACATGACTATAGATCAAAGATCCTTCAAAGGAATAGATAGTGTGTTCATACCGCCTGTTACCGAATTCTTAGCTCAAGAAGGGGAGCTTAAGGTTACATCGCCGGAAGAAATGCAATTTGAACGTAAGGGAACGATATTTGATTACCTGAGCATGAACACAGATATTGTCATAATAAATCCACTGGAGGTTAATACTTCGATCGATAGGTATTTAGACGACATATACAAACATCACAGACAGGCTATCATAGAAGGCAGGGCAGTTAATGATGTAAAATCCCTGTTCATGTCAGCAGAAGATATCAAGCAAAAGCTATCGGCTTATAGGACGATAACGATAGATAGCGCCAATCATGATGGGGTGAATAATATCAATGGAGAAAGGGCTGTTCCAGTTGAACACATTGATACGTTTATGATCGGGAGTTCGGGTAATCTGGAATCGGCATTGGAATATTTAAGGCACACGTTAAAACAGCATACCATGACTGTCGTTGTAATGAAAAATAAAGACAGAATAGAACATATACTGAAACTTTTATCGGATTCAGGGATTGAAGTGAACATAACAGACGCAGGGTATCCGGATTTCATGCTAAGATTAAAGAACGGACTTAATCTTGTCCAGGGAACCATGGGAAAGGGATTCATTTACGACGAAATACCCTTCATAACGGAAAGCGATCTCTTCAATGTAAAAAAGGGTAAAAGGAAGAAGCAAGCATATCAGGGTGAGCCGATAAATCTCGAGGAGCTCAAATTTGGTACATACGTCGTACACAGAGAGTATGGGATCGGAAGGCTCATTGGTACAAAACTCATGGATATCGATTCGCTTAAAAATGAATTCATAGAGGTCGAATACAGGGACAATGCAAAGCTTTACATGCCGGTTGAAAGGGCGAATATGCTCAGTCAGTATATTCCTTCTTCCGACGCCGTGCCTTTGCTTGATAAGCTCGGAGGTAGCAGCTTTCATTCAAGGATTAAAAGAGTAAGGGAAAAATTGTACGAGATAGCAAATGAGTTCATAAATAATCAGGCAATCAGAGAGTTAAGAGGCGGGTTCGTTTTTTCACCGCCGGATACCCTTTTTCAATCATTTGAAGAAGATTTTCAATACGAAGAAACATCCGATCAGAAAAAAGCAATAGAGGATGTTATAAACGATATGATGAGCAGCAGGCCTATGGACAGGCTCATATGCGGAGATTCCGGTTATGGTAAAACAGAGGTTGCCATGAGGGCTGCGTTCAAGGCTGTGATGGACAATAAGCAGGTAGCCGTTCTTGCACCAACTACGATCCTTTCAGAACAACATTACAGAACATTTTCCGAGAGATTCAAAAAGTACCCGGTTAAGGTAGAAGTGTTGAATCGTTTCAGGACAAAGGCAGAAAGAAATAAAATAATAGAGGAGGTAGCAAACTCAAAAATAGATATATTGATAGGTACCCACTCTATCTTGAAGGAAGGCATACGATTCAAATCACTCGGCCTCATAATTATAGACGAAGAACACAAATTCGGAGTAGATCACAAAGAAACATTAAAAAAATTTAACCCTTCGGCGGATATACTTGTTATTACCGCAACACCTATACCAAGAACATTGAAAATGGCACTTACAGGCATAAAAGATATAAGTATTATTACCACTCCGCCTCAGGACAGGAAAACAACCCAATGTTATATAATGAAATATAATGAATCGAGTATACGGGATCTTGTATCGAAAGAATTACAGCGGAACGGGCAGGTATTCGTTGTAAGCAGGAAAATAAAAGGTCTTGAGGAGTTCGCCGACAGGATAACCCGTATAGTACCTTCTTCGGCAGTTGCTGTTGCACATGGTCAAATGCCTTCGAAACACCTCGAAAATATGATGTCTAAATTCATAAGAAAGGAAATCAATGTCCTCGTCAGTACGGCTATAGTCGAATCCGGACTTGACATACCTTCAGCAAATACAATTATCATAAACGATGCGGATGCATTCGGTACTTCGGAATTATACCAGTTAAAGGGTAGGGTAGGAAGATCGAATCAGGTAGGATATGTTTACTTCCTTCTACCGTTCAACAGGCCTGCGTCACCGCAGTCCCTTGCCAGGCTCAAGATGATAGCCTCTTCTTCCGAGTTGAGTTCCGGTTTTAAACTTGCCATACATGATATGGAAATGCGTGGTGCGGGTAACATCGTTGGCAAGGCACAATCAGGGCATATAGACGCAATAGGACTCGAATTGTATTCAGAATTGGTAAAAGAGGCCATGCTCAGCATTAAGGGGGAGACGTACGAAGAAGCCGTGGAACCGCATCTTAACTTTCCGGTACCAGCTTATATTCCAGATAGTTATATAGATGATTCGGAATTGAGATTGCTATTTTATAGGAAACTCGCAAATGCCGATCAGAAAAATCTTCCTGATATTGTGTCAGAGTTACGCGACAGGTTCGGACGCATACCATTAGAACTTGAAATACTCATAAAAATAATTAAAATAAAGGTGTTGATGAAACAAATCAGAGCTGCCAAACTAGACAAAATAGGCTATAATTTTAGAATAACCTTTCTTCACAGTACACCTGTTAAACCAGAGGACATTCTTAGATTATTAAATGAGAAGATTATAAAGCTTAAAGATCAGAAGGGTATGCAAATAACATTTGAACCGATTTACATGAAGGGCATTGACGGTGTACTTAAATCATTGGAGATGTTATCATTGGTAAAATGAAAAAGAAAACAATTTTTATATGTATATTGCTGCTCGGAATGTTGAGCTGTACAAATGGTTTGTCGGTTGCAATGGGAAGCGGAACTGTTGTAACAGTCGGTAAAAACAAGGTTACCCTCGATGAATTCAAGCAAAGGCTTAACAATTTTGCGTCAGAAAATGGTATAAAGACAGAGCAAATGTCAAAGGATGTCGTTCTGTCTAATCTGGATAATCTTATAAATACCATGCTGCTTTTGGATGAAGCAAAAAAAGAAGGAATAACGGTTACAACCGAAGAAGTTGACCAAGAATACAATCAACTGCGGCAGGGATACACGGATGAACAGTTTAACAAAATATTCATAGAGAAATTGATAGATAAAAAACTTTGGATGAGAGAGTTAAAAGAACAGTTGATGATAAAAAAACTTTTCGCATCTCACTTTTCAAATGTTGTCGTATCTCAATCAGAGATCGAGAATTATTATAACAGACATAAGGACAGTCTTTTTGTTCCTGAAATGATAAAGGCAAAACAGATAGAAGTCTCATCCGAGAGTAATGCACAGCAAGCTCTGAATGCTTTAAACAATGGACAGAGTTTCTCGAAAGTTGCTCAGACCTACTCTGTTAGTCCGGGCGCATTGAATGGAGGAGATATGGGATATTTGTCGGCAAACGACCTACCCAAAGAACTTGCCGGGATATTATTCTCTCTGCCTGTGGGAAAAATAAGCGGTATAATAAAAACACAATTTGGCTATCAGATATTCCTTGTGGAAAATAAAATACCGGCACATAATGAATCCATGCGTGAGGCTAAAAATGACATCATCAATACATTACGGAATGAAAAAATAAACGACGAGTTTATAACATGGCTAAAGACATTGAGAGAACAAGAAAATGTCAATATAAATTATGCTCTTTTAAAAAGATCAGGATTGTTATAAGTAGATAATCATGAAGTATATAAATATATTATTTGTACTGTTTAGTATTCCAATTATCATGGGTGCAGACAAAAAAGTTGTAGACGGTATCGTTGCAATTGTAAATGGGGCTCCTATAACGCTGTCTCAGATAAATCAACGGGTTGAAATCATCAAACAGAAATATCCGGATTCCAAAGATTTAAAGAAGAAGGCCCTGGATGATCTTATCGATGACGACATCATCTATAATGAACTCAAGACCCTGGGGGCATCCATAGATGAGAGCGATGTTGACAATGCTATAGAACAAATGTCCGAAGCAAACGGTGTACCAATAAGCTCTCTTAAGTCCGATCTCAAGAGTAAGGGAATAGACTTTAACGCATATAGGGATGAAATCAAGAGCGAGATAGCCAAATCAAAATTGGTCAGTTATAAATTCAGAAGCGAGATTACAATAACCGATGATGACATACAGAGATATTATATTGCACACAAAAAAGAGTTTGCCGGGGTAAAACAGGCAAATATAAGCCATATACTGATTGAAGTACCGCCTGATGCCTCCCCCGAAAAACAGAAAAATTTACTTAAAATCGCCAGGACTGTTGTATCTGGAATTAAAGGGGGAGAGGCCTTTAGTGACGTAGCCATAAAATATTCGGATGACAAATATACAAAAAAATCAGGAGGTTACCTCGGTTACGTACAGGAAGGAAGTCTTTATCCGGTTCTTGATACCGCGATTTTTAAAGCAAAGCCAGGTGACCTTATAGGTCCTATAAGGACACCCGTTGGTTACGAGATTATATTGATCAATGGATTTAAATCATCAGGGCTTCTTCCCTTAAACGACGTAAAAGAAAAGATCCGTAACGATATATATATAAGCAAGCTGGATTCCGCTCTGAAAAATTGGCTATTGACAAAAAGACAAAAAACTATCATTACGATCTATAATGAACTTTTATAGTTGGAGGAATTGATGGAACTACCAAGAATAGGCATAACAATGGGTGACCCTACAGGTATAGGGCCCGAAGTGATTGTAAAGGCATACAAGGAGGCGAGAACAACAAAAGATTGCATACCGGTTGTACTCGGTGATCCCAACGTTATAAAAAAAACTGTCTCGGATTTAAACGCAAAATTAGACGTAAATATAATATCAGTCGATGATATAAAATCGCTGAAACCGAGTATCAAGGCAATCAATATCGTTAAATTGTCCAACCTTGATCCTGTAAGACTCAAGATTGGCAGGCCGGATAAGATTGCAGGTAAGATGATGGTAACGTATATCAGAGAGGCGGTACGGCTTGCAATGCTCGGTTCTATAAATGCAATGGTAACCGCGCCTATAAACAAAGCAGCCATAAACAATGCAGGTTTTAACTATCCCGGGCATACGGAAATGCTTGCCGAGCTAACACGTACAGAGGATTACTGTATGATGCTTGTCGGTAAGAAACTCAAAGTTTCTCTTGTTACAACCCATCTTCCTATAAGAGAAATACCAAACACGATAACACCTGGAATGATATTTAAAACTATTAAGCTGACCTATGAGGCACTTGTAGATTACTTTGGTATAAAAAATCCAAGGATTGCAGTCGTAGCCTTAAATCCACATGCAGGTGAAGAAGGTTTGTTTGGCGTAGAGGAAAAAGAACTTATCATACCCGGAATAAAAAAGGCAGAGAGCATGGGTATTCAGGTGTACGGGCCTCTCTCAGCTGATACTGCATTCCATTTTGCCTATAAAGGCAAATATGATGTGGTAGTGGGCATATATCATGATCAGGCATTGATACCGATAAAAATGATAAATTTCGATGACTCGGTAAATGTTACTCTCGGACTGCCTATAGTAAGGACATCCGTTGATCACGGCACAGCTTATGATATTGCAGGCAAGGGTATTGCAAATGCCGAGAGCATGGTTGCGGCAATTTTACTGGCGGGTAAAATGTCCGCAATAAAACAGAAAAGGCAATCCGGGACAATAATAAAGTAATCTATAGTATTGGGATGTTTTTGTAGGGGCAGGTTTAAAACCTGCCCCTACTTTAGCAAAACAATGGGAAATAAATAATGGATTATATCGTCGTAAGGGGTGCGAGAGAGCACAATCTTAAAAATATTGATATAGATATACCGCGTGACAGATTTGTAGTTATAACCGGGCTATCCGGTTCCGGAAAGAGTACGCTTGCCTTTGACACCATATATGCAGAAGGGCAGCGGAGATATGTCGAGTCTTTATCGGCTTATGCAAGGCAGTTTCTCGGTCAGATGAGCAAACCGGATGTTGATTCTATAGAGGGACTATCTCCTGCTATTTCCATAGAACAGAGGGCATTAAGCCACAACCCTCGATCCACTGTCGGCACCATAACCGAGATCTATGATTACCTCAGAGTTCTCTATGCAAGGATAGGTACACCGCATTGTCCAACGTGCGGAAGAGAACTTATATCCCAGAGCGTTGATCAGATGGTGGATCAGGTAGTATCTCTCGGCAAGGATACACGCATTATGATTATGTCGCCTGTCGTTAGAGGCGATAAAGGCGAGTTTAAAAAGGAATTTTTACAGTGGCGAAAAAAGGGGTACACAAGGGCAAAGGTCGACGGACAGAACTTCGACTTACAGGACGAGATCAAACTCGATAAAAACAAAAAACACAAAATATCCATAATCGTAGACAGAATAGTTGTCAACGAACAGATGCGTTCCAGAATTGCAGATTCTATCGAAAATGCTTGCTCCCTCGCAGACGGAGTTGTCGAAGTCGAGCTTGTCGACGAAGGCAGATCATTGAGCATGAGCCAGAAATTTGCGTGTACCGAGTGCGGTACTAACCTGCCGGAACTTGCGCCGAGGATATTCTCTTTTAACAGCCCTTATGGTGCATGCGATAACTGCGATGGTATCGGATATCTCGCAGATTTTGCACCGGAGCTTGTAGTGCCGGACAAGACACTTTCGATAAATCAAGGTGCAATAGCTCCATGGCGTAAGAGAAACAGTTTTTACTTTCATGAAATGCTTGAGTCGCTCGAAAGCAATTTTGATATCAATCCTGATACACCGTTCCATAAGCTCCCTGAATGGCAGAAGCACGTCATACTCTACGGGACTAATACGATCAATAGTCAGGCTTATGCAAAACAGATAAACAAACATGGCCATTCGTTCGAAGGTGTTCTCTCTCATCTGAAGAGAAAGTATCACGAAGAGGATGACCCGTTTATTATTTCCGAAATTCAAAAATATCTCAACTACAAGGTTTGTCCGGTATGCAATGGTGCACGGTTGAAAAAGGAAAGCCTGTCTGTTACCATCGGCGGCAAGAGCATCTATGAATTTACCCGCATGACGATCGAACAGGCATACAATTTCATACAATCACTGTCACTGACTGAAAAACAAAAGCTCATTGCGGAACGGTTACTCAAGGAGATCCAGAACCGCATAGGTTTTATGCATGATGTCGGGCTTGACTATATCAGCCTTGACAGGATGGCAGGCACGCTTTCAGGGGGAGAATATCAAAGAATAAGGCTTGCAACCCAGATCGGTTCAGGACTGGTCGGCGTGTTATACATACTCGATGAACCTACCATAGGATTGCACCAGAGGGATAACGTCAAACTCATCAAAACACTTTTCAAATTACGTGATCTTGGTAATACGGTGATTGTCGTGGAGCATGATCAGGAAACAATTATGGCTTCGGATTACATCGTCGATATGGGGCCTGCCGCAGGGCATAAAGGCGGCAAGGTCATTGCACAAGGAACACCATCGGAGATCATGAAAGACAGCGATTCTCTTACAGGAAAATATCTTTCGAACAGGCTTTCGATTCCCATTCCTCAGAAACGCAGGGAATCTGTGCGCGGATCCATAAAGCTCAAGGGTGTCTATGCCAATAACCTGAAACGTATCGATGTGGAATTTCCGGTCGGCCTTTTTATCTGCGTAACAGGGGTTTCAGGTTCGGGCAAAAGCAGCCTTATCATTGATACGCTGTACAATGTCATCTATCAGAAGCTGAACGGTCCTACAGGTACTATCGTGCATTACCAGGAAATAGAAGGTATAGAGCTTGTTGATAAAGTCATACAGATAGATCAATCCCCGATAGGCAGAACGCCACGCTCCAACGCAGTAACATATACAGGTGTTTTTGACCCTATACGGGATGTATTTGCTCAGACACAGGAGGCAAGGGCCAGAGGGTATGCAAAGGGCAGATTCAGTTTCAATGTCAGAGGCGGAAGATGCGAAACATGCGAAGGGCAGGGGATGCTGCAAATCGAAATGCATTTTTTGCCCGACATTTATGTCCAGTGTGACGGATGCAAGGGTAAACGCTACAACAGGGAAACGCTGGAGGTCTATTATAAAGGGAAAAATATCTCCGATGTACTCGGTATGTCGGTTGAAGAGGCATTGGAATTTTTCGCCAATATACCGGCAATAAAAGAGAAACTACAGACGTTGTACGATGTCGGTCTTGACTATCTTAAACTCGGTCAGTCAGCCACAACGCTTTCCGGGGGAGAAGCACAACGGGTTAAACTCGCAAAAGAACTGAGCAGGAGGAGTACGGGCAGGACTGTGTACATACTTGATGAGCCTACCACCGGGCTGCATTTTGATGATGTAAAAAAATTATTGAATGTCCTGAATCGGCTCGTAGACGAGGATAATACCGTCATTGTAATAGAGCATAATCTCGATGTCATAAAATCAGCGGACTATATTGTTGACCTGGGACCAGAAGGCGGGGACAAGGGCGGATACGTTGTTGCCAAGGGTACACCGGAGGAGATTGTAAATAACAAGGCATCGTACACAGGCGAATACCTCAAGAAGGTGCTCAATCAAAAAAATGCATTTGAGAAATAGGGTTGGCTGGGTTTATTGCTGCGGACTCATGGGCAGGCCTTTGTAGCCCTGCTGAACATCCTTGTTAATCTGCTGCTGTACGTGCTGTGCTATGCCCGTGGTGTACTGTTCCGCTTTTGCAGCATGACGTGCATTTATTTTCTGAATATGTTTTTGTTCGTGACCCGCTATGTCTTTCAGCAGGAATATTCCCGCAATGATGATACCTATTATCACTATCCATTTTATCCATTTCATGCAAATAATATAGAGCTCTCTTTTAGAATAGTCCAGTGCTGAAGTCTATAGGAAAGAAGAAAGAGTTTGAGAGGGTACTTATGAACGAACAAACTTCTCTATTGCATTTTTCGGGTTAATGCGTTTAACGCAATCTCAATCATACCATCCATTGACGCCCGTATGGCAGGTGAGTTCATAACCTGTTGTGCATAATTGATGTTGCCGGTTGCGAGCAAGATGGCCCCTGTCTTTATGCCAAGCACATGACCAAGCGAAAAAAGTGCGGCACACTCCATCTCCATTGCAAGGATACCTTTTGATTCCAGCGATTTTGCATCTTTCTTTTCCGAAAAAAACGCATCGGATGTCATAATTGGACCTATATGAATGTTGAGAGCATGCCTCGATATGAGGCTTCTATGTTTTTTAGCAGACAGAACAAGGTTCTCTAAAACATGAAAATCAGGTACTGACGGTACTTCCTTGATACCGTATGCTTTTTTAAAGCCTATCATAGAACCCGCACCTGTTGGAATAACGAGATCCGAAGGTTTAATCTTTTTAGCGACGCCACCGCATGTGCCCGCCCTTATTATAGTATTTACTCCAAGCCTTTTGAGCTCCTCTATTACTATGGCTGCTGATGGTGCCCCCATACCGGAAGTAACGACAGACACCCTTTGGTTGTTATAAAATCCGGTATAGGCATCAAGTCCGCGGTATTCATTTATAACTTCAGAATATTTTAAAAATTTATCTGCAATGTATGACGATCTTTTTGGATCACCGGGCAATAAAACAAGCCCTGATATATCTTCTTGTTTAACCTTAAGGTGGTACAGCCTCTTCATTAAAATTGCCTTCTCGGATTATCCTGTCCCCTTAATCTTTCCCATTCTTCCATAAGCCTCCTTTCCTCTAAAGTCGTGTTATTCGGTATTGTAATATTAATTCTTACATAGAGGTCACCGAGTCTTGATGTTGATTGTATACCCTTACCCTTTAATTTTAACAATTGGGCATTCTGTGCTCCTGCTGGTATTTTAAGGCTTATCTCGCCGCCTGTTGGGGAAGGTATATTGACACTTTTGCCAAGTATTGCTTCAAATGGATAAACCGGCAGTTCAAGGTAGAGATCCTCGTTTTTTGCAGTGAATGGCGGGGATGGTTTTATCTTTATATTCAAATATAATGCCCCCTTTTTACCTGAGCGAGGATTTATAGTACCCTCACCCGCAAGTTTTATCTTTGATCCCTGTTTTACACCCTTTGGTATTTTTACTTCTATAGCTTTATTTTTCTGTACATAGCCTGTTCCATTACACTGTGGGCAGACATTCTGACTGGAAATATTTCTTCCTTTATATGAGGCTGTTCTTCCTATGTACCCATTACCACCACATACATTGCATACATCAACAGAAGGGATACTTATCAGTCTTTTAGTTCCGTTCATAGCCTCCGGTAAGGTGATTTCAATATCAGATTCTTGATCCGCATTGTACTCAGGTTCAGCACGTCTATTACCGAACCCTCCAAGCAGATCCTCAAAGTTTATACCTGCTGCTCCGCCATGCCCACCAAAGAATGTTTCAAAGAAATCAGAAAAATTCGTTCCTCCAAAATTTGTTGAACCTGCTCCCGCATAGCCTCTCCTTGCCCATTGATCCTGACTGGAAATTCTGTCCCAATTATAGCCAAGTTGATCATACTTTGACCTCTTTTCAGCATCTCCAAGAACCTGATAGGCTTCGTTTATTTCTTTGAACTTTTCTTCTGCCTTCTTTTTGTCGTTCGGATTCAGATCGGGGTGGTACTGCCGTGCGAGCGTTTTGTATGCCTTTTTAATTTCTTCCTGTGTGGCGTTTTTACCGACGCCGAGTATTTTATAATAATCTTTATATTCCAAGATTCACCTCGTTGCATATAAAGATAATCTATAAATTCAATAGTATCAAGGATTCGGGTTAAGGCTTGTTACACACAATGAGTTTGTTTCTGCCGGCCTTTTTGGCCGCATACAAGGCATCGTCAGCATATTTAAGAAACACGTCGGTGGTTTTTATAGTATCGTCAGGCAGGCATACAATCCCGACAGAAACGGTTATTGTCTTGATCTCCTTACAAATATCGGAAAGATCCTGTTCACGTATCTCGGTTAAATATCTGTTACCAACGCTCTCTGCCCCGTTGATTTCGGTTTCCGGAAGAAGTATCACAAATTCCTCTCCTCCGTACCGTGCACAGCTGTCAATTTTTCTGAGATCCGTTTTTAGTATCCTTGCTACAACGGCGAGTACTTTATCTCCGATCAAATGCCCGCATCTATCATTCACGGATTTAAAAAAGTCAATATCTACCATTAATAAAGATAATGCCCTGTTGTATCGTTTCGATCGTTCGAACTCTCGTTCGAGTATATTAAAAAAATATCTTCTGTTGTAAAGTCCTGTCAACGGATCTGTGTTGGACAGTGTCTCCAGTTTCTCATTAACCTGTTTCAATTCATCCTGAAGAAGTTTTATTCTTAAGTGTGCTTTTACCCTTGCTACAAGTTCGAGCGGATTGAACGGCTTTAAAACATAATCCTGTGCGCCTTCTTCCAGTCCGCGGATTTTATCTTTCATATCGTCCCTGCCTGTTACCATCAATACGGGTATATTGTCATAATCCTGGCGTGCTCTTTTAAGGCGTAGAAATTTGAAACCATCGAAATTTGGCATAATAAGATCACATAATATAAGATCAGGCGGGTTGGACAACATAATTTTAAATCCTTTAAGCCCGTCCGATGCTTCATAGAACGCATTAAAAAGACCTGTGCCTTCGAGAACATTTTTTATCTCATTGCGTTCTTTTTCTGAATCATCAATTATTAATACACTGTGTATCATATTATTAACCATTCCTGCTTATAGATAGTGTGCATTATTTGTACCATGTACAGCTATAGTTAACTAATTTAAAAATAAGATATTTTTTACTATGAAATGTCTACTTACAATTATTGTGTAATATTGTCAACTTTTTTGATAATCGCTGTTGAATTTTAAACCCTTGTGTTTTTTAATCGTAATGAATTCGATACGACAGATACAGAGCTGAATGCCATTGCAAATGCTGCAATGACGGGATTGAGGAGTATGTGAAAGAATGGATATAATACGCCTGCGGCAATCGGTATTGCGGTGATATTATAGAAAAACGCCCAGAAAAGATTTTGTCTGATTGTTCTCATGGTTGTCTGTGCAAGCTTTACGGCTTTCGATATGGTTGTTAATTCACTGCTTATTATTGTTATATCCGATGACTCTATCGCTATGTCAGTACCTGATCCGATTGCAATACCAAGATCCGCTGTCATTAATGCAGGTGCGTCGTTTATGCCGTCACCAACCATTGCTGTTTTATCTCCTCTTTGCTGGTAATATTTTACTGCTTCTGCCTTATCTGCCGGTAGAACCTCTGCCTGAAAATCATCAATGCCAAGTTTTGAAGCTATTGCTGAAGCAGTAACCTTGTTATCGCCTGTTATCATGGCTATTTTGATACCTGCATGTTTGAGTTCATAGATCGTTTGTTTTGCATCTCGTTTCGGGATATCCTGCATGCCTATAATACCGGATACTCGACCGTTAATTTTTATGATAAGAACTGTTTTACCTTGCAAAGTAAGGCCCTCGCCTGTGTTATCATCAGGCTTGCCGGCACTCACCGTGCTGCTGTCCACAATGCCTGATACGCCTACACCGGCTTGCGTCGTAAATCCATCAACATGCTTAATCTGCACATTATGTTCACGAGCATATTTTACTACTGCCTGTGCAAGCGGATGTTCTGATAATGATTCTATGGATGCGGTGTATGATAACAAGGTATTTATATCCGTATCGACCGGGATTACATCCGTTACCGCAGGCTTACCCTGAGTCAGTGTACCAGTTTTGTCAAATATTATTCTTGTAATGCCGTAAGCCTTTTCAAGACTTTCACCGCCTTTTATCAATATACCGTGTTTCGCACCCTTACCAATGCCGACTATAACCGCAGTGGGTGTTGCAAGTCCGAGTGCGCAAGGACATGCAATGATAAGAACGGAAACAAGATTTATCAGTGCAAACGATACAGAGTGCCCCGGCGTAACTATATACCATACGACAGCAGTGATGATTGATATTCCTATAACAGCAGGCACAAAATAGCTTGCGACTTTATCTGCAAGCCTTTCTACCGGGGCTTTTGAGCCCTGTGCCTCAGTTACCAGCTTGATGATCTGGGAAAGGGCAGTGTCGGTTCCTACCTTTGTAGCCCCGAATATAAAACTTCCGGACGCATTAATTGTTCCTGCGAATACCTCGCTGTCCGGGCCCTTTTCAACGGGTATACTCTCACCGGTCAGCATGGATTCGTCAATGGTGGAACTGCCTTCGGCAATGACCCCGTCAACAGGTATTTTATTACCCGGTCTGATTCGTATCATATCCCCCGGCACAACCTCGTCAACCTTGACTTCTGTCTCGTTTCTATTTTTTAGCACCCTTGCTGTTTGAGGTTTTAATGCCATCAGGGACCTTATGGCATCGGTTGTTTTGCCCTTTGAGTATGCCTCAAGCAGCCTGCCGAGCAGGATAAGTGCTACGATCCATGCAGTTGTATCAAAGTATACATGAGCTGATGCATGTATTGAGAAAAATGTAACAACAGTACTGTAGATATATGCCACTGAAGTACCAAGAGCTACAAGTGTATCCATGTTTGTAGAAAAGTGCTTTGCCTCTGCGTATGCACCTCTGAAAAACTGCTCGCCTGCCCAGAACAGTACTGGGGTCGTAAGAACGAACATTGTATAATTAATGATGCTGTTGTATTTGAGAGGTAGCTCTTTCAATATCGGGATCATATCCTTCATACCAAGCAGCATGGTGATAACAGCTATTACAGTGCTGAAGATAAATTTCAGTCTTAAGCTTCGAAAAGCAGCAAGCCTCAGTTGAGCTTCTTTGTCCGGATTATTGGCATCCTCTATTATGTTGTAAGCACCTGCCCCGGAGACCGCGAGCTTAAAGTCATTCATATCAAGGAGTCCCGGGTCATATTTTACAAGTGCCTTCTCCGTACCGAAGTTTACATTTGCCAATGATACACCTTCAAGTTTTGACAGGGACTTTTCTATCTTCGCAACGCACGATGCACATGACATGCCCTCTATAGGCAGGACAATAGTCTTAATCCGGTTCGTTGGTTTCCTGTCCGAATGTACCGGCATCTCAACAGGGGCGAGATGTGGTGTGAGGAACCTTTCAGGGTCTTCTTTGAACCTTTCAACACATGATTTCGAACAAAAATAATATGTTTTACCTTTGTAGGTATATGTCCCTGCCTCTGTACCTTCTTCGACCATCATCTCACACACAGGGTCTTTATGTTCTGTCATCCTATTCCTTCTCGCTTTTGCTGACCATACTGCATACCATGCCGCATTCGCAATTATCGCATTCAAGCTGTATCGTGGTGTGGCTGATGCGGAATTTCTCTTTCATAACAGCCTCTATCTTTTGTATAATCAATGCGCCTTCACTTATCATAGTATCGTCTATCATAATATGAGAACTCATTGAATATAATCCGGATGTTATGGCCCATATATGCAGATCATGTACGTTCTTTACGCCTTTTATGTTCAGTAATGTCTGATTTACAGTCTCCGTGTCGATGTTTCCCGGTACATATTCAAGGAGAATTGAACTCGATTCGAAGATTATACCTATAGCGCCCCTAATTATTATGCCGCCTATGAATATACTGATGATCGGATCGACAAAGTACCACTTTTCCGTTATGATCAATATACCGCCTATGATCACACCGACCGAGGAAAGTGTATCACCCACAATGTGTAAAAAGGCGCTGCGTATATTAAGATTATCGGCATGGGTGTCTTTCAGCACATAGATACCGGCCACATTAGCTATAAGTCCGATCGATGCGATAATAAGCATGATTGGCCCCTTTATCTCCGGCGGTGATGCAAACCTCCTGTATGCCTCGTAAAATATAGCTATGGATATAATGATGAGGAGCGCACCATTTGTAAGCGCTGCCATAACCTCCATACGGTGATAACCATACGTCTTTGTACTGTTTGGCGGCTTTCGGGCCATAGTAAATGCAAAGAGGCTGAGACTAAGAGAGAATACATCGGTAAACATATGTCCCGCATCTCCAAGCAGGGCAAGGCTGTTACTGAGGAAGCCGCCGACAACCTCGGCTACCATCATGACGATGGTTATAAGAAGGGCAATCAAAAGCCCTTTGGATCCGGATTGTATGTTATGTTGATGCTCGTGTTCACTCATACGTTAAATCCTTCACAAAGGTTAGCAGGGTGATCCGAATGAAGCGGCACGCCGTGAACTGCACGGTATACATTCGTGGTATACTTCGTGGACAGCTTCTTTATCCATATCAGGGATGAATAAAAATGCATTTTTGCTATAGCTTCGTTTAGCAAAAAGAGCTTCGTGCCGATCAAGAGGGGCGCACTGCTAACCGATTTGTTGACCATTATTTCCCTTGATATACTTGACTGCATTTAATACCCTCTGTACAACTTTTTCTTTACCGACGATCTCCATGATTTCGAACAGTCCCGGGCTTACGGTCCTTCCGGTTACTGCAAGTCGTAACGGCTGTGCAACGTCACCGAGTTTTAATCCGAATTCAGCAGCATAGTCTTTTATAACTGCTTCAATATTGTTCTTGGAGAAGCTGTCGATGTTGGATAGCCGCGACATCATAGTTTCAAGGTGTATGACTTTTTCTCCTGTAAACAGCTTTTTTGCGGCGTTCTGATCGTACTCGATATTGTCTTTAAAATAATAATCCATCATATCAAGCAGTTCTAACAGTGTACGTGAGCGAATCTTGGTCTCATCTATCAGCTTGAGTAGGTTCAAACGGTTTAAACCATTCAACCTGTCCGCTAAACCGCGTGCCTTGATAAACGGTTCAAGCAGTGTCAGAAGCTGTTCAGCGGATTTCTCCCGTATGTAGGTCGCATTCAGCCACAGCAGCTTCTCTGGGTTGAAGATTGCCGCTGATTTCGATATATTGTCAAAGGAAAAGTTGTCTATCATCTCCTGCATGGTAAACACCTCTTTATCACCGAACGACCAGCCCAGCCGTACTAAGTAATTTACCAATGCCTCAGGAAGATAGCCTTCTTCCCTGTATGCCTCTACAGATGTGGCCCCATGCCTTTTTGAGAGCCTTGCCTTATCCGTACCGTGGATCAGCGGGATATGGGCAAACTGTGGAATAGGATAGTTAAATGCATTGTAGAGGAAGATCTGTTTGGGGGTATTGTTCAAATGGTCATCCCCTCTGATAATATGGGTGATGTGCATATTCACATCATCAACCACAACGACGAAGTTATAGGTAGGGCTGCCGTCGCTCCGCATAATGACGAAATCCTCAAGCTCCTCATTGTTGAACAGTATGTTTCCCTTTACCATGTCTTTGACAATTGTCGTGCCGTACATCGGCGACTTGAACCGTATGACGTATGGTTTGCCTTCCGGATGATACGTCCTTTCTCTGCATGTCCTGTCATAGATAGGTTTCCTTTTTTCAGAGAGGGCTTTTGTCCTTTTTAACTCAAGCTCTTCCGGTGTACAGTAGCATCTGTATGCCTTTCCCTCTTTTAATAACTGCTCCGCATGCTGTTTGTAGAGTTCTGTTCTCTGTGACTGATAGAACGGTCCCTCGTCCCAATGAAGGCCAAGCCATGTCAGGCCGTTTATAATTGCATCAACAGATTCCTTTGTTGAACGCTCCTTGTCTGTATCCTCTATTCGCAGTATAAACTTACCCTTGTTATGCTTTGCAAACAGATAATTAAATAAAGCTGTTCTTGCACCACCGATATGAAGGACTCCGGTTGGGCTTGGGGCAAACCGAACTCTCAATTCATTCATTATTTCTCCTTTGCATTGTCATTAAATGCATTAAATATTCCATTTCAATTTATATGCATGAAACATATAAAAAACAATATATTGCTGAAGGCCGTCGTCTATGGCAGGGTTATGATTTAAACCCGTCCAATATCAACGACAAAAACTACGAAGACCATACATTGAGAAAGGAATAATACCCCTTGATTTTGGTTATTTTGATGAACCCGAAAAATGCAAGATGAAAGTTTGAGATCGCGTAATACGGTGAAGCGCATTATTGGACCCATGTTGCGAGGCCTATTCCCTCGTTGGGGCTGCTTCCCGACAGGTACCACATCAAAAGCTTGTTGTTCCGGAGTATGACCGTTGGGACAAAGGGGCCGTTCGCATCCCAGCTGCCTGAGTCCCCAACATCCAAGACGGGGTTATGTGCCCACCTCGTCCAGGATATTCCATCAGTCGGGGTTGCCATGCCAATGCGACAGGCATTGATAAACGTAACACTGTTGAGACCGACATAGAACATTTTGAACTGCGACCCGTCATAGAACACTGAAGGTGCATACACTGCACCGTTTTCCCATGCAGTTTCAGCGGCGCTCGATAGAACCGGATTCGAAGCGTATTTTGTCCATATTTCTCCGTCCGCCGAAGTCGCCATGCCAATGCGATAGGTGTGCGAGCTATCAATTCCACTATACCACATGTAAAAGGTGCTTCCTACCTTTACCACCGTTGGCGACTCGACCCATGCCCCGTCCCATGTTCCCTGTGCGCCGAAACCGAGAACAGGATTGCCTGCATACTTGACCCAGTTGATGCCGTCACTCGAGGTAGCCACTCCGATCTGCATGCCAACCGGGGGGGTCGGTCGAGGAAACGTATATCCGCCATACCACATAAAATAGTGGCTTGAATCGATCTTGAGCACGGTCGGCGTTTCGGTACCGCCGCTATCCCAGGCGCCGGAGGCTCCCTCTTTTAACACAGGATTGCCTGCGTATTCCGCCCAGGTAACACCGTCAGGGGAGGTGAGATATTAAATGCGAACGATCACTGTCGACGTATTTGCTGGAATTGTCCCGCCGGACGATGTCCACATCTTGTAGATACCCTCATCGGAATCGTAGATCACACAAGGGTCACCGATTGCCGCGAAGTTCCAGGTGGAATGTGAAGACGTATATACCGGATTACCGGGATAGCGTTGGAAGCCGGTCGCTCCCGTCGCTCCATTATTACCGTTATTTCCTGAGCAGCCCGCCAAAAACAGAATTATCATGGATAAAAGAATTAACAATGTTTTGATAGTTGGTTCCATTTTTCTCCTTCTTTGATAATCTCACTATACTGTCAGTGATTGCATATCAATATCACTACTGTCCGGTTAAAATAGCTGGAATCCTCCATTTAAACCTCAGGAACAATTTTTTGCCCTCCCATACTACCCTTTTATAACTCTTTAGGCTCGTTTTACCCCGATTGTAAAGTAAGTCCATTACAAATTTCATTATCCAAGCCCCAAAATCCTTTCTTACTCCCTTGCCAAGAGTCCTCCGTCAGATGTTACCTCTGCCCCTTTAAAATTCACTCTTATTTGGGGAATACAGGATAATAACGGATTGTGCAAATTACATACTATGCGTTCACAGAAAATAGGACCAGCGGCCTATTTCGTTTAACACGAAAAAAACAACAGGGAAGGGTCGTCCATATTATGCAAAGGCATTTTCCGGGCTAATATTTACTGTCAAGATACGACGAACATTCCATATTACCTTTACAACATTTTTTACTTTTCTTTTCTATCCAGATATATCCAAACACCACCGATACAGCAGTTATTATTGCAATAAGTGGCTTGGTGAAGCCCAAAAAAGATGAACCGAAAAGTCCTAAATAAACTGCAAGCATCGGAGAACCGCAGCAACCTATGAGAAAGCATCCACCAACATACAATGCCCCGGTTAATGTAATCCCGCCAACCATACCAGTCACGCCACTTTTACGATTCCGAAGAAAATTTAGAATAGCATAAGCGGTAAATGCTCCTGCTAATGCATAAGAAAAATCCAAAAAGAAATCCTGCTGCCTGAAATATAATGAAATTAAAGGTATATTGTTGGTCTGAACCCACTGTTGAGAAATTTGTGATGCTTTCCAGATTGAATAGAACATATGAAACAGGAAAATCAAAACAAAGGCAAGCAATGGGTAAGTCATTTTCTTTCTCATTCTGGTTTGACCTCTTTTCCCTGGAAAAAATACTTGCCATCTTTCTGTTGTTTGAGCTCTCCATAAACTATAATGTTACTTCCTGATTTCGGCATTTGAGCTGAATATTTTACAGGCATAACTATACAAACATCCGAACATCCTAAGGAAAAAATGCTTTTAGACACATCAATTTTTATTACTGTTCCTTTTACTCCAAAAAACCCTTTGTAATGATCTGGTGCATTGACCACTTTCTCAACATTTACTACTTTAATTTCTTGACCGATGTTTCTCCTAAGGGTATTGGATTTTTCAGTATGATATTTCACAAGATAGATTACAGTCGAGGCTAAAATCACCGCGATCACTATCATGCCTATAATATTGTTTGTTATTCCAGGGCGCGGAATAATTCCACCAGTTCTATTCATATAAAATTGACACTCTTCTCCAAAATAATGAGTATTATGAACAAGCCCGCAAAATAGTTAGTATTGAACATGCTTTATCCTGTCCTTTATTTTCCAGGCGCTTTGTCCTGAATGTATTTAATCCCATGTTTTAAACTAAGTTCAGCCTTTGAAAGTTCTCTCCCTAAATAAGCAGCGTGACTTAATTCTGTAATCCAGTTATTTTCAACAATCGTTGAATATATAGATGGAGCATCCTTCCCTTCAATGATGTGCAGAAGTTTATTGTCATAGCCGTAATGTTCTACAACAATGCTATTCTTTTCAAGGGAAGGAATGACGACGAAATAGCCTGCTTTATCCATTTTTAATTTCTTAGGTTCGCTTGCTATTATTTTTGAAACAGAAGAAATCGGAACAGTGGATATTGATTCAGAACATTCATTACATTTACAGGTTGAAGCAGGGACCTTTGAAAATTCATCAATTATATTTATTATTTTTTCTGCATCCTCACATCCTATCAAATCCACCACTTGAACCTGTTTTCGAAACGATTCAACTTCAGAAGGAGAAACATTTTTCAGTATGGGACGCATCCCGGGGGCTCCAATAACTCTCATATCTTCATTAACTCCTTTTTCTGACAGAGCCAAAAGCGTCTTGCCGCTATAATGTCCTTTGGATTCTTGCCCGGCAATAATAAGATACTTGATTGTGGGATTGGCAATCGTATTTTTAATGATTTTGTCAATTCCTATATTCTCGGTTTCGGTCTTCCCGACCATACAAAGCCCTTTAGGTCTTGCTTTTGCTAAGCTTTCGGCAAGGTCAACACTTGCAAGGGTTGACACTGCTACCGGGCAGGTTAAACCTTCGCAGAAGGCAAAATATTCTCCTGCTACTGGGGGCCAGTCATCTTCTTTTACCTCAAAATTACAATTTGATGACGTTATTTGATTTAAGGAAGAAAAGTTTGATGCCAAGCTATTCGTTGCTACTGCCGGAAAACAATGCTCACATCCAAGGCAAGCATATTTTATAGGTTCCATCTTTCCCTGCCAAACTTTAACATCTTGAAGCAAATCAGAAACATCTTCAAATTTGATTAAGGGAAGGGATGCCTGCAGGTTATCCAGTGTTTCTTTCATACAACCACATTTCCTGCATTTGACAAGTCCAATCCCTTTTTCAATTTCTGATTTGACTTTTTGAATAACACCTTTATTTGTCATATCTTATTTTTCACTTTTAGCCCCATATTTTATCTAAGCAACCGAAGGGCATTAACAATAACAATAAGCGCACTTACTTCATTAAGAAGTAGTCCCGGCACGAGACTGATTATTCCGAACAGGGCCGCAGGAACCAAAAAAGCTACAATAGCAAGGGAAGCGAAGATATTCTGTTTTATGTTGTTCAATGACCTCTTGCTTAGGGAAATAGCATAAGGAATTTTCAAAAGGTCATCCGACATAAGGGCGATATCTCCTGTTTCAATAGCTACATCGGTCCCACAGGCGCCCATTGCTATTCCCACATCAGATTCGGCCATTGCCGGTGCATCATTTACTCCATCGCCAACCATAGCTATCTTTTTATATTTTTCTCTAAGCTCTCTCACTACTTTCACTTTATCTTCAGGTAAAAGGCTGGCTCTATATTCTTCTATACCTAACTCATCGGCAATAGCCCTCGCTGTTCCCTCATTATCTCCGGTAAGTATAATTAACTTTTCTAATCCTTGAACTTTTAGTTTTGATATTGATTCTTTTGCTTCTGGCCTTATTTGGTCAGCAATAGCAATAACACTGATAACCTCTTTGTCTGAACCGAGCAATACTGTGGTCTTCCCTTCGTTCTGTAATCGCTTTATTGCGTCTTTAGCTATAGCTAATCCAGTCACGTTTTTTTTAAATAATTGGCTTGAGCCTATATAATAAATTTGTTCGTTGATTTTAGCCTTTGTACCTAAACCAGGGATTGATTCAAAATCACTAATACCGGTAAATGAAATGTTGTTTTCCTTTGCATACCTGACAATTGCCTCAGCCAAAGGATGTTCGGACCGCGACTCTATTGAGCCGGCAATATTTAAGATTTGATCTTTAGATAATTTATTTATACTCACTATCTCCTGAACCTTCGGTCTCCCGATAGTTAATGTACCAGTCTTGTCAAAAGCTACTGCTTTTAGATTATTCGCTGCCTCTAAATAGAGCCCGCCTTTTATCAAGACACCATGCCTGGCAGCATTACCAATTGCTGCTACTACTGAAACGGGCACAGATAACGCCAATCCACAAGAACAGGATACCACTAAAAGCACAAGCGCCCGGTAAAACCAAGGATTAAAATCCTGCTTAAATAAAAGTGATGGTATACATGCCACTAAAAAAGCGAGGAGAAACATTGCTGGAGTATAAATCTTACCAAATCTCTCACCAAACCTTTGGAAACTTGACTTCTTTGCCTGTGCTTCTTCAACAGAATGAATAATCTTGGAAAGTGTTGTATCGTTTGAGAGTTTTGTTACCTCCACTTCTATGGAGCCGCGTTGATTTATTGAGCCTGAATAAACATTGTTCCCTCGTGTTTTATCTACAGGAATTGATTCTCCAGTTATTGGCGACTCATCAATAGCTGTAGTTCCAGAAATAACCTTTCCATCCAAAGGTAATTTTTCACCCGGTTTGATAATAATAATATCGCCTATTTTTACTTCTCTAACAGGAAGAATTGATTCTATACCATCTCTTCTTACGAATGCCTCGTTTGGTGCCAATTCCATTAATGCTCTGATTGAGCCTCTTGCCTTGTCCGTAGCAAACGCCTCCAGAACATCTCCTAAAGAATAGATAAATACAAGAAGGGCTGCCTCATCCCAAAAACCCAAAGAGACAGCTCCTACTGCCCCCGCGACCATTAAAAGACGGATATTCAATGTAAAGGTCTTCAGAGCTAAAATGCCCATCTTAGCTGGATAATAACCGCCCACCAGTATTGCCATTGCATAAACAAATCTCGTAAATTGGTGCGGAATACCAAGTCGTTCTGAGATAAAGG
>CAZJPN010000019.1:0-4479 GCA_964547905.1 uncultured Pseudomonadota bacterium | reverse complement strand
AAAATAGCAAAAAGATGCCCAGTATGCAATGGGTACTGTGAAGTAGGGTTTTATCCTGATAGGGTAGAATGTCATGGATGTGATGGAAAGGGATACATTGAAGTCCCGAAAAACAAAAATGCTATCAAATGCCCTGCCTGTGATGGCCACGGGTCAAAGAAAAAAGATACCTGTAAGGCTTGCAAGGGGAAAGGGTATCTTATCGTTGAATCCGATGTTGAAGCATAATGGAGGGGAGGGCAATATGAAACATCATTGGACAGAAAAGTTGGTAAAGTTGGGGGCGTGTTCGGGCGCAGTTGAGTGGTGCCGAGACTATAAGACCTTCAAACAGGCTTGGGATACTTGTAACCGATTAGACTGGCTGTTGTGGCTTATATACAAGAAGAAGGGACGGAAGGTGGTTGTTAGACTGGCGTGCCAGTATGCACGTCTCTCCTTGCCTTACACCACTGATCCTGTTGCTGAAAACACGATAGAAACAGTGGAGGCTTGGATAGAAGGAAAAGCAACCGTACAGCAGGTAAGGAAGGCACGGTTAGTAGCACGTGGAGCAGAATTGGCAGCACGGACAACAGTGGCCGAATGGATAGCATGGGCAGCAGAGGAGGCAGTGGCAGCAGCATGGGCAGCAGAGGATTCAGCAGGGACATCAAAGAAAAAAATTATGAGACAGTGTTTTAAACTCACAAAGCACTGTAAAATAAATCTATGAAGGGGAATCTGTTTGATAGTATTTTCGGATAGGAAATTTCCTCAATGGCTCTCAAATCAATGGTCGAGGAAGACATTTCAGCAGTACATGAGAGTCATAAAGGAATATAAAAGCACACAGCTTTCTATTCCTGAATATACGCAGACACTCTACAAGCATACAAGCAAGTACCGGCAATGGATTGCTTGCTTACGAAACTATTCAAGATTCCTCAGATTCCAAGGTCAAAGAGACATTTCAACAGAACTTAACGAGCTGATTTTAGATGTTGAGCATAAAACAACATCTTCTAAAATAATAAAAGTTAAGACTCTTACACATTCAGACTATGAAACAATGTTGCAAACATTGAAACAAGAAATATTCGATGACAATAATTCGTATTGGTATAAAGTACACTTTATGATTATTGCATTCTGCCTTCTGAACGGACTTCGTATTAGCGAAACATCAAGCATCAGGAAACAGGACATAAAAAAAGAGGGACATAATTATTTCTTGACAGTGGTCGGGAAAGGGAATAAAGAACGAACAATGGTAATGGATACTTTTTTAATTGAACTGTACTTAAAATTCGTGAAACTGATTCCACAAAAGCAGGAATATTTATTTGTATCTTTAAGAGACCAAAAACCAATCAGCCGAGAATATGCAACGAGGCTAACTCATAAAGTGTTTAGTTCGATCTCTATGAATTACATATCCCCTCATAAGCTACGGCACACTTTTGCAACCGAAGCTATCAGGGCAGGAGTTCCTCTTGAAACAATCAGGATAATTTTAGGTCATAGCAACATAGCAACAACGAGCCTTTATTTGCATGGAAGCATTGAAGACCAAAAGCAAGCTATGTTGAAAATGAAAGAGTATAATACAAAAGCACTTTCGTAAAAAAAGGAGAATAAAAATGGATGTTTACTATGGTGTAAAGGATGGTTTCCAGTATTTGTTTCAAACAGATGATCCGCTTGATAAAATTTACAATGTAACGAAACTGTTTTCTTATATAGATGCTACGATCCGACAGGATCAGGCAGAGATAGTGAAATTAAGCAAAGAGCAAGTTCAGCCTCAGGTAATTAAATTTGAAGCATACAGTTTCACTATCATATTTGAGGCTACAGAAAGTTTTTATTTTGAAGAAGGCTCTTATGACAAACTTCCTGTTGACAACTTTTTAGTACCTTCATATCTCAACCTGATTGAAGGTTATTACAAACAAAAAGAAAAGCAAAGAAAGGTAAATTAACATGATGAGCGTATCGGTTATAATACCAGTCAAAGAAGATAAGTTAAATTTAATCAGAGATAAAATACATATGCTTCAAGAGGGGGACTGTAATATGGAGATCATCTTTGTAGATGGTGGCTCCAGTAAGGAAGTAGTTGATTATCTTAAATTCATGTCTTCCGATGAAGAGAATGTTCATTATTATCGTCTCGATAATAGACATTGTACTGTTCCCAGTAGGTTCTACAATGATCCTATTTGTAAAAATAACGGAGCCAAGGTCGCTCACGGAAAGTACCTATGTTTTTCAGACATAGGTATTCAATTTACCGGATATATATTACAGGACTTTTACGAGGCTCTTGAAGATAGCGGTTATAATATTGGTATTGGTAAGATCAAATACATGCACACTGGAAAGAGTCCGAAAGCATGGGAACAGGATAATCTTGCATATAGCCTCATATCTAAAAAGTTGTTTAAAGAAGTGAGAGGATATGGAAGATATGATGAAGATACTGATAAAGATACTGATAAAGATACTGATGAAGATACTGATTATGATTTTCCACGTAGATTAGAAAACTACGAGAATAGTAGAAGAGTTCTTTTTGTAGATATGTTTGCAGTGATGATAAAGCGAGAAAAATTTGTGGAGAAAATAAATTCAGAAATAAATAATGATTTATATAGTAAACTTACAGCAGTAATGATACCGGTGAATCAGAAATATGTTGAGATAAGGGTGCCAGAACATATTTCGAGCTATCCTGGCCCGCTTACAAAAAAGGATATACAGGTATTGGCATACTATGCAAATAGAGCTAAAAGGGGTATAATAGAGATCGGATCATTTGCAGGTAAGAGTGCAAATATATTTTACAACTGTTCAGTAGTTCCGATATACTGTATTGACGTGTATAAGCACGAGTTTGATTCTATCATAACAAGAGTGTATGAATCAGGAATACCAAACACAGATTCAAAGGTTATGAGCAAGGAAGAGATTAAAATGTGCATGTTAAACCTTGTTGAATCAAGCAATGGAAGGATAAAACTTATTGAGGATTATTCAGATTCGGCATTTAATAAAATCCCATCTGATTTTGAATGTGATCTTCTTTTTATAGACGGAGACCACGGTAAAGAGCAAGTATCGAAGGATTATACAACATACGTCTCTAAGTACAATCCATCGGTTGTTATATTCCATGATTATGTGACCGAATATGGAGTAAGAATGTTTGTCAATGAACTTATAAAGGCAAATCATAAGATAAGTTTTCATGGTTTGTGTGCTATAGAGGAAAGGGAGGGAGTAATATGAAAGAAATTGATTTATTAGAATTATTGATTTATTTCGTATATATTTATTGGCTTATGAGATTCATATTCGGGAAATAACCACAGATAGAGTTAACAAATAAAAGATAGGAGTAATATGAAAAGAAAAACTGTTGACTTAGATCAAAAGCTGATAGAATCAGTACGGTATGGTGATATTATAAAAGTAAAAAAACTCCTCGATAATGGGGCAAATGTCAATACAATAGATAAAAATGAGTATACTGCTCCAACTGTTCTTATGATTGCAATATATAAAAATCATACAGATATAGTAAAATTACTTTTAAATCGTGGAGCTGACGTCAATGCGAAGGACAATACTGGTTCAACAGTTCTTATAAGAGCGGCACTGTTATGTCGTACAGACATAGTAAGGTTGCTTTTAGATAAAAGTGCCAATATAAAATTAGAAAACGATTATGGTAGAACAGCTCTATCAAGTGCCGTTTTTAGTAGCTCTATAAGCATAATAAAATTGCTCTTGGACAAAGGGGCTGATGTTAATGCGAGGAGTTATTTTGGGTTTACAGCTCTTATGGATGTATGGAATGCAGATATAAATATAGCAAAGCTACTGTTAGAAAGAGGGGCTGATATAAACATAAGAAGTCAATATGGTGATACAGCCCTGTCTATTGCAAAACGGAGAGACAATAAAAAAATGGTAGCCTTTTTAAAGGAACACGGAGCGAAAGAGTAAGGGTAAAGGAGGTGTGATATGAAGGATTTAGATAGACAATTGTTGTTTGCGGCATATGATGGGAATGCCAGTAGAGTACGGTTATTGTTAGACGAAGGTGTGGATGTTAACACTAAAGACAAGGATGATTTTACAGTTCTTATGTATGCAGCAGCTCACGGGTATACAGAAACTATGGAGCTGTTGCTCGATCGGGGTGCGAATATAGATGCAAGAGACGAGGATGGTATAACAGCCCTTATGCTGGTTACGTATATTGATCGTGAAGAAATGGTATCATTGTTGATAAGTAGAGGTGCGGATGTTAATGTAAAAGATAATAATGGAGAGACAGCTTTGAAAATAGCAGAACAAAAAGGTTACGCTGGCATAGTTGACCTTTTGAAGGAACACGGGGCTAAAGGATAGATTCTAAGCCCCCTATTATTTTGAGTTGACCCTATCCTATGTACCGCTATGCCATTATTGCTATCCTATAGCTATTCC
>CAZJPN010000018.1:0-29494 GCA_964547905.1 uncultured Pseudomonadota bacterium | reverse complement strand
CCGGAGGATACGGATAATACACTTGATCTGGTAAGGTTATCCGATGGGGCTATGTACAGGATCAAAGAGACAACAAGGGACGGCATTGCATTAGCGTGACGATATGTAATCATAAAATTTATAAATTATATAATTGGGTATATTCCCAAGGTGCCGTTCCTACGTGTTTATATACCTAAAATAAACCTGAGGGGATAAAGGTATATGGCTGGAAAAAATAGTAAGACAGATCAAGTGCGTAAGGTTATTCGGGCATTAAGGGTTCTCAGCGATTGTAATCAAGCCATTATAAGGGCGACGGATGAATTAAGCCTGCTGAATGAAATATGTAAAATCGCCATTGATCCTGGGGACTATCGTATGGCTCTCATTGCATTTGCAGAGCATGATGCACATAAAAGCATTAAAATTGTTACCTACGCTGGATTTTCAGGTGAGTACATAGAAGAGCTCAAAGACCTTACATGGGCTGATTCACAACCCCAAAAAGCAGTGTCTGGTAAGGTAATTAGAACAGGTAAGCCTTTCCTTGTAAGAGATATAGGCTCTGAGCCTGATTTTTCTCCATGGAGAGATGCTGCGTTCAAGCAAGGTTATCAATCTGTCATGTTCCTCCCCCTGATTATAGATAACAATGTCATAGGTGTATTCAATATCTATGCATCAGAGCTTGACGCATTTGATGCCGAAGAACAAAAGCTGCTTGAAGAGCTTGCAAATGATGTGGCGTACGGCATTATGTCGCTACGCACGAAGGTAGAAAAACAAAAGATTCAAGAGCAATTATTTCAGGCACAGAAGATGGAGGCAATGGGACAGCTCGCAGCTGGTATTGGCCATGATTTTAACAATATGCTTACCGCTATAATCGGTTATAGTAATATACTTTACGACAAACTAAAAGATAATGAATATCTCAGGTATAATGTAGAACAGATCATCAATGCATCTGAAAAGGCGTCTGGTTTAGTGCAAAGTTTGCTAACCTTTGGCAGAAAACAGGCTATTAATTTTACATCTTTGGATATCAATAAAACAATAACAATTCTTTCAGACCTGCTTAAAAAGCTTCTTGGAGAGGATGTAATATTAAAAATGGAATTAGCGTCCGGGCAGCTTACCATAATGGGGAATATGACTCAAATAGAGCAGGTTCTGATGAACCTTGCAGGAAATGCAAATGATGCAATGCCTTATGGCGGCTCCTTGACAATAAGCACAGGTACTATGGAAATTAATGGACAATTCATAAAGGAACATGGATTCGGAAGGCATGGAAGGTTTGCGTCTGTGACGGTTACGGATACAGGTTTTGGCATTGATGAGGATGTCATGAAAAAGATATTCGAGCCATTTTTTACAACAAAGCCCGTTGGCAAGGGGACAGGGCTTGGGCTGTCAGTGGTATACAGTATAGTTAAGCAGCACAAGGGATATATAGATGTTCATAGCGAGTTAGGTAAGGGGACGACATTCAATATATACCTGCCTCTTACCGAAAACATGCCGGGTAATTAACCGGGAAAGGCAACAGGAATTAGAGGGAAGAGTTGTTCGCCTCTGTTCGTAAAACAACGCTCTTTGGCGAACCGGATCTATTGCCAATGAATGCTTATCTCTCTTACTGATACGAAGTAGTCCACGCAGATTATTATAACAGCATACCAAGTAGTTCGTTCGTGTTTCACTTCGCATCGTCTCAAACTCTTCTCTCTTTGTTACTCCTCTTTGCAAAAGAGGGGAGAGGGGAGATTACTAAAAATTTACTTTATTAGAAAGCCTGGCTCTTTATTTTATAAGCCTTTTTTTGATAAGTTTGTACGAAACAATGCCCATGGGTATGCTCAGCATACCCATTATTGTAGAAAGTAACAGTGCGTTGTAATCCATAATGCCGTTGTTGGACATCCTTGCCAGATCAACCATGGGTGTAAGAGGCATGTAGAACGCAATACGTCTTATCCACTCGGGTAATGTATCTATGGGAAAGAAAATGCCCGAAAACAAGAAAAATGGGGTAAGGATTAGTGTGAAGAAGTAGTTGAAAAATTCGTAAGAATGCGAAAATCCGACAAAGACCATGGAAAAGGCAGAGAAGAACAGACCATCCATAATAACTGCAACTATGGATATTATAAACAGCCATGAGTGTATAAGCCCGAATATGCCCATGATTGCTATGAAGAAGATACTACTGATGAGACCTTTAGTTGTGCTCCATAGAATCTCTCCGCTTACAATCTCCGAAAGATTAACAGGCGTTACCATGATTGCGTCGTATGTTTTCTGAGTTATCATCCTTGTATAGTTCGAAATGGTTGCTTCGAAGCTTGCAGCATACATTGCTGAAGATAGTATGAGCCCGGGGGCAAGAAAGTCTATATATTTTATGCCGTTTATCTCAGGTACGAGCTTGCCCATGCCATAACCCATGAGTAAAAGATATAATAGCGGCTCACCGAGATTTGCCACGAGGCTCGGCTTTATGAATTTCGTCCAGACAATGAAATTTCGGTACCATACTTTATAAATCATCTTTATATTCATATTTATAGTGTGATTTATTTCTGATTAATTTTCAAGTTTTTAAAGCATGCATGGTTTGTTTTGTAACAAAAAATCTTACGGAAAACATATAGGATTTACAAATAGGCGAGAAATTCCTAAGAATAATGTTTGGTGTTAATAAACAGTGCCGCCCGAAACGCCGCTAACAGTCAAGAATGTCAGGTTTCTCAGAGGAGGGTATTCCCTGAGTTCCGGTTCTACGAATACCTTTTTGTGTTTTTGATTGTGTGCTGAGTTACTATGAACAATTCTTTGTTCTTTTTTTATAGAAGGTGTATTCATTTTTGATATTTCTTTATTCACCATTGTCTCTCCATCTCCAACAATGAAGTAAGCCTATCATATAAATAATTAATTTACAAATCCTATTCTCATAAAAAATTCCCTCTATGGTTATTGAATGGGTATTGATATAATATCATTTGTCGGTGTATCCTGGCTTGCGTAAAGGGTAGAGAAGGTATCATTAAAAGCAAAACCACCATTCGCATTTGGAATACCTGTTCCCGCAGCATAAGGAGAATAATTACCGGTTATCGGAGAGTATTGATACATTATTCCTGTACCAGCGTCGAGGATATAGATGTTGCCGGATTGATCCAATTTCATACCGGCAGGGCATGATAGACCGGTGATAACAGTTGTTATTGTTGTACCTGTAGGATCTATTTTATATACGCTGCCATTACTGCAATCACCAACATATACATCGCCTGATGCATCCGTTGCAATGGCAGTGGGGTTTGTAAAGCCTGATGAAAACACGGTTGAGGTTTTATTAGCTGCAACAGAGTAGATTGTGCCATCACCGCCGTCAGCTACATAGAGCGGCCATGATTGACCTGCATTGGCAAAGTAAAGCGCATCCGGTGTGGCGCCTACATTTGCGAAAACAGATGGCTTGCCGCCTCCTGCAGGTACCGCCAGAATATTGTTATTACCGGAATTTGCTACATAAAGCTTGCCAGAGGTGTCAAACGCAACGTCAAGTGGAGAATTGTATGGAACGGCTCTGCTGCCCTTGGAATATATCGACTTTACTCCTGTTGGCGTTAACTTTGCTATATCATTATTAGTGTTATAAATTGCAGCATAAACATTGCCTGAAGTATCTACGGTAATGCCTGCCGGGTTTTTAATCGAATTACCGGATGTAAATACATTATCTGGGGTAAACAGTATTGGGTTTGAATAAGGCGTATTTGCGTAAACAGTATCCACCACTACATTGCCCAGTGTTGCATTCGTAGGAACAGTTGCAACGATAGTATTATTCGTCCAGCTTTGCACAGTGGCTGGAATACCATGAAATGTTACACTACCCTGTGTTGTTGAAAAATTATAGCCTGATATAGTAACAGTAGATCCTGCAAGCCCTAATACTGGGGTAATTCCGGATATTAATGGAACGTTAGCGTATACGTAAACAACAACCCTAAAATTGCTGTTTGTATAAAAGCCGTTAATCTTATTCGCCGATTGTCCACCTGCCGGGATAGTAAATTCAGAACCTTGTGTGCCTGATGTGAACAACCAGCCCCATGCACCACTGGCTGGATTGTTGACATACCAGCCTGTGCCAAAGTCTGGATTATATACGGTTACACTGTTGCCAGAAAGGAGTTGATACGCCTGCACTTCCACGCCTGTCCAGGGGTTTACATCATTGTTTGTTATATAAGCGGTTACTGTTATTAAATTACCTGTAAAGATTGCATTGCCTATTTGGAATAGGCCAGCCTTACCGGTAAAGTTTTGCCTTGAAGATGGAGGGGTAACGTTAATGGATTGTACATTAAGCATATTATTGTAAGCAGTATAATTGATCTCGTATGCTGCTACTGGTTTGTTTTCAATAACCGTAGGCGTAACCTGTGAAGAGCCGCAGCCTGTAAAAAGTAATAAACCCAATAATACTATATACAGATACTTTGGATTAAAAAAGAATCTATTTATTGATTTCATTGTTTAAAAATGTTCCTTATTGTTGAATTGAAATTATTGTTGACAACATAAAGTATTATAAATAAACTGTCAAGTATTTTCTTAGCACGATGCACCGTGCAAAAGTTACATACTTTCTACATGAATTGTGATTTCATTTTGTATTATTGTATAACTTATTGTAATAATTGTCATAGTCATAATAATCTATATTTTTATTCAAATATGTTAATATTATGCCTGTTATCTTTGTGTCGATAGATTCAAGCAACATAATACTTCTTATAATCTGTTCTCTTGGATATCCATTGACCTTAACAACAAATATTATATCATCAACCTCGGATGATAGTATGGCAGCATCCGAAATAATGCCAAGAGGAGGTGAATCTATTATAACATAGTCAAAGCTGGTTCTAAGCTTCTTGAGCAATTCTTTTGATCGTTGTGAATCAAGCAACTCGGCCAAATGAGGTGATTGCCTTCCTGAGGTAAGGTAATAAAGCGAATCATAATTGCTCTGTTTGATTACATCCATAAGCTCAAGTCTTTCATCAATCAGTAACTCTGTATACCCGGGCGTTGTCTCGCTGTTGAACAGCTTATGTATTGTCGGCTTTTTTACGTCAGCATCAAGAAGTAAAACCTTTGCTCCTGTAATGGATAGAATATACGCAAGGCTTGCTGCCGCAGTTGTCTTTCCTTCATTTTTTGCGGTTGATGTAACCAGCAAAACACCTTTTGAGCTTCCTATGGAAGAATACTTTAAGTTTGTTCTTAAAAGCCTTAACGCCTCGGTGTACCTTTGGGATGAATTGCTATGGATAATGTTTATTAATTTGTTTGTCTCTTTGATTTTTAATTCCTGAAGAAAAGGCAGTACACCTATAATAGGATATTTCACGAACGTTTCTATGTCCCTCTCACCTTCGATACTGCTGTCCAATTGATCCGCTATCATTCCGGATACGATACCAGTGACCATTGATGCAATTGAACCGAATATCAACCAGAATATAATACCGTGATTTGATCTTTGCGTCGGTATAGCGGCATGCTCAATAATTGTAACTGTTGTATAGTTGATATCATTAAATATGTTTACATTCTTTAATGCCTTGGTGAGAATGTTATAGAGAGCTTTATTTAATTCTACGTCCCTACTCAACATTATATACTCGATTCGCTTTTGATCCCCTTTCAGCATTGCCTGTTTCAGAATGTTTGTTTTTATGGTAAGAGTGTTTAGTTCATTTTTTAACTGAATAACCAATGGATACTTATCCTTGTATTTCTGCAGTAGATTGGCAAGCTCGATCTGCAGTGCAATGTATTTCATCTGAAGCTCAAATAGCGTATTTGTTCCGGTATTATAATCAGGTTCATCCCAGGATATAATAAATCCGTTGCTGTTCGATTCCTGTTTTTGAAAATATTTTATCAAGTCCATCTCGGATTTCTCTACCTTATTCTTTAAAGACGTAAGCTCTTTCTGCAGCTCGAACGTAATACCTTGTATACGTTTTTGTCTCTCTTCATCCAAAAATTTTATATAACTTTCGACTATTGCATTGGCTGCGTTTGCGGCAAATACTGGATCTCTCGATTTTATAGAAACAGTAAATATCAGAGAATCCGGAAGGTTGTTTACATGGAGATCGTGTATCAATCTTGAGCACATACTATTAAAATCCTTTGTTTCTTCACCTACACCAAGACTTTTTGCCGCGAGTCGTATTACCGGTTTGCTCCTCATAATCTCCGGGAGTGTCTCAAAATAAGAAAATTCATTGTTGAGAACCATAGTAGCAGAATTTAGTCTTGCATAATTCTGTGGTTCTATAAGCAGCTTTGTCCGGGCAACATACTCAGGAGGAGTTAAAGCGTAAGCCATTATTATCATTACCATCGCAATAATAGAAATGATGACAATGAGCCAACGGCGTTTATAAAGTATAGCGATATAATATTTTAGGTTAGTGTTTTTTATTTCATTGGTGTTCACATTAATACCCTTACTATGTTCACATTAATACCCTTACTATTAGATTAACCCGAAAAATGCCATAGGAAGAGAGCTTGAAAAATGGAGCTGAAGGGGATCGAACCCTCGGCCTCTACAATGCCATTGTAGCGCTCTCCCAAACTGAGCTACAGCCCCGTTGTAAGTGATTTTAAAAATATGTCTATTGTTTTGTATCGCTATCCGAAGTTTGTTTCAACTCTGGTTGATGTAACTCTTCTTTCAGGCCCATTAACTTGTTTTCAAGTTCTTTCAATCTTTCGATGGAAGAAGAAAAAACTTTAACATCATCAAGTCCTGATTTTGAAGTTGCATAAAACTGGTGTCCAAGTTCATAAACGGATAAGTTATACTGCCTTCTTATTTCGTAGAGCTTGATCCTTGTTTTAATAAAATGCGCATACGTTACTGCATTCTGTTTGACAATATCCATTATTTTTTCTAATTTTTCAGGTATCTTTATTTCACTCATAGTGGTTCATTTAACAGCTTTGCATAAGAAAGTCAACCTTTTAGCCTCTCGAACAGTAACTTCAACTTTTCTTTTGATTTTCTGCCGGGAAAGATTTCAACGCCGCTCGATACATCGATTGCATAAGGTTTGTATGCATTCACTATTTTGCGCACATTGTCCGGTGTTATACCGCCGGATAAAATGAATTTTATGTCAGAGGATAAACCTTTTAAAAGCTTATGGTCAAAGCCTTTGCCTGAGCCGCCGTATTCGTTGGTATAACTATCAAGCAACACCATATTCAGTCCGGATTTGTTTACATCGTTTATCGAATATGCGTCTTTAACCCTGAATGCCTTGATTGCTTTTTTGCCGAGCTTTGTAACTATACTCAACGGCTCATTGCCGTGCAGTTGTATATAATGAAGTCCTAACGTATCAGCGACTGATTGCATTGCGTCGATCTTTTCGTCGACAAATACACCCACCGTAGAAACAAAAGCAGGCAGATGTTCGATTATCTTTATTGCATGTGCAGGTTTTATGTACCGTGGACTTTTCTCATAAAAGATAAATCCAATCGCATCGGCGCCATAATCAGATGCCATCAAGGCATCCTCTATCGATGTTATACCGCAGATCTTGATCTTCATAATGAGTATCTCAACCTCAACCCTCTCTTGTATCCCTCCCGTGAAGGGAGGGATAGAGAAAGGATGCGTTGGATAGCGACAATATTTTTATACCTTCGGAAGGTCTTTGAGGGACTTCTTGATTTCCGCTTCTGGATATTCATAATCCTGGAGCTTGCCCCGCAGATAGCTGTCATACGCAGAAAGATCGAAGTGCCCATGTCCGCTGAGGTTAAACAGTATGACCTTTTCTTTGCCTTCTTCCTTTGCTTTGTTAGCCTCATTTATTGCGCTTAGGATTGCATGAGCCGATTCCGGGGCAGGTATAATGCCCTCTGTCCTTGCAAACGTAATGGCAGCTTCGAACACAGGAAGCTGATTGTATGCAACAGCCTCTATGATCCCTTCATGATAAAACTGGCTTACCAACGGAGAATCACCATGGTACCTCAACCCGCCTGCATGTATGCCCGGAGGAATAAAATTATGTCCGAGTGTATACATCATGATAAGCGGTGTCAGTCCTGCCTCATCGCCAAAGTCGTATGTGTAAGGCCCTTTTGTAAGGGTGGGGCATGATGCCGGTTCCACAGCTATTGCCCGTAAGTTTTTTCCTGCAAATTTATCCATAAGGAATGGGAACGCAATGCCTCCAAAATTGCTGCCTCCTCCGCATGACGCAATAACGATATCGGGATACTCGTTGATCTTTTTTAGTTGTTCTTTTGCTTCAAGGCCTATTACGCTCTGATGGATTAGAACATGATTTAATACGCTTCCAAGGGAATAATTGGTGTCCTTATGTGACGCTGCATCCTCGACAGCTTCGCTTATGGCAACGCCGAGACTGCCTGGCGAAGCAGGGTCTGCTTCGAGGATCTTTCTACCTGAATTTGTCAACTCTGTTGGGCTTGCATGAACGTGTCCGCCCCACGTTTCCATCATAATCCTGCGGTATGGCTTTTGATCGTAACTGACCCTTACCATATATACTGTTACGTCAAGTCCTAATAACTTGCCTGCCATCGAAAGGGCGCTTCCCCATTGTCCGGCACCGGTTTCGGTCGCAAGCCTTTTAATGCCTTCTTTCTTGTTGTAATAAGCCTGTGCAACCGCAGTATTTGGTTTGTGACTGCCCGGAGGGCTTACACTTTCATTCTTATAGTAAATGTGTGCAGGTGTTTTAAGGTAAGCCTCGAGGTTGTATGCCCTCACTAAAGGTGTGGGCCTCCACATCGTATATATCTTTAACACCTCTTCGGGTATGTCTATCCATCTTTTTGTCGATACCTCCTGTTCGATCAATCCCATGGGAAAGATCGGTTTCAGATCATCTGGGGTTATCGGTTTTTTGGTTCCCGGGTGAAGTACCGGCGCAGGCGGTTTCGGCATATCCACCATAACGTTGTACCACCGCCTTGGTATTTCCGTTTCATCCAAAAGTATCTTTCTCTGCATTTTATCTCCTTTCGATAAATGAACTTATTCTAAATTTCCCTATGAACTCTTTCAATTTTTTTTCCGGTGACTCGGCACGCATAAAAGCCTCTCCAATCAAGAAGCCGTTTACACCAAGCTTCAAAAGCTCGGATATTATATCGGTTGAGACTATCCCGCTTTCTGCTATCGTCAATATGTGCTTTGGTATATCCTGTATTATGCGTTCCACGATATCGGTGTTGGTATTAAATGTTTCAAGGTTTCGTGAATTTATACCTATTATCTTAGAACTTGCATCAATGGCTATCTTTAACTCATCCTCATTGTGTATTTCCACCAGTGGCTCCATGCCAAGCTGTCTTGAAAGTCTGACATAATTTATAAGACTCTTATCTAAAATTTTAACGATAAGCAAAACAGTGTCAGCGCCGATGGCCCTTGACTCGTAAATCTGGAATTCATCTACAATAAAATCTTTTCTTAATACAGGGATGTCTACAGATTCCTTTACTTCTTTAAGGTCTTCGAGTTTGCCGCCAAAATATTGTTCATCAGTAAGTACTGATATTGCAGATGCCCCTCCTGAAGCAAAACCCTGTGCAATCCTCTTTACATTAGGTTCTTTGATGAGTTCGCCATTTGATGGAGATCTCCTTTTAATTTCGGATATAATGCAGGGAGGTTCACTCTCTGAAATAGCCTCAAGGAATGACATTGCTGGCATTGCAGAGTATGCTGATTTTATAAGAGTATCTGTGTCTGTTCTTTGTTTTTTAGACTGTACTTCTTTTTGTTTGTTAATAACTATGTCCGAAAGAAAATTGCCCTTATTGTTCATTGTCTGACACCCTCATCGCTCGCCTTTCTGAATTCATCGAGTTTCTTCATTGCTATGCCTGAATCTATAACGTCCTTAACAATGCGTATGGCCTCTTTTATATTGTTTGTTATGCCTGCAATATACAATGCAAATGCACTGTTAAGCTCGGTCATATCCCGCATCGGTCCTTTGACGCCTGCAAGAACATCCATAAGTATTGAGGCATTGTGTTTCGCGTCTCCGCCTTTTAAGGCATCCATAGATGACAGCTTATATCCATACTCTTCAGGATTAAAGATATATGACTGCACACTTCCATCCCTTAGTTCCGAAATGTCCGTTGTTCCGCTTATGGTTATTTCATCCGTGGCATCGCTTCCATGGACAACGCAGGCAGAGACACTTCCGAGTCTTTTTAAAACATATGCAATTGTTTCCGTTAGTTTTGCATCATAAACACCAACCAATTGATAGCGTGTTCCTGCAGGGTTTGTCAGCGGGCCAAGCATATTGAAGATTGTTCTGATGCCGATTTCTTTTCTTGGACCAAGAGCGTATCTTGCTGCCTTGTGATACAGGGGGGCAAACAGAAAACATATACCTGTTTTCTCCAGCAGGTATTCTGCCTTTGCACTGTCCGCGTTTATATCAATGCCGAGTGCTTCGAGCACATCGGCACTGCCGCTTTTGGATGAAACCGAACGATTGCCGTGTTTGGCGACCTTCACGCCGGCTCCTGCCGCAACAAATGCCGCAGCAGTGGATACATTGAATGTTCCTTTTCTATCGCCACCTGTGCCGCAGGTGTCTATAACAACATCGTATTTTGGGTTTACCTTCAATGCCTTTTCCCTCATCACCTTTGCAGCACCTGTGATCTCATCAACCGTTTCTCCCTTCATCCTGAGAGCCGTAATGAAAGATGCTATTTGAGCATCCGTTGTGCTGCCTGACATGATCTCGTTCATGACAAGTTCCATATCGCTCTCCGACAGAGAGATATTCTGTACAACTTTTTCGATAGCTTCTTTTATCATTCTCATATCATTTAACCATATTTACAAAATTCGCAAGGATCTTCTTCCCACTCGTTGTTAGTATAGATTCCGGATGAAACTGAACGCCTTCTATGGGAAGGTTCTTATGCCGTATTGCCATTATTTCGTTATCTTCTTCGGACTCAGCAGTGACAGCAAATTCATCCGATAATGTATGTTTATCTATGACAAGAGAGTGATACCGTGTTGCGCTCAAAGGATTCTCCAATCCTGAAAATATTGTTTTGCCGTCATGCCGTATCATAGATGTTTTGCCGTGGTAGATCTTCTTTGCCTTGATTATGTTTGCACCGAAGGCATAGCCTATTGCCTGATGACCAAGACATACACCAAGTAGGGGATAGATACCGGCATATTGTTTTATGACATCCACAGATATGCCTGCATCTGCCGGTGTCGAGGGACCAGGTGATATCACTATAGCATTAATTCCGAGTGTACTTATATCGTCAACATTTATTGCATCGTTTCTGTATACTATCACGTCCACTCCAAGTTCGCCGAGGTACTGGACAAGGTTGTACGTGAAAGAATCATAGTTATCTATAACAAGTATCTTCATAAAGTTATTTTATTTCTACCGATTTTTTTAAAGCATCAATCAAAGCCTGAGCCTTGGATCGTGTTTCAAAATACTCGTTTTCAGGTTGAGAGTCGTATACTATGCCTGCGCCCGACTGTATATAAACTCCCTTTTTATCGACAAATGCAGTTCGTATCGTAATGCACGTATCCATACTTCCGGTGTAGCTTATATAACCGACCGCACCGCCGTAAGGGCCTCTATTCTCTCTTTCGAGATCTTCTATTATTTCCATTGCCTTAACCTTGGGAGCACCCGAGAGTGTTCCTGCCGGAAAAGTTGATTTGAGTATGTCTACGGCATCCTTATCAGCAAGGGCAATACCGCTTACCTCCGATACTATATGCATAACATGCGAATACCTTTCCACAATCATAAGTTCATCAACACGTACACTGCCTGTCTTTGCAATTCTTCCAATATCATTTCTTGCGAGATCAACCAGCATAACATGTTCTGCTTTTTCTTTTTTATCTTCAAGCAATTCCTTCTCAAGTGCTTCATCTTCTTCGCGTGTTTTGCCCCGTTTCCTTGTCCCTGCAATGGGTCGTATTATAACCCTGCCGTCTTCAAATCTTATGAGTAGCTCTGGTGATGAGCCAATAATGTATTTATCACCGAGATCAAAATAAAACATGTATGGTGACGGATTGATAAGCCTTAACGCCCTGTAAAAAGAAACAGGGTCTGTTTTTGATGGTGAGAAGAATCGCTGTGACAATACAACCTGAATAATATCTCCCTCTACGATGTGAGATTTCCCTCTTATAACCATCTGTTCGTATTCCTGCTGCGTCATATTCGATGTAAATGGTTTAACCTTACACGCCCTCTGCCGGTTTTTCGCTTTTAGGGGTTTGTTGAGTATGGATATAACCTTTTTCACGGAGTTTACTGCAATCTCGTACGCCCTTTTTGTATTACCGTTTTTTATGAAGGCATTCGATAGAACGATGATGGTGTGTCTTAGATTATCGAAGATCACGAGTTTATCCGTAAAAAGCAAGAACACATCGTCGAAATCAGACGACTGTTTTTTAAGATCAGGAACTTTTTCAAATGTTTTCACAATGTCATACCCGAAATAACCGACAGCACCACCGACAAACCTCGGCAGGCCCTTTATAATTGCGGGCTTGTATCGTTTCAGCTCTGTTTTTAAAAACTCAAGAGGGTCCTGCACATTATGATGTACTTTTGTTTTTCCGTTTTCTGTTATAAAAACGTCCTGGTGTTTTACCCTAAATACAACAGATGGTTCGAAACCTATAAAACTGTATCGTGCCCATTTTTCACCGCCTTCAACGCTCTCGAGAAGGAACGGATATTTTAGATGTTTGAGTTTTAACAGTACCGAAACCGGCGTTTCCACATCCGACAGTATTTCCGTGTATACCGGTATTATGTTTGCGTGCTTTGCAAGGTCAGCGAATTCTCCGTACGATGGATAGAATGTATTGGGCTGCATCTGGATTATTCACATGACCGCATTATTGTAAAGGCACTTCCTGCATTTGCGGCGTGCCGGTAGCTTTGTTGTTCTGAGTCGGCGTAGCCGACGGTGCAGGGTTTGCCTCTGTCTGAACAGGTTGCTGCTGTACGTTTGACGTTGTTGCTTGAGCGGGTGTTTTTACTGCAACCTTCAACCACTCAATAAGGTTTAATACCTCTTTGCGTTTGGCAGGAGGATCATTGGTATATTCTATGTATTTTGTAAGCTCCGAAAGGGTGTCTTTGTAATCCTTTTTGTGATAGTAAAGCAGTCCAAGATTCAAGTGCGCGGCTGCAAACCCGGGATATAGAACTATTGCCTGCAAGTAATATTGCATTTCTTTGTCTGAATTATCATTTAAGGCTATACCTGCATTGTAAAGCTTAATTGCCTGCTGTTTCAAATCCGCGGATACAATCTGATTTGAGGCACTGCTTTGACTTATAGTTTCACCGCCAAGTTCGACTATTGCTTTTTGCACCTCTTGTTTTTTTGTTTCATCTTTGGAAAATTTGAGAAATTGATTAAAGTTGTCTATTGCCTCTGTATTCATACCCCTTTTCATATAGATGATCCCCATATTGTAATAAGCAGGTGCAAACGTCGGATCAAGCTCGATAGATTTTTGATAGCATGATAGCTCTTGATCGGAATTATCATTCAGTGCAACACCCTTATTGTACCAGTCGAGTGCTGTCAACTGTTTACCCGTCTGGTTTTGTATAAGCTGCTGTGTTGCGGCATTCTCTTTACTTCTTGAGATAGGTTGTGCCACGGCACGTCCATATATTGCCAGGAAACATAGTATAAGAGCTATGGTAATTATTCTGTTTTTCATACAGCCTCCCTGCTGATCGACTGAATGAAACTGTAACAAAGTTCATGTTTTTTGTCAAAGAAAAGACGCAAACTTGTCACTAAAAATTGAAACGTGTGCTTATTTAAACGGCACTAATTTGTTTCATATAAGGAATAGATTGGTAGAAGCATGTCAACCTCAAAAGGATCGTCATTGCAAATGGCTTTCTGAAACTCAGTTTCCATACGGAACAATAAAAACAGCTTCGTTGAACTCTTTTCTTCCGAATAGCCGGTTCACGTAGGATCTCCACCTTATCGCCGCAGTGTGGCTACAAGTCGCTTTGGTTTGAGCAGCAGATCAATAGCGACATTAATCTCGCGAACGTAAATCGTAGCAATACGGAGCAGCTCAGCCGATGTCCCTTCGGTTCCGTTGACCGCAATGCCGAGCGCGGCTACCCGGAGCATGGGAATGTCGTTGGTCCCGTTACCGATGGCGGCCGTTGTCTCTGCCCCAATAGACTCGATGAAGTCACGCTTCTCATTTCCATCATGAGCGATGTGAACCGTAACGGGTAAGCCCTTGAAGGTATGGCGTGCCGTGCCGAATGTGTCGGCCGTCATTACCACGACCTCAACCGATGCAGCGAGGCGCTTGAGATGTATGCCGACATTTGGGATGAGCTTTCCATCAACTGCCATGGTGCCGTTGAAGTCGAAAACGGCATGCTCGATCCGCAACGGTTTTCTCCGTCCTGAGATCGACACCTCGATGCCTCGAGCGGCACTATTCCGTTTAGGCATTCCTGAAGCCGCAGATCTCGTGGAAAATCCTGCCACACTTAAATTTATTTCCATTGTAATACCTCCTGTGCCCTGAGTTTTCTCTCAAGGGATAAATCATTCAGTAATGATTTTATGATATTTATGGCTTTTTTTGGAGCATGCTTCTGCAATAAAGAAACTAATGCAATCGCTGATTCAAACCGTACCATACTTTGTTCGTCTTCCAGCAAATCAATGAGAAATACAGTAGAATCTTTATCTCCTATGAAACCGAGTAATCTTGCTGCTTCTGCTCTTCGTTCAACACTTGGCAGAATTTCAGAATCATGATTTATCTCTTTTACTTTGGTAGTTTTTATAAGCTCATCTATCGCGTCGCTTCCAAACTTCAATAGAGTATCTGATATGCGTATTCTTTTAAAACTATCGTCAAGAATCTTTATAAGAATGGGAATAGCCTTTTTTTCTTTAAACCCTGCCAATGCCTCAGCAGCACCTACAAGATGATATTTTTCAAGTGCAAAAAGTAACGCAGGAATTGTACTTGTATCACCTATGCTTTCTAATGCATGACATATGCAATCTCTTACTGCCTCTTCCTCGAACCTGAGCACAGGATCCGCTATCTTGAATGATCTTGTTAATACCATAATTAGACCTTCTACAGCCTCTTCGTCTCCTATGATACCAAGTGTCTCTGCAGCAAGGCATCTTGGCTCGTGTTCAAAGGTAGGATCCGTGATCAGAAAGCTAATCAATGAATCCACCGAATAGCTTCCAAGAGCAATAAGTTCCCTCTGGACTTTATACCTTATGCATGGATTATTAAGTCCGTATACAAGGGCCCATGCCTGTAGTTCTTTATCCATAAGTGGTTGCGCGACTATTATGTCTTGTCAAATATTTTATTATACAAATCTTCACCAAAACTGGTTTGCAATGGTTCGCCTTCTATTAATTTGAATGTTCGTCCTCCATCAGAATGTCTTTCAGCCCGCAGAAAAAGGGCATTTTCCATTTTTTTCTCATACATGCTATGAGATAATGAGTATAAATGAGTAACAACGAAAACCTTGATGCGCTTTTCGGATAATGCACTGATTATCTGCAGTGCAATCTCAGAACCCTCTCTTTCGTTTGTCGGCGTAAATGGTTCATTAAGCAACAACAGGGAATTTAACGTTATGGCATCCACGATACTGCTCATCCTGCCGAGTTCTTCATCGAATTTGCCGCTTTCCATGGTGGTATCTTCTTCTCGTTTAAAATATGTGAAAATACCGTCACCTATATTGGCGGAGAACACATGAGCCGTCACAAACATACCACATTGCATCATGAGCTGGGCTAAGCCTATACTGCGTAAGAAAGTCGATTTGCCGCCCTGATTAGCTCCGGTGATAATCACGAGGCTTTTATTATTAGCATTCATATCATTATCTGTAATTTTATGTTTCATATGTAATGCCAGGCAAACATCGTACAATCCTTTGAAAGAATGCTGCCGCTCACCGGAAGTAAAAGGTATGGGGAAACTTATATGTTCACCAATATGAACAAGCTGTTCATATAAATTCACGCACCCGATGTAAAATGCCAGTTCTGTGAGTAGCGTAATAAAAAAATTGCGCATATGATCTCCTGATTGGGCAAGTGCATTTGCAACGGTATTTATTCCCCTGTCTCTTAATTCTGACAATGCCCTGAGCCCGTTTTCGTCGCGATCAGATATCCGATAAACATACAACGGCGTTTTTTTTGCAAAGATTCTCTGTATCCAGTTTTGTTCCTTGTCTTGCTGTTTCCGAAGCGTGTAATTAATGCCTTTATTGCCGTTGCCTAATTCAGCACTCATCAAAAGCCCGTCACGAAGTTTTAGTTCGTTTACATGGTTTTGTATGATGGCCAAATATTCATCGCTGAGTTCTTTTTTAAGCATCGTAAACAAAGCAACAAAGCCCTCTGACTCAAATTTTGACGCATGTTCGTCAACGAGCGCTCTTAGTTGTTTCAGCATGTTCACAAATACTTCCATCGCTTCGATCGAATTGTACAATATCGATGATGGATATTTGCTGAAAATCCCGAAATGAGATTTTTTTTCTTGTTCGATTGCTTCACCTGCGAGAGCATACAGTTCTTTTACAATTTGAGAGTTTCTCACACAATCCTTAAGAATGTCCTGGCGATACAATATGGTATCCAAATCCTTGGCACCGGATAAAACGGTTCTTTTTGCCACTTCAAGTAAAAATTCATCACCCATGGACATAGCGTCAAATAAGGTGTTTAATCCCAAATCTTGTATCATGTCTTTTTCATTTTGGGGTAATGTCACCTGAAAGTCAAAATTGTGATCTTTATTCAGAAGTAAGGCTTTCATGGCTTTATCCGCTTTATTAAGTGATCGTAGGTAAGCCTGTATTTTTCGGCAATCGACATAGCATAGGAAAGTCCATCGGCATATCTTCTTGCAATTTTAAAGGTTCGTTCTGTTGGATTTTCCGGGATGATCTCAGCAACCATGCTTACGGTTTTCTCATTGAAAGACGCCAACTCAATGACAAACGTTACCCAGACACAAAATAAATCAAGTTGGATTATTTTATTTATTATCTTTTTGCTTAAAAACAGTGCGTCTTGTAATGTTGTAGAAGCGAAGATTTCATTCATGATAATGATACTCTTGTTGCTGGCCTGATTGAGGATATTGTTAATTCTGCTCAAATCTTCCTCTAATTTTCCGGAGAGATTATTTATTGTTTCTTCTTTTTCAAAATGTGTAAAAAGCCTGTCGAACAGAAAAAGTTGCGATTCCCTCCCAGATACCGAACATCCCAGACTCGCTAAATAGTGCAACTGTCCGAACATACGCGCAAAGGTTGTTTTGCCGCCCTGGTTTGGACCGGATACTACAATGACCCTCTCGGGGTCTTTTAGATAAAAGTCATTGCACACGACAGAGAGGTTCTGATTAATGAGCTTATATGCGAGGGCTAAATCAAACCCTTCATAATCATAGATTTCTATGTGATCATGAGTAATTTTGGGATAGCAGAATCGGAGACCAGTACCCTTGAATAAGCTCATGTACTCCAAATACGCTATATAAAATTGTATTTCCCGATCAAAGACTATTATCGTTTCATCTACATAATTGCGATTCTTAACATAATAATTATCAAGATTTAAGAATGTGTCAGGATAGATCTGAACTATCAGATCAAGTATGTTCTCTTCAACATTGTTCATCTCGATCTGGTCATAAAACTTAACCCTGTAATCTTTCACAGCTTCCTGCTTGAATTTTGCAAATGTCTCTTCAATAACGGTACTATAATCAATCTCTGATGCGCAGGGACGAACCTCTACAGTGTTATTCTTGATCAGTAGACAATATCTTATCTGAGATAAACCTTCTGCAAGCTTTTTCGTTTCGGTCAAAAGTGAGGTAAAGGCGGCGGATTGAGCATAACTCGCTATATATTCTCTAAATCTTAATAAACCGCGAGATTGTAAATCTGTTAAATTTAAATCGGCCACAATAGAGTTTATTGCATCACAATAAATTTCTACTGCATCTAAGAACCATCTTTCCTTCTGATATTTATTGTGAAGATCACCAGCTTTGGAAAGATACTCTCGCATAGTGTGCATTCTACCTGCAAAAGATTTTATATGCTCACACAGGGTTTTGTTTTCAAGATCCTGCATAATTTCCTGACGATACTTGATGGCTTCAATATTGTGTAAAATGGTGTAGAAAAACGGCTTTAAATTGTATTCTTCTTTTCCGGCTGTGATGGTGTCAACGATCTGATCAATATTTAAATCAACAAAAAAGTCTGGAGATTCATCCGCTACTCTGTGCGGAAAGTCCTCTGGTTTTTCAAAGAGTATGCTGTGAAAAGTCATGAGACAACTCTCCTTGAAACAACTCTGGAAGATACTGTTATGTTTTTCATTTAATAACCTCCTCAATCTCTACAAACAGAGGTTATTAACCTAAACAGCAGGTGGTTAAAGGCAAACCTCATTGCCTGCATTCATCATATAATACTTACCCCTCTGAAGTCAACTGTTCTGCTGATATGTTTTCCATTTTATCTGGAGTCGTCCATGAGCTTTGACAACAATTCCATTAAGGTTACCAACAGAGGATCGAGCCTATCTTTTAAAGCAAGATCAACATCGCCATATCGTTTGAGTTTGTCTGACTTCGTATCCTCAAATACTTCCCATAAATATGAGAGCCTTCCTGCTATGAGCTTCGGTATAGACATATTCTCCGCTTCACACTGGAATTCATCTTTTATTGTTTTTATTATAACCTTGCATTGGCTTATATCATTGATTATTTTGTCTCTGGATTCGTTTGAAGGGGTATCCGTGTATTTGTACATACTATGATAACCGGTACCGTTCTGTAGTATAAGTTTTTCTATTTCATCAAGAAACATCTCTGTTATCCTGAGGGTAATTGTAAGACTTGTTTTTTGTGCCTGATTCAACATATTTATTTATGGTTATCTGAAAACCATCAGTTGAATAAACAAAAACAGTATAAGACTGACAAAGATATATACCGCGTAGGTGTTTACATTGCCCGTATGCATCCTGGCAAGTGATCTTGATATGGATTTTATAAATCTTGTGGCAGGATTCAAAGACCATCTGTCCATAATATGGACAACCTTTTTCTCACTTTTTATAGCTGTCCGGAAGTGTCCTTCCACTGCCTCCCTTGTGTCTTCAACCGTTTCTGGACGCAGAATGGCATTGAATACCACACGCACTGGGTTTGAAAAACCTGTTGCCGTATAGGTCATCTCCGGCATCAGACGGCGAATGCCGCCGCTCCACACGGGTTTTCTGCTTACAGCCCTCTGTCGAGTAAACACCCTTACGGCAATAAAGGTCATTGTGAGGAGTACTATCAGCACGATAAAGGTGTAGGATGTTGACATTGCAAAAACAACCGGGTTTTTAACCGAGCCGCGATGTAAAACAACGAGTCCCTGCCCGGGGAGTATACTTTTGCCAACCTGTGCGCCAAGGTTATGAAAGTCTAAAAGGAATGCTTTATCAAGTTCGTTGTTTGTGCCGGTTGCTGTAAAGAATTGCGGGACCAAGTCATTGACTACACTTTCGTGTATCACGGGTGAAACAACGTGGTCAAGCACCGGTATATAATATGTGGGGAGTATGCCGAACAACAAGCAGCCGAGTGCCAGCATACCCATGGGAATAATCATTGACCTTGAAACCTCTTTAGCTGCCTTTGCGCCTTTTGACCTGCCGATACCGAGAAAGCTCATGGCAAATGCCTTTACAAAGGCTGTGACTGCAAGTGCGGCAGTCAAGGCTATACCTGCGCCGCACAGTGCGAATATAATCTTAACGCCTGTTGACGCGAGGTTTGAAACCTGCAGCATTGTTTGAATGGTAAGCCATTCGCTTACGAAGCCGTTAAACGGCGGAAGCGCTGCAATAGATAACGCGCCCATGAGAAAGAACAGACCCGTCCATGGCATCAACTTGAGCAGGCCCCCGAATTGGTCCATATTCCTGTTATGAATACTGAAATCTATTGAGCTTGCACCGAGGAAAAGAAGCGATTTATACAATGAGTGATTTGTCATATGATAAAATGCTGCGATAAAAGCAATACCGGCCAGAACAGGATAGCCCGATGCCATAAATACAAGCCCTGCACCAATCCCTGCCGTGATAATGCCCATATTTTCTATGGAGCTGTGAGCAAGCAGCTTTTTTATGTCGTTTTCAATTGTAGCATAGAGAATGCCGACAAGGGCTGTAATCGTACCGGCAATAAGTATGATGAGCCCGGGTACGATCATAGTCATGGGAAGTAAATACGCATTTACCCGGACAATACCGTAGATTCCAAGGTTTAATATAACCGCAGATAGTATTGCGGATATATTTCCAGGTGCAACCGGATGTGCCCTCGGCAGCCATGTGTTCACCGGTACGATGCCTGCTTTTACCCCAAACCCGAAAAAGGTAAGCAGGAAAGCAGCCCAGCGTGCTATAATACTCAATTCTGCCGAAGCTGATGACATGGCATTAAAATCAGTGCTGCCTGATGCGCCTGCCATAATCAAGAATCCAATAATGACCGCGATAGTTCCTGCTTCACTCATGGAAAGCATCAAGAGTCCTGCATTCATTGTATTTTCATGCTCATACTCGTAATTCACCAGCAGGTATGAAAGTATGGACATGGCCTCCCATGAGATGATGAATAAAATGACGTTCCATGAGATCAGAATCATAATGATGGACGCAAACAGCACAAAATAAAATATACTAAATACCCTGAGGCTGTGATGATTGAAATACCTTTTTAGATAGCCTGCCGAAAAGATTGAAACAGGCAGGTATACCAGACCGGCAACAAAAATAAAGAGCGCCGACAGCCGATCGATTTTGACTGCCATTGTTCCAAGATGGGGTAGTGTCCATAGTGTAAATTGGATTGTATCACCCGAAAGGAGAACCCCGGCACTCATGATCAAAATAACCATCGAGGCTAAAGAACCTATTACGGACAACACGAATGAATTTTTTTGCTCGGATGTCAGAGCGGCTGCAATAATGCCGATGCCGCACAATAAAAAGAAGATGATAATATTTGTTTCAATCATTGTTTTACCCCATTTTTCGCCGGATCCTTATGTCTGACCGCAAGCAGAAGCCCATGTATTATTGCCAGTGGAGGAGGCGGGCATCCCGGTATTGCAATATCAACAGGTATGAGATCATTCACGCCCTTACCCGATATAAAACTTGGTCCGAATATGCCGCCTGAAAGGGCACATGCGCCTATTGCTATAACACGCTTTGGCCCAGGCATAGCCTCATACGCCTTTAAGAGCGGCTCTCTCATATGATCCGTAACAGGTCCGGCAACCATCAGTATGTCCGCATCCCTTGGTGAGGGGGTCATGAAAAATCCAAGTCTGTGCATGTTGTAGTAGGGCTTGTTCAATTGCTCAAGTTCACTGATGCACGCACCGCATGCCCCGGTGTCTACAAACCTTATGTGCAGGGAATGATCAAAGGGCTTACCGAGCTTCTCCTCATTGAGTACAGATGCCCATTCATAATCATTGTTCCATTTCATGGGAAGCTGGACTCCGTACGTGCATTGAAAACAATGGATGCATTTGTTGCGGTTAACGCTAACTTCATAACCGTTATTATTTATTGCCCCTGTAGGACATACTTCTGTTATTGAAGCATGAACCTTGTCCAACGGTGTTACATCAGGGAATCCCGGTGAAACACCCGGTGCAGACTCGAGTTTGCCGGGATAGCGAGTCGTTTTTATACCGCTGATAAGTCCTTTTAAAACCCATCTTGTCATTATATACTCCTTTATTAACGATCACTTTCCGCGGTTGATAGATCGAAAGTGGCCATGATAATTGGAAAATCCTGAAAAGCAAATTTCTCGGCAGCACGGTGGAATCCATTCCAATTGTTAAAAGAAGGTGTGGTCAAACGATAGCGTTTAATCTTACCGTCCTCTCCGATGTCAATCCAGTGGAATGCAGCACCTCTCGGAGCCTCTGCCCAACCAAGTGCCGGGCCTGATAGTACCTTTCTATTCAAAGCAAGCGTATTGCCCGAGGGCAGGGTGCCAGCAGCACCATGAATTATATGTACGGATTGTATCGCTTCTTCAAATAGGATTCTTAACCGTGCAAAACCGTCGCCGTCATATTCAACCGGCACGGTAAATTCCAGGTTCTCATAGCCTGCATAAGGAAGGGCCTTTCGGAGATCCCTGTTTATGCCCGATGCCCTTGCAACAGGGCCAACAACGCCATACGAGGTTGCCTGAGGCTCAGGCAGGATCCCCACCTCCTCAAGACGATCGAGAAAGCTGTTTGAACGATACAGCATCTTTTTTAGCTTGTTCAGTTCTTTTATATCGCCATCGACGGCATGCAGAAGCTTTTTTACAGCCTCACCGGTCAGATCGATTGTCAAACCTCCATACGTATTCATTCCGAATAAATAACGGTGACCTGTAAGCTCGCAGGAAATTCTCAAAAGCTCCTCTTCAAGCATTCCGGTCTGGCTTGCAGCAACCGAAAGGCCGGTTGAATTGCAAATGGCCGTGATGGCGTTTACATGCTGACGCAGCCTCTCCAATTCTGCAAAGATTATTCTCAAGGCGTTTCCTCTCCCGGGGACTTTTATGTCCGATACTGTTTCAACAGCCTGACAAAGTGCCATGGAGTGTGCAAAAGCGGATGTTCCTGAAAAACGTTCTACCAAGATGATGGCGTGATCAACCGTGTGTGATTCTGCAATCTTTTCGACCCCGCGGTACTTGTAAAATAGTCTCGGAATAGTCCTTATGACATCTTCCCCGACCGTTTCCAGGAGAAAGTGGGCGGATTCGGCAAAATCGGAATATATCGGTCCTAGGGGCATCATAAATGCGCCCGGTGATTGAACAACCCTCACCGGTGTCCAATCCGGATTAAGAGCACGGTGGACATACGGTTTGGTTGCATCGAAATCTTTTCGCATTGGATTTATCCCGTCCTGCCACTCCTCATGCAGCACAAAATCACCAAGCCTCGGGTGACCCTTGAAGTTAAGACCAAAGAGGTCTTCTGCCTCTCTTTCATACCAGTCTGCGGCATAAACGTAAGGTGCAATACTCGGCAGGGTTGTCTGTGGTTTGCTGAGATGCAGGAGTACCTGAATGGAATTCATGCCGGGATCGGCGTAGAAGATGTATCTCAGATCCCATGCTTTGTCCTTCTCCTCAACGATCATGGTGGCAAAGCTGTATTTCAACTCTAAAAACAACCATTGAGCAATGTCCTGCAATACACCGACATCACCTGTTATGGAAGTTATAGGGCTTTTGGTATCTTTGCTTACCGATACGAGTTTGCCCCATCGTGATGTTATAATGGTATCAAGCTTTACAGATGTTCTATAATCATTCTGATTCATGTATCCTCACCTCCACAATGCGGACACGGCAAGATTTATAAATTCACTCAGGTGAGCCGGGATGTACAATCCGAACAGGATTACAGGGATTACGGCTATTGCCAATGATGCACGGTATGAGATGGGTAATTTTTTTGCGGATGTGTAGTCCTTTGATGGTGTTCCGAACGCCATACGATTGATATGGTACATAATGCCGATGAATGATAGAACAAGAAAAAATGCCATAAAACCTGTAACAAGGTATTGCCCCGTAGAAATGCCGGATTTCAATATCGTAATCTCTCCAATAAAAACAGCGAATGGCGGCGCACCTGCAATGGCAAGTCCAGAAATGATTAAAGCTATACCCGCTATTGGAGAGATACGGACAAGCCCTTTTATAGACCCAATCTCCTGTGTCTGGGTTATCGTTAGTATCGTGCCTGCGGCAAAGAAGCAAAAAGATTTTGTAATAGCCTGGCTGAACATCTGGTACAGGACACCATAATGAGCACCGCTGCCAAGAAGTCCCGCTGCAGTTAAGATGATGCCCATTTGTTCGATTGTAGAAAATGCGAAAAGACGCTTATAATCTTTTACCTGTAGTATAAGAAATGCGGATACCCCCATAGAGAGTAATCCTATCGCTTCATACCAATTGGCGGCATACAAGGATGAGTCATCGCGAAACACCGGTAAAAATCTGAGAAGAACATACATGATAATAGTACTTTCCAGTATTGATAAAAGGGCACAAACTGGAGACGGAGCTTGCGAATAGGCGTCCGGAAGCCATACATGGAAAGGCACCAAACCTGCTTTTGTTCCAAATCCTATCAAAATAAAGATAAAGGCGGTCATTGCCGCGTATGGCGGAATGCCTGCTGATATTTGCTTTAAACCGTTCCATGTAAAATAATCACTGCCTGGAGCGGTACCTGTTAGCTTCATGGACCAATAAAGGATCAAAATGCCGAACAATGCCAGTGCAGCTCCTATAGATGTAAGTATGGCGTATTTCCATGCTGCTTCCAACGACTCTTTTGTATTCCTGAAGCTGACCAGAAAAACAGATAAAATGGTGGTAAGCTCTACTGCGATCCACATGATTGCGATCTGTGAGAATATCGGGACGGCAAACATCGAAAGCATAAATAGGTTATACCGTGCATAGTAACGTCTTACTTTAGAGTAATCGCCTGCCCCGGTAACGTTCTTTATATATCCATAAGAGAAAATAGATGCCGTAAAACCTACAAATGCTATAAGCACAAGGATAAGGATCCCTAATGCATCAGATGTGATCCAGTTACTGACAGCAACAATCTCACTCCTGGTATTGTAAGCCATGAGAGCCAGATGGAATGCAATGACAAGGTTTGACAGGGAACCTATTATGGTAACCCATGCGGGATAATCGCGGTTTTTGATTGGCGCAAGCGATAGGATTGATACTATGGCAGGTATAAACAATAAATCGATCAGTTCCATGGTCAACCCTCCTTCAGAATAGTCATTTTTTTGATGGATGTATCGCCCGTCATCTCATGGATCCTCCTGATCAGAATGCCCATAACAAGAGCTATAATCAGGACATCGAATGCAGCGGCAAGTTCTGCAATAAGCGGTAGGTTTGAAGCAATCGATATGCCGGCAAAGAATGTCCCATTCTCCATGGACAGAATTCCTATTACCTGTGGCACGGCTTCGGTTCGTACCATAATTGTGTATGCTCCCAAGAGCAGGACGGCAAGTCCTATAGGCAGATTGAATTGAATGGCAGGCCCGTTTGCAAGTCTTAGCAACGGGCTTGTGATAAAATATGCGAACATGGTAATGACAACAGCAATAAGCAGGGATGTCGGAATATTGAGTACCTGGGATATTTCTCGTCTCGCATAAACCTCTTTCTTTATCGTATACATCAGGAGCCATGGCAGCAATATGCACTTGATAACAATCGTAACCCCTGCAACAATAAAGAGGTGAATAATCATATATTGATACCCCAATATTAAAGCGGATAATGAAAGCAGGAGCGATTGAAGAATAAACATACGCAGAGAAGACCTCACCTGTCTCATGGCAATAATCCCGAACGAGGTAATTAAGAAAAGGGCCGCAGACAATTCGGCCAGTTCCGTAAATATTGAAAATGTCGTCGTATTATATATCACCGGTTTCTCCTATTTGAAAAACACTGTAATCATTGCGATTATAGAGAAAATGAAGGCTGTACTGAGAAACTCTGTAATTCTGAAAAGCCTGAGCTTTGCGAGAGAAGATTCAACAATAACCAGAACAATAATAAAAACAAAAATCTTGATCAGTACAAAAGGTATAGCTAAAAAAACTGCGAAAATACTCTGCGTTTGAGCAAGTCCCCATGGCATTGTTATGACATTGAGGTAGATGCACAGCAGAACAAAGAATTTCATTGCCCCGCCCCATTTTATTAAAGCCGCTGAAGGCCCGGAATACTCAAGGTTTTTCGACTCATCTATCATGGCAAGTTCAAAATGTCCCGAAGGGTTATCAACGGGTATGCGGCCCGCCTCTGCGAGTATAATCATAAAAAAGGCGATCATCAGCAATACATGCGCGGGAGCAAAAAAGTTCGCAATCGGAGTTACCCAGTGCTGCTGGACGATATACGGGATTGTCGAACCTGCCACAAAAGACACCGTAAAAAAAACAATCATGAAAACAGGCTCGGCAAGAAATCCGACCATCCTTGTTCTGCTTGCGCCCATTGCTCCATAAACGTTAGCTGTATCAACGGCTGCGAGTGCGGCAAAAAAACCGCCAAGACTAAGGATGAAGCCGCCTCCCACCATATCGCCCATGAATGCAAAAAACAGGGGATAGGTGGTTAAAACAGGTATCAAGAGCGTTACGAAGATTGGGGTAACAAACACAATGTAAGGGGTTATCCTGAATATCCATGAGCTTTGTTCTGAAACAACCTCATCTTTATGAAACAACTTCCGGATGTCTCTATACGGTTGTAATACACCGGGGCCGCGCTTTGACTGAATGTTTTCTTTTAACGTATTCAGTACGCCTTTAACAAGCGGTGAAAAGATCAGCACCGTAAGCACCTGAAGCAGATTAAATATTATCGATTTTAACATATCCTTACCTCTATTTTTTTCATACCCTTTATTATGGTGATTTTGTCCGGGTAAGGATTTAACACAAAAAAAACCTACCAAGACCAGCACACCTTGGTAGGGGTCATCAGCTTCAATGGTTCGAAGTATTTAAAGGCGAACCCCATCGCCTTTGGATTTAATATAATGACAATCATTAACATGTCAATAGTTTCGGAATAAACCCCGTTAGAAAGGACGTGGCTTTAAACTCCATCCTTTCTACAAGGACGTTAAGGACGTCAAGGGGTCACCCATTTAAAGTGCACCTGTCAAGAGAAAAATTCATCCCTATCGTGAGAAACGAAGTTTCTCACGGCTGTTCTAATGCTTTGGTGTTTATCACCATCTCTACCATTTCCGTAGTTTCTTTGTGTTTATGTGTCAGTAATTAGTCCCGCCTTTGGGGGATTTTACTGCACCAGTCACCCATCCGGATTAAGATCATGGCTCAACAGATTTGTATTTTCATAGTCACCCGTTGTTTTGTGCATGAGCTTTTGCCGCCTATAGTCATAGGGGACAGCGACCTATTTCTTGAACGGGGGCTAACCGCAATCCCCCGCTATTTATAGCGGCGGGCACACAGCGAAGCCGGGTCAGGAAGGCGAGGAGGAGGTCTGCCCAACCGCCCCGGTGGGATTTTCCTCCATAGGCGGATTTTCTTCGAAGGCGAACGAGCCTATGGCTCACGTCCTCTGGCGGAGAACCCATAGCCTGGGGATTCTGGAATATGGAAGTATCTCCCTATTACATTTCAGGCACTTTTCAGGGATGCCCGAATTTTTCTTGACTAGAATTATATTCCAGATTATTATTCTAACATGAAAAGGATGCATGCACGACATGCGCAATCCGGTGTCCGGCAAAAAGAAATCATCACAGCAGCACTGGATTGTTTTACCGAGCTTGGATTCAATGAGACCACTATGGCGGACATATGCTTACGGTCAAACGCCAGCAACGGCAGCGTGTACCATCATTTCAAAAGCAAGGAACAGCTCGCTTCCGCCGTTTACCTTGAGGGAATACGTGAATACCAGGCAGGTCTGCTCAAGGACCTCGAAAAAGAGCACCATGCCGCCCGTGGAATTTCTGCAATGATACGGTATCACTTGAATTGGGTGGCCCGGAACCCCGCATGGTCACGGTTCCTGTTCCAGAGGCGTCACGAATCTTTTTTGGCCGTTACCGAAGAGGCAATAAATACGTTGAATAAAGATTTTGCCCGAAGAATAGAAAATTGGTTTGCACGGCACATCAAAGCCGGGACCATCAGAAAGCTCCCTCTGGACATCATGATCGCCGTGATATTGGGACCGTGCCAGGAATATGTGCGTCTGTATCTGTCCGGGAAAGCGCACACGGGAACGGACGAAGCTGTCCGTGAAATATCACGCGCCGCATGGGCCGCCCTTGCCCGGGGAAAAAATATATAACGTCTCAATCAAAGGAGGTACCTATGAAGGGTGATCTTACGTTTACATTCAAAGAAAGACCTTCGGCTCTTTATACACTGTGGAAAGCATTCAGGAACCGGAAAAGCACGTATGTATCCGGTTACCGGATGCCCACAATGAATACTCAAAGGGAAGGTCTCAAGATCGACGAAAAACATTTAAATGATTTTTATGAGATATGCGGGATTTCCCGTACGTCGTCCCTATCGCCCCTCTATCCGTTCGCTCTTGCTTATCCTTATATGCTGCGGATCTTATGCATGAAGGAGATGCCTTTTTCAATGTTCAAGGTTTTGAATACACGCAACAGTATAACCCTGAACCGGGACATGGAGCCGGGTGAAAAGATCCGGATTGCGTGCAGGAACTCGCCCCTGCGCATAGTCCCCAAAGGGCTCGAAGTCGACATAGTTTCCGAGATCACTTCTGATGGAGAGAAAGCATGGGACATTACAGCAACATATTTTGCCCCGGGATATTTCAGCAGCGGCGAAGCGCCGTATATTGCCCCAAAGCTCGAGCCTATCAATGATGCGCCCATAACACATGAATGGTATCTTGCTGCAAAAAACAGATTCAGATTTGCCCGGGTTTCCGGGGATTCCAATGGGCTTCATTATTGGGCTACGTATGCGAGGATGCTGGGATTTAAACGGGACTTTGTACAGCCTATCCGGGTTGTTGCACGCATTGTCTCCCTCCTGTCCGCATCGGGAACAGGCACACCGCTCAAGCTCGATTTCTTTCTGAAAGGTCCGGTATATTACGAAAATACCTTGATTCTGAGGAACCTGAGCACGGAAAAAGGAAATAGATTTGATCTCTATTATAAAGGCAACGACAAGCCGTGTATATCCGGGCAATTAAGTCGATTGGCATAAACGGAGAAAATGCAAAGGACGTCAAGGGGTCACCCATTTATATTCAAACCTTAGCGGTCTTGCCATCGTCAGCTCCTTTGTCAAACATTTTCCCATCCTACAACACCAAATGTCCAATGTCAAGGGCTGACCCCTTTTCTTTTCTTTTCTTTTCAGGGCTGATAATCATATAAAGTGCACCTCCTGAGCATACCAGGATGATCAGCTATCTGATATGCTCATAGATAGAAAGACACAGACCAGTTTGCCACAGGAGGTGTCTTAATAACCACAGGAGTGCTTTGTATGAGACTATACACTGCTTTTGATTTACATACAAACAACAGCTATCTGGCAATCATCAACGAGAAAGGAGAAAGGGTTTTCAAGAGGAAGCTGGCAAACGATCCTGACAAGATACACGATGCATTAA
>CAZJPN010000017.1:0-9405 GCA_964547905.1 uncultured Pseudomonadota bacterium | reverse complement strand
ACCAGCAGACTGTAAGCTGTAATCTCTCGGACATAAGCATCTTCCCGCAACCGAATGATGCAGGGATAACACTGTCGGTTCTTGCTGTGAACAGGATCACAAAGAAAAACAGAATTATCAAGATAGGCGGTGAGGTATGCGGAGGGTACAGGCTTTATAGAATAATACCTGACGGCATAGAACTTAAAAACGAAGATGACCAAACAAGACAGATAGCCTATGAAAATCGGACATTATAGCCGAGCCTGCAATAAAGCTTGAACAAGCAAATAGACAGGCTGTAAAGAAAGCAGAGCAGATGCAGAAATACGGTATTTCTCAGACGATGAATCATATACAAGGTACAGGTACTCGTGAGAACGCAATTGTCAATTCCTTTGCAGGCGCGAAGTTTACAGCAAGGTAAGTAGAAACTTTATGCGGGATGGTAAATGCCTGCGTATACTTCAAGCCAAAGGTAACCTAAGGCAAACTTTGGCTTGAAATCCTCATTACTCACAATAAAGTCTACGTCTTTTATTATACAATATTGGTATGAGCTTTATATATGCTTATAAATAATTTGACGGGAAAGCGCAAATTGATTATAAAATTAGATACATTCAATAACTATCTTTTTATCTTGATATTCGTATTCTTAAAAAAGAAATACAAGGGAGGAAGAAAGTATGGCGGTATTTAGAGATTCGGATCATATGTACGATGTTCTTGGGGCCCTCTGGCAAATCCTTTTCAATGAAGAAGAAAATCCGAAGTTTGTCCAGTTTCTCGGCAGCGCCGGTTTCAATGCGGATGAGATTAAGAAATTTCAGGATATTCGCAGCGAGGCTTCAAAAAAGTTCAACAATTCCGGCATTACGATTAAATTTTCCCTGTCAGAGCCGGATGGAACAATATGGGTCATCCATGGTGATGATAAGCCAAGGGTTGTCCTCGGCAGTTATGATGGAAAGCCGGATGTCGAAATGATACTGTCCAGTGATAATGCCCATAAGTTCTGGCTCAAACAGTTGAGCATTCCCGTTGCGCTCGCAACGAGGAAGATCAAAACAAAGGGCTCGGTGACCAAGGTACTCGGATTAATCCCCCTTGTTAATCCTATATTTGAGCTGTATCCGAAGTATTGTCAGACAAAAGGAATACCGCTCTAATTTGTTTTCCGCACACGGCAGAGCTGCATAGTTTTGTCCGGAGAAAGAGCCCCAAAAGGAGGGAGACGATGTCGTATAAAGAACTCAATGTAAATTTAACGGATGACGAGATAGCAATAAAAAACAGTGTGCATGAATTCGCACGAGACGTGCTCAGACCTGCGAGTGTCAAGCTCGATCAGCTGTCACCCGGGGACGTCATAAAAAAAGACTCGTTGTTCTGGGATGTTTTCAGGCAGGCGTACGATATGGGCCTGCATACATTCCTTCTCCCGGAGTCTTATGGAGGTCTCGGGCTTTCGCCGCTCGGCGTACACATCGTTGAAGAAGAGCTCGGGTGGGGGAGTATTGATTTTGCGATTGCTCTCGGCGTTGCAACGTTTCCGGCTTTTTTAGCCATGCTTGCACCGACAGAGTATCTGCTTGATAATTTTGTGTATCCCTACACCAAGGATAAAGAGGCGAAATTCATCGGATGCTGGGCAATTACCCAGCCTAATTTCGGTTCCGATACGCTTGCGGTGGGCACGGATCAATTCAGGGATCCGAAGATAAAAGGCGATATTACTGCGCGCAGGGACGGCAATGAATGGGTGGTTAATGGGACCACATCATCATGGGTCTCCTGCGGCACAATATCCACTCACGCAGCCGTGTTTCTGAATATAGACCCGTCTATGGGTATGGCGGGCGGGGGTATATGCATTGTCCCGACGAATTTACCGGGGGTAAGTAAAGGAAAGCCGCTGAACAAAATGGGGCAGAGGGCGCTGAACCAGGGTGAGATCATCTTCGACGATGTACGGGTGTCCAGGGACAACATGATCATAGACCCCGAGGCATACGAGGCGATAACGGACATTACCCTTGCAACGGCAAACGGCTCCATGGGGGCATTTCTAACGGGTGTTGCACAGGCTGCGTATGAAGAGGCCCTCACTTATGCAAAGCAGAGGGTGCAGGGAGGCAAACCGCTGATAGAGCATGAATTTATACGACACAAGCTTTTGCACATGTTTAAACTCGTCGAGGCTTCACGCGCGCTGTCCCGCAGTGTTCTGGTATATAATCTTACCAACTCGCCGCCGGACACGAAGTACTCTATTACCTCGAAGATATTTTGCACCGAGGCTGCTTTCAAGGTCGCACATGAAGCCTCCATGATATTCGGAGGGTATGGGGTGGCAAAGGACTATTATATAGAGAAATTACTCAGGGATGCACGGGCAGCCATGATAGAGGACGGGTCCAATGACTCGCTTGCCATTTTTGCAGGCGAGCTCATTGCGAAAGGCGAAGAATAGCAGATGGATTTTTTATCGGGTATCCTGATTGCAAAAAATAGCGAGTCACCGGACAAAGAGGTCTTTGTCTTCGAATATGGAGACCTCGGAGACGAGCGCATCACCTATGCCATGATCCACAACAACGCTTTTAAGATTGCCGGAGAATTAAAACGTACCGGCATCGGCGCCGGAGATTCGTTTGGCATCATGATGCGGAACTATCCCGAATTTGTATATTTGCTTGCAGCGGCATCGATAGTCGGTGCAACGGCTGTTCCCATAGACCCTCGTTCCAAGGGGGAACGGCTCGGGTTTATGCTCGGGTTTTCCGGGGTTAAGGCCGTTTTTACGACGGAAGATATCCTGCAAAACATTATGGATATAAAGCCGGACCTGTCGGATCTGAAGTACATCTACCGTTTAAGGAAACCGGGTATGGAGGCAGGCGTACACAGGGGGTTCCCTTTTTTAAATGAGATTATCGATAACAACAATGTTCCTGCGCTATCGCCAGCTACTACGGATCCATCCCACCCTCTTGAGATCATTTTTACCTCGGGCACCACGGGCGAGCCCAAAGGTGTGGTTGTAAAACAGGACCGCTTCGGCTCTTATGCACTGCTCGCACAGTTGGTATGGGGTTACACGGAGAAGGATGTCCTGTATACAGGCCTGTCGTTTACCCATGGTAATGCACAGGCAGTGACCATGGTGCCGGCACTCGCTATGGGTGTTCAGGCGGTTATAAGCCCTCAATTCACCAAGAGCAGGATTTGGGATATATGCAGAAAATACGGCGTAACCACCTTTTCCCTGTTGGGAGGCATGATGTCCGGGATCTATAATGAACCCATGAAACCTAACGATGTGGATAATCCGGTAAAGGTTGTAATCAGTGCAGGTACCCCAAAGTCGATATGGCAGGCATTTGAGAAAAGATTCAATGTATTGATCCATGAATGGTACGGTGCTGTTGAAGGAGGATTTGCCCACAAAAAACCGGGTGAAGGGCCTCTTGGCTCTTTCGGCAAACCACTGGAAGGTATCATGGAGATGAAGATATTCGATGATAGCGATCAGGAATGTCCGCCCCATGTTACCGGAGAAATAGTCTGGAGGATGGCCGGTGAAAATACAGAGGTTATCTATTACAAAAACAAAAAGGCATCCGAGGAAAAAACAAGGGCAGGCTGGTTAAGGACAGGCGATATGGGGCATGCGGATGAAGACGGGTATTTCTTTTTTGATTATAGAAGAGGCGGAGGATTAAGAAGGCAGGGAGAGTTTGTACAACCTGATTATATCGAGAATGTTATAGGTGAACATCCGGATGTTTCCGAAGTGTGTGTTTTTGGTATACCCGCGGCATCGGGTGCGCCCGGGGAGAGTGATCTGGTTGCCGCAATTGTACCTTTTGAAGGTAAGACGATAAACCCTGCCGATATATTCGGCATATGTAAAGAAAAACTGCCCCCCAATACAATCCCATCTTATATCCAGATAGTGAAAGACATACCAAAGACCGTCTCGCAAAAGCCCCTTGAAATCATGTTGAGGAATACATTTAATACTTCAGCGGGGAATGTGTATAAGGTTTCATTATGATGTTTGAAAAATTCAGGAAGGCATACGCACCGGAGACGGCCTGGCCGCAATGGAGCAATGACCGGGAAACGTGTATCGGGGATAAATGCCGGTTCTGTTTCGAAACATGCCCCACCGGTACAATCAAATGGAGTTCAAAGACCGGTATGCCGTACATTGCCGGTGTGGGGGGATTCGATAAGGCCTGTATCAACTGTTATAATTGTATCGCTGTGTGCCCGACCCATTCTATCAGCATGTCGGGAGGGTATAAGGTATTCAGCGGCAGGTACAAGACTGCCAAGGAGTCCGTGCTAAGGGAGCCGATGCCCTTTATGGGCAGAAACGTTCCCTATCATGAAATTGAAAAAGAGCTGACAGAGGTAGAGAGGGTCATATACAGGCGGCGTTCCAACAGGATTTTCAAGGATACGCCTGTTCCGGAAGAACTGCTTCACAGGATAATGGAAGCCGGCAGGTATGCCCCCACTGCCGGGAATAATATGCCGTTTTCTTTTGTTGCAATAACGGATACCGCACTGATCAGAGAGACAGAAATCCGATCCATGAAGGTTTTGAGATGGTTAAAGAATCTGTACCTGAATCCGAATTTTATAAAGAAGATACTTGCGACGCTCATAAGCTATTTTAATATACGGCAGATGGATCAGCGTCCCTTTTTCCCGTTGGACAAGGCTGACCGCAGGAACGATAACCTATTTTATGGTGCACCTGCGCTGATCCTGCTGCTTATGGACAAAAGGGGCATCAGCGATCCCAACCTCGATGCCGGTATCTGTGCCCAGAATATCGTACTTGCAGCCCATGCGCTGGGGCTCGGTACCTGTTATAACGGATATGCTGCAACTGCTTTTGGCTACCTGCCGGGTTTGAGAAAAAAGTTCGGCATAAAGTACCCGTGGAAGGTGGTAACGACCATTGCAGTCGGGTATGCGAAAGTAAAGACGGATCATGCAGTCCCCAGGGAGGATATCCCTGTACGATGGTTCAAAGGGTAGTGAGTTCAGGAGTCAGAGAGTAAAGGAGTTAAAGAGTTCAAAGTTAAAAGGAGTTTATTCATGGATGATGTTTATGTGATTGGCATAGGAATGATACGTTTCGGCAAGTATGCAGACAAGACCGTTAAGAGTATGGCGCATGAAGCAGTCGGCCTTGCGTTAAAGGATGCAGAACTCGAGAAAGGGCAAATCCAGGCAGCCTTTGTATCCAACTCTTACTGGGGCATGTTTTCCAATCAGCATTCTATAAAAGGCCAGGTGATACTCAGGGGAATCGGTATTCAGGGTATCCCTATTGCGTCTGTCGAGAATGCCTGTGCAGGTGCTTCCACAGCCCTTTATCTCGGATATACAGGCATAAAGGCCGGCATGTACGATGTGGCGCTTGCCCTTGGCTCGGAGAAGATATCGAACCCGGATAAGTTCTTATCTCTGCAGGCGTATGCCACGTCCATGGACATAGAGGACGCAGAGAACAACATGAACAGATTTGTAGAGATGAGCAAGGAATTCAATACCGTAATTCCGCCCGATAAAATGGAAGCGGGTGATGAGAGGAGCATATTCATGGATGCTTATGCAATGGGTGCAAAATGGCACATGAAAAGGTTCGGCACCACGCAGAAACAGCTTGCTGTTATCGCTGCAAAGAACCACTGGCACGCGTCGATGAACCCCCTTGCACAGTATCAGAAGTCTATGACCGTTGAAGAGGTATTGAACGATAAACTTGTTTCATACCCGCTCACGCGTCCCATGTGTGCGCCGGTAGGCGACGGTGCTGCAGCTGCAATCCTGTGTTCCGGGAATTTTCTAAAACGGCTCAAGGGAGCAAGACCCGTTAAAGTCCGCGCATCCGTACTATCATCAGGCATAGACCGGGACATCGATGCACCGGACATCGGCATGAGGCTGTCAAAACAGGCTTATGAAAGGGCAGGGCTCGGGCCTGAGGATATCGATACGGCAGAGGTCCATGATGCTACCGCTTATGGGGAACTGCACCAGGCTGAGGCAATGGGGTTCTGTCCGCTGGGAGAGGGCGGGATCTTTGCGGAATCAGGAGCAACAAAGCTCGGAGGCAGGCTGCCCATAAACACCTCAGGAGGGCTTGAATCAAGGGGGCATCCTGTCGGAGCGTCAGGTCTTGCCCAGATATACGAGGAGATTGTACAGCTCAGGGGAGAAGCAGGGAAGAGACAGGTTGACGGCGCACGGATTGCTTTGACAGAGAATGGCGGCGGCTTTATCGGCGTCGAGGAGGCAGCCATGTGCATCAACATCTTTGAGAAGGTTTAACCCGGCAGGGTATCGTAGCGCTTTGTCCCTTTTATTTCGAGAACGAAACCCGATCCAAAGGCCATAGCCGGTGTGAGTGCACCTTTTGGACGCAGCTCAAGGATTTTCTCTATGGTCAGGACGCTTGCAATGGCTGTAAAGAGATAAGTCTCGGGTATGTCAAGCCATGCCTGTTTCTCATTTCCTCTGGCATCGACTGCCCGCGCCCAAACGTACGATCTGTCTTTTTCTCTTGCATCCTTTCCAGGGCCTTTGACAGTCATTCCAATGAGCTTCTGTGCTATACGCTGGATCATCTTACTCGTAAACAGCTTCTGTAGAACGGGTATACCAACCGGCAGGAATGGGATCATGAAATCGGGATAAGCCATAGAGGTAGTAATGTTTTGTACGCCGGTTGAGTGGTATGCGGTTTCCAAATCTCCCCATAGAATAGGAATTACCGTATGTTCTCCATCAGGGAAAATTACCTTTTTGGCACCCTTGCCGAGAGGATAACTCATAAGCTTCCCGTTCCTGCGTACCAATCCTCCGCCGGGGATCATCTCAACCATTGTCTTCATGGTTCCCGGGCTTATATGCTCAAGGCCTGCAAATGCAAGCTCCAATTCAACTGCGCCGGGCACATGTTCTGTTACGTACCGGGCAAGGCAATCGGTCGGTATTATATCGAATCCTATGCCCGACATGAGAACTATCCCCTTTTGCTTTGCCTGGCTGTCGTATGAAAAAATGTTCTGAAATACCGGTATCTCCCCGGTAATATCCGTATAATGAATTCGATAATCCAAACACGCCTTAATTATTGGAGTACTCGTATGTATGAATGGACCTGCCGCATTGAATATAAGTTCTACACCCGACAAAGCCTTCTTTAATGAGTTGGTATCTGCTGGATCGGCTACCACATATTTGAGTCCTGTGCGTTCGGCAATGGGTCTTATTTTTTGTTCCGAACGTCCAGCAAGGATTGGTTTATGCCCTTTCCGTAATGCCTCTTCAATAACGATCTGCCCTGTGTATCCATTAGCCCCGTATATCAACCAATTCGATTTAGTCATACATCGTCTCCCTGATATATGTAGAGAGCAAACACGATCACCGGAATATGCTGGTAAACTTTCCGCGGATGATCGTTAACGCTGCGTATCCTTCGTGATGCCATCCGTCTGTGTTGAGTCATCCATTCTTGCGGTTTTTTTCACTTCTTTTACCGGAGACACCACTGTATCCACTGTCAGCAGTTTCTGCTCGAGCTGTTTTATTTTCTTTTTGTAGGGTATCCTTTGAATGAAGCCTGTTATGTATGCAATAGCGTAGCCGCAAGCAAAAGCTATCAGAATAATCAGCCACACGGGTATTTTCGAGGTATACCACTCGATGAAGTATAAATTCAGTTTGAATGAGAATGCCTGCTGCAGTGCATCATAATTTTCATAAATTATCAAAAATAGAATTAATAGAACTAAAACAGTTATTACACGTTTAATAAGCTTCATGTAATTTTTCCTTTATCCTATCATACGTATCCGAAAGAGATTCCGGGAGCACTTTTGTATCGCCCACAACGGGCATAAAATTTGTATCCCCATTCCATCGTGGCACTATATGCACATGGATATGCTCTTCGTAGCCTGCCCCGGCAATCTTACCCTGATTTATGCCTATATTGAGTCCTTCGGGTGCAAACGAGTCTTTCAGGGCATTAATGCCTGCTTTCATAAGCAGTGAAATATCTTCAAGCTCTTCTTTTGACAGATCCTGGAAACACGATGTGTGCCGATACGGTGCTACCATAATGTGCCCGGTATTGTATGGATAACGATTCATCATAATAAAGGATAACTTCCCTCTGTACAGCACCAGATTTTCTTTATCGTCCGGTTGTTGTTCTGATGGATAGAAGCAGAATATACACACTTTTCCTTTTCCCTGAACACTGTCTTCAAGAATGTATTTTAGACGCCATGGAGCCCACAGTCTATTCATTTTTCCTGTTTGTTTTTATTAATGAGTTCTTTTAATTCTTTTCCTGCTTTGAAGAATGGAACATGTTTTGGTTCAATGTTAAGGCGCGTGCCTGTTTTAGGGTTTCTTGCCTCTCTTCCTTTCCTTAATTTGACAAACAGGCTTCCAAAACCCCTGATCTCTATTCTATCATTTTTTTTCAAAGCCTCTATTATCCTATCTACCATGCTGTTTACTATTTTTTCAACGTCGGCTTTTGCTATATGAGGGAATTTTTCTGCAAGTCTTTCAATCAGTTCACTTTTTTTCATGATTAAGCCCCCTTATTTCGGCATATTTAACATATAACTCAATCGAAAGAGGTTATTGTCGAACAACCTTTCTTCGACTACATTTGCAATACTGTTTGCAAGCAAGTTGTAAAAATCTCTTTTCGGCGGTGAAGGATAAACGAGCTTTGGCTCTCCTTTTATGCCGCTCAATTTTGCGGCAAGCTCTTTCGCTGTGTGTAATCCTCCCAGCTCGTCGACAAGACCTAATTTAAGGGCTTGATCCCCTGCAAAGATCCTTCCATCCGCTATTTTATTCACCTTGCTCATCGGTATATGCCTGTTTTCGGAAACAACCGTCTTGAACTGAATCAGCACGTCATCTATTACTGATTGTAAATACTCTTTTTCGTCTGGTTTCATTGCTCTGAAAGGCGATCCTATGTCCTTGAATTTACCACTTTTAACAACTTCACTCTTTACCTTTGCCCATTTTAGCAGATTGCCTACATCGAAAAATTCCATTATTACGCCGATACTGCCGGTAATTGTTCCCGGTTCCGCTACTATTTTATTTGCACCACATGCTATATAATAACCGCCTGAAGCTGCAACAGTCCCCATTGAGACAACCACGACCTTCTTTTTTCTAATCCTTACCAGTGTATCGTATATCTCCTGTGCTGCGGCAACACCGCCCCCGGGTGAATTGATGCGGACGATGATAGCCCGGATACTGTTATCCTTGGAAAACTCATCGAGCTCATGAATAACGGGTTGCGGCTCGGCTATGACTCCCTTTATGTCAACAACGCCTATTCGGTTTGAC
>CAZJPN010000016.1:0-77184 GCA_964547905.1 uncultured Pseudomonadota bacterium | reverse complement strand
CAGGCGGGTGTTCATCTCCATGAAATAAAATTTTCCCTTTTCATCGAGCAGGAACTCAATCGTGCCGACGCCCCGGTAGTTGATGTGCCTTGTTATCTTGAGTGCAGCATCGTTCATTTTATTCCGGAGCTTGTCGTCCACCGCGACCGAAGGTGATTCCTCTATAAACTTTTGGTGTCTTCTCTGTATGGAACATTCCCTCTCTGCAAGGGCGACCACACTGCCGTTTCCGTCTCCTATGATTTGAATCTCGACATGGCGTACGTTCTCAAAGTATTTTTCTATATACAATGAAGAATTGCCGAATGCGGCTTTTGCCTCTGCCCTGGCGATCTTGATTATATTCGGTATCTGCTCTTCATCATAGATGATCTTCATACCCCTTCCGCCGCCGCCTTCAGCGGCCTTGACAATGAGCGGCAGTCCTATCTCTTTTGCAATCCTTATGGCATGCTGTTCATCCTCTATCTCCTGAAAAGTTCCAGGCATAACTTGAATACCAAGCCTGTTTACATACTCCCTTGCCTTGAGCTTGTTGCCCATGAGTTCTATGTCTTGAGGTTTTGGCCCTATAAATTTGATTCCGGCAGTCTCGCATACCTCTGCAAACCCGGCATCTTCAGACAAAAAGCCGTAACCCGGGTGTATGGCATCAGCCCCTTTTATATTTGCAGCGCTTATAATGGCGGGTACATTGAGATAGCTGTTCTTGCTCTGTGCAGAGCCTATGCACACCTTTTCATCCGCAATCCTCGTGTGAAGTGCGGTCTTGTCGGCAGTAGAGTACACTGCGACGGATCTTATGCCCAGTTCTTTTAGAGCACGAATAATCCTTATTGCAATTTCACCCCTGTTTGCAACAAGTACCTTTGTGAACATATATCAACCTTCGGAATCTATTGCGAAAAGAGGTTCACCGAATTCTACGGGGTCCCCGTCTTTTTTTAGAATCTGTTTTATGACTCCATCTGCATCAGCCTCGATTGCGTTCATCAGTTTCATTGCTTCCACGATGCCGATGGTCTGTCCCTTCTTTACTTTGCTGCCTATCTCTACAAATGGCTTCTCGCTGGGCGAAGGCGCACAGTAAAATGTACCGACAAACGGAGAATTGACGCTTATATATGTTTTTCTTTCATCCGTATTCAAAGGGACGATCCCGGATATCTGGTCCGATTTTGTCTGCTGCGTTTTTAACTCCATTTTTGGAATTTCAGCGGTTGCTCTCACTATTCTTATCTTTTCATCGGCTTTGCTGTACTCTATCTCTATGATATCTTTGTTTTCGATGAGTTCGATAAGTTCTTTTATATCGTTAATATCCATTATACCTCCAGATTTATAAGAGAATTATGCCTGTGGGTTAAAACTTCTTTCCCGTTATTTGAAAGATATACCATACTTTCTATTCTTACTCCACCCCAGTTAGGTATGTACACACCCGGTTCGATCGTAAAAATCATGCCGCTTTTCAGAGTATCCTTCGATCTATAAGATAGAGATGGAGATTCATGTACATCCAGTCCTACCCCGTGCCCAAGTGCATGACCAAAATATTTGCCATACCCTTGTTTGTCAAGGAAAACTCTTGCTACTCTGTCGAGTTCGGACGCCTTCATACCGATTTTTACGGAATCTATGGCTCTGTCATGTGCGCCAAGTACGGCATTATATATTTTTTTTGCATCGCTGGTCAATTCGTTTATAAAGAAGGTGTGGGTTTCATCCGAGTGATATCCTCTGTATAAAGCGCCGAAATCGCACAGCATTAATCTTTTATTCTTCAGTGATACCGTGTTCGATGGTATCGCATGCGCATAAGCTGCCCGCTTGTCGAAAGCGATCACCGTATCGAAAGAGATGTCGTCAGCTCCGGAATTTATAAGATCGAGGTTAAGTACCGCTGCTACCTGTTTTTCCGTCATACCCGAAGACAGCCTCTTTATCAATAGGTTTATTGCAGCACCGGATATGGATGACGCTTTTTTTATATAATCGATCTCCTCAGCGCTTTTTACGGCTCTCATTTTTAACAGATGAGACTCTATAAAGAGAAATTTCTGTCTGTTTAATTTCGATGTTATAAGCATAAAGTCTCTATGCAGGAGTGTGGATCCGTCAAATCCTATATGACTTAATTTTTTTAATTGATTGTTCAATTCAACAATCGGTTGCCTCGATTCTATTACCTCGGCATCTTTTATCAGGTTCCTTGCATATATGCTGAATCTTGGATCGACAAACAATATTATTCCCGAATTCTTTATTAAAAGATAGCCTTCATCATACTCATAACCCGTAAGGTAGAACTTATTCGCCCTCGAGACTATAACAGCAGCATCGAGACTTAACCTGTCGAGGAGTTTCAGTAAGGTTTTTAGAGGTTGGTTCATTGAATGAATGCCGGAATCTATTGATTATGTCGTAAGATCAAAACTCTCTGGAAAAATTCAGAATATTTTTTCTTAGTAAAAATCTCCCTTTCCCTATGTTGCCGTTGCTTTTTGCAGCAAGTATCACAAAATAGTCTTTGTTTATACTCCGTACAATAAGCGAAGTATCACTATATTCGAATACGAGCTGCTCGGGTTCTTCAAACCCAAGGGTATGCGATGTGTCGGCGATAGTCTTAATAAGATTCGTGTATTCGACACCGATATTCTGAAAATCTATAAGTTCATTTTCTTTGATATATTGTTCCACGACTATTCCATCTATACCTATTACAATGCCGCCAATGCAGCCGTCGAAATTATCAACAATTTGTTTGAGGATATCTAAAAATGCCATTTAACCTCCTTTTTTAATTTTTTCCAACCACGCATTCAATCTTTTCATGTTTTCTTTTATTGTGTCCGGCTGTTCTGCGGCCGATGGTTTTGTTTCTTTTGCCTTTAATGCTTCCAGCTTTTTTTTATCAAGTTCGTCCTGCTGGGTTGCCTCGATAAGTTTTTTAACCTTTATCAGTTTGGCTCTGATAATAGGGCTATCGGGGGTTTTCAGGAGTATCGCTCTATATATATTATATGCCTTGTCGAGGTGTCCCTGTCTAATATAGAGGTCGGCCATTGTGACAGTCTGGATATCATCCACATGCGTTTCAAGGGGTTTTGGGGTTTCGGGTAGCGTTTCCTCATCAAGAGGAAGAGTATGTTCGGGTTCATTTGCTTCAGGGTGTGTTTTATAAGTTTCGGTAATTACTTCTGCCGGTCTCTGCTCGGATATGGCGGGCTGAGGTCTTTCCACTTGTTGTATTGTGGGTGGCGTAACTTCCTGCTGTGGAACTCCTGTAGCTTGAGTCAATTCTTCAAATACAGCCTCGAGCTCTTCTTCTTTTACTTCTTCCTTTGTTTCAACAAACCCCGTTGTTTTATCCTGCGCTTGAACAGGAGAGCTTAAAGATTCTTTTTCTTCAAGAACCTCTATCTCTTTTTGTGGTTCAGTCATTATGTCTGCAGATTTCTTTATTTCCTCTGTTTTTAATTCGGATATAGGTTTGCTCATCTCGGCTTCCAGTTCGATATCGACGGATGAAATACTCCCGGCTGTTTCGGTAACAGTCGCCTCATCAGATTTTTGAGATTCTGTTTCAGGTTTTTGTACAACCCCTTCTTCAGACTTTTTCTCTTGCTCTTTTCCGGACTCGCGAATAACCACAGGAGGTTTTATCACAATCTTATTGTCTTTTTCTTCATATTGTTGCTCCGGTATCGGCGTTTCGACTTCGGCAGGCTTTTTGGTTTCGGTTTTAATAATTTCCTGTGCTCGTCGTTCCGTTTCAGGTATCTCCCCGGTTTTAACTTCTTGCTGCGTAGGTTTTCGCGGTCCTTCCATTGGTTGCTCAGGTCTGGGTGGTTCTGAAACAAGTTGTTCTTCTTTGTTTACCGGCAAGGGCTTCGAGAATGTGTCTATAAGTTTTTTTGCTTCTTTATCGTCGGGTGACAGGTATAATATGGTTTTTAATTCCTGTGTTGCAGAAAGTATATCTGATTTTTTGATATATATATCTGCTATCAGTTTATGGGATATAATATTATCGGGTGTTGATTTTATGACTTTTTTAAGTTCTTCAATAGCTTTATCCAGTTCGCCTTTATCAAAATACGCCCTGCCGAGCGCCACCCTTCCGCTTATGTAATTGGGATTATGTTTTAATCCCTCTATAGCTGTAGCTATTGCTTCATCAAGTAGGCCGCCTTTTCTGTAAGCCTCGCTCAGTATCGCGAAAACAGGAGATTTAGGATCCTTGCGCAGGATCTGCATGTGCCTCTCTATCTCGGGTGAAATAACAAAATTATTATCTTTTCTGTCGGGCTGTGGCTGCCGCTTTTCTTCCATATTCTATTAAAATCACAAGCATCGATGAGTGTCAAGGACGCAAGAGGACTTGCCTGAATCGGTTTTCGAACGAAACAAGAAAGCTACGGGCAGCGAACGTCCCTTTCAAATGATTGAAAAAAATGGTTAGTCGTGTTTTAAAAAAATTGTCAAACAAAACGAAGGAATATTCTTTAGGACTACCCTTCTTTAAAACCCAAGGGTAGTCCAGGTTACATAGAAAAGGTTCAATAGATTCGGCTGTCGAAAACTTTGGTAAACCCCGTTAGAAAGGGCATGGCTTCAGACCACGGAAACGGCGGGCTTTCTGACGGGGTAAAAATGACGGATAAAGAGGAAAAATAATGACTAATGGCACAATAAGCATAGAACGATCTCCACGCAACCGGTTTACGGATAGGTACGGCTTATGGGCGTTGGTAGCCGGCGCTTCCGAGGGCATTGGTGTTGCGTTTGCAAAGGCACTGGCAGCGCGAGGCATGAACCTCGTGCTGGTGGCCAGGCGAAAAACGTTGTTGGATAAAGTAGCCGAAGATTTGCACGTGCGTTTTGGTACCGAGTCGCTCTGTATCGATGGTGATCTCGCGGCGACGGATTTTCCGGAAAAACTGCAAAAAGGGATCTCGAACCTTGATCTCGGACTGGTCGTGTACAACGCTGCCCATGCACCTGTTGGCGATTTCGCAGAGGTTGATACTTCGGACCTCATGCGTGTGGTTGATGTCAATGTGCGGGGTCCTGTTAAGCTGCTGCGAATGGTTTTGCCCTCCATGATTGAGCGAAAGCGCGGAGCGGTCATTCTGATGTCCTCGCTTGCCGGCAATCAGGGTACGCCGAGAATAGCTGCATACGCCGCAAGCAAAGCATTCAACAGGGTATTGGCAGAGGGCTTGTGGTATGAACTCAAGAATAAAGGGATAGATGTAATCTCATGTTTTGCAGGAGCAGTCCGCACACCCGGTTATGTTGATGCGGTTGGCAAGGATGCTCCCGGTACTCTGGACCCCGAAATTGTTGTTGAAAAGACGCTGTCTGCTTTGGGCCGCAGACCTTTGGTAATTCCGGGTTTTATCAACCTCGCGGCATATTGGATCATGAGCCGTCTCTTTTCCCGCAGGATGGCTATCGGCATTATGGCAGGTTCCACGAAAAATATTGCTCAATCCAATGGGACGAAGGAAGCATCATGACAGGATCTATCGCCGGGTTTTTTGCCCCCTGGATCATCTATGCATTCATACTGGTCGTGCATCTCGTGCTTCCGGCACGAAAGGTTGCCGGCTACGTGCGCGACGTACATACAGGTGAGCTTCTGCAGTATCGTCTCAATGGTCTGCCCGTCATGGTAGTCTCCGTTGGTATAGGGGCGCTCGTTTTATGCTCGGGCTTACTGCCATGGGACTGGCTCTATATTCACCGCTGGTCAAGTCTGATAGGCTCCTGCGTACTGGGGCTGCTCTTCAGCTTTGCTGTCGTCTTATCTGCCAAAAGTACGGGACAAAACTTTTTGGTAGATCTTTATCTTGGACGCTCTGAAAACCGCCAATTCTTCCATGGCAGGGTCGATGCCAAGATGTTTCTCTATCTGGCCGGTGCGATCATGCTTGCCTTAAATATTCTATCTTTCCTGGCCCATCACTTGCTGATTTTTGGGACAAGTTTGTCCTATGGGGTACTATTGTATAGCTGTCTTTTCTTCTGGTTCGTGATCGACTATCTCATATTTGAACGTGTGCATCTCTATACCTATGATATCTTCGCGGAACGCGTGGGCTTCAAGCTCGGATGGGGCAGCCTTACCTTTTATCCTTATTTCTACATGATTGGGCTGTGGGCAGCGGTCGATCTGCCTTCCCCTGATACGGCATCGTGGCTCCTCGTGATCTACGTCTGCATCTTTTTTGCGGGCTGGGTGCTTTCACGCGGCGCGAACATGCAGAAATTCTATTTCAAAACCCAGCCGGAGCGTGCATTCCTCGGGATCATCAAACCTAAGATGCTCAGCGACGGCAGGCACACGCTCCTGTGCAGCGGATTCTGGAAGGTTGCGCGGCACGTAAACTACCTCGGAGAGATCCTGATGGCCACAGGTCTGACCATGGTTCTGGGATGGTCAACGTTATGGGTTGCCTGGCTCTACCCCATTTACTACATAGCCTTGCTCTTTCCGAGGGAGCGTGCCGACGAACGCCGATGTGCTGCCAAGTACGGCAGTCTGTGGACAGAGTACGTCCGCCGCGTTCCCCGCAGGATCGTTCCCGGGCTGTACTGATTTTTTGTTCAGAGAAGCTCTCTGACAGGGGGCTGCATGTCCTTGACATTCTATTTTTTATAAAATATTAAAGTAGATTCTATAATTGGAGTAAAAATGTTTGAGTTCCTTCAGGAAAAGATTACAAAACTTTTTGATAAACTGTCTAAAAGGGGATTGCTTTCAGAAAAAGACATAGATGATGCCCTTAAGGATATAAGGATTGCCCTGCTCGAAGCGGATGTCCATTACCGTGTCGTAAAGGAACTGGTCGAAAGTGTAAAACAAAAGGTAATGGGAGAGGAATTATCAAAGAGCATTGATCCATCACAGTATTTGCTCAGGGTACTGAAGACTGAATTGATAAGCATCATGGGCGCTCCCGCATCCGTCAAAATCGGCGGTACGGGTGACATTGTCATGCTGATCGGGCTTCAGGGTACGGGTAAAACAACCACGGCAGTAAAGCTTGCAAAGTATATGAAGGATAAGAAGGGATTAAAGCCCTATCTCGTGTCCATCGATTTCAATAGGCCCGCTGCACAGGAGCAGCTTATAACCCTTGCAAAGGCAAACGGATTCCCTGTAAACGAGGATATTTCGACAAAAGGATACGAGGCTCTTAAGGATATAAAGCTTGTTTCGGCAAGACAGGGATGTGATTTTATAATTGTGGATACCGCGGGCAGGCTGCATATCGATACCGATCTGATTGATGAATTGAAGCATGTAAAAGAGATATTGAAGCCATCCCAAACCATACTTGTAGTCGATTCTATGATGGGGCATGATGTACTGAAGATGGCAGAAGGCTTTATGCAGGCAGTTGGGTATGAAGGGGCAATATTTACGAAGTTTGAAGGCGATACCAGGGGAGGGGCTGTAATATCTTTCAGAAAGATCTTGAATAAGCCGCTCTTTTATATAGGTGTCGGTGAGGCCGTTTCTGCCCTGGAGCCTTTCGATCCGGACAAGCTTGTTGCTCGGATGCTCGGGAGCGGCGATATAAGCGGACTGGTTGAAAAAATGTCGGAAGTTGTTACCCGGGAAGACGTAGAGGATGCAAAGCATATTGCAAAAGGAAAGTTTACCTTCCAGGACTTTATAAAGCAGCTTAAGATGGTTAAAAGGATGGGTTCCATAGAATCGTTGTTCGATATGGTGCCCGGGTTCGGCAAGTTAAAAAACAACATACAACCGGATACGATAAAAAAGGACATGAAGGTATACGAAGCTATTATAAATTCAATGACCAACGAAGAACGCAACAACCCCGATGTCTTGAATGGAAAAAGAAAGCAGAGAATTGCAAAAGGAAGCGGTACAAAGCCGGAGGACGTTAACAGGCTTATAAAGCGTTTTTATGAATCACAGCGTATGATGGACATTCTTCAAAAAGGTGGTATAAAAGGAATAAAAAGATATCTACATTAGAAATGGAGGCAAAAGAATGATAGAAATAAGGCTCAAAAAGATTGGCAGAAAGCATATTCAGCAATACAGGATAGTTGTTGAGGACTCCCGTTATACATCGGGCGGCAGGGTACTTGAAGTCCTTGGAAATTTCAGTCCCACAACAGAACCTTACGAATTAAAGATTGATGCTGAAAAGATAAAAGAATGGGTTGGCAAAGGTGCACAACTTTCCTCGAGAGTGAAGAGTTTGCTGGAGGCTAAAAAGATCTTATGATGGAGGTTAAATATGAAGGACTTGGTAGAAAGCATAGCAAAGCAGCTTGTGGATAAACCGGATAAGGTTGAGGTTAAGTTGATAGAAAGCGAACATACATCGGTGATAGAACTTAAGGTTGATAAGGAAGACATGGGTAAGGTAATAGGCAAGGAAGGAAGAACAGCTAAAGCCATAAGGACTATTCTGAGTGCTGCCGGCAATAAGCTGAAAAAGAGATTCGTGCTCGAAATATTGGATTGAAGGGTTAACGATACAGTTAATTATCGGGTTTTCCGGTGTTTCATGCTTAATTTTAAGATCCTGAGTATTTTTCCAAAATATTTTGTATCGCCTTTTATGGATGGTTTGTTGAAGCAGGCGATAGATAAAGGCAATATAAGAATAGATGTAACGGACATAAGAGACTTTGCATATGATAAACATAAGACAGTTGACGATACGCCTTATGGCGGGGGTGCCGGTATGATCATGAAGCTGGAACCCATTGTGTCTGCCATCAGATACGCTATGGCGGATGATAAGGCATATAAGGTTATAGTCTTTTCCCCAAAGGGAAAGAGGTTCGATCAGAGTGCGGCAAAGAAGTTCTCTAAACATACAAAATTTGTACTGGTGTGTGGAAGGTATGAGGGCATAGACGAAAGGGTATCTGCCTTTTACGCGGATGAGGAACTGTCAATCGGAGATTATATCCTTTCCGGCGGAGAGGCGGCTGCACTCGTTTTTATAGAAACCATTTCAAGGCTTGTACCAGGCTTTGTTGGCAATGAAGAATCCATAATTAATGAATCTTATGAGAATGGGCTGCTTGAATACCCGCAGTATACAAAGCCGAGAACTTTTGAGGGCCATGAAGTGCCTTCGGTATTATTTTCAGGTAATCATAGAGAAGTTAAAAAATGGCGTACAGAGCAGTCTGTCAGGTTGACAGAAATCAGAAGGCCGGACCTTCTGGAAAAGGCTAAAAAAGATCAAAACATTTCAAGTATTATTGAAACAATAGAGAAAACAAATTAGGAGGAAAAATGGATAATCTTACATTCATGGGAAAAGAGATAACAGGAAATGAAAAAAAACAGATAGATTTTAGAGCAGGAGACACGGTAAAGGTTTATACGAAATACAAAGAGGGTGACAAAATAAGGATCCAGCAATTCGAAGGTGTCGTGCTTGGTATAAGCGGAGGAGGAATTAACACAAACTTCACGATAAGGAAAGTATCATACGGGGTTGGCGTAGAAAGGATTTTTCCGCTTTATTCCCCATCCATAGAGAAGATAGATGTTGTTCAGCGGATGAAGGTTAACAGGGCAAAATTATATTATTTGAGAGGGCTTAGTTCCAAATCAAGCAGGTTAAAGAGAATTAAGGATACACAAGAGCTTGAACAAGGAACGGAGCAACCGGCTGCGGAAGATAATAAGTAACAATACCCGATGGTAATAAGGGAATTCATCCTTCAGGGTATCAGAAGATTCAGGGAACCGATAAGATTCCAACTGAATGAGGGCTTGAATGTATTTTTCGGCGGCAACGAAAAAGGTAAAACAACAATAGCCGATGCCCTGTTTTTTCTGCTTTCTGTTTTGAGAAACAATGAACAAAATGAAAGTCTCAGAAATGATGGTGCAAAAGAAGTAAGGCTCGGCATCACATTTAAAGATGGTCCCGATAATTTCAGACTGCTGATGGACGTAATATCCGATGCTGTGCTGTTGTCAAAATACAATCAGGAAACCAAAAAATTTACCACTGTTTCGAAGGATGTGGAAGAGATAAAGGAATTTTTCAAAAGAGAGCTTTTGTTCAAACCACTCGATGTGTACAAGGATATATATCTGATCAATTCTTATAACCTTATTGACTCCAATATTTACGGGAACTCCAAAATCACTGAGGCATCAGAGCCTTTCTCTTTAAACAATGATTCAAACGCCTCTCGGGGAGTGATAGAAGACTTTGAACCCTCGTCTTTTGGTGGTGCAGAGGAAATACAGCAGGATAACATGACTGAGGAAGAGATTCGTTCGGAGATAGGAAAACTCGAGGATGATCTCAAACTTGCCACTGCAGCAGCCGAGAAACAGGATAAGATAGAGCAGTTTGAATCGGAACTTGCGGAAGTTCAGGATAAGATAAAAAAAATCAACACCCGCAAGACGGCATTACAATATGTAGAAAAACAGGTGAATGAATTGAATAAATTCTCCGATCTGCCGGATGATATAGAAAAGAAGATAGACGACTACATAAAGTTTGAAGGAAGGATCAAAAAAGAGATCGAGGATATAGAAAGGCAAAGATCGCGGTACGAATCCGTTAGTGCGGATATGCCTCCATTTTACAAAGATAAACTCTTTATTGCAGGTAGTGGTGTAGTTTTATTGTTTATAGTAGCACCAATACTGGTATCAATTCTTGTAGGTTCATGGGGTATGTACCTTTCTGTCGGCATTTTTGTCGGTCTTGGTGTAATGGGATATACTTTATGGAAAGATGCAGGCAAAAGGGGTGAAGTCAAAAACAGGCATGAGACGATTGCCAAACTCGAAAAGCAGATAAAAGAACAAAGAAATAAGTATGAGATAGAAGGCTCTGTAATAAAAAGCATCATTAGTTCTATGAAACTTGATTCACCCGATGCATTGAAAGACGGGATAAAAAGGTACAGGGAGGTTCTCGAAGAATTTGCAAAAGCCAAGAGAGATTATAACGCTTCTGGAACGGACAGCGATCAGGAAATCTTGCAAAAACAGGCGGATAAAATTAAGTCCGATATTCAGGCCGTTCAGGAACAAATAAGAACAATGTCGGTTGCCGGTGTGGATCCTTATTCGATATCCCAGCAGATAGAAAATCTGAAGAACAGGTTAAACAATGTCGGGAAAAAGCAATTGGAACAAAAAATCAAACCCGCAGAACAAATCAAACATACGGTAGAACCTAACAAACTCGAACGAATATCGATATCGCCCTTCATGAAGAATATTGAGACCATAGCAGAGGTAATCGGAGACAGCAAAAATAGAATTATGTCCCTTATAGGATCAAGGGCGAGTTCCCACTTTCAGACGCTGACCAATGGGAAATTTCAGGAAATCTCGGTTGTCGACAAGAGAATCGTTCCGATCACGGATTCGGGTAAAGAAATTGAGTTTGACAATTTGTCCGGTTCGGTAAAAGAAAAAGGTATGTTATCAATAATTTTATCTATAATGGAACTCGTCGTAGAGAAGTGGCCGTGGCCCGTTATAATAGATGATCCGTTTGTATCCCTTGATGATGCAAATAGAGCCACAGTTTACGGTATGATTAAGAACATATCAAAGGAAACCCAGGTGGTTTTCTTAACCAAAGATAACAACCTTAAACCATTCGCGGATACATTTATACCATTATAATCCATAAAGCCGATATAAACCATATCCCTACAAAGCCGTTTTTGCTTATACGCGATATTATAATTCAACAGTCTGTGTGTTGCTTTACACAGAATAAGTGGTATGATAATAAAAATGTAATATAACAGTATAGGAGAAAAGCAGAATAAATGAGTTTAATTGGTAGCCTTGAAGATCTGGCATTGGGAGATATACTCCAAATTCTGAGTTTAAGCAGGCGATCCGGTGTTCTATATCTAACAAGGAAAGGAGAGGAGGGAAAGATTGTCTTTATTGATGGACAGATTGTCTCCGCTTCGAACAATGCGAATCCCAATGATATCCTGAAATTGCTCAATGGAAAGGGTATTATGGATAACAAAAAAATGGAGGAGCTTGCCAATCAGATCGAAAAAAGCGGAAGTACCGATGCAAAATCATTTCTTATCAAATCAAAGATCGCAAGCGAAGATGTTATAGAAAATGTTATACAAAACCATATTAATGATATCATCTTTGGTTTTTTTTCATGGACAGAGGGTAATTTTGATTTTGAAATAACCGAAAACCTTAAGGAAATATATAACCCCCAACTCGAATGCTACCTTGCAGTGCCGTTGAATCCACAGTACATCGCTATAGAGGGAGCAAGAAAAACTGATGAAAAAAGAAAAGACAGGGGGTTTGAAGAAGAACAAAAAGATGAATTCGCATCGCAGATCAGAGAGATGGAAGAATTCATTATTGTTGATCAAAATGCTGATTCCCAGGCATTTTTGAAGGAGAGTCTCGAATCAAGAGGATTCAGAACATCCGTTATGTCCGATTTGCGCGCTCTCTATGAGTATCTCGAAACGATCAAAGATTCTCCCAGATTTCCTATGATAATAGCAGATCTTACCATACCCAAAACCAAGGGTGAGGGTATGTTAGGAGGGATGGAATTATTGCAATGGGGTCTTGAAAATAAAATAAAAGCGCCTGTCATACTTCTTAGTAGTGTAAATAATGAAGAGGTTTTGAAGGAGGCTAAGCTTAATGGAGTCTATGCCTACTTAAAAAAACCTAAAAAATTCTCAAGAACATCACCCGATATAGATACATATATGGAGATACTCGAGAAAGTGACAACCCTTTTCAGGCAATATCAGGAAGCTGGTTTTACGTTTAAGCCGGGCTTGAAAGATATCAAACCCAAAACGAATGTCGTGTCCGAAGATGAGGATACCGGGTATCGTTTCGTTCAGGACATCACGGAAGAGCTTACAAAAGAATTTCAGGATGAAATAGAACTCCTTCCGGAAACTGCGGGACAAAAGGTGGATACAAGTCCTGGGTTGCTTACTTTGAAATCCATGATAGATGAACTCATGAGTCCTAATTTCACAGGCGAGGTAACGCTTCTGATCATGAGATTTGCGAGTGAATTGTTAAACAGAGGCATACTGTTCCTCGTAACGAAGGATAAGATTAAAGGACTTGGCCAATTCGGACTTGAGGCATTTTTTGATAACCCCAACGTTGTAGTTAAAAAGATGGAGATAGAAGTGGACGAACATTCTATAATAGGAAAGATTTTGAAGTATAAGGTGCCGGTAAAAGAGACGCCTGAACAAACAGACGGCAACAAGAAATTTATAAGTCAGATAGGCGGTGAATGGCCCGTAGAATCCTATGTAGTGCCGCTTTTAACTGCGAATAGAGTTGCGGCTATATTTTATGGTGATAATGTACCTTTTAAAAAAAAGATATCGGATATGACAACATTTGAAATATTCATGAGCCAGGCGAGTATTGTTATGGAAAAGGCTTATCTTGAAAGAATAATCAGAGACCAAAAGGACGAACAGTGAGTAAAAATATACTTATTGTAGAAGATTCTTCAACTATGAGGGCTTTCATATCTTCTGCTATAGAAAGTTGCGGCAGCTATGAGGTATATGAAAGCACCACTGGTTTTGAAGCTCTAAAACTTATGCCGCAGATAAAGTTCAATATGATTGTTACCGACATCAATATGCCGGATATAAACGGTCTCGAACTGATAAGCTTTGTAAGAAGCAATCAACAATACAAGAATATACCTCTCGTAATCATATCTACGGAAGGTACAGAGATGGATAGACAAAAGGGTATGGTGCTTGGTGCAAACGAGTACCTCGTTAAACCATTTAAGCCCGAGGAACTGCAGGAAATAATTAAAAGGTATATTGGATAATATATGGAACAAAACAAAGCAGCCAAAGAATTCATCGCAGAATCGGAAGAGTTAATCGACAAGATATTTAAAGATATTAACGAGATAGACTCGGTCAGGAAAACGGGCAAACCCAATCCCGACACAATAAACGATCTATTCAGGGCGGCACATTCATTGAAAGGGATCTCAAGTATGTTTGCGTATAAAGAGATCACAGAGGCGAGCCATAAGATGGAGGATCTATTAGACAAAGTCAGATTGAGTAAGGTCGCCATTACCGATGCACTCATAAGGACACTTTATGTTGCTGGCGACATGCTGAGGACAATGATATCTTCGGATACTTTCGGCAGGGGTATGGATATAGAGCCGCTTTTGAAACAGTTGAAGGATGCTGAAATTGAAAAGCATGAAGAACAAAAGGATGCCATATTTGAAGATCTTACTCTTAAAAAGGATATACTCTCCGTACTTACGGAGTACGAAGAATCGAGGTTGAGAGAGAATATAAAAGATCAAAACAACCTATTTAAAATAGATGTTTCGTTCAGCCTTCTTAGTTTTGACAAAGAGCTTGCCGATCTTACCACACAACTTAAAAAATTCGGCGAGATCGTTACGACTCTTCCAAGTACGACCGAGGCCAGGGAGGGAGAGATAAAGTTTGATATACTTCTTGGAACGAAGTTGCATGAAAAACAATTGATATCAGAGCTTGATTTCAAAAATATAAAGATACAAAACTTAAGGAAACAGTCCATTGCCGCTCCAGAAGAGAAAAAAGCCATAGAGGAGAATAGTGCAACAAAAGGTGTTATGGATGAATCCACTTCGATTAAGGGCATAGCACAGACAGTTAGGGTGGATATATCCAAACTCGATTACATAATGAATATTGTCGGTGAGCTTGTACTATCCAAAACGAACCTTGTTAAGATAGCGGATAACATAAGACAGGAGATAGGTTTTAAAGGCATATCGGTCGATCTTAACAAGACCATAAAGGATCTGGAAAGAAAAATAAGGGATCTTCAAGTAGGTGTAATTGAAATAAGGATGATACCGTTGAGTCAGCTTTTTGATAAGCTTACGAGAACGGCAACAAGGGTGGCAAGGGAGCTCAACAAGGAAATAGAATTGGAATTTTACGGGGCTGATACCGAACTGGATAAACTTATCATAGAGGAACTTACGGATCCAATGATGCACATAATCCGTAACTCAATTGATCACGGAATCGAACCAGCGGATGAAAGGATTGCTGCAGATAAGCCTCCAAAGGGCAAGATAATCATACGTGCTTACCAAAAAGGCAATCATGTACTTATAGAGGTAGAAGATGACGGCAGGGGTATTTCTCTGAAAGCCGTTCGAAAAAAGGCGGTAGAAAAAGGATTGCTTAACAAGTCAGCCAACCCCATACGGGAAGAGCTTTTTAATATGCTGTTTCTGCCCGGTTTCTCTACAAAATCGGATGTAAGCGAAGTTTCGGGGAGGGGGGTTGGACTTGATGTCGTGAAAACCAATTTAAGGATAATCAGCGGAATGATAGATGTTGATACTCAGGAAGGCAAGTGGACAAGGTTTACTCTGACCCTTCCGGTTACACTTGCAATTATACAGGCACTGCTTATAGAGTCTGACGGTAAACGCTATGCAGTGCCGCTAAATTCCATAAATGAAAGCCTCTCCATCAGGGCAGATGAAATAAGGGTTATCGAAAACAAAGAAGTTATAAAGCTAAGAGAAAGCGTTCTGCCGGTTATTCGACTTTCAAGGCTCTTTAATTTTAATACCAAAAAGTCTGAAAAAGCAGAAAGTTATTATGTAGTAGTGGTTGGAAGCGGCGAGCATTGGATAGGTATACTTGCGGATAGATTTTTCGGACAGCAGGACGTAGTTATCAAACCTCTCGGTAAATTGTTAAAAAGTGTGAGGGGAATTGCGGGTGCTGCCGATATAGGTTCCGGCGAGATAGTGCTTGTGCTTGATGTATCTATATTCATAGAAGAGGCTGTGAAGGCATAATTATGTACGAACGTTTCTACGGGTTAAATGAAAGGCCGTTCAGCAAGACACCGGATCCAAGGTATCTTTACAAATCACATCAACATGAAGAGGCCCTTGAGCGTATACTTTTTGCGATTCAGGAAAAAGAGCTTGCTGTGTTAACCGGTGATATCGGTTCCGGCAAAACGACTATATCCAGAACTGCTATGGATTTGCTTGATGACAGCTATATCGTTGTTAACATAATAAACCCGAGACTTTCACCTACACAGTTTTTAAAAACTATTGCAAAAAGACTCGGGATCAACGATATCAAATACTTTAAGCAAGATATAATAGAACAGATGAGTGAAAGGATAGCAGAGTTATACGAGAAACATATCGCGCCGGTTGTATTTGTGGATGAGGCGCAATTAATACCTTCAAAGGACACGATAGATGAAATAAGGCTTCTTACCAATTACCAGCTCGATAATATGAACCTTATAACGATCATACTTATAGGTCAGACAGAATTCAGGGAAAGGTTGCAGGCAAAACATTACAGTGCATTCAGGCAGAGAATAGGCATGTCGTATCATCTCGGTTCCCTCAGTCTGGAGGATACTGAAAAATATATAAAATTCAGGCTTCATGTAGCGGGTAGAACAGAACCTCTTTTTACATTGTCCGCGATAGAACTAATTTATAAATATTCGAACGGTATACCCAGAACGATAAACACCATTTGTAACAATGCACTGCTGTACGGGTATGGAGAAGAGCTGAACACTATAGACGATCATGCTATAAGCGCTATAATAGAGGATATAAAAATAAGTCTGGCATAATTTATGGATATTTCAAAACTTAGAAAAAAAGCAAAAGAACAACAGGCCGGCATAAAGCGGCAGATAGAAGATAACGAGCGAAAAGTCCCGGACCATGCACAACAAGTGCACAATCCGGAACCCATTGCTGATGTTCCGGAATCTGTAACCGTAGGTCCGTTGTCAAAAGGCGTTTTTGAAGAACAAAAGGTAGAAATACAGGATAAAGAAGTTAGCGCAAAGCCGGTAGAAAGCCATCCCGTAACAGGTGAAAATAGGGTGATAGAACAGAAAAAGGATGAGTTAAAAGGGTCTTCTATGGATGTTAAAGAGAAAGAATTGCTTTGTTTCAAACTTGGGGATGAAGAATATGCCATAGAACTCGGTACGGTAAAAGAGATAATAAGGGTAAAGGAAATAACGCCTGTACCAAACACCTCTGATTTTGTTCTTGGTATAACAGTCCTTCGCGGCGAGATCATCCCTGTCGTAGATTTAAGAAAGCGTATAGGACTACCATTTCTGAATTTTACGCTCAATACCAGACTTATCATGATTTCTTTTGAAGGTGCAATGACCGGACTTGTTGTTGACAGTATACCGAACGTAAAAAGGGTGGCTGTCGAATCGATACAGTCAGCAGAGTCGGTTGGCAGTATAGATATAAGATTCGTTGCAGGTATAAGCACGAGTAAAGGCGGTTTTACGGTCCTGTTAAAGCTTGATGAAATACTTAAACAATCAGACATACTAAGGGCGTAACAGATATTATGATAGATATGAACACGAAAAAAGACAGCAAAACGGTATCATCGGCAGAAAATAACGTACAGCTTGTCCTCATAAGCATTGGCAATGCATTCTATGCAATCGATATTATGAGAATAGTCGAAATCATCAAATATATGCCGATAACCCCTATACCGAAAGCACCGGAATTTATGGAGGGCGTGATAGATCTAAGAGGTGAGATTATACCTGTAATAGACATGCGAAAGCGTTTTGAGATTCCAGCAAATACCACACATGAAAAGCTAAGGATAGTTATCATAAAGGTAATAGATAAAATAGCCGGACTCGTCGTTGATGAAGTAAGGGAGGTTTTAAGGGTGTCGGCTGAAAGGGTTTTACCTCCACCAAAAATAGTCCAAGGAATAGAATCCGAGTATTTATCGAGTGTTGTCAGTGATAGGGGCAGGATCATACTTGTGCTGAATCTTGACAGAATATTGACAACAACGGAGAGGGTTCAGTTTAAAAATCTTGTTTTTAAAAATAAAAAACAGGAAACAGGAGGCAAGGAATGAAATTTATGGGTGAATTCCAAAATATAAGGCACAGCCTTAGATTAAAATTTATCATTTATATAATATGGGGCATAATAGCGCTGAGTATTATTTACAGCGGATATTATCTTTTTATGACGAGATCCATATCTACGGGCGAGCTTGAAAAAAGTGGCGACGCGACAGCGGAAAATTTTGCCTATAACATAAGATCCGGTGTTATTACAAAAGACAAAGTTCTGTTGAGCGAGCTTATAGATAGTATATTTAAGGATAGGGATGTAGCTTACGTAGTAGTTACGGATAGCAATGATCATGTGATTGTATCGAGATTCAGAGAAACAGGGCTTTCCAATCAATTAAATGCTATACTGACAACCCCCAAAGATAAGAGTGATACAATCCGCCTGGGTTCATTTGGAAAATTTTTAGAGATAAATAAAAATGTTGCGACGGCCGTTTTGTCCGTTAACGCACAAAATAAAAACGGGCAATCAAAAACAATAAAAGGACATGTGTATCTTGGCATGTCTTTTAGCGGCATCAACAAAAAATTTACATCACTTATGCTCGGAGCTGTTCTGATTGTGCTTATAAACTTTGTTCTTGGAACAGTGCTTACGTTAGCATTCGTACAGCGCATTGTAGGACAAATCCCTATAATAGCCGAGAGGGCCTCTGCCCTTTCAGAAGGAGATCTTACCCAGAGGATACCATCAAAATCAAAAGACGAAATAGGCTTACTCGCGGATTCATTTAATGCAATGTCCGAGAGCCTGAGAAAGGTCTTAGGCAATGTCCGGACTACTTCCGAGGCAATTATGGATGTTGTGCATAAGATAACCAATAATGCATCGGCTTTGCTTGAATCTTCGGAGACACAACAGAAATCGGTAGAGGATACTACTTCATCAATGACCGAGTTGAATGCATCGATCAAGGATATAGCAAAGAATACCGATACCCTGCATAACTCATCGACAGAGAGCGCATCTTCCACGTTGGAGCTTTCTTCGAGTATAGAGGAGGTGCTCGAAAATGTGGAGATGCTGTCTTCAGCCATAGAGGAGACCACTTCATCAATAGAAGAAATGAGTGCATCGATAAAACAGGTTGCCGGGAATGTAGAACAACTGCTCAGGATAACGGACGAGACGGCTACATCCATAGTCGAGATGGATGCTTCAACAAAACAGATAGAGGCAAATACAAATGAAACTTTTAGTATAGCCAACAAGGTCATGTCGGATGCAAAAGAAGGTGTTTCATCCGTTAACATAACGATAGAAGGTATGAAACAGATTAAAGAAGCCTCAAATCATGTTGCAGAAACAATAGGCAGCTTTATCCAGAAGGTCGACGATATAGGAAAGATACTCAATGTGATAGAAGAGGTTACCGCACAGACCAATTTGCTTGCTTTGAACGCCGCAATTATCGCTTCACAGTCCGGGGAATACGGAAAGAGTTTCGCAGTTGTTGCGGATGAGATAAAAGAACTTGCAGAGCGAACGGCAGCTTCAACCAAGGAGATAACAAATATCATACGGGCGGTACAGACGGAATCTGTTCAAGCAAGCGAATCGGTCGTTTCCGTCAATAAGGCCGTGGAAAAAGGAAGCGAACTTGCCAATATGGCAGGCGCTGCCTTACTCAAAATATCCGAGAGCTCTTCACAGGCAAGCCTCATGTCCGGAGAGATAGCAAGGGCAACGCAGGATCAATCAAAGGCTTCAAAGGAAGTAACCACTGCAATAACAAATATAACGACAATGATGGTGGAGATAGCCAAAGCAACACAGGAACAGGCAAGAGGATCGGAACAGATAACAAAGGCGTCCGAGAGGATGAGGAGTGTTTCGGAACAGGTAAAGAATTCTATGGAAGAACAGTCCAAGAGCAGCAAATTTATTAGTCAGACGATAGAAAATATATCGGAAATGGTAAACTTTATAAATAAAGCAACACAGGAACAGGCAAAGACAAACGAATTTGTCGTGTCTTCTTTGAGCCAAATTAAAACATCCTCGGGTGAAAATGTTTCCAACGTTTCACAACTCAATGAAATCTCAAAACTGCTCGATAAGCAATCCAATGTTCTTCAGGAAATATTAAAAAAGTTCAAGGTTTAATAAATATAATGATAATAAGCTGTCCTCAATGCTCAACAAAATATAAAGTGGATGAGAGCAAAATATCCGGCAACATTTTGAAACTTAGATGTTCGAAGTGTGGGAAGATCTTTCTGCTTAAAAGAAAAGGGAATGCAGGGAAAGGAACGGAAGAACTGCCGGCTATTGCAACGGGCAGGAAGATACTTATAGCACATACCTCCAATTCAATGAGAGAGATGATAGGCGAACTTATAAGGGATGCAGGATTTTTACCCTTATTTGCAAAAAACGGCGTTGAGACAATATCTATTATGACGGATACCCATCCCGAGGTTGTTATAGTGGATGTTGCCCTTCCGGACATATTCGGTTTCGAGTTTCCCGAGCTGATCAAAAAAGACAAAAGACTACACGGTATAAAGGTCATACTCGTGGCATCCATATATGATAAAACACGTTATAAACGTATACCGCAGAGCCTTTACGGGGCTGATGATTTTATAGAGAAGCATCATATAAGGGATAATCTGGTGCCGAAAATAAACAGACTTATAAGCAAGCAAGAAGAAGTTCATGTGGTGACCGGCACAACAGAAACGATCCGGATTGGCATGGAGATAAACGAGTCTTCGAGTGCACGATTAAAGATGGATGATGCCAAAATCCTCAAGGAAGAGGAACTTTTGCAAACACCTTCGGATATGCAGGATATAGAGAAGGCAAAAAGGCTTGCACGCATCATTATATCTGATATCGCACTTTACAATCAGGACTTGCTCGAACAGGGTATAAGACAAAATACCGTAGAGGAAGTTTTGGAAAAAGATCTTGAGGAAGGGAAAAGGCTCTTCAATAAAAGGATCTCGGAGCATATAAGGCGGCAGGGTGATTTTTTGAAAGAATCTTTGAGTGATTTAATACAGAAAAAGAAAAAAGAGCTGGGGCTTGTCCAATGACAGAAGGTATGCAAAAAATAGTCCGAATGTCGGAAGAGGAGAAGCTTAATTTTGCCGAAAGCATAGGTACTCTGACGTTTGATGACAATACCGAACTATTCAAGATGTTGTTGGGTGACGAGAGCTTCAGAGTTAGAAAAACGGCTCTCGAATCTTTGCTGAGGACACAGCAATCAAACAAGCTTACGTATCTTTTTATAGATATAATAAATTCTCAGGACAATGCAGGACTCAGAACCGCCGGAGTCGAAGGGCTTACGAGAATCGGAAGGGAAGCTGTGGAAAAGATTGTAAAAGCAATTGACGTTGAGCAATGGGAATTATCGAAGCTTCTTGTCGATGTGCTTGGAGACATAGGTGATCCGGAGGTGGTTCCGGTTCTCATCAAACTTACATCCAGCCCTCAGCAAAATTTATCTACGGCATCTATTGAGGCACTCGGCAAAATCGGCACAGAGGATAGTATCCCATACATAACCGAACTGCTGAAGCAAAAAGAGATATACATTGTTTTCTCCGCGCTTGAGGCACTTGCGAATCTTGGTAAAAAGGGATTCAAGCTGCCAATCGATAACATAGTTCCTTTGATGGATGACCCGCTTCTAAAAAAAGCAGCCTTTGATCTGCTCGGCTCAACGCACGATCCCCTTGTTGTTTCATACCTTATTGAGGGTATAAAAGATAATAAGAGATCCAACAGAGATTCAGCAGCGAAGGCATTGCTTCAGCTTTACAACAGCCTGAACGAGCAGGATAGAGTATTTATAAAAAACTCAATAAGACAATCAAGCATATACGATTCTTATATAATGGGAAAAATGCTATCAAGTGTCGACAGTGCTATTGTAATGGCGGGTATAAGGATCCTCGGTTGGTCGGGTGTAAAAAGTAACATAAATACCATACTCAAATATGCCGACGATCCGGATATTTTCGACGCATGTGTGGCTTCGTTGATCGATATAGGGGATTCTATCAGAGCCGATGTTGTAGGACTGCTTATCGGTAACAATAGCATATCTCAGATCAAGGCAGGATTGCTGTATCTGTCACAGTTGCAGGATTATGTTTGTGCACCACCCGACGGATTAGAATATCTTCTCGAGGTCGATGATACGGAAGAAGTAACCGTACTGCTTGCCCGCGCACTCGGTACATATATCGATGCACAGAGCCTTAAACTCCTTGTTAAACTGATGGCATCGGAAAGCAAGGCGGTCAATACAACCGCTATAGATAATTTCGTAAAAATCGGCAGACAGATTTCGGATCAAGCCGTTGAAATGATTCACGGTATGGTGCATAGCAGCAATTATTTGTTAAGGCTCGCTGCGGCCAGGCTTATTTTGAATTTTTACAACGAAAAGATGGGTGAGGACATAAAGACGTTACTGAATGACAGTGAGGCCGCTGTAAGGGCGGCAACGATATCTACGATAGGCATATTAAAACTCGACCGCTATATCGAAGATATTCAGATGGCTCTAACGGATGAAAATAAGGATGTAAGAATAGAAGCGGTAAGAGCAACCGCAAACATAATACCTGAAAAATTTATAGATACCATCAAGTGGCTCATAAATGACGATGACCAATGGGTAAAAATAGAGATTATCAAACACCTCAAGCATTCCCCTCAAATCGATGAGGCAAACAAGATCTTAAAGCTCTACACAAATGATGGCTTTCCGGCGGTTATGCTTACAGCTATCCAGGTTCTTATCGACACCTCTATAGATGATTGCATCAATGAAATAGAAAATGTCCTTGCCAATAAAGATCAGGATATTGTCATGGAAGTCGTATACATGCTTGGAAAGGCCAACAATAAAACTGCCCGTAACATTCTGAAGGACCTCAGTTCAAGCCCGGAACAAAAGATCAGAGAAAAGGCGTTGTCTGTCCTCGAACGATATACTCATACGGAAGATCACTGAAACCATGTACAGCACACTAACCCATACAAGCACTTCAACGGTAGATCTTGAGGACGATGATTTTCGCAGGCTCAGAGATTTTATAAAAGATTACAGCGGCATCTTTTTTTCCGATGAGCAGAAATACATATTCGTATCGAGGCTGACGAGCAGGCTGGGGGTAAGGAAACTTAACTCTTTTAAGGATTATTATTTCTTTCTTAAATATGACAAAGAAAGGGAAGAAGAATTGAGCATCGTTGTAGACCTTCTCACAACAAACGAAACCTACTTTTTCAGGGAAATATTGCAGCTCAAGGCGCTGTTTGAAGAAATTATACCGACGATAAAAGCAGAAAAGTCCTATATGGGTAGGCCTTCGTTACGTATATGGAGTGCCGGTTCTTCTACAGGTGAAGAGCCGTATACAATCTCGATTATGGCAAAAGAATACGGCGTAGAAAAAGACTTTAATGTTGAGATCTATGCCACGGATATAAACCATAGGGTTTTGTCGATATCCAGGAAAGGCATATACGGAAATGCTTCTTTCAGGGTTACAGACGAATATTACAAGAAAAAATATTTCGAGCCTTACGGCGATAAGCTGAAAATAAAAGATGAGATCAAAAATATGGTAAAAATTTCCCATATAAACCTTATGGACAGCACTTTAATAAACCTGTTATCATCAATGGATGTTGTTGTGTGCCGTAATGTACTGATATATTTTGATCTCGAATCGAAGAAAAAACTTATTGAAAAATTCTACAACAAACTTTGCAATAACGGCTGGTTATTATTGGGGCATGCAGAGTCTTTGATAAATGTTACGGGTATGTTCAAGCTTGTGCAGCTCAAGAACGATCTTGTTTACAGGAAACCGCAAAAATGAGCGAGAAGATCAATGTTCTCATAATAGATGATTCTGCGTTTAACAGACGCTCTTTGAAGGCGATGCTGGAATCAGACAGCAACATTAAGGTCATAGGTACTGCTACGGACGGGGAGGATGGTCTTAAAAAATTAAATGAGTTTTCTCCCGACGCTGTAACCCTGGATCTCGAAATGCCGCGTATGGACGGTTTTACGTTCCTGAGGATACTCATGAGAACAAAGCCTACGCCTACCATTGTAATCAGCTCGAAGTCGGATTCGGAAAGTGTATTTAAAGCAATGGAGCTCGGTGCGGTTGATTTTATTCCAAAGCCTGTAAAAAGGGCGTCGATGGAGCTATACTCGATAAGAGAGGATGTTATAAGAAAAGTACTGAATATACGGCGTATCAATCTTAAAAACGTTCAAAGAAGAATAGCAGATATAAATTTAAAATTGAGTCTTGGTATAGATACAGCGGCAAAACCAATAGTAAAGGTTACAGGTGTGGGGAAAGAGCCTGAAAGCATTTATTCTGGATTCAAGTTGATCGCCATTGGTTCGTCTACAGGAGGTCCTTCAGCCCTACAGAGAGTGATATCAGGACTGGATAAGAATATGAAAATTAGCGTGATAGTTTCACAGCATATGCCTCCAGGCTTCACAAACACATTTGCCCAACGGCTTAATAAATACACTGATTTTAATGTAAAAGAGGCAGAGGATAATGATCCGCTAAAGCAGGGTACAATCTTTGTATGCCCCGGGGGATACAGTATTTTTATAATGACCCTTGGCGGTAAAAGGGTGTTGAAATTAATACCACGCAGAGAGGATGACAAATTTATACCATCTGTAAATGAAATGTTTACTTCTGCAGCTCAAGAGTTTGGAAAGATGTGTGCGGGCGTTGTACTTACAGGCATGGGGGATGACGGCAAGAAGGGTATAGAAATTATAAAAGACGCTGGCGGTTATACGATAGCAGAGTCAGAGGAGACCGCGGTTATCTTCGGCATGCCGAGAGAGGCCATAGCAACAGGCAAGGTTGATAGGGTGCTGCCATATTATTTAATAGCAATGGAGCTCAACCGCTGGGCAAAGGGATAAACCCTTTTTTAGTTTTTATTTTTCAATTGTGTGTAAAGCTTCATGGTCTCAAACCACCCGATACTGAGCAGCCCTGAGCCAAAACATATCCCTATGTCAAGCGGATGAAGTGTTGAGAACCTGAAAAGGTTTTGCAGGAACGGTACGTAAATGGTAAGGGCAAGGAACACCATCGCACCCGCAACGACTCCCCAGAGGGCCCTGTTCTTTATACCCAGTGTCGACACTATGGTCCTGGACCATGAACGGTTGGTCAGGATAAGCCCGAGGTTTGCAATGATCAACGTTGTGAACGTAAGTGCCCTGGATTCTGTCTCTGTTTGTCCCAGGTGCATCGAAATAATAAAAATAGCAAGCACGATGGCGAGCACGATGCCTCCCTGCAGGAGACTTATGCCGAACGTCCGCCTGTTGAACAGCCGTTCTTCAAACCTGCGCGGCCTGCGCTTCATGACATCTGCCTCTTCAGCCTCTGCCTCGAACACGACAGAGCTTGACGGGTCTATGATGAGTTCGAGAAACGCTATATGTACCGGCATAAGAATCAGCGGCCATCCGAACAGCACAGGTATAAGGGATATACCCGCGATCGGTACGTGTATGGCGAGGATGTATGCCATTGCCTTTTTCAGGTTGTCGTATATCCTCCTGCCCATCCTGACGGATTTCACTATTGATGAGAAGTCATCGTTCAGAAGCACAAGGGAAGCAGCCTCCCTGGCTACATCCGTTCCCCTCGCTCCCATCGCTATGCCTATATGTGCGGACTTCAGTGCCGGCGCATCATTTACACCGTCGCCGGTCATAGCAACAATCTCCCCGTTGGCCTTGAGTGCGTTGACGATGCGCAGCTTCTGCTCCGGTACCGCCCGTGCAAAGATATTCACGGTCTTCAGCCTTGCTCTCAATTCCTCGTCGCGCATACAGTCGAGTTCAGCCCCTGTGATCACCTCGTCCGACGCCTTCAGCCCGATCTGTGCTGCTATGTTTTTTGCTGTAACCGGGTAATCCCCTGTTATCATAATCACCCGTATCCCTGCACCATAGCATTCCTTCAGTGCCTCGGGCACGGACGGCCGTATAGGATCGGCGAATCCGATAAGGCCTATTAACTGAAAGTCAAAGTCATGCTGTACAGGAGGCAGATCATGGAGGCTGAAATACGCCTTGGCTATGCCGAGAACCCTGAGACCTTCTCCTGCCATGACACTGACCTTTCCCGCGAGGTGTTCTTTTTCTTCAGGGCTTATATGACACAGATCTGCTATTGCCTCGGGTGCGCCTTTGGCAGCTATTACATAATCTTTGCCGTCTGCGGATTTCCAGACACGCGACATGGCAAGCAATTCTTTTGAAAGTGGATATTCATGCTCCATTTCCCAGTCGGTATGCAGGTGTTCGGTATGCGACAGCAGTTTGTTCCCAAGACTCTTCAGGGCACTTTCCATGGGGTCTCTGGGATCACTCTGGCTCGAGAGGATCGCAAATTCAAGGATCTGATGGAAGTCCTCGGGCAGAGGCCCTTTATAATCCGGGGTAAGGTCAAAGAATCCGTTGTTGGAGTATAATTTTTCCACGGACATCCTGTTCTGCGTTAGTGTGCCTGTTTTGTCCACGCAGAGCACGGTCGCGGCACCGAGGGTCTCGATGGCAGACACCCTGCGGGTCAGGACGTGCTCTTTCGAGATCCTCCATGCCCCGAGTGCGAGGAATATGGTTAGTACAACAGGAAATTCCTCCGGCAGTATGGCCATGGCAAGGGTAAGCCCCGCGAGAAAGCCGTTGGACCAGTTTGCCCGCGTTATGCCGTAGACGACTATCACAAGGGCTGAGAGTGCAACCGCGAAGATCGTGAAGTTACGCACAAGCCTTCGTACCTCTTTATGGAGCAGGGTTTCCTCGGGCTCAAGGACCTGCAGTATCTTGCCTATCTTGCCAAGCTCGGTGTTGAGACCTGTTTTTACTACCCTTGCTGTGCCCTGGCCCTGAACTATCAGCGTGCCCGAGTATATGAACGGCAGGTCGTCTCCGCCGGGCCTGTCCATCTCCTGCGCCCCGTTCCATGCGGACTTCCGCACAGGGACCGACTCACCGGTAAGGAGCGATTCATCCACGGTTACATTGTTCGTCTTTAACAGTACTGCATCTGCAGGTACGCGGTCGCCCTCGGAAACGATCACGATGTCACCGGTCACAACCTCCCTGCCCGGGATCCTGATATGTTTCCCATCCCGTATGACCATTGCTCTCGGACTGGAGAGGTCGCGAAGCGCCTCGAGTGCCCTCTCGGTCTTCCGTTCCTGATACAGAGTGATGCTGATAACTACGAATACAAAGCTGACCAGAATCATTGCTTCTTTTATGTCGCCGAGGGTGAAGTAAAGTGTACCGCATGCGACCAGTAAAAGAAGCATGGGTTCTTTCACGACATCAAAGGCGATCCTTAAGATGCTTCTTTTTTTTGAAGACGGAAGCTCATTGTAACCGTTCTGCTTTAGCCTCTGCAAAGCCTCTGCGGATGAGAGGCCTGTTATGATATCTTTCTCCTGGAACATGATAAACCCACGTTTATCAGAACCATGGCGGAAGCGTCAATAAAAGGACAAGGAACATTAAATCAAGGAATGCATTTGCAAAACTTGTCCTTGTGAAAACGGGGATAGGAGGGTTTATGAGATGAATCAACTCCCCTCTTGCATTTTCCGGATTAATGATGTTCCTGCAATGCCCTGAGTACCGCCTGTCTCATCACATCAACCGGAGGCTGAACGCCGGTCCATATCTTAAAGCTCTCCGCTCCTTGATACACAAGCATGCCCGCGCCATCGTGCGTTTTCAACCCGGCATGTTTCGCCCTCTTTAAAAGCGGTGTTTCTAAAGGATTATAAACGATGTCAGAAACGATGGTGTTTTTATCAAGCAGCGATCCATCAGCCGCTAATAAAGATATCGATCCATCAATATCAGTCTGTTTTATATTTTTCATACCGACAGGTGTTGTGTTAACGATAAGATCCAGCTCTTTATACGGGAGGGCATTCATATATTCGATGGATAATGCCTGCAGGTTTGCTTCTGGAAAATATGATCCAAGATGCTGTGCAAGTTTTTGGGCCCTATCTATTGTTCTATTCACTATGATAAGTCTTTTAACTCCTGCCTCAAGCAAAGAAAATGCGATTGCCCTGGCAGCCCCGCCTGCACCTATCATAAGGACATGCTTACCGCAAGGATCAAATCCTGTTTGTTCACCCAACGACTTTATATAGCCAATCCCATCCGTATTATAGCCTTTTAATCTGCCGCTCTCATTGTTTACCGTATTTACAGCTCCGATTCTGCTTGCATGTTCGTCAACGCTGTCGAGATAAAGCATGATGGCCTCTTTATACGGTATGGTCACGTTGAATCCTTTTATGTGTTCTTTTTTGAACTGGGATACAGCGTGGGATAAATTGTCAGGCAGAATATCGAAACTCATGTAAACATAGTCAATGCCGAGCGTGAAAATAGCCGACATGTGCATAGGAACAGATACGCTGTGATTCAGAGGATGTCCCACGATACCGAGGACAAGCGTCATACGATAACCCTTTTATGGGTCGCATCCGCATTGAGTGCGAATATTTTTTTTGCGAACTCTATATCTTCAAAGATCTTTTGCTTTAATTCGTCTGAAGTGGAAAATCTCACCTCGTCTCTTATTTTCTGGATAAACTCAACGGTCATGTTCTCTCCGACAACATCCTTATCGAAATTGAGTATATGTATCTCTATTTTTAACTCATGTCCTCCGAATGTCGGGTTGATCCCTATATTTGCTACACCATAAAGTTGACTGTCTTTATGTAAGATTTTTACGGCATATACACCGCGTTGCGGAAGGAGTTCCCACGAAGTTTCGATGTTTGCTGTCGGAAAGCCGAGTACATTGGTTCCACGATGTGTACCGGTAACAACCTTACCCGCAATATAAGGATTATAGCCAAGAAACCTTGCTGCCTCATGTATCTGGCCGTATCTCATATGCTGTCTGATCCTTGAACTCGATACCACTTTGCCGTCTATAACATATGGATCCACAACAATGACGTTGTATCCATATTCCTTGCCAAACCCTTTCAATAAAGACACATCACCGCTTGCCATCCTCCCGAATGTGAAGTTATGGCCGACAACTACCGTTGATGGATTTATAAGTTCCTTGAGTATCCTGCGCGCATATTCATGCGGAGACATTCTTGCAAAATCCATGGTAAATTCGGTGACTATTATGGTTTCAATGCCGATCTTCTTTATAAGTGCGTATTTCTCTTCGAACGGAAGCAGCAGATAATTTTTTTCGTTCGGGTTGAAGAATTTATAAGGGTGTGGCTCGAAGGTCATTACCACAGGAATGGTACCGAGAAGCTTTGCCCTTGAGATCGTCTGCTCCAGTATATATTTGTGGCCAAGATGTACACCATCAAAATTACCTATGGTAATTACACAACCATCGAGGTTTTTTGGCGTTGTTTTTTTTGTGTTATCCAAAGTGATCATATTTTATTTGTAAATATAAAATCAATAAAGTCAACACCATTCGTATCCGTGTCAATAGAAAACGCCTTTAATATTGTTTTGCCGATATCGCAGAAACCGTGTCTCGTACCAAGACTTTTGCCCTTCAACCCATGCATATACACGAGCAGAGGTACATACTCTCTGGAATGATCCGTACTTGGTGTTGTAGGGTCGCATCCATGGTCGGCAGTTATCATAAGCATTGTTTTATCATCCATAACATCTATAATGTCTTTTAACCGTGTATCAAAGTATTCGAGTGCATTTTTAAAACCAGCCGGATCATTACGGTGTCCGTATACGGTATCAAAGTCATTTAGATTTGTAAAAACAATACCCGCTTTAAGCAGCTGGTACGCCTTTGTGGTTTCTTTTATCCCTTGCTCGTTCGACCCGCTGTGTAGTGCAAGCGTTATGCCTCTGCCAGAAAAAATGTCGTTTATTTTACCTATAGCAATAACGCCAAATCCATGGGCCTTCAATATATCCAAAACAGTGGTGCCGGGCGGTGGAACAGCAAAATCCTTCCTTCGTTCTGTTCGTGTAAAATGTCCTTTTTCCCCTGCAAACGGCCTTGCTATAACCCTTTCCACATTGTATGGATCCACTATCTTCCTTGCTATTTCACACCACCTGTAAAGCTCTTGTACAGGGACTATATCTTCGTGTGCCGCTATCTGGAATACACTGTCTGCGGATGTGTAGACAATGGGCATACCTGTTTGCTTATGCTGCTGTCCAAGCTCTTCTATGATTACGGTGCCTGAGGCAGGCCTGTTACCGAGTATTTTCCTGCCTATACTTGATTCAAAGGCCGATATGATCTCATCAGGAAAGCCATGAGGAAATACAGGAAAGGGCCTTTCCGTTATCAAACCCATAATCTCCCAGTGGCCTGTTGTAGTGTCCTTGCCTTTTGAAAGTTCCATTGCCCTTCCATAACATGCGGAAGGATTATCCGCAGGTTGTTGAAAGGGGAACGGTGCTATATTTGCGAGTCCCAGCTTATACATGTTCGGCAAATTGAGCCCGGCTGTTACCTTTGCCGTATTTATGAGCGTATTGCTGCCCTGGTCACGGTAATCAGCGGCATCCGGCGCCTCACCTATACCAACGCCGTCAAGCACTATCAATATTACTTTTGTAATTTGCGTAGCCATTGTTTGCACATTACCTCCCTGTGTGTTATACAACAAAACAAATTTTTGATATAGTAAAAATTAAAAATAGGTAAATCAATATCGCCGATTGTGCAACGATGCGCGGAAGGATGCTTCTTGCGGTAATCTCTTAGAATATTGCAATAAGAAATAAATCCGCAGAAAGATGTGCACGCCGGGACGTGCTCTCGCTAATTCAGCACGGAAAAAATACGGGTGTTATGATGAAAGGGAAAATAAACATAGATGTAAAAAAGGTAGCCGAGCTTGCAAGACTCGAATTTACAGAGGACGAGTTGAAGGTCTTTAGCTCACAATTTCAGGCGATACTGGAATACATAAGTCAGATCGATGAACTCGAGCTTGACGATGTGGAACCAATGGCAAGCCCTTTGCCCGGACCGCAGAGGTTAAGGCAGGATATGTTGAAAAAGGATTTACATGATACCCCAGAGACAACTGAGGATATGGCTGTCGCTAATGCCCCGAGATCCAAGGACGGATTTTTTGTCGTTCCAAAGGTGATAGAATAATGAATCTTTACGAATCAAGTATAAAGGATATTGCGGGACTTTATAGAAAGGGCGAGATAACGCCGGGGCAGGTTGTTGATGATCTTTTACGGAGGATAGAACAATTAAATCCAAAGTTGAATGCCTTTGTGTACCTTGATAAAGAACATATTACGGAACAGATAAAAAATGCAGAACAGATGTTGAAAAGGCAGGAATCATCGCCTTTATGCGGCATACCTATAGCTGTAAAAGACATATTTACGACTCAAGGCATAAGGACTACCTGTGCATCAAAGATGCTTGAGAATTTTATTCCGCCTTACGATGCAACTGTTATCGAAAGGCTGAAGAACGCAGGCGCAATTATAGTTGGTAAAACGAATATGGATGAGTTTGCAATGGGATCATCGACAGAGACATCATACTTTGGCCCGACACGCAATCCATGGGCACTTGATACCGTGCCCGGTGGTTCAAGCGGAGGCTCTGCGAGTGCGGTTGCAGCCGATATGGCTTTTGGTGCGCTTGGTACCGATACAGGAGGTTCTATAAGACAACCGGCTGCTTTATGTGGTATTGTAGGACTAAAACCTACGTACGGCAGAGTAAGCAGATACGGTATGATAGCGTTTGCATCATCACTGGATCAGGGTGGTACAATGACAAAAACGGTTTATGATTCCGCACTTTTGCTTGAGACAATTGCGGGATTTGATCCCAAGGATTCGACATCGGCAGATGTTCCTGTAGAGCCATTCACAAGTCTGTTATCTTCAGGGTTGGGAAAAGTTACAATAGGTGTTCCGGATGAATACTTCATAGAGGGTATCGATAGGGATGTTCAAAAAGCCGTAAATAATGCCATAGATACTATGAAAAGACTCGGCGCAAAGATAATCAATATCAGTCTTCCCCATACCAAATATGCTGTTGCTGTTTACTACATACTTGCTTCATCCGAGGCAAGCTCCAATCTTGCAAGGTATGATGGCGTAAGATATGGTTACAGGTCTGAACAAGCCCAAAATCTTATCGATATGTATAAAAACACCCGCGCACAGGGCTTTGGCAAGGAGGTTAAGCGGCGGATCATGCTTGGGACATTTGCACTTTCCGCAGGCTATTATTCGGCCTTTTATGGGAAAGCACAGAAGACAAGGAGACTTATAACGGATGACTTCAACGATGCATTTAAAAAGTGCGACGTTGTTCTTGCACCAACGAGTCCTACGCCGGCATTCAAACTTGGATCAAAACTTGACGACCCGCTCAAGATGTATCTGTCGGATATATTCACAATACCGCTTAATCTTGCAGGCTTACCGGGGATTTCCATTCCATGCGGATTCACGGATAATGGTCTGCCTGTTGGTATGCAGTTGATAGGCAGACCATTTGATGAAAAAACTATATTGAATATAGCCCATACATACGAACAGGAAACGAAATGGTATAAGAAAAAACCGGATATTCGTTGATCGCGATAGGATAAGATTTATGAAAACAGAAACCAGAAACAATGCAATAGTGTTAATAGTTATGATAATCCTCGCACTTGCCGTAACATATCCCGGCATTGTGGATTTCAACACAAGACTTCTCGGCATAAAGGACTCTTATTTTTACGCATGGGACCTGTGGTGGTTCAAGCATGCTTTGTTCTCCCTCCATAAGTCTCCTTTAAAGCTGGAAACAATTTTTTATCCAATCAATGGTGCCCCGTATGTATGGTCATCGCCGTTAAACGAGCTTGCAGGGATTATTCTTTTGCCGGTTTTACCTTTAACCGTATTGTTCAATATACTTGCATTGCTGCCTGTTGTTCTTGGTGCATACTTTACCTATAAACTTACATACCACCTGACAAAAGAGAGATTGGCAGGTGTGACAAGCGGTATTTTATTCGGATTTTCACCTTTTATCCTTTCAACCATGATGGGTAATCTGCAATATGCATCGGTAGAATTTATCCCGCTTGTCATCTTCACCATGATCAAACTGAAAGAGGAACAATCTCTGAAAAACGGTATAATGTTTATAATATCTTCAATACTTCTTGCACTGAGCAGTCCGAGTTATGTCTTTTATGCATATATACCGATTGTACTTTATATGCCGTTTTCATGGTTTATAACAGACGGCTGGAAAATATATAATAAGCCATTTTTACTGTATATTCTGCTTTCGATGGGTTTTGTCACATTGACTGCCCTGATATTTTATACTCCGCAGTTGTATGCAATGCAACATTCAGAATATGTAAAGGTCGAAGGTATTTACCAACTCCTGATTAACAATCAAAACTTTCTTGATTATATCTTGCCGAGTAAGTCGAATTTCTTTTTCAAGCACATACTTTATTTTTTCTCGAAGGATCATACATATTTTTCAGATATTGGTATTGTAACAATCCTCCTGATTGTACTTGCAATAGCGTTCAAATATGAATCAAGAGAGATTATCAGATGGGGAATACTCGCGGTATTGCTCTACGTCTTTTCGCTCGGGCCTTATCTGAAGCTGAACGGATTCGTTCTGTATCCCTACTATGGGATCCTTCATTTCATACCGCTTCCCTATCTTGCTTTAACAAAAATAAGGCTGCTCTCGAATCTAACTCAACCTGCGTTGCTGATTCCGTTACTCTTACTCATCGCTTCAATAATGGCCGGATTCGGCGCTAAGCTTATTATACAGCGTACAGAGAGCAAAACACTAAGTTATTTTACGATCCTGTCTTTGATAGCCCTGTCTTTAATAGAGTATTACCCGGGGTATCCGTTTCCATCTGTCCAGGCAACCATGCCGATATATTATTTACCGATAAAAAAAGATATAGATTCAAAGGCTATTGTAGAGCTCCCTGCAAGTGCAACTATATTCGACAACAAAGAAAATATCCCTTTCATATACAGATCGATGTATTATCAGATGTTTACCAAGAAGAGCCTGGTTGGCGGTTATTATAATTATCAATGGTATAGGGAACTGTTCTTTATAAGAACAACACCGTTTATATCGGAGCTTGATGATCCTTTTACACTCAAATATGGAGATATCATACCCATAGATATGCATGCAATTGCTAATTATGGAATAAGGCAGCTCATGGATCTCGGTGTCGGATATGTAATAGTTAACAGGCTTGCTTATAATCAGGAAGATTATAGCGTTATAAACAATTTGTTAAGAACATACTGTGGAGAGCCCTTTTACGATGATGGCTATGTATCCATATTTTTACTTACCAAGGCATATTTATCCATTCACCGCGGCGAACTACTGGAACTGGGTTCCGGATGGTATGAACCGGCACTCAATGTAAAAGAAAAGGTGGTTTACAGGATGATGTCACAGAATGGAATAATAAGGATCATTGGTGTTGAAAAACCGAGGATGGTAAAGCTTGTCATGGGTATAATCAAGCCGTTTAAGTCCATTAAGTGGATTACGATCGATGTAAACGGGAAGATAATTAATCATATCGATCTATGGGCACAAAAACAACCCGTTACGGGTTGGGCCAGTTCCCCTTTCATGCTTGAAAAAGGCGACAATACCATTATTATTCATTCAATAAACGCTCCTGTAAATCCATATAAGGAGCTCGGCCCTATTATTCAGGATTCAAGACCGGTCACAATAGGTGTATTTGGATTGAGATTATCCGACACAACGGTAAATAAATAACATGATAAATGAAAAAGAAAAAAAATTCAGTATGGGTATTACGGACACATCGCTGTACTCAGTTGCGAAAAAGATTAAAAAAGGCACAAGGCTTGATAGAGAAGATGCCTGCGCCATACTGAACTCCAACGATGTTCATTTTATTGGTGCAATGGCGGATTATAAGAAACAGCAACTCAATGGCAGGCTTGTGTATTTTACCGTAAACAAGCAGATAAACTACACCAATATATGCAGCGTTCACTGCCAGGTATGCGCCTATGCAAAGAGTAAGCATGCAAAAGATGCCTATACGATGTCTATAGAGGAGATTATTTCTGAACTGTCGGTATACGGCAAAGAGCTGGATGAGGTTCATATCGTGGGTGGACTTAATCCCGATCTGGAATTCAAATATTATATCTTGATGATAAAAGAGATACGAGCGCATTTCCCGTCCATAACGATAAAGGCTTTTACTGCAACAGAAATAGGATACTTCGCAAGGCTGTATAAAATGGATGTTAAAGAGGTGCTGTCGAAATTTATCGATGCGGGATTAAATACAATGCCCGGGGGAGGCGCAGAAATACTATCAGACAATATAAGGGCAAAATTGTTTAAAGGTAAAGAATCAAAAGATAACTGGTTACTGACTCACAAAATAGCCCATTCACTGGGCATCAAAACAAATGCGACAATGCTTTATGGACACATAGAAACAGATGATGACATCATTTCACATCTTGAGCAGTTGCGTGCCTTGCAGGATGAGACGTCAGGTTTTTTGACATTTGTTCCTCTTACGTTTCACTCTGCGAATACTCCATTACAGAACGAGGTAGATACACCGACCGGCATAAGAAAACTAAAGATTATAGCTCTATCAAGGCTATACCTTGATAATTTTCCGCATATAAAAGCATATTGGGTAATGTTATCGGAAGGCATTACACAAGTAGCTTTGCATTTTGGTGCGGATGATATTGATGGTACCATCGGTAAAGAGAGGGTAACCCATGCAGCAGGGGCACTAACGCCTGCCGGCTTGACAAATAACAAGATGATTTCCATGATTAAAGATGTGGGCTACATACCTGCACAGAGGAATGGGGAATATAAAGTAATAAGGATTTACAAATAAAGGATATGAATTTGAAACTCGCCAGAATGCCATATATTAACGTTGATCCTTTTTACTATACACTTGAGTATGTTGACAAAAAGCCGGATATTGAACTTGTTTCAGGCTATCCGCGCCAGATAGGCAGACTTGCCGGTACAAAAGACGCAATAGATGCGGCTCCGATATCTGTTATGGATTTTCTAAACCTACAACAAAACTATGAACCCTTTGGGAGAATGTGTGTCGCTGTTAGTGAAAAGGCAGGGAGTGTCAACTTGTTTACGAAAGTCCCTGCGGAAAGACTAAAAAATCGTAAGATAGGCATAACATCCCAGACATCGACTTCAAGGGTATTGATGAGGCTTATCCTTGAAAAGAGATATGGAATAGAATCTGCCGTATATCTTGATCAGCCGAAGCAGGATGAAGTCGACGCATATCTTTTTATAGGCAACAATGCATTGGTACATGCACACAATGGTTTGAAAGGCTTCGAGTATATGTACGATCTTGGTGAAGAATGGTACAAGTGGACAGGGTTGCCCTTTGTGTTTGCGCTATGGGCCGTAAGAAAGGTCCTTTCTCAAAAGGATAAAGATTATTTATCCACTATACTCAGCCGGTCTCTCGTTACATTCTGGGAAAACGAGAAAAGGATGGCTCAGAAAAGGGCTGAAGAATTGTCGATCTCCCCGGGTTCCATTCAAGATTACTGGCATCTTTTCATCTACAATCAAACAACAACAGTTGATAAGAGTCTTGAGTTGTTTGTAAAATACATACAAGACATAAAGGGGGTATTTGCAAATGGACAAAAAAAAATATGACGACAACGAGACAGGGGATGATTTTGAACTTTATGACGATGAAAACGGAGAGGAACTCGATGAATACGCGGATGATTTAGGCATTGATGACAGCGAACTCCAGCATATCCATTTTACGGTGCAGTGTATAAAAAACCCTTTCCCAAAGGAGAGCGATGAATGGGTAATCGTAGAGACATTACAGAAGGAGAAGCCCGAAGGGTTTGAAGAGTTGAAGGATGTCTTGATGTCTTTGTTCAATTTTGACAGTTTTGATATGACACCCGATGAATACGCAAAGGAGATCTTCTATTTCATGATTGAGAACAGGATAATAAAGCTGGATTAACCCAAAGCCGCTTCTTTGATGATCTGTTCTATTGCGTAAATATTGCTTTGTATCCCAAATTTCTTTTCTGCTTTGATCCTTGCCCTTTCTCCGATTGACTTTCTTAATGCTGGATCCTCGGCCGCCTTTAGTACGGCTTTGGCAAGGGCATCACGATTGCCGGTACCGTAGAGTATGCCGTCTATTCCGTTCTCGATAAGCTCGACAGGCCCTCCTTTATCCGGTGCGACAACAACCTTGCCTGCTGCCATACCTTCCATTACAACCTGTCCGAGTCCTTCTGCTATAAGGGTACTCAACACGATGATGTCGCTGTTTCGGATGAAATCGTCTACGTCGTCTCTGAAACCGGTAAACATCATGACGTCCTGCATACCATGTGCACTGACCATTTCCTGCAGGTGAGACATGTATGCCTCGTTTCCCTGAAACACCCCGCCTATAACAAGAAATCCCAGGTTGAGGTCATAGTTCATACATTCACGTGCAGCATCAACGAAAAGCTCCTGCCCCTTTATATGGCTGACCCTTCCAATGTTTGAAATAACGATGCGCTTTTGCTGCTTCCATCCCAATAGTTCGTCGGGAATTTTTCCCGTTGTTCCGGTGAACCTTTCGAGCGCGATACCGTCGTATACGACCGTTGCCTTTCCTGAACAACTCTTCTGTACGAATGCCGCAACAGCATTACTGATTGCAATAATTTTCCGTGAAAACAGGCAGAGAAATGAGATGTAGAAAGGAGAAAGACCCGGGTAGGTGTCATAAAGCTCACGGATATGGCAGATATGCCGTTTGCGCATTATAAATGCCGATAATGCAGAGCCGGGAATTACACTGGTATTGGAGTACACAACGGAAATGCGTTCTTTCCTTATGATACGGATAAGTCTGAAGATACTTATCGGTAGCCTGAGCAAGTAGAGTATAAACTTTATACTGCGGAAGACACCTTTTCTCAATACCCATGGGTCTGTTATATAAATGCCGATTCCGAGAGCCCTTAACTTTTCAGCCAGCTCACCCTCAAAAGGAAGCACGGTAACGGGTGTGAATTGTTTTTTATCAATCCTTTTTACCAGTTCATAAAAACATCTGTCAGAACCGTACATCTCTGAAGAGGAATGTATAAACAAGATTTTAACCGGCTTGCTGTTCATCAATGTCAAGTGTATGGTCATTTGACCTTATATTGAATTTTATATCCTTTATATAAGGCAGGTCTTTTTTTGTATTTATGTTTTTTAATATATTTTGCTTATTGTAGCTCATTTCCTGTAATGCAACACTGTTTTCTACAAATACAAAGAGAGTTCCATTACGTATAGATACCGGTCGTGATAGAGCGTACAGTCTGCTACCTGCAATGGCCTCCCATTGTTCGAGAACCTTCAATCCCTCCATTTCATGCTTAAACCTTGTCTGGGTTAATTCCGAGATTATTTCTTTGATATTTTCCATGTCTTTTAGCCTATAAGGCAATATCCTGTTTGAGTATAATCTTTGCCTGTAGCCTTACAACATCGGAAAGTCTGCTGTCATTGATTATTCTCAGCAGATCGACGTTGAATAATCCCGGAAGTACACTGAGGGTTATATCCGCAGGTGTATAGGGGTTCATGGCAAGGGAACATTGTACCCTGTACCTGTATTTCCATCGGTGGCTATTGTAAACCGTTCGCAAAATACTCTCTGAGTTCGGCCTTCTCGATACTATCTTGATTATATCTGTTTCCGTTATTCTCGGGTTACTCAATAAAACATTTATAACAGAGGGCTCCTGATCGTAGAGAAGTTTTTCTATAACATCCCTGTTGTGTGATTTTGACAAGGTTTTTCTTAGCCCGATCGGCATACCCTCTATCTTTGGGTCTGGTAGAGGTTCATCGACCTCTTTCTTTGCGGATACGGATCTGTTTTCGAGCATGAATACCGAGAACTCTTTGTATCCCTTTACTGCCGCAGCTCTCATGAGATCATGCATGCCCTTTTCTCCGAGGGCTTCTTTTAGAAGTGCCTTACTTGTAAACATGCTGCTAATTTCGAGGTATTTCCCTTCTTTTTTATATGCCTTGCTTATAACATGCATTATGATATCCGACAGTATGTCCGCTGGAACGACTTTTATATTTTTTAAAAAAACCTTTTCCCGTATAGCTGGTTCTTTGTATACTGTAAGTTTATTGACGAAATCTGAAGCAAGTTGCCCTATGTTTTTCTCTGCCATAGATTATTGAACGCCTAAGTGCGTACTTTTGGGTATTACGGTAAAAGAAGAAAGATTGTCAGGTACATCGAAAAATACAGCCATAAAAGGTATGCTTGCCTTCGGCGGAATGTTAAAGTTTTTTAATGACTGTCCCATTTCATTATTTAGTATAGAGTTTATTTGATCACTTGTGTATGTTCTTAACTCTTCATCGGTTAGTATGTTTCCCGCAAAAAACGTTTTTGAAGAAATAACATTATTATTGTTATCCAATATACTTGCTTCGAGCTTTATAAAGCTTACGGGATGCTCGGTTATATTGGTAACATTACCATCTATAACGAATAGTTGTTGCCCTCTTATATTTTTAAAGAAATACCCCCTTGATTCACTTACAGAAACGCCTATGTTGACTTGTTTATTCGGTGCTATGTACTTTAAGACGGTCGTATAAATATTGTCGCCTATTACTGAAAGTCGTGTTTTGTATATATAGGCGGAATACCCCGCACCGCCTAACGCAACCAATACAACCAATAAAATTACGAACTTTTTTATAAAAGCCATTACCGTGCTCGAAGCATATCCGGATCTGGCTTGCTTTATGGATTCCTTTAATACATTTTCTACCGTTGGACCTGAGATTTTAGGCTCATTATAAGTGAATATCGTATTGCCTTGCTGGTTCTCTGCATGGGTAGGCTCTTTGGATGTTTCTAAAGTTTCTGTTTGTTGTTCTCTGTTTTTTACCGCTATTTCCAGTTGATCTTGTTTCCATTCAAATGCCGGTGGAGGGGGTTCTTCGGTTTGGGGTTTACTCTCCTTATTTTCATTAAGTGCAGACCAATCGAATTCACTACCAGCATCAGCAGGTTTTGGCTGGTTGGCGGTAATATCACTTATTGTTTCATTGATTACTTTGTCTAAATTACTGTTTATGCTTAACTCTTGTTGAGTGACCTGGGGATTCGGTTGAGGCTGTCCGATTTTTTGAATATCTTCAGGTTTTGGTTTTTTTACTATAAAAGTATTACCACACTTCGAACATCTTACCTTTATACCTTCCTCGGTAATGGTGGCATCATCCAGCTTATACTTTGTATTGCATTTATCGCATATAACGATCATAGCTTTCTACCTTAGCCCTTTCGAAGGGAATAAAATTCCTTCGACTGCTCAATACAGTAATATTTCTATCAACAGACAACATAAATCCAATGCTTAACCTCTAACAGGACCAATATAACAGTTTCTTTTAAAATTGGCAACATTGAATTTTGTGTATTTTGGGGATGGGTGTAAGTACACCGGTTAAGCCTTTGGTTGCTTTTTTAAAAGTTTACATTTATTAAAATCATTATTATGGAAGTAGCTTATAGAATAACGGACAATGTGTCTTTGCTTGGCAATGCCATGATACCCGTATATTTAATAACGGGATCAAAGCTGTGTGTTTTAATAGATACCGGTATGACAATGATGGGACCTGTGTACACAAAAGAAATCATACCTTGTTTAACACAAAACAAAATTCCTCTCTATGCTTTTCTCACGCATAGTCATTACGATCATCTTGGTTCTGCCTCGTATTTAAAACGGCATCTACCCGAGTTTAAAATAGGCGGTTACTATACGATAGATAATATCTTAAAGAGCAGCCATGCTGTTGAACTTATAACCTCTCTTAACCATGATAGTGAAAAGATGATGAATATCAACGATCCCGACATAGAATTCAGACCGTTTCAACTTGATATGCCGCTTACCGGAGGGGAGCATTTTGATATAGGAGGTGATGATCTTGAGGTAATATACACACCTGGACATACAAAAGATTCTATGTGTTATTATCTAAAGAATCGGAGTATCATGTTTACCGGTGAAGCTGCAGGTATAAGATTACAATCCGGAGACATTCTACCGGAATTTCTCACAAGTTATAAATCTTATGTCAGCAGTCTTAAAATATTAACACAGTACCATGTCGACTATATAGCAACCGGTCATGGACCTGTTATTGAAGGTGAAGAGGCAAGGCAATATTTTATGAATTCCGTCAAAGCGACTCAGGTGTTTATTGAAAGGATCAGGGCTTACTATAAAGAATCCGGTAATATGAACGATGTTGTTGAACGTATCAAAAACGAAGATTATGTTAAATCCGGCAGCGGACAGCCGGAAAGGGCATATACGATTAACCTGCAGGCAAAGGTTAGAGCCGTTATAGAAGACAAATGAAAATACGAGATTTAATATGAAACAAAAAAAAACCAAACACGATAAAGATACAATTTTGGAAAAGTTATATTCAATAGGTGAGGCGTCTGAAAAATTGAACCTATCCTCGCCCACATTAAGGATGTATGAACATCATGGCGTATTAATACCGTACAAAACAAAATCGGGTAGAAGATATTATTCTGATGCAGATCTTGAACGTGTAAAATGTATGAGACACATGATAAAGGATATTGGGTTAAATCTCGAAGGAATGCGCAGGTTATTTGCATTGTTGCCGTGCTGGCAGATAAAGTCGTGCATCAAAAAAAACAGAGAAAAATGCCCTGTATATCTTGATAACAGCAGACCGTGCTGGACATTCAAACATGTAACATGCAGAAAAAAACCTATAGATTGTAAAACATGCGAAATCTATCTCATGTCAAGTACATGTACCGATCGTCTCAAGACTATTTTAAAAGGGATCGGATACTTAAAGCCAGAACGCGGTTAACCCGAAACATGCAACAGGAAAGGGTGTGGTTTAAAGCCGCGTATTTTCTAACGGGGTTTACTAAGAATGCTGTAAGGTTTGTCTTTTAAAAACTGCAAGACTTTTGCCGGACGGACAAGGGTTTCAAGCCTTTTTATACCTTTTTTTAAAATTATGTCCGCATGGTGTATATCGTGTATATCCGTTGCTATTACATCAATTGCGTCTTTTTTTAAAAGATAATTCGCGGTTTTCATAATATCGAAACCATACACTCCAATCAGACTGCCAAAGTTCATCTGGAGCATAAAACCTGCTTGTTTAAAAATATCAACCTTGTCCGGATTTTGGACTATATCCATGTATCTTTCAACGTGTGCAATGATGCATCTCAACCCCGATTTATGCAGCGTATCAATGTGATGCGAACTCTCCCCAATAAAGGGGATTTCGACAAGGAAAATATCGGAATTTCCAAGCGGGATAAAATAATCACCAGGTGTTTTTATGTTCAGAGATGCGTCGAAATAGTTTTCAGCGCCTGTATTTATTTCGTAGTTTATGTTCTGTTTCTCAAGGATTTCTGAAATCTTTTGTATCCTGTCTTTACTTTTGGATAGTAATATAGATTTATCACTTCCGGGTATATTGTGTGGTGTGGCATAAGAGGTTGAAAAGCCGGCATTGATGATGGCTTTGATTATTTTGATACTTTCTTCGATACTCCCGGATCCATCATCTGTTTCATAGAGTATATGTGAGTGTGTGTCTATATATCCTTTATTCATGTATACCTTTCGGAAGTACTCTGCCCCAATAATGCATTTGAGGATTAACCGATCAATGACCTGTAAAATTTCTGCAATGCTTCTTTAATCTTTTCTAAATTGTTGTTTTCTTTATTCTTATGATAATACTTCTCATAATGATAATAATTGTAGTAATGTCCATATCTACCAACAGTCATGCTTATTTTATTCAGGATTACGCCATACACATTTGTGTTTGTGTTTGTAAGCAATGACTGTGCCCTGGAAACAGCTTCGATAGTTGTCCTACCAAGCTCGACTACTATGAATGCACCATCAACCTTTGATCCAAGTATAGCGGGGTCTGTTACGGGTAAAATAGGTGCCGTATCAAAAATAATGTAGTTGTAATGTCTTTTCAGCTCTTTTATCATGGTGTCAACCTTTGACTTGTTCAACAGTTCGGAAGGGTTTGGCGGGATGATTCCGACAGTTATAAGGTCGAGGTTCTTTGTAGCGGTGTGTTTTATTATATTGGTTATAGGCAAATCAGATGCGAGATAATTGGTAATGCCCGGTTCTTGCTCAATGTCAAAAAGTGTATGTATTACAGGCTTTCTGAAATCGGCGTCTATAAGTATAGTCGGCATATCCGCATACGCAAGTGTTATTGCAATGTTGGCTGCTGTTGTGGATTTACCTTCGCCAGGGCCTGACGAAGTGATCATAAAGCATTTATTTTTATTTTCCAGATCGGCAAACTGTATATTGGTTCTGAGAGATCTATAAGCTTCTGTAACGGTGGACTTGAGGTCCTCGGCAGTGATAAGATCCCTTTTTATCTTTCCGTTGGTTGTACCGTGAGGAAGCTGGGGTATAATGCCGAATATGGGCAGGGTAAGCCTTCTGCGGGCATCTTCGACTGTTTTCAATGATGTATCCGTATACTCTGTGTAGAAAGCAAAGATAAGAGAAAGGATGAAACCAAGAAGGAAGCTTACCAGTGCGTTTTTTCCCTTCTGTGGTTCTATAGGTTCATCGGGAGGTATAGCCTTATCGATTATCCGGATGTTTGCTACGGTAGCAGCTTTTGATATCCTTGCCTCTTCGTGTTTTTTCAGCAGAAAATCATATAGCTCCTCATTAACTTTGAGGTCCCTTTCTAATCCAGCATAGTGCCTTTCTGTTTCCGGGAGATTGGACAGACTTTTATAGTATACCCCTTCATATAATCTAATATTTTTTTGCTGCATCATGAGCTGGTTCAGAATGCTCCCGATCATCTGCCTTATCTTTTGTTTGGTCTCGTTTATTTGTATATTCAATTGAATAACGCCTGGATATCTTTCCGTGTACTCTTCCAGCATTGCCTTTTTTTGGATCTCAAGCTTTGTAAGCTCCTGAACCATGGAACCGAGTACGTGGTCAGAACCGCTTATAAGATAATCGCCGATACTTGCATTGTTGCTTGACAGCATATCCTTTAATGAGTTTGCATCTCTTATCTTCAGTGCTATCTCGAGCTTCTGCTTTTCGAGGTCCGATATCCTTATGATTGCTTCTTTAGCCTCATCCTTAAGGGATATAATTCCGTGTTCTTTCTTGAATTGATCCATTACCTTTTCCGATTCTATAAGGTTTTGGTTTGTGATGGTAAGTTGATTGGATATAAAAGTTAATGCCTGAGAAGCCTCCTGACTCATCCTCTGTATACTGAGATCTATGTATGCTTTTATGAGTTCGTTCGTTATAAGACTTGCGAGGTAAGGGTCCTTGTTCTTGCAGCTTACTTTGAGGATGTTGGTCATTTCTCCCATCTCTTCTATATTGGTGTTGTCACGTATACTGTTAACCGCATCTTCAAAGTTACCCTTCTTGATTATAACGGAGTCACCATTCGACACATTGTTTGCCTTTCTCAGATAAAATGAAAGTTCCGAAGAAGTGAATGGAATTCCAACTGTACCAGATCCTATATTCCTATTATCAACATAAACATCATACGATTTATTGCCTGTGAAGTTTATTTTAAAACGATCAATCTTGCTTCTGTCAAAAGGCCTGATCTTGTAAATATGAATGCTGGATGTTGTTGGTTCGGATTCTATATGATAATCGAGTCCTATTTTCTCGACGGCAAGTGCTGCTACGGATCTGCTCTTGGCTATCAATCTCTCCGAAGATGTCCTGTTCCACCATTGCATTACAATAATGTCGCTCAAGAGATTGTTCCGTGATAAGGGTTCTTCTATGTATATTGTGGCGGTTGATTGATAAACCGGTGTTTTTAGATACGTATATATCATACCGCTTATAAAGAATACTGCTATTATCAGTACGATGAGCTTCCACTTTCGCCTCAGTAAAAGTATATACTCTACGAGTTCCGGTGATGTTGTTAAAGAGGTATTGTCCGCCATCAGGGTTGCCTCAGGAGTTGTCTGAGAAGAAGATAATTTGTGGCTATAGATAATGGCTGGGCGAGGAGTACATTCAGGCTTGGCTGTATCTGATCAAGTATATCGTTCCATGACGCAAGAGCACTCTTCGGTACAAATACTATATCACCGGCATACAGTTCAACACCTTCTTTTGCCGTAGGCTGTTTGCCATGAAGTATGCCGTCGACGTTAATGGTGTAGATGTCAGGGTGTATCAAACCGCCCCGTATTACTTTCACATCATTTTTTAGGGCACCGAGTTTAAAACCCCCTGCAAGTGTTATAGCCTTTACTATGGAAATAGGAGGGCCGGAAACCGGGATAACCACGGGCTTATCAACCCTTCCCAGTACTATTATATTCTGCTCCTCAGCGCTTGGTACATATATGACATCCTTATTCTCGAGTATCGGATCGTTATACTGATTGCCATTCCGCAGATAGTCATACACATTGACAATCGTAGAATGACCCTTCCGTATGAGGTATACATTTGAAAGGTTTGATTGTTCATTCTGGGCCAACTGTCCTCCCGCTAGTGCTATTGCTGTGACAAGGTCAGTGCCTCCCTTGATAGGGTAGATACCCGGTTTCATAACACTGCCAAGCAATAAAACAAGTCTGCTTGCATACTCCTTCACCTCAACATCTATGAACGGATGTCTTATGTATAGGCTATAAGCTTTTGTAATTGCATCCTTTAATTGTTCGATTGTTAATCCTTTGGCCTCTATTCCGCCTATGAGCGGTAAATAGATTTTCCCGTCTTTTTCTATACGGACAACACCGCTCATGTCAGGATGCCCCCATGCGGTTATGCTTATTGAATCACCGACCCCCAAACCTTCCTTTACGTGAGTACTTTTATTATCCTGTTTCAGTATTTGATCGACAACCGTATTCTTTTGCTCATCTATAGGTATTGCAATCGTGGTATCCGTCTGCTGTATACCTGCGTGTTGAACCGAACTTGGTCCCTTAGTTGCAGGCATTTCCGCATTGTTTGAAGCGGCACACGATGATAGTAGAAAGATCAGTATAAATAAGAAACACTTACCCCTCATAACCCTATGTCCCTCCTGTATTGTGAGCCTTCGAATATAATACTATTAACCGCCATGTAAGCTTTTTCTCTTGCTGATTTTATGCCCTCTCCGAGGGCTGTTATCCCGAGTACCCGGCCACCTGCTGTTTTTATAACACCTTTCTCGTTTCTTGTACCGGCGTGGAATATAAAGGTATCTTTGCCCCCGGCACCTTTTAGTCCTTCGATTGTCATGCCTGTTTGCGGGTTTGCGGGATAACCTTGAGAAGCCATTACAACGCAAACGCCGACGTCTTTTTTAAGCTTTATCGAGTCGGTAAACATTTTACCTTTGGCGCTGTCCATTAAAACGCTCACAAGATCGCTTTCTATACGCGGTAATATTGCCTGTGTTTCCGGATCACCGAATCTCACATTGAATTCCAATACATACGGATCATTGTTCGAAATCATAAGACCTACATAGAGCACTCCTTTATAAATGATACCTTCCTTTTTTAAGTCTTCCATAAGAGGGGATACAATTTTGTTAACGATTTTTTTCTCGAGCTCGGGAGTAAGTTTATCGGACGGCGATATCGATCCCATGCCACCCGTATTTGGTCCAAGATCGTTATCCTTCAATCTCTTATAATCCCGGGCGCTTGTGACATCTATAAAAGTATTGCCGTTTGATATGACGAAATAGCTCGATTCAACCCCGGTCATAAATTCTTCAATAAGTATTACCTTCCCTGCATCTCCAAATACGCGGTTGTCCATGATATCCTTTATAGAGCTTATTGCATGAGACAGTTCATTTGTAATGATAACCCCCTTACCCGAGGCGAGTCCGTCTGCCTTTATAACTACCGGAAACGATATGGTCTTTACATAATCGATTGCATCGGCAGAGCTGTCAAAGACCTCGAAAGAAGGCGTAGGTATTCCGTACTTTTTTAAAAGTTTTTTTGCGAACGATTTAGATGTCTCGAGCATTGCAGCTTTTTTTGTGGGTCCGAAAATAGCCATGCCATTCGCGGTAAAAATGTCAACAATACCGGCCTGTAAAGGTAATTCAGGTCCAACTATTGTAAGGGATATATTCTTATCTTTTGCAAATTTTAGGAGTCCGTCCAGATCATCCGCTTTTATCGGCACACACTGTGCCAGTTCTTCGATACCTGCATTGCCAGGTGCACAGTATATATTTTTTATGTCATCCTGTTTTATTTTGTGGACAATGGCGTGTTCTCTCCCCCCTGAACCTACTACAAGAATATTCATCTTAATACCTCTTCCAATTGAGAATTTTCTGTTAAAACAGAATCTGTCATTCCTGCGAAAGCAGGAATCCAGTCTCCGGTTCTCTGGATTCCCATTTTCATGGGAATGACAACATTGAAAATACTTATACTCATTTTATGAACTCCACTGTTTGTATTCATATTTGGTTAGTGTTTGAAGTGTCTGACCCCCGTGAAAACCATTGCAATGCCTGCTTCATCAGCAGCCTTGATAACCTCTTCATCTCTTATCGAACCACCAGGCTGTACAACGGATTTAATGCCTGCATCTATCAGCACCTTCAGCCCGTCTGCAAATGGGAAGAAGGCATCCGATGCCCCTGCGGCCCCTTTTGTGCTGAGATTTGATTTCATGATTGCTATCTTTGCGGAATCTACCCTGCTCATCTGACCGGCGCCTACCCCTATAAGCTGAAGAGATTTTGCAACAATGATTGTATTGCTCTTTGTGTGTTTGCATACCTTCATTGCAAAATCCATGTCTTTCATTTCTTCAGAAGTTGGAGCCTTTTTTGTGACAACACGACTGTTCTTGAGTTCATCCGATACTGTATCTCTTGTCTGCACAAGCATACCAAAGGGAGTGTCGTGTATCTCGATCTGGGTTGCCTCTGCGGCAGCATTGTCAACCCTTATAAGCCGCAGGTTTTTTTTCTTCGACAGGATATCAAAGGCAGAGGCTGAAAATGACGGAGCTACTATGACCTCATAGAATGTTTCTGCTATGAGCTTTGCAGTTGCTTCATCGACCTCACCATTAAAACCGCAGATACCTCCGTAGCTTGATACAGGGTCTGTTTTGAATGCAAGCCCGTATGCATTCGATATGTTGTCCGCAATAGCAGCACCGCACGGATTCGTATGTTTTATAATAGCACATGCGGGTTGTCTGAATTCCGAGACAAGTTCATACGCGCTGCCCATATCGACGATATTATTATAGGAGAGTTCCTTCCCTCCAAGCTGCTCGAATTTGAAGTCTTCGTGACTGTCTAAGTCGGATGTCCTATAGAGTGCTGCCTGTTGATGCGGATTCTCACCGTATCTCATAGATTGAAGCCTGTTCAGCGTAAGATGGATTTGCCCCGGTAAATCCTTGTCAAGTTTCTGGTTCAGCCAGTTGGAAATAACGCTGTCGTATGCTGCTGTATGATTGAAGGCCTTTGCAGCCAGTCTTAATTTATCCTGTTCAGTTATGTCATTCTTCTTGATATGTTCTATAAGCCATGCATAATCCGATGGATCCACAATTACAATGACATCCTTGAAGTTTTTCGAACCCGCCCTTATCATTGATGGACCGCCGATATCTATCATTTCAATAACTTCATCAAACGAAACGCCCTTTTTTTTGGCGGTCTCTCTGAAAGGGTACAAATTGACAATGATGAGATCGATCAACCCTATGGAATGCTCTTCGAGCGATTTTAAATGATTGCTATTGCTCCGTATGGCAAGTATGCCGCCGTGGATTTTTGGATGCAGGGTTTTGACCCTGCCGTCAAGCATCTCCGGAAATCCTGTGTAATCCGCGACATCCGTTACAGGGATTGCCTTTTCTTTCAAAAAGCGTGCGGTTCCACCTGTTGAGAGGATCTCTATATTTAACTCCATCAAAGCCCTACCAAGCCCCTCCAATCCTGTTTTATCGGATACACTCAAAAGTGCCCTTTTTAAAGACATTTCCTACTCCTTTTAAAATATTGTTGTATTTACCTTATCCTTAAACATGAAATAAAATCAAGTGCTATTGAATATATAGGTTATGGATGATCGCCATAGCAAACCCCTCATACTATTTTATGTTATAAAAGAAGAAAAAGTAATTATAACAGCCTGCTGACAAAAAGTATCTTATAATCCCATGGGGGTTCTGTCAAGACTGCGGTACTGTATCGCTTCTGCTATATGGTGTGATTTGATGTCGGTGGCACCGTCAAGATCCGCAATGGTCCTTGCCACCTTTATAAGTTTCGTGTATGCCCTTGCAGAAAGTGCAAGTCGTTCAATAGCGGAAGAAAGCAGGCCCACAGAAGGCTCGTCAAGCTTACAGAATTTCTTTATGTGCCTTGATGACATCTGGGTATTAGAGAATATCTTAAATCCTTTGAACCTTTCATGCTGAACAATACGTGCTTTCTCAACCCTTTGGAGTATGTCATGCGATGACTCTTGGTTCCCGTCCCTTATAATATCGGAAAACCTGACAGCAGGCACATCGATCTGAATATCAAACCTATCCATAAGCGGTCCCGATATTCTCGAGCGGTATTTCATAATTGACGATACGGAGCAAGTACATTGATGGAGTGGATCTCCGTAATAACCACATGGGCATGGATTCATTGCTGCTATAAGCATAAACCTTGAAGGGAATGTCAGTGTTTGCTGAGCCCTTGTAATTGTTACATAACCATCTTCTAAAGGCTGACGAAGCGCCTCTAACGCATTTTTCTTGAATTCCGGAAGTTCATCGAGAAACAGAACCCCATTGTGCGAAAGGCTGACCTCCCCCGGTTTTGGCTGTTGTGTTCCTCCGACGAGTCCCACGTCTGAAATCGTATGATGAGGTGCACGGAACGGCCTTTTTGTAACAAGTGGGGTTTCGGGCGGCAATACACCTGCAATACTGTGTATCTTTGTCGTTTCTATTGCCTCTTTGAACGTCATTTGAGGAAGGATTGTCGGTAGCCTCATTGCAAGCATTGTCTTCCCTGAGCCCGGAGGACCGATCATCATAACATTATGTCCGCCTGCCGCAGCTATTTCGAGTGCACGCTTTACATGCTCCTGCCCTTTGACCTCATTAAAGTCAATGTCATAGATAGAAAGTTTTTCATATAATTTTTCACGATCCGTTTTGGTCTCTTTCAGCGGTAATTCTCCTCTCAATAAGCTGACTACCTCGGACAGGTGTCCTGCCTCATAAACCTTCAGGCCTTCAACTATGCCTGCCTCGGCACCGTTCCCTTTTGGAACGATGATACTGTTAAAATGCAAATCATACGTCATTATTGCCGCAGGCAAAGCGCCTTTGATGGGTTTGATAATCCCATCCAGCGAAAGCTCTCCGAGTATGATTACTCCGCTTGTACTCTCCGGTTCGATGACGCCAAGGGCCGATAATATGCCTATGCATATTGGAAGATCATAAGCAGAACCTTCTTTCTTGATATGTGCGGGCGCAAGGTTTATGGTAATCCGCTTTGGAGGCATCATGTAACCTGTATTGTGTATTGCACTCCTTATGCGTTCCTTGCTTTCTTTTATTGCCCCGTCGGGCAGGCCCACTATGGTAAAAGAAGGCAGGCCATTGGCAATATCTGTTTCTACCTCAACGAGCTGTGCGTCAACGCCGTACAGTGCAGAACTTAAAATCTTAGAATAATTGACATAAGCCATAATATCATTATTAGTATATAAAAATAAAAAACGCAAATAAATTATGAATAATTTCAAAAATAGACCCGCCGGTGAAATGCCGAGAGAAAGGCTTTTATCTTCAGGCGTTCATAGCCTGAGTGATGCAGAGCTGATCGCTGTAATATTACAAACAGGTATAAAAGGTAAGGATGTAATAGCCCTGTCGATAGAACTATTGAATGTATGCGGTGGCTTACCGGGTATAGAGAAAACCGGTATTGATGAACTTTTAAAGATTTCCGGTCTGAGCAACGCCAAGGCAACAAAGCTTAAGGCTGCAATCGAGATAGGCAGGAGAACAATATATTCAAGCAGGACCGCGGCACAGAAGGTTACAAATTCAAGAGAGGCCTTTTTACTCCTTGAACCTTTGCTTAAGAATCTTGCAAAAGAGAATTTTGCCGTAATACTTTTAAATAATCAAAATGATCTCATCGCCATAAAACGCATAGGAGAGGGCACGGTCAATGCCGCTTCGATTTATCCGAGAGAATTGATGGAAATCGCTATCAGGACATCAGCAGCCGGCATTATATTATCACACAATCATCCCTCCGGCAGTATAGTCCCGAGTAATGAGGATAAAAGACTTACCATGAACATGCTTGCACTTGGAGAATTATCGGGTATGGTCCTGCACGATCACATAATTGTAGGCGGGGATGGCTATTACAGCTTTGCCGACAACGGCATGCTTGCCACAATGAAGCAGCAGTTTATGCATGCAATACAATTCGGAATATAGAACTTTATCTCTTCTCTTTTATCATTCCCGTCCCGCCGTCGGCGGGATAAATTCCAACGGGAATCCAGAGCCAAGAATCTAAATATTTAAGTCGGTCCAAGGTAAGCAAAATTTTTCTTTCCATTATACTACTTAAAGGCGTATAGGCAATCTTATAGTATTTTTGGTGAGGCATAATGAAAACAAAGGCACTTGTCCCGGTTGAAACAAGAGAACAGAAGATTCTGTTAATTCGAGAACACAAAGTTATACTTGCTGGGGATCTCGCAGAACTTTATGGAGTAGAAGTCAGAAGATTAAATGAACAGGTGAAACGAATAGTAAACGTTTCCCAGAAGATTTTATGTTTCAACTTACTAAAGAAGAAACTGATTCTCTAAGATCGCAATTTGCGATCTTAGAGAATGACAGAGGACAGCACCAAAAATATCTTCCCTATGCATTCACAGAACAAGGTATTGCCATGCTTTCAGGTGTTTTGAATAGTGAGCGCTCTATTGAAGTAAATATTCAGATTATGCGGGCGTTCGTAAGACTGCGCGAAATATTTGCAACAAACAAAGAGTTCGCTCATAAATTGGCAGAACTCGGCGAATCAAATCATGTAAAATCTAACCATAGTGGGTATCATCTTTACAGTAGGCGGGAAAGACTATGCCACTTTTAGAGCTTAAATAAGGTGAAAAAAGTAGTAAGATAAGACTAAAAGGAGGTTTGGAATGAGGAAGACAATCGAGGCAGGACTCAAGGCGAAAGTAGCCCTTGAAGCTATCAAGGGGGAAAAGACTCTGGCACAGATAAGCTCAGAATACGGGGTGCACGCGAATCTTATACTTCTTGGGGAAGCTGAGCATACATAAAATCTCTTGAGCAAATGACTGCGGACTTTACTATAAAAGCTTCATTTTTCTTTCCCCAGTCCATAGCTATTGTGCTGTTGGAAAACTGAACACACTGTCCATAATATCAACAGGGCCGGTATATCATTCAAATCTTATAATTTACGATTAGCTTCATAAATCAATACTATCTATCGACATGTATTTCCATATAAATATGGCACGGCGTATGCAGTATATAAGATCAGAAGGTGATTAAAAAAGGAGGTGAGTAAGATGGTAGTGATAATGGTTGCAATAACAATAATAGGGTTTGTGCTTCTGGACATGGTGGTCCAAGGTTTTGAGAAGAAGAAAGGGACAGGCTGAATTATAGGGGATAGCTGTAAATGCTCAAGGGAATAGATTGTTTTTCCCATTTCTTTATATTTTTTAAAATAAATTTTATACTCTTTGACAATCCTATCACCCCTACTTTTGAGGTGCTGTATGCCGCGTGCCGTGGCTGTTGACCTTTCTATGTTGCTGCCGGCACCGGTGATAAATACCTTGGTACCATTTGATATCTCCATCATTTCGTCCTTATTCTTTCTGAAATCACGGCTGGATAATTTCTTCAAGTACTGCGTTTTACCCATTGAACTTTCCCCTGGTTTTCAGGCGAAGGTTCATAAAGCCTCATTGCTTTCGAAGCTTGAACTCCCATGCGCAATGATATCCCAAACCGGCAATGTTGTCCGGGGGACATTGAATGACATTCGTTTGTATGTGCTCATCGATTGTTTTTGCAAAATAACTATACTCAATGATGCCTACACTTTTGCATGGGAAAAATGGAAGGTTTTTCCCTTGTCTGGCAAGTTGAACCCTGCAGGTGGTCATCTTCAAAATCAGTGTGTCTTGGTTAGTGCTTTCTATTATTTGTTCGTTAATTCTTCTGTACATTCTGAAATTCAGTGCTTTTTCTAAACCATCTAATCCGCTGTTGGGAGGCAAATTCAATCTTCTCATGATTCTTTTGGCCTCAATGACTGTTAAATCCTTCCATGCCTCTTCATCCAATTTTATTGCAGCATCAATACCAAAATGTCTTTCTACCGCCTGAAACCATAAACCATCATGTGCGAGCCAATTTTTTGCCTCATCCTCTATAACCTGTATTAATTCTTCTTTGCTGAGTGAATCTAATTCATGATATTTGGACATCTTGATTGCCCCTCCTGTATTGACAGGATAAGAATTCTTACGCATCCTGTCAATACAGGCCTTTACCTTTGATTACCGGGTTTTTGTTTTCGGGTTAGTTAAACCTCGATGAAAAGTTGGAGCCTGATTGATTATTACCCTGTGTTGCCCGGTTGTTTGTCGTGCCAGGTGATGCAGCATGTCCGAACTGCTGTGCAGGCTGCTGAGGCCGTGCAAACGTACCAACCTGTCTGTAGGATACCTGAGGCACTGTGACCTGTCTGAACTGTTGCTGTGGCTGCTGCTGTCGAGCAAATACACCGGTCTGCGAGTTTGGCACCTGAGGTACTGTGGACCGTCTGACCTGCCTGAACTGTTGCTGTGGCTGCTGATGTCGAGCAAATACACCGGTCTGCGAGTTTGGCACCTGAGGTACTGTGAACCGTCTGACCTGCCTGAAGTGTTGCGCAGGCTGCTGCTGAGGCCGTGCAAACACCCTTGACTGATGGTTCGGCATACCGGGCGGAGTGACCTGCCTGAACTGTCTCCCTTGCTGCAGAGTGCCCCTTTCAGGAGGTCTTATCATGGCAGTATATTTACCCCGCATAAATGGGTTTTCGGGGATTCTCAGCCTATTGTATGGGCTGCCTGAAACAAATGTTTGTCTGCTGACAACGGTAACTGCATTGGAAATCCTTGCATTCACATAATAAGGTGCAGCAGCCCTTACAGTCCTTGGATCGACATTCCTCATATTGACGCTGTTGGAACCATAGTATCCGTATCCATAATATATCTCACCAGGTGCGAGCGGTACCCACGAAACATAGGTGGGTGTATAGTTCCATGCGACGAGACCAGGACACCAGAATGCCTGCTGCGCAGATGGCGGAACCCAGAACCATCCGGTCCCTGGTCTGAATGCCCATCTGCCGTAGTGATACGGGACCCATCCCCAGCTCTCGTATGATACCCAGACATAATTGCCCTGGATCCATACCCATCTGCCGAGGGTGTAAGGTGCCCATCCCGGTGTTACGATAGCAGGCGCCCATACTTCGCCGTAGTCCGGCTGGTATGTCCAGCTGCCGTTGTTATCGAATTCGTAGCCGTAGTCAGAGAGCGACGGAGGAAGGTATTCTGCGCTCGGGGAGTTTTGTGTGAGCATGTCATCCTGTGAGGCATTCCAGCTTATCCATTCGTCGTCCGGGGTGTACGACGAAACCTCCGCTGTTCCGCTGTCACTGAAAGCAATCATGTTTCCCGCATCAATCCTGGTGCTTCCTGATTCCGAATCAGTGCGAACACTGCCGGAGATTACGGAAACCTCGGTAACACCGTCATTGTTTATGTTTACGTCGAACCGTGCGCTCCTGTCCGCATCGATGGATACGAGAGGCGCATCAATCTGGAACAGCTGGCCTCCAGCGCTGCCCTCACGGTCAATGTAAACTCTGCCGCTCTGGAGGTTTATCGTTATCGTGTTTGAAGATTCATCAAGACTCGTTACCTGAAACTCGGTGTTCTGGTCTGCCCTGAGATATGAACTTCCGAAAAACTGGATTTCCGCTTTACCGTCTTCCGCCACCCAATAGGTGTCGTCCTGCATAACAGGCATATTTATGGAAACAGATTGCCACTCGTTGTTTGTGTCCGTTGCCTTGAGATAGACATTACCCTCAATAAGACTTGTCCTCGCATCTCCAAGAGAATCCGCTCTTGCGTGCACAGGAACTGCCAGAAATGTCATGACAATAAGTACTGTTAATAGCTGTTTCATAACGTCCTCCTTGTCTTATAGAGTTAAACGGAAAATCATAGAGAAAGGTTCCCTGGATTGCAGGGGCGAACGAATGAGCAGACTTCCTTATTGCATTCCGGGGGGGTAAGCTTTTTTACGCATCATCATTTTTTATGTGCAGGGTATTCATCATCTTTGAGATCCTGAACATGACGAAACGATACAGCATGGGCAGGTGATGTTTACAGAAATAGAGGAACTTTACATCCCCCGAGGTTATGACCAGAAACTTGTTTTTTCTGACGGCCCTCAAGATCTGTGCGGCCACGCGGTCAGGTGAAATAGCGTGCCTGCTGAACCTTTCTTTTGCTTCCTGCACCTGCGGACTGTCCCTGTCCATGCCGAGTATTTCTACGGTATTCTTCAGGGACGTATCAACGCCTCCGGGACAAACTACGGTAATGCCGATGTGATGGAGTTTGAGGTCAAACAGCAGGGCTTCGGACAATCCTATCAATCCTGCCTTTGACGCGCTGTAAGCCGCGTGCCATGGTGCCCCCATAAGTCCTGCTACGGAAGCGACATTGACGATGTGCCCTTTTTTCGCACGGATCATCTCAGGCACAAAATGTTCAAGGACATGGATAGGTCCCCAGAGGTTTACGTCGATGATTTTTTCCCAGTGTGCATGAGTCATGTCCTCGATCCGTGCAAACAGGGCGATCCCGGCTATATTCATAATGACATCCATAGGGCCGAAGTTTTTGTGGATGTCTGTTGCAAACCGTGCGACCTGATCCGCCTGAGAAACGTCCATGGCCCGTACCATGCAGACCTCGCCATTGATACCGGAAAGCAAAGAAGCGGTCTGCTCAAGGCCGCTCTGATTTATATCGGTTAAAAAAAGTCGTGCGCCGAAATTGGCTGCTGCAATGGCTGTCGACCTGCCGATACCGCTGCCTGCACCCGTGATAAATACCTTGGTTCCCTTTGTTATCTCCATCATTCCCTCCTTATCCTTTAGAAATCCCATCCGGATATAAAAAAGATGTCAAGCATAATTTTGGCTTGATGCTGCCACTTTTACGTCTGCAACATATCACCGGCGAGCCTTCTCTTACTTCTACAAGAACAATTTATGTCAATTCTTTTCCGGTAGGTTATCATGCAGTCAAAGATGTAATCATGGAGGCAATATGGTTTGTACGCAAGTTCAACGAACAGAGAAACAAGTAAATACTCTGAAGAATTTAGCTGCGTCCCGGTATCTTTCCATAGCTGAGCTGATACGGCAGGCAGTAGACACCTTTATCAAATCCAGTTCGGGAATTGATGTCGAAGTACGAAACTTCCTATTTTAGACTCTATAATTACCCTCTGTGCCAACGTGACTGGGACACTCCCGTTCCGGTGCGGGCTCCGTCAAGCACCGAATGGCAGACCGGTAAGCGGGCGGGATATTGCTTGTTCTGCGCCGCAGGATGATGTAATAAAAGAAGGAGACTGTATGCAGGAGGGCATTATGGTACGACGAATTAAAAAAATACTAAAAAGCAAACCAACCATTGAAGGCGCAGGGGTGTATTTGAAGAGGGCATTCGGGTTTTATCATGTGCCGCAGCTGGATCCGTTCCTGCTGCTGGATGATTTCCGCTCGGATGATCCCGCTCGTTATCTTCAGGGCTTTCCCTGGCATCCCCATCGCGGGATAGAGACCATTACCTACATGCTTGACGGCAGCGTCGAACATAGCGACAGCATGGGGAACAAGGGTGTGATCCTGCCCGGCGGTGTGCAGTGGATGACTGCAGGCAGCGGTGTTATCCATCAGGAGATGCCCAAAGGCAATAAGAAAGGACACATGGGAGGATTCCAGTTGTGGGCGAACCTTCCTGCCAGGGACAAGATGATGGATCCGCGATATCGGGACGTGAAGAAAAACACGATCCCCGGGGTAAAACGCAAAGACGGTACAACAATCAAAATCATCTGCGGAAACGTAGACGGAATACAGGGGCCGGTCAGGGATATTGTGATCGATCCCGGATATCTCGATGTGTCGGTCCCGGCAGGGACGGTATTTGTCCATGCGGTCAAACCGGGGCATACGGTCTTCGCGTACGTATTTGAAGGGGAGGCTTATTTCGATAAAGGGCAGGACTCGTTCGCGTACGAGGTTGAAGGCGCAAATTACTTTGATTTTAAAAGAGAGTGCCTTATACAACAGGAAAGTGTTGTCCTGTACGAAGACGGGGATGGGATCAATATTACGACAAAAGACAAGCTCGTAAGATTCCTTTTGGTTTCAGGGAAGCCTTTGCACGAACCCGTGGCATGGTATGGCCCCATCGTCATGAATACCCAGGAGGAGCTCAAAACAGCATTCGAGGAATATGACAGGGGAACATTCATCCGGCACAAAGGACAAGACAAGCATTAACAGGAAATTGCAAGAGGAAAGATTGATTATCCTTCTCCAGAAGGGGATTCATCTTTGGTGAAGTGTAATACTATGCCCGACCTCTCAAGACTGCCGAGTCCTGAAGATTATCAAAGGGAGGAAAGAGTTTGATACGAAGTGAAGTAAAACACTTGCGGACTGTTTAATATGCTTTCATAGTATGCTGCGTGGACAGCTTCTCTTTCCATATCAAAGGATACACAATGCATCTTGTAATGACAATTCCGTTTAGTAAAAAGAGTGTTGTTTTACGAGCAGAGGAGAAAACTCTTCCCTCCCTACGTATTCTTTGCGGGCTCATTACTCAAGCTCCGTAATTTTTCAAATGCATCTTCAGAACAGCAGACCCAATGTCAACTGCAATGTTATCAGGTTTAAATAGGTTTTCTGGAGTATTATGCCCTCATATTTGATCACGGGACCGAAAAAGAAGCTGGACGATGCCATTATATCAACACCTGCACCTACATTGAATCCAAGCCCGCCATTATCTGATGGCTTTGTTATACCGGATGATAATGAAGGTGTGCCTGAGAAACTGGCATAATCCAAATTCAAGCCGCCGGTTAAATAACCTTTTGATATCCCATCATTAAGGTATTGTTTCATGGCTATTCCTACATAAGTCAGGTTGAGAGACAGATTGTTGTCAAAAGCATTGGCAAACCTGTTATATCCGAAAATAAAGCTCACATTCGATTCGTCCGATGTGTCATAACCGACGCCTATGTCTATCTTTGGTCCATTATTGAATTTATAGGTTGAATTCTTCGTAAATATCGTAAATCCAGGATTTAATGTAACGGATATTTGTCCTTGATCAGACATCGCAATCCCCGGCATACATATACTTATAGTTATCAGAAGCAAAATAATACGGTATTTCATTTGACCTCCTTGTACCTCCACTTAAAATGGAGTTTACAATATAGATAAACCCATGATAAAGATACAGTCAAGGATGAGGATTATGAAGCTGAAGTATAATGGAAGATTTCCGGAAGTCCATAAAAGTGTATTTATAGCCAGCGGCGCGGTTGTTATCGGTGATGTCGTTATAGGCGCAAACAGCTCTGTATGGTTCAATACCGTTATACGGGGAGATGAAAATTATATAAGAATAGGTTCAAGAACAAATGTGCAGGATAACTGTGTATTGCATATAACGCACAAAACGCACCCATTGTTCGTTGGCGATGATATAACAATAGGCCACAGTGCGGTTGTTCAGGGGTGCAGGATTAAAAATATGTGTTTGATAGGTATTGGTGCAATCGTACTGGACGGTGCTGTTGTCGGAGAACAATCCATTGTAGCCGCAGGGAGCATTGTGAAGGAAGGTATGATTGTACCCCCGCACACGCTTGTTGCAGGCATCCCAGCAGTTGTTAAGAGGAAGCTTACACAGGAGGATATTGATTACATAATGAGTTTGGCAAACAACTATGTCGGGGTTGCAAAATCCTATTTGGCATTATCGGCTCAATAACTTGATAAATTTTAATACAGGAGTATTTATAGTAAGTAGTATGAATACGGTTAAGATTTTAAGAGAAAATAATCTTTTCAAAGGCGTGGATGAAAGGACAATAAATATCCTTGCAAACATATCGGAAACGATAAGTGTTCCCTCTGAAACCGTGATATTTGCAGAAGGTATGCAATCGGATGCAATGTTTATCATTGCATCAGGTAAAGTGGATGTCATAAAAGATACCATGGATAAGAATGAATCCGTGATAGGTGAGCTTTCAACAGGGGATGTCCTGGGTATATTGTCTCTGTTTAAGAACGGAGACAGAGCCGTTACTGTAAAGGCTAAAGAGCCTGTTGAGCTCATAACGATTACAAAAGAAAACTTCGATAAATTGGTAAAAAATAATATACACGCCGCTTATCAGGTATTATTAAGTATAACTCAGTATTTTACCAATCTTCTCAATGGACCAGAAGGTTTAAAGGAGATGATACAATGAAAATAAAAAAATTGTTTTACCTGCTGTTCATAGTTTATGCCGTACCATCAATAGTAATATCTTATGCTTATGCGCAAACATCCGGCACCAGCGGTGGAACGGTGATAGCCCCGCCTTCGGGAGGCTCTGAGGCAATAACAATCCCTCAGGCTGAAAATGTGGAGGTCTTGCCTGTGCCGCCCCAAAATGCCGGCAACACACAAACAGCCACAGTGATTCAACCGCAGCAGCCGTCAGCTAATTTAACCCCACTTACCGGAAGCACCCCTACGATAAGTGAGCAGCCGCTTATGCCTATTTCAGAAGGAGCGGTCCCTGCTCTACCGCCTGCAAATGTTTCAGGAGGATTGCAGACATCGACAACCATGCAACCGTTACCGTCTTTAGAACAACAACCCGTGGCGGAACAGCCGCCTGCGGTTCAACAGCCATCCGCTGAATTGCCCGCATTGTCCTTGACCCCGATGACGGCCGAGACCATGACACCGGTTACAGAAGCAGTTCCACAGACCCAGCCTGCCCAGCCCCCTGTTACGCCGGAAGCATTGCAGCCCCAGACTGAACAGCTCCAGGCACAGCCTGCACCTCTTCCATCCGTGACACAGGGAGTACCCACGGTAACATCGTTACCGGAACAAAACATACCGGCACCGGCTGTACAGGTTCCTGCAGCACCTGAAGCGGAAACAGTGACAAGGCCGCCCCATATCGTTCCTGGAGAAGTGTTGAGCGGCATGCCTGCTTACGTAAACCTTAGGACAACCCACATTGTCAAACCGGGCGAGGACCTGCACTGGATAGCCGCTGTTTATTACGGTGATGCGAGGTTATGGAAAAGGATTTACGAAGCAAACAAAAATGTGATAAAGGATCCAAACCATTTAGTGGTTGGAACAAGGCTTGTTATTCCGCCAAAATAGTTTCAAAGAAAGGAAACACATAATGTCAATAAATGCAGAAGGAAATCCCTCTATAACGGAGGGCTATACATTTGACGACCTCTTGCTTTTACCTTCGGAGTCCAAGATTCTGCCGAGGGATGTCGTCATGCAAACCCGCCTTTCGAGGCATATACAGCTCCGCATACCGCTGGTAAGTGCGGCAATGGACACGGTTACTGAATCAGCGACAGCAATCACCATGGCGCAGCAGGGAGGGATAGGAGTCATACATAAAAATATGACCATCAAAAAGCAAGCCGAAGAGGTAGCAAGGGTAAAGAAATATGAAAGTTATATTATTACAGACCCCGTAACAATGTCGCCTGACAGCAAGCTCAAAGAGGGTGTTGCGTTTATGCGTAAACACAATATATCCGGTTTGCCCATTGTCAAAAAGGGTAAACTTGTCGGCATATTGACAAACAGAGATATGAGGTTTGAAGATGATCTCGATAAGCCTATAAGCGAGGTTATGACAAAGGGAAGGCTTGTTACGGCACATGAGGATGTAACCCTCGAGCAGGCAAAAAAACTTTTACATAAACACAGAATAGAAAAGTTGCTTGTTGTGAACAGCCGAGGGGAGCTTAAAGGTTTGATCACGGTGAAGGATATTGAAAAGACTATAAAATTCCCTCTTGCCACCAAGGACAAACTTGGCAGGTTAATGGTAGGGGCTGCCCTTGGCATATCAAACGACAGAGAGGAAAGGGCTTCTGCATTGGTAAAATACGGTGTGGATTGCCTTGTGGTTGATACGGCACATGGGCATTCGAAGGGGGTAATTGGTTTTGTGAAAGAACTGAGACAGACGTATCCCGATGTTGATATCATAGCAGGCAATGTTGCGACTGAAGAGGGCACCAGAGCATTGATAGAGGCAGGGGTTGATGCTGTTAAAATTGGAGTTGGCCCAGGTTCTATATGCACCACGAGGATAGTGGCAGGTATAGGTGTACCCCAGATAAGCGCCATAATGAATGCATACCGTATAGCTAAAGCGAATGACATACCAATTATTGCGGACGGAGGTATCAAATTTTCAGGAGATATTACAAAGGCTCTTGCAGCTGGCGCTGATTCCGTAATGCTCGGGAACCTTTTTGCAGGTACGGATGAAAGCCCCGGAGAATTTGTATTCCTCGGTGGAAGGACATACAAGGTTTACAGGGGTATGGGTTCGATAGAAGCTATGAAGGCGGGGTCTAAAGACCGGTATGCGCAGGAGTATCTCGAAGATGAAACTAAATTCGTGCCCGAAGGTATAGAGGGAAGGGTACCATATAAGGGATCGTTGTCATCCGTCATATATCAATTACTCGGTGGATTGAAGGCTGGTATGGGTTATGTCGGGGCTTTGAATATCGCCGAATTAAAGCAAAAAGCAAGGTTTGTAAAGATTACCTCTGCCGGGCTGAGAGAAAGCCATGTACATGATGTTTCCATATCAAAAGAAGCCCCAAATTATAGATTGGAGTTTTGAGCAAAAACATTTATGTTTGAACCCATCATAATTCTGGACTTTGGCTCTCAGTACACGCAGCTTATATCGAGGAGAATACGGGAGCTTGGCGTTTATTCTCAGATCATTCCGTTTGATACGACTGCAAAAAAAATAAAGGAGTTGAACGCAAAGGGGATAATACTGTCCGGCAGTCCATACAGCGTGTATCAAAAGGGGGCACCAAAGCCGGATAACGGGATATTTTTGCTTGGTTTGCCCGTGCTCGGAATATGTTACGGCATGCAGTATATTACCAATAAAATGGGCGGTGTCGTACAGCGATCGAAACAAAGGGAGTACGGCAGGGCCGAGATTGAAATCCCATCTCAATCACCGTTGTTCAAGGATATGAGTAGGGATGTCAGGCATACCGTGTGGATGAGCCATTCCGATCGCATTGAAAAAATACCCACGGATTTCGAAGTAATAGCGTTTTCTGCTAATTCGCCGGTTGCAGCTTTTCAGCATACGACAAAGCCGATATTCGGCCTGCAATTTCATCCCGAGGTATCACACACCGTGGAAGGCATGCGCATACTCGGTAATTTTATAAACTGTTGCAGCATAACCCAGAAATGGGATCTCGGTGAATTTATAGATAGTGCGGTAAACGACACAAGGAACACGGTAGGTAAAGACCTTGTAATAGGAGCCATAAGCGGTGGTGTGGACTCCACGGTTGCTTCGGTCATAACCCAGCGTGCGATCGGCAACAGACTGGAACTCTTGTTTATAAACAACGGCCTCCTGAGGGAGAATGAATCCGAAGAGGTAATGGCTTTGTTTAAGGCCATGCAATTGAATGTGGAATATATAGACGCATCAGGGCTTTTTCTAAAAAGGTTAAAAGGCGTTACGGATCCCGAAAAGAAAAGAAAAATTATAGGGAAAACATTTATAGACGTGTTTGAGAAGTACGCATCGGGAAAGGCCTTCAAATGGCTGCTGCAGGGAACGCTTTATCCGGATGTTATCGAGAGTATGTCGCATATAGGTCCTTCGCAGACGATCAAAAGTCATCATAATGTCGGGGGATTACCGGCAAGAATGAGATTAAAGGTTATCGAACCTCTGAGGTTGCTTTTTAAGGACGAGGTAAGAAGCATAGGCAGGATACTCGGTATACCCGAGAACATACTGTCGAGACAACCTTTCCCCGGACCAGGCCTGAGTATAAGAATACTCGGAGAAATAAACAAACAGCGTATCGATATTTTGAAGAAGGCGGACATGATTGTTAGGGGTGAGATAGAAAAATCATCTTTTTCGACAACGCTCTGGCAGTACTTTGCTGTACTCCTTCCGGTAAAGACCGTTGGCATAATGGGCGACGAAAGAACGTATGAGTATGTGATAGCGATACGCGCGGTCAACAGCAGCGACGCTATGACAGCAGACTGGGCCAGGCTGCCGTACGAACTTATGGACAAGCTTTCTTCAAGAATCATAAGCGAGGTCGTAGGTGTTAACAGGGTGGTTTACGATATCAGCTCAAAGCCGCCAAGCACGATAGAATGGGAATGATCTGATGGGCGCTTACAATTTCGTGCATCTTCATCTCCATACTCAGTACAGTCTTCTCGACGGAGCAGTCCACATCAATAGACTTGCGGATAGACTCAAGTCTTACGGTATGACATCAGTTGCAATGACGGATCATGGGAACATGTTTGGCGCCGTGGACTTCTCTATGAAGATGCGGGAGAAGGGGATCAAGCCGATCGTCGGCATAGAGACGTATGTTACCAATGATACGATTAAGAACAAGAACGCAAACTCAGAATTGTACCACCTCGTATTGCTTGCAAAGGACCTGACGGGATATAAAAATCTTCTCAAGTTGACCAGTATTGCACACATAGACGGATTTTACATGAAGCCGCGTATCGATAAGGCATTGCTCGGGCAATACCATGAGGGGTTGATAGCCATGTCTGCCTGCCTGCACGGTGAGATCCCGTCAAAGCTTTTATCGGGCAATGTTTCGGATGCAATTAAAGCTTCGGAGCAATACAGGGAGATATTCAAGGACGATTTTTTCCTCGAGGTCCAGTCAAACGGCATACAGGAACAGTTTACGGTCAATAATCTTCTTTACGACATGTCAAAGAATTTTCATATACCCCTTGTTGCAACAAACGATGTCCATTATCTCGACAAATCGGATGCCAGGGCACACGATGTGCTCCTATGCATACAGACCAAGAAAAAATTGACCGATACCGACAGGATGAAGTTTTCAACCCAGGAACTGTATCTTAAGACGCAGGAGGAGATGGCCAAGGCTTTTGCATCCCATCCCGAGGCACTTGAATCGACGTGGGAGATCGCCGGCAGGTGCAATCTCGACATAGAGCTGAACAAATTTCATTTTCCGGAGATAACGTTCGAAGGCAGTAAAGACTACGACGCGATCCTGACGTCATTTGCGAAGGACGGTTTGAACGAGCTGATGGCAAAGTATCCGTACATAAAAGCACGGGAGCAGGAATACAGGGAGAGACTGGATCTGGAGCTTGAGACGATAAAACAGACCACGTTCTCGAGCTATTTTCTAATTGTCAGGGACATTATCAATTATGCACAGACACACGATATACCCAGAGGGCCGGGCCGGGGCTCTGCTGCAGGAAGCCTTGTTGCATACGCAATCGGTATCATTGGCATAGACCCCATAAAGTATGGCCTGTACTTCGAGAGGTTCCTCAACAAGAACCGTATCAGCATGCCGGATATCGATATGGACTTCTGTGCCGAAAAGATAGACCAGGTCATCGCGTACTTAAAAGAGAAGTACGGCTCACAGAAGGTCGCGAGAATAACCTCGTTTCATCCTCTCCAGTCGCGGGTCGTGGTAAAAGATGTCGGCAGGGTACTGGATATCCCGTACAACACTGTTGACGGCATAACGAAACTGATTCCCCAGAAACTGCCGCTCGAGGACGCGATAAAGCTCCTGCCGCAACTCGGGGAGATGAGCAGAAACGACCCAAAGATAAAAGACATGCTGGAAACGGCATTGAAGCTCGAAGGCCTCCTCAGGGACAAGTCGCTCCATGCGAGCGGTGTTGTCATTTCCGACAAACCGCTGGACGACTATGTGCCCCTGTACCGGGACAAGAGCGGGAACATCGTTACGGGCTATGAATGGAAGTATGTCGAAAAAATAGGACTTATAAAGTTCGATCTCCTTGCCCTTGCGACGCTCACGGTTATAGACGAGACCAGAGCGCTGGTGAAGCGCTACCGGAACCAGGACATCGATCTGACAACCATAGACCTTGAAGACCCGAAGCTCTACGAGGCCATGCAGCGGGGCGACAGCGCGGGCATTTTCCAGTTCGAGAGCACGGGCATGCAGAACACCTTGAAAAAGATCAAGCCGTCAAGCTTCGAGGACATCATTGCTACCAATGCGATATACAGGCCGGGTCCCATGTCATGGATAGACGACTTCGTCAGGAACAAGGAAAAGGGCATTGCCACGCACAAGTTCTCGGCGCTGAACGAGATATTGAAAGAGACCTACGGGGTCATTCTGTATCAGGAGCAGGTCATGAAGATAGCCAGCGAGATCGCGGGCTTCAGTCTCGTTGAGGCGGACTACGTGAGAAAGGTCATTGCAAAGAAGGAGGAAGAGAACCTCCCGGCCCTGCAGAAGAAGTTCGTCGGCGGCGCCATAAACAAAGGCATGAAGAAGGCCGACGCAGAGGAGCTTTTCTCTCAGCTGCGCAGCTTTGCCGAGTACGCGTTCAACAAGTCCCACAGCACGGCGTACGCCCTGGCTGCGATGTGGACGTCCTACCTCAAGACGTACTATACGATAGAGTTTATGACCGCCACGCTTTCGAATGTGGCCACGAAGCAGAGCCAGAAGGCGGTCAAATTGCCCCACTACATTAACTACTGCAAAGGGATCGGCATCAGCATCCTCGGTCCCGATATCAACAAATCGTACAAGGATTTCTCGATAGAGAACGGCGGCATACGTTTCGGATTTCTTGCCATAAAGAATATCGGCGAGTCCGCGATAGATGCCGTCATCAGCGCGAGGAGCGACCGCGCGTTTGAGTCCCTGTGGGACTTTCTTGTCAGGGTTGATCAGGCAAAGGTCAACCGGAAGGTCGTGGAAAGCCTCATAAAAGCCGGTGCCTTTGATTTCAGCGGGCATACGAGGGCCGGTATGTTCAACAGCCTGGACAAGTCATACGCGCAGGCTGCAAAGATAAGCAGCTCGGCGAACCAGAACCAATTGTTCAAAATGGATTCTCTGTCCTCCGCTGACAGCGGGGATACGACGGAGGAATGGGGGGACCTGGACAAGCTTGCCTATGAAAAGGAACTCCTCGATGTTTATGTTTCCGGTACACCGCTCCGTAACTACGAAAAGGAGATGAAGCTGCTCACCACTGCGGATATCGGCGAGCTTATGGAAAAGGACGGCGAGTCCGTTACCGTTGCCGGCATGCTGACCGCGGTGAAGGAGAACAAAACGAAGAAAGGCGAGAAAATGGCCTTCGCGATCCTTTCGGACGACGACAACAGTATCGAGGTCGTCATATTCCCGGGTATTTACAGCAGGGTCATCGACGTTATCAAAAGCAACAGGCCGATCTTTGTCAAGGGCAACGTCAAGGTAGAAGAGCAGGAAAACGAGAACGAGAGCGAGGAAGGCAGCATCGTAAAGATTATCGCGGAAAACATTCTTTCCATGGATCAGGCGGTCTCCGGCCTGATAGACGAGATCCACATCGAGGCCAACTTCGGCACCATGTCCGGGGACAGTATAACCATGATCAAGGACTGCATTGCCAGGAACAAGGGTGAGACGCGCGTGTTCCTCGATTATTTGAAAGAGGGTAAAAAAGAGTACATCATAGAACTGCCCGATTATCTCAAGATCAAGCCCGATGGAAGGTTTTTCGCGGAGATTAAAAATATAATCCCGGATGTAAAGATATATTCGCATAAGCAATAATGGAGGGTTTATGACTAGAATAGGAGAATTTCAAAAGAACAAAATTAACGAAAACAATAGAATACCGGCAGAAAACAATCCGCATAGAAATCAGGCTATCAATATTCAGGATCAGCTCCTCAATCAGCTCAGGAGAGATAAAACACCGGTATCCATAGAATTGTTGTCCGGGAATGTTGTTCAAGGCGTAATATCCGGATTCGACAGCTATTCCATTATTCTTGAAAACGGCGAGAGACAGCTCATATATAAACACGGTATTATCCTTATAAAATGGGGCGTTGTTTGATAGTTAGGCAGGATAGAGTACTCGCGGTTCATGTTCTTATGGAGAGAGAGCCGGTCAGCATCACTTCAAGACATAGCGCCGAACTTGCCTCGCTTATCAAGGCCGACGGAGGCAGTGTGGTTGAAACTTTAATACAAAAGGTCAGGACACCAAATAGTTCAACGCTGCTCGGAAGCGGTCAAATACTCAAACTCAATGAAGTCGCAGAAAAATGTAACGCGGATGTCATTGTCGTAAATAAAGAATTGAGTCCACAGCAGCAAAGGAACATAGAATCCATGATTGATCGAAGACTGATAGACAGGACAAGGTTGATCATCGACATATTTGCGAGGCATGCGAGTTCCAGGGAGGGCAAATTAGAAGTGGAAGAGGCATTGCTCAGGTACATGCTGCCGAGATTGACAGGGAAGGGCATAGTTATGTCACAGACAGGAGGCGGTGTAGGAACAAGAGGGCCCGGAGAAACCAAACTCGAAATGGATAAAAGAAGAATCAAAGAAAGATTGGGCAGAATAAAACAACTTATAGATACTATGAAAAAACAAAGACTTATACAGCATGGCCGGAGAAACAGAACCAAAATCCCGCTCGTTTCTCTTGTTGGTTATACAAGCGCCGGCAAATCCACACTGCTGAACGCGTTTACAGGGGCTGGAGTCAGGTCAAGCGAAGAGTTGTTTACGACACTGGACCCAATATCGAAAAGATTGTATTTGGAGAACGGAAGTTATGCGATTATAACCGACACCGTTGGTTTTATAGATGACCTTCCGATACAGCTTATAAAGGCTTTCAGGACGACCCTTGAAGATGTTGCTAAATCCGATCTCCTTCTGTTGGTTGTTGACGTGACAAAACCTGATTATGAGGATGATATAAGGGTCGTTCGGAATGTGCTGGAAGAGATAGATGCCGGTAAGATAGAAACAATATATGTCTTTAACAAGGCAGATAAACTGGACAGCGCTCTATCGTTAAAAAGCTTAACAAACATTTACGGAAGAAGTATGCTTGTTTCTGCAATAAACGGTACCGGCATAGCAGAGTTGAAAAATATGGTACTTATGGAATTGATGCTTATAAAGCATAGTTCAGATATACAGGGTAAAAATGAATTATATAGAGCTGTTTAAGAAATATTCATGGTTGGTAAATATTGTGATGCTGATTTTACTTTCGTATGTTATGGCATCTTTTACGGCATCCTACGTCAAATCAAAATTATTTGCATTGCCGTCTGAAAACAGCGGTGCTGTGTCTTTTGAACAAAAAGTAATGTTACCTCCTATAAAAAAAGAGGAAAAATACTACGAGAGTATAGTGGACAGGAATATTTTTAATTCTTCGGCACATGGGCTTGAAGATATAGTAAATGGAAATACCGGTCCGGTATACAAGAGCAATTTAGACGCCAAGCTGCTCGGCACTGTTGCGGGGCCGACAGAGTATGCGTATGCCGTGATACAGCTTAACAACGATATCAATGTTTACAGAGTAAAGGATACCATAGGTAATGCCATAGTCCTGGCCATAGAAAGAAAAAAAGTGATATTATTGCATAATGGTGCTAAAGAAGAATTAAGTATGTATGAGGAAGGAAATCAGGGTATGGCAGGATTACCGTCCTTAACCGGAGGGAATATTCAAAAGGTTGGGCAGGGTAATTATGTTATACCCGAGAGTCAGTTTAAATCAGCAACACAGAATATGGGAGAGCTGCTGACACAGGCTCGGGTTATTCCGAATATAGCTGGCAACAAGATTAACGGTTACAGGATATTCGCTATAACGCCGGGCAGTATATATGCGAATATCGGTCTGCAGGATGGGGATGTAATCCACAGCGTGAACGGCATTCAGGTAACTACCCCCGAAAGTGCATTGCAGCTTTTTCAGCAGTTGCAGAACGAAAGACGTTTTACGGTAAACATTGATAGGAATGGGCAATCAATGACTTTAAATTATACAGTACAGTAAAGGTGGCGAAATGACTAAGAGGTTGATAATTTTTATTACATTTATAATTTCGATAATATTTATATCGGTGCCGGTGAATGCAGAAGAAGCAGGGCTTACCATTACCTCCGTGACGGTGCATAGACCTGCAGGAAGGCAAAAAACTTCGGGTGTCCCCAAGGTTACAATGGATTTTAACGATGTTGATATAAAGGATTTCATAAAGGTAATAAGCAAGATCACGGGAAAAGATTTTATACTCGGTCAAAATGTCACAGGGAAGGTTACGATTATCTCTCCTACCCCTGTCACAATAGATGAAGCTTGGAAAATATTTGAATCCGTACTTCAGGTAAACCAGCTTACCACGGTAGGTACGGGAAATGTGATCAAGGTACTTTCGCTCAGGGATGCCAAGGGTGCAAACATAAGTACATATCTTGGAAGAAAGCCCGAACAAACAAGTGACGTTTATATTACACAGGTTATACCGCTTCATTATATAACTGCAAACGATATGGCCAATGTTTTGAGGCCTTTTCTGTCGGCATTCGGCAATATTCAGCCGTACGATCCTACCAATACATTGATCGTTACGGAATCCGCTTCCAATATAGACAGGCTCCTGAAGATTATACGGGAACTGGATACGGATATAAACAGACAAACTATTCAGGTAATAAGGCTTAAGTATGCCACTGCACAGAGTGTTGCCACTATAATAAATAATCTCTATACGGGACAAACAAAACCTACGTTCGGGTTCTTGAGGCCCAATCAGGCTGCTCAGGCACAGCAGCCGATTAAAGTTCTGTACGACGACAGAACGAATTCCTTGATCCTTGTTGCGAGTGCCGATGAGATAGCATCGATTGAAGTTCTGATCCAGAAGCTCGATGTCCCTGTTGTGGGAGAAGGGCAGATACATGTCTATTATCTCAAAAATGCCAATGCCGCGAAGCTTGCGTCCACCCTTGCAACCCTTGCCGGGAGCGGTACACCTTCCGTACCGGGCCAGGCTGCACAGCACGGTGCAGCCGTTGCACAGCTTGCAGGTGGCGTTAAGATAACCGCTGATCCAGCGACAAACTCTCTTATAATCATCGCAACACCGCAGGATTATCAAATCCTGAAGGGTGTTATCCAGGAGCTTGATATAAGGAGGAGGCAGGTTTATGTTCAGGCTGTTATAGCCGAGCTTTCATTGAGCGGAACAAAACAACTTGGTGTGGATCTGAATGCGATACCCAATCTGTATGCAGGCGGTACGCAGTTAGGCGCGGTGAGCAATATGGGTGCAGGCAGTCAAATACTTCCGACAACAACAAGCCCGCTCGGCCCTTTTAGCCAAACAGGTCTGTCCATGGGCATTATAAACGGAACCATTACATTGAATGGCGTTACCTACCCCAATATCATTTCTTTTATAAATGCACTCGAAACAAGCAGCGAGGCAAATGTCCTATCGACTCCGAACATACTCGCTACCGACAATGAGCCTGCTGAGATTATGGTTGGTCAAAACGTTCCTATACCAACAGGCCAGGCCATAGGCCAGATCAGCGGATATACACAGACATTCGTTCAAAGACAGGATGTTGGTCTGAAATTGAAAATTACGCCGCAGATCAATGCCGGTGATTATGTAAGGCTAAAGCTCGATTTTGAACTTACAGCCATTATTCCGTCCCCTCAGGGACTTAATGCCAATGAAGTTGGTGTTACGACATCAAAACGCTCTGCCCAAACCGTCGTTACCGTTAAAAACAGGAGTACTATAGTCATTGGCGGATTACTTCAAAACAACTCGAGTGTGAGTGAAAGCAAGATTCCATTCCTTGGTGATTTGCCGTTGATAGGATGGCTTTTCAGGTATTCGAACAAGTCCAATGATAAAACGGATCTCATGATCTTCCTTACCCCATACATTGTAAAGGATCAATCGGATATAGCGCAGATAAACCTCCTGAAAGAAGAACAATCAAAGAAATTCGAAAAAGAAACTTTCGGTTACGAGTTAAAGAACAGCCCGTTTACTTCCACCTTCAACGAGATGAATAAAGCCGAACAGGAGAACACAAAACAACCAGCCCCACTTTTGTTTACGGGTGAAACCTATATTACCCCAGAAGGAGAATTTCCGGTCCCTCATCAGGCGATCAATCCCACAGGCACAACCATGACGCAGAGTGCGGTGTCCCCGGTAAGCGGTGTCACTTCTCGGGGTATGACTGCAGGTACATCAATGACCGAAACGCAGGGTGTAACTTTAACAACAACCACCAAAACTTTTAAAAACCAGACTTTTTCTCCGCCAACAGTTGCTGTGCCTTTGACAGGGACTGCCTTTACCACAGAGGCTGCAAAACAAACCGGGACAACTGAGAAACCATGAAAAAAAGGGTTTTGATAGGAGAGTTACTTCTCAACATTATAACCCCGGAACAGCTTGAAGAGGCTCTCGCATATCAAAAAGAAAAGGGCGGTAAACTCGGTGAATTACTGCTTACCAAATTCAAGGTTATAACGGAAGTGGATCTTATCAAGGCGCTGGCAGAACAGTTTGATATTGAATATATAACCAATCTTACGAGCATGAAGCTTGACATAGAGCTGATTCAGAAATTTCCCAAGAACTTTTCAAGGCGTTTTGGCATACTACCATTGGATAAGACAGATGGGTTTGTAAGGCTAGGCATCATAGATCCTACGAATATCGAGGCTATAAATGATGCGGAGCGCTTCCTTGATGCGTCCGTTAGGCCGGTTCTTGTTACACAGAGAGATGTTATAAACGCTGTAAATATTTACTACGACAGGATAGAGGTCAGTACAGAGGATATGGTTGATGAGCTTGAAGACACAAATCTCGATCATGTGGCCCAGGAGTTAAATGAACCTCAAGACCTTCTTGATGCAACCGATGAGGCGCCTATCATAAGGTTGATTAATTCCTTGATGTTTGAGGCAGTCAAGAAGCGTGCAAGTGATATTCACATAGAACCTTTTGAAAAAGAGTTGTCGGTCAGGTACCGGATAGACGGAATACTTTATGAAATTATAAAACCACCAAAGCGGTTTCAATCGAGCATCATCTCAAGGGTAAAGGTAATGGCAGGGATGAATATAGCAGAAAAAAGACTGCCGCAGGATGGAAGGATAAGGATAAAAATAGCCGGGAAGGATGTCGATATAAGAACATCCATTATACCGACTTCATTCGGAGAGAGAGTTGTTATGAGGTTGCTCGATAGATCGAGCGTGCTCATCGGGCTCAATAACATCGGTCTTGTCGACGAAAAGCTCAGACTTATTAATCAGCTTATAAAGAGGAGCAATGGTATTATATTGGTTACAGGTCCAACCGGTAGCGGTAAGACAACCACACTTTATTCCGTACTGTCGGTCCTTAATTCACCGGAGGTAAATATACTGACCATAGAAGATCCTGTAGAGTATCAGATAAAAGGCATAGGCCAGATCCAGGTTAACTCAAAGATCGATCTTACATTTGCCAACGGCCTCCGTTCGATCCTGAGGCAGGATCCTGATATAGTGCTTGTCGGTGAAATAAGGGATAGGGAGACTGCTGAAATAGCAGTTCAAGCATCTCTGACAGGCCACCTTGTCTTTTCCACGCTGCACACGAATGATTCAGCAGGCGGCATAACAAGGCTTATAGATATGGGTATCGAGCCGTTTCTTGTTTCTTCTTCTGTTGTTGCAATTATTGCACAGAGGCTTGTAAGAACAATATGTCCTGTTTGTAAAACTGCTTACAGACCGGATGATGAAGAATTGATGGAAATAGGTATGACCAGAGATTTATTGCAGGGTGATGTTCTCTATAAAGGGAAAGGTTGTGTAAACTGTGTTAATACGGGTTATAAAGGTAGGACAGGCATTTATGAGATTCTTATTATAGATGATGAAATCCGTTCCATGATTACGAGAGAGGTGGATTCATCCATGATAAAACACGCTGCGATTAAAAAAGGAATGACCACCTTAAAAGAGGACGGCATTAAGAAGGTAGTCAGCGGTATAACGACCATTAAAGAAATTTTAAGGGTTACACAAGACGAGGTAACCGAAGTGGTTTAAATTGAACTATGCCAATCTTTGAATATAAAGGCTTTACAGTTCAGGGCAAATCGACACGTGGTGTTATAGAGGCGGATACCCAGCATTCAGCCCGTATAAAGCTTAAAGATGCCGGCGTCTATGCTACGGATTTTCGTCAGGAGACGGAAGAACAATCCGAAAATATAGCCAAAACAAGCCTGTCGGATATACTGACGAGCATAAAACAGCAGGATGTTGCAATCGTTACAAGACAGTTATCCAGTCTTATCGGGGCAGGCCTTACGCTTGTTGACGCACTCGACGCCATTGTAGAGCAAATCGACAAGATAAAGTTAAAAAAGATCATGAGTAATATCAAGACGCGCATAAACGAGGGAAGTTCATTTGCAGATGCCTTAAAAACAGCTCCAAAGGTTTTTCCAGAATTTTATGTAAATATGGTCGCTGCAGGTGAATCGAGCGGTGCACTGGACATAGTACTTCAGAGGCTTGCTGATTATATTGAGAATCAGGTGAAGTTAAAATACAGGGTCATAGCCACGCTTATTTATCCTGCAATTATGACATTGCTTGCAACGTTTGTCGTGATAGCACTTATGACATTTGTCATTCCGAAGGTAACGCAGTTATTCAAAGATGTTAATCAAACCTTGCCGATCTTTACCAGATTGCTTATATTTGTAAGCAACCTAATGAGCACATACTGGTATTTATTTATAATAGCAGCACTTGGTGCGTATTATTTTTTTAAATGGTACATAAAGACACAAAAGGGACGCATAAAATATGAGGGTTTTTTGCTCAGGATACCGGTTTTTGGCAGGCTTATAAGACTTGTGATCATAGCCAGATTCGCACGTACGCTTGCAACGCTTTTAAAGAGCGGCGTACCGGTGGTAAAGGCCATGGACATAGTTAAAACAATCGTTAACAACAGCGTAATCGGACAGGCAATAGAAAAGGCCAAAGTATCAATTGTCGAAGGTTCGTCAATATCCGCACCTCTGAGGGCAAGCGGCGTCTTCCCGCCTATGGTAACAAGAATGATAGCAGTAGGCGAACAGAGCGGTGAGCTTGAGAATATGCTTGAAAAGATCGCATTGACGTATGAGGATAATGTTACAACAGCAGTCAGCGCACTGACCGCACTGCTCGAGCCTGTTATTATTTTAATAATGGCAGGTATTGTGCTGTTTATAATTTTATCCGTGCTTCTGCCGATCTTTCAGATGAATCAATTAGTGCATTAGGAGGTAAATGATGCAGAAACAAACAGGTTTTACCCTTATTGAGATTATGGTCGTGGTGCTTATTATAGGTTTGCTTGCAACCCTTGTCGCAGTGAATGTAATACCGAGAAAAGAAGAAGCAAACAGAGTTAAGGCGTGTGCAGATATCAAATCGCTCGAAACAGCATTGAAGCTTTATTATCTCGATAATCATGTGTACCCGACAACAGAGCAGGGGTTGAAGGCACTGGTTGAACAACCCACGATAGGGAAGATACCGTGCTGCTGGAAAGAGGGTGGATACATAGAAGGCGGGCATATTCCCAAGGATCCATGGGGGAATGATTATGTTTATATAAGCCCGGCTCCGGATGGTTCTGATTATGAGATTATTTCTTATGGTGCAGACGGCAAGCCAGGCGGTGAGGGCAAGGATAAGGACATAACAAGCCTTGATACGGGCTCATGCCAGTGATATGATACTCGGCAGCGACGGAACCCTGCCTGTTCGTGATATATGATAATGTTATGAACAAAGATAAAACCTTAGATTCCCTAAAGGGATTTACCCTTATCGAGCTTGTAGTAGTACTGTTTATTATGGTCGTGGTGCTTGGTATTGCTACACCGAGGTTGATGGATCTCACGAGCGTAGAACTCAGGACATCCACACAGAGGCTGTCTTCGACTATCAGATATGTATACTCAAAGGCCGTATTTTCGAAGACAGACTATTACCGCATGAAATTCGATCTTAAAAAGAACGAGTACTGGGTTGAAACGTGCGTTCCGTCTGTCGAAACGAATACGTGTGAATGGCACCAGGATAAGGATATTCTCGGCAAACCCGAAAAACTTCCGAACGGTATTCGGTTCGAGGATATAATCGTAGATACAACCATGGTCAGTAAAAACGCCACCGATGTTGCCATACAATTTTATCCGCAGGGATACATGCCCTACACTATCATTCATATAGAAGATGATAAAAAGGATGTATACTCCTTGGAGGTCAATCCATTTACAGGCAGGGTGGCAATATACGACAAATACTATGAACCGGAAAAATCTTGAAAAAGGATTTTCTTTGCTTGAGCTCCTCGTTGCAGTGGCAATACTTGCGGTGGGCTTGATTTCCATACAGTCGCTCGAGAACCAGAATATCGATGCCTCAAATTATATAAATGACACCAGTATTGCGATGATGCTTGCAGATTACAGGCTTGGAGAAGAAGAGATAAAAGCGAACTTTGGCGACTTTAATCCACCTGTGAAATCTTTTTCTGCTCAATTCCCTTCGTTCACGGTTGAGGCAACAAACGAGAATGGACTTACACTTCCGATCGAACTGCCCATAAGCCTGCCGCCAGTACTTTCCGTAAACGTAAGCTGGAAGTTCCATAACAATACCGAGAACCTGATGCTGATAGATTATCTGCCGGCATCGCAGGGCATGACCGTTACAACGTCGATCCCTTAGATTTTCTTTATAGAGCTGTGTGTCTGTGCCCGCAATGAAAACCATACAGAAGACATAAGTACCCTTTGTATTGTAGGGGCATGCCATGTCCCTATAAGTGGATCGCACGGCCTGCCTTTGGCAGGGTACCCCTGAAAGGATAATTAGATTTATTGCAAACTTCACTATTGCATTTTTCGGGTTAAGAACAAAAGACCGGATCCCGCATCAGGTGTCTCAAAATCGTGTTAAAGCCACGTCAATATGTCAGTTAATTACCACGTGAAAATGTCGGTAAGCATATTCATTAGACAGCCAATTTTAATTGAGAATGCTCTGTTAAGGTACGCTTTATTAAGCGTGTCACTGCTTCAGGGCTAAATTTTGCAACCGATTGCCCCCTGTAAACGATTTCTATACTCCCATCCCGTATCTGTAAGACCTCTACATGCTGTTTTACGATAGAACGAAACTTGTTCGACGGTGGTATCTGGAGGATCAGTCCTTCAAACGATATAGTGTGGTCAGCACTGACGACCCTTGTATCCTTGAGACATAAGATACGATCCAGTTTATCGATACCGGGAGCTTTTCGAAAGGCTGCACCTTGTTTCTGAGAAGGAAAGTTAAAACGCCTGTTGTATTCTGGTAAGTAGGCTTTAAGGATGTCGGGTGTACTCAGAATATTGTGTATAAGCATGATAAAAATTGATAATAGAAAAAAATTAATAGGTAAGAATGGTGTATGGTTTGGTATCAACTGATAAATAAAGAGCGTTTAAAATCGATTTTAGGAAGT
>CAZJPN010000015.1:0-9836 GCA_964547905.1 uncultured Pseudomonadota bacterium | reverse complement strand
CGTTCCGACTCGCGCTTTGTAAAAGGTATATATATCTGGTTGGTGTAATAGTAGTATACAATACTTTTGCATTTTTTATAAAAACACGGCGATCTGGTGGTTGTAAAAAAACATAGTGTTAGAAGGGTAATTGTAAGTGCTAGGAAGAGTAAAGGCACGCGCGGTGTTTTGAAGAAGTATGCTGCCGGCAGAGCCGGGGCTTCGGTAGTTAATGCGGCGAGGCGCGAAAACAAAAACAAACGGGGAAAGCACACAGTCATGGACATCCAACCCGAAATCGTGGAACGGAGGAGCATCTTGGGAGAAGAGGTCAAGACACTTCTCGAGAGCTCTTTTTTCTTCGAATTCGTATCTAAAAATGTCGGGAGCCATGCCAATAACATACTGAAAACGTTGTGTTTCCGTCCCGAGACCGATGAAAAGATAGCCGAAACACTAGAATTAAAACTTAACGAAACACGCCGCGTACTTAATGTGCTGAATGGTTATGGTGTAGTGAGATATAATGTAAATAGAGATACGAAGGGGTGGCTTACTTTTGAATGGTATATAGACAACGCGTCTCTGTGTGAGTTCGGCAAGACGGTTTCGAATGGGGCTGATAAAAAAACGAGCAACCTGCCTAGAGACTGCAATGATTTTTTTATCTGTGGGTTTTGTTTTAAAAAACACAAGATGCTCCTCCCGTTCGATGTTGCTGTCGAATGTGCTTTTAGGTGTGGCTGCGGAGGGCCACTGAGGCGTTTAGGTAGGGAAGAAGCTGAATTAATGTTAGAAGCGAGGTAGGGTAGCTCGGAGTGCCCGCCGGGCTCATAACCCGGAGATCGGTGGTTCAAATCCATCCCTCGCTACATACCTTGTGTTTCCACAATTCAATGAAAAAAAACCAACAATATAATAATAACCTTGTTTTAATACATATCTTGTATCAATAATATTATATTAGAAGAATAGTGGAAATGTGGTCTGGCGGTTACATGGAGAGCGCAGAATTTATAAAAACCGTGTTCGACAAGTTTGCCGAAGAGAAAAAAACAGGCGAGCTTCTGCCCATCACGAAGGATTTTTATAAAAAAGCAGAGGAAAGGAGCACAGTGACGGTCGAAGACGGTCCCGAAGCTAAAAAAACAAAAGAAAACACCCTAAAAACACTCCAAGCATTAAAAACACGCAGGCTCCAGAAGCTGCTTGTTTATCTTGCATACGACAGACGTCCGCCGTTGCAACTAACCGAAGAGGAAACGGAAATATACTCAAAAATCAAAAAACTGATAGAAGAAAAAAGCGAAAAACAAAAAACAATAAAAATCAAGATACTATACAAAATACCCGAGATAATAAACCCGAAAGGAGGCAAAATGGGGCCGTATGAACCGAACCAGATAATCGAGTGCACAGAAGGCGAAGAGGCAGCTTTCCTTGTAAACAACAAGATAGGCGAAGCTATAACTTAAAATCCAAAAATCACAACAAAGACAAACCACGCGGTTATAAATATCTGCATGTATATTATGTATTATAACAAACAACTCACCACCATAAACTACCAGCAAAACACTGCCGAAACGTCACTTAAGGTGTTTTAGATGAAAATATCAAAGGAAATCAATACATACTGCCCAACATGTAATAAACACACCCAACACGCTACACACAACGTCTCGCGCGGGATGCAGCGCGGGCTCAGCAAGGCCACCAGAAGGCACAACCGCGCAATAAAAGGCTATGTAGGAAGCGTAGAGCTGAAAATACACCCTAAAAAACTAGGCAAAAAGCAAAAAGTGCTTTTGGAATGTAAAATCTGCAAAAAAAAGAGGGAGCGCATACTTGGCTTAAGGACAAGGAAGAAAATAGAGATCAAGAGGTGATTCAAACGCTCATAAACAGGGAGTTGCCCGAAGAAAAAGAACTGGTGTTAATAAAAATAAACAAGATAGTGCCGCATGGGGCATATTGTGGACTTATAGAGTACAAGCTAGATGCATACCTGCCCATATCGGAAATAGCATCCGGCTGGATAAAAAACATCCACGAATTCATAAAAGAAGGCCAAAAATCTGTAGCAAAAGTTATTTCCGTAGACAAAGAAAAGAGAACAGTAGACATTTCACTAAAAAAAACAAACAACAAAGAGCGCACTGACAAAATAAACGAATACAACCTTGAAAAAAGATCAGAGAAACTTTTCAATCAGGCTATAATAAACAGCAAGAACGAACAGAACAGGGAAGCCATAATAAAAGAGCTGTCAAAAAAAATCACAACCTATTATGAACTAACCAGCAAGACCTATTCTGACAAGACGTTTACCGATTTTCTTAAAAATCCAAAATTCAGCGAGGCAATTTCTGAAATTGTCATAAAAAACACAAAACCCAAAAGGTATGAGGTATCCTATACGATGGAGTTAACCGCATCCTCTGGTGATGTCGGCATGCCTCTTATAAAAAAAATATGCTCCGAGATAGAAGAAGCAGGAGTTAAGATACTTTATTTAGGGGCTCCCCATTACCGCCTGACATCAGAAGACGCAAATTATCCGAAGGCCGAAGGGAGGATAAGGGAAGCAGAAAGGATACTGGACAGATACTCAAAAAGTCTTAATTTTTCAATAAAGAATACCAAAGGATGATTTTATGCCAAGGAATACAAGGATATATTATAATAAAAAAGCAAAACTAAATGACCCTATACTTATCGTAGGGCTTCCGGGGATAGGGGGCGTAGGTAGCCTGGTGTGCGAGCATATAAAAAATGAATCCGGAGCAAAGCGTATTGGAGTGCTATACTCTTCTTATTTCCCCCACCAAGTAGTAATACAGAAAAACGGGGGGTTGCGCCTTGTAAATAATCGTTTCTACCACTTTAAGAACAAAAAAGGCAGGAGCATTGTGGTGCTCCTTGGAGATGCTCAAGCCGAGGCACCATTAGGCCAATACGAAGTCAATTCAAAAATAGTCTCATTTGTCAGGTCGCTGGGCTGTGAGCGTATCTACACGATAGGAGGCTACAGCGCAGGTAGCAACTACATACATAATCCAAGGGTCTTCGGCGTGGCTACAACAAAAAAACTGAAACAGGAGCTCGAAAGGGGCGGAGTAATATTCGGCAAAGCATACGGAGCGATATGGGGGTCGGCAGGCCTTATCCCTGCTTTCTCAAAAGGCCAAGGCATAGAAAGCGCATGCATAATGGGGGAAACAAACATGCTAGAAATAGATGCCAATGCCGCAAAAGCCGTGCTTGAAATACTTAAAAAAATCCTCAATATAGACATAGACCTCCAAAATATAGAAAAGATTAAAACTGAAACAGAGCGGATAATAAAAGACATGGAAGATGCATCTATATCTGGAGGCAGCAACCAGCCCTCCCAAAAAGAGCATTTATCATATATAAGATAATTACTTGTTAGATGGCTTGCTTATTCAACAAAGCCTTGTTAGATGAAAATGTCTGTGAATGGCCTGCTCCTTGGTATATTTTATCATATGTAGATGCGCAGCATAAAGAACATAATGGCACCCACAAAGGCACCTACAATAGAACAGGCGATATTTGAGGTGTACTTGTTTCCAATGCCCTTCACTTCAAAATAACCTAAAAACGAATCTGCTATGTCCCCTACACTCCCAGCTATCATTATTACAGCAACAAGCAACACGGAATCAACATAAAAAAACACAACAGAACCGATAACTGCCGCTGCAAATACTCCTGCAACGGTACCCAATACCGATACGCCTCCAGAAACACCTCTTTTCACCCTTTTCAACGTAAGAAGCATTATCGGCATACCCCCAAGTACGCCAATCTCACTGGAAAACGTGTCAGCCGCGACAGCCGCAATGCTGCCTACATACGCTACAACAATCACACTTCCCGGCATAAGTCTGTGGAGTCTGTTTATATAATAAAAGGCAGCCAAAACGACAGGTACAATTCCATTCGCAACAACATTCCTCCATCCGCGACCTTTTTCATACGTCCTAATTCTTTTCTTTATTTCCTTGCCCATCTCTGTTGCTATATAAGAGATAACCAAGAAAAGCAGCAAGGCCAGTAGGAAAAACGGTCCAGCGCTACCTCCAAATCCAAATACGAGCGCGCCCATTAACAGTGCCAGTACGGCTCCCTTCCTATCTAGTGTAAAAAAGGTTCTCATTTCATCATTCAGAATGTAAAGTTGCATACCTTATTCAAACACACATCTAACAAATTAAGAATGTTTGTACAAATTTCACTTCAGAAAATAACATTGTATTAATCTAAGGCAAAATCTAATATATTTCTTGTCTTGTAATTCTTGAAATGTTTTAGTAGTGTCATGTGACACTAAAACGGACATAAATTGTGATACTATACAGATTCTACAAGGCTCATCTCCTTATAAAGATTCTAGTTCAAAGTTCAAGGGTTGTAAAATGTGGCTTCTCCATATAACCCCGCCAGATAGTCGGGCCCGGTGGGATTTGAACCCACGGCCTACTGGTTAAGAGCCAGTCACTCTGACCATGCTGAGTTACGGGCCCGCTATTATTCTTTCATGACGCAGGATTTTATCTCGTTTTCCAAAACGTTACCTATAGGGTCAAGTTCGTATGAAACTTGTATTATCCTCTTATTTGTTTTTATTATCTGCCTAAGGTCTGTCGGCGTCGCCGACACGACTATATCGCATCTTGCGTTATTCAACGTCGTCTTTAAGTCATCAATCTCCTTTTTGCTGTAGCCCACCGCGGGAAGTTCTTTTTTAATGTGACGATACTTGTCTAAGGCCGCCTTTATCTCTCCAACTGCATACTGCCTAGCATCTATAACCTTTCCTGCTTTATATTTTTTTGCAATAACCGACGCAGCTCCAAACTTCATGCCTCCATGTGTTATTGTAGGTCCATCTTCAACAAGGAGCACACTCTTACCCTGTATTACTTCGGGGTTTTCCACAGAAACAACAGAATTCGCCATTATTATCTTTGCTTTCTTATTTATCATCCTTAAATTCTCCCTTTCCTTTCGAATTTCATTCTTGCTTGCCGAATTCACTTTGTTAATAAGCAATATATCTGCCATTCTTGCAACAGTTTCCCCAGGATAATAAGTCAGTTCATCTCCAACTCTCAACGGATCGGCTACCGTAATTAAGAGATCGGGCTTCACAAAAGGCGCATCATTATTCCCGCCGTCCCATATTATAACATCAGCCTCTTCCTCGGCTTTTCTAAGGATTTTCTCATAATCAACACCTGCAAAAACAACAAAATTGTTTCTTATGTGGGGTTCATAATCCTCACGTTCCTCTATTGTGGTGTTGTAGCGGTCCAGATCCTTAAGGGTCTTGAATCTTTCCACAATCTCTTTATCAAGTATTCCATACGGCATAGGGTGCCTTATTATAACTACCCTCTTTCCCATGCTTCTTATAAACTTCGAAACGTAACGCGCCGTCTGACTTTTACCACACCCTGTCCTTACTGCACATATCGCTATAACCTTCTTTCTAGATTTGAGCATTGTGGCTGCAGGAGCAAGAAGCCAGAAATCGGCGCCCGCTGCGTTCACAATGCTGGCCTTCCTCATAACTTCATTGTACTCTACATCACTATACGCCATAACACAGATTTCTGCTCCGGTTTCTTTGATTATTTGCACCAATTTTGATTCATCGTATATGTGTATGCCTTTTTTATAATACCTACCTGACAAAGAAGGGGGGTATATTCTGTTTGAAATATACGGTATCTGGTTTGCTGTAAATGCGACTACCTCATAATTTTCATTATCTCTAAAAATGACGTTGAAATTATGGAAATCCCGTCCCGCAGCACCAAGAATTATTATTTTTTTATCCATACTACATACCTCTTCGGGGGTTACGTTGCATAGATGTATGAATATTCAATGTATAAATAACTATTCGAATTTCTCAAATTGAGGGCAGTGTGCTCAGCATAAAACAAAATACAAAGTACGAACTCTTTTATAGGTTGTTTGCGTATACAAATGCTCCATACCCGTACATACCACAATGTGTATAAATATTAACCCAGAAATACTATTAAGCCTATACGTTAATACAAACTTGCGATGACTAATGACGGCTAGGTCTTCACGATGGTTATATGGTAAGTGATAGTGATGAGTATAATGCCTCTAAGATAATAGTATTAGAAGGCGCACAAGGAATAAGAAAAAGGCCAGCAATGTATATAGGATCCACAGGTGCATTGGGAACCCTACATCTTTTATACGAAATCATAGACAATTCGGTTGATGAAGCATTAGCAGGCTTTTGTAAAAACATAACTGTTCATCTCTACCAGGATGATACTGGGGACATTGCAGAAGTGACCGATGATGGGAGAGGAATACCCACCGGAATAATTCCAAAATACAACAAAAACGCACTTGAAATCATAATGACTACTTTGCATAAAGGAGCAAAATTCAACGATGAGGTATACAAAGTTTCAGGAGGCCTCCATGGAGTCGGACTTACTGTAGTCAATGCTCTTTCCGAGTTTACAAAGGTCACTTCCAAAAGAAATGGGAATGTCTATCGTCAACTGTTCAGCAAAGGCGTACCCGCCTCGGAGTTAGAGGTGCTTGGCCAAACCAAGGACACCGGCACCACTGTAGAATTTAAGCCTGACCTATCAATATTTCACCCTCAAACGTTTGATTCCACAATCCTCAAAGAACACCTTATGAATACAAGCTTCCTCAACAAGGGGCTTAAGATAAGACTTATAGATGATAGATTCGGCCAACACGAGGAAGAAACATACCTATCTGAAAATGGCCTTGAAGATTTTATCTCATTCATAAACAAGAATGCAACCCCTCTTACCAGCATAATTCATTCAAAAAAATCTACCGATAGTGTAATCATAGAATACGCTCTGCAGTACAGCACCAGCTATGAAGAAAAGCTGGAATCCTTTGTAAATTCAATAAAGACATTGGATGGAGGAACACACGTGTTCGGATTCCACACGGCACTTACGCGCGCAATATCCGCATACATATCAAAGAATAAACTATCGGAGAGAAACGGAGTAAAGGTAACGGGCGAGGATGTCAGGGAGGGTTTGTCCGCAGTGATTGCAATATTTATGCAAAACCCAGAGTTTGAGGGGCAGACTAAGGAAAAACTGGGCAACACCTATATCAGGAACGTCGTAGATAGCGAGGTTTACTCAACGCTCTCTAGGTATCTCGAAGAGCACCCCCACGATGCAAAGATGATAATAGAAAAAGCATCAAATACAGCACTCGCCAGAGAGAGCGCACAGAAGGCGAAGGAGCTTGTGAGGAAGAAGAATTTACTTGAAAGCTCAGTGCTTCCTGGAAAACTTGCAGACTGCATTGACGATGATCCTGAAAACACTGAAATATTTATAGTTGAGGGGGAAAGCGCAGGAGGGTCGAGTAAACAGGGAAGGGATAAACACACACAAGCCATCTTACCTCTTAAGGGGAAGATACTCAATGTAGAAAAAGCAAGTTTTAACAAAATCTTCGAAAACGAAGAGATAAAATCAATGATAACCGCATTTGGCACTGGCATAAACGAGACATTCAACCCCGAGAATGTGAGATATAAAAAGATAATAATCATGACCGACGCAGATGTAGATGGGAGCCACATACGGACTCTCTTATTAACCTTCCTATACCGTTACATGCGCAAACTCCTAGAACTTGGTTATGTATATATTGCTCAACCGCCCCTATATAAGCTCTCGATAAACAAGGAAATAGCCTATTTATACAGCGAAGAAGAACTTTCTAAAAAACTGTATACCTCGGGAGGAAATCCCGCAATCCAACGTTATAAGGGCCTTGGAGAGATGAACCCCGAACAACTTTGGGAAACAACAATGGACCCACAGAAACGCAGGCTAAAGAAGGTCAACATAAGGGATGCCCAGACTGCGGATACGCTCTTCTCGATATTGATGGGTATTGACGCAGCGCAAAGACGAAAGTTCCTTCATGACCATTCCGAGGAGGCAAATTTCCTTGATATATAGTGATGCGATGTCAAATATCTATAATGTTCACATTGAAGAAGAACTTCAATCAAGCTATATAGACTATGCCATGAGCGTTATTATAGGCAGGGCCATACCTGATGCAAGAGACGGGCTCAAACCTGCTCAGCGCAGGATATTATACGCAATGTACAGTATGAAAAATACACACGACCAGCCTACAAAAAAGAGCGCCAGGATAGTAGGGGAAGTTATAGGAAAATATCATCCGCACGGGGACATCGCAGTATACGATACCTTAGTGAGGATGGCACAGCAATTCTCTATTAATCATCCATTTATCGAAGGCCAAGGCAATTTTGGGTCTATTGATGGAGATCCTCCTGCAGCTATGCGATATACCGAAGTGAGACTCACCAAGCTGTCTGAAGATATGCTGCATGATATAGAAAAAGAAACAGTAGAAATGGTGCCTAACTTCGACAATACTGAAAAAGAGCCCGCCATACTACCTGCAATGATCCCTAACCTCCTGATAAACGGGGCGTCTGGGATAGCTGTAGGAGTAGCAACAAACATCCCCCCACATAACTTGGAGGAAATCTGCGATGCGATACGCTATAGGCTCGAAAACAATGAGGCAAGCGTGGATGATATGCTAAAGATTATAAAGGGACCTGATTTCCCTACAGGTGGCACCGTAGTAATGTCAGAAAACTCATACAACGGTTACAAATACGGGAGAGGCCAACTTTTAATAAGGGCAAAAGCCGAAACGGATGAAGAGAAGAAAAGAATAGAAATTAGGGAAATACCATATGGTGTAAATAAATCTTTGTTAATACAAAACATTGCGAATTTAGTTAGAGCTAAGAAAATAGTCGGCATACGCAACATACGCGACGAAAGTGACAAGTCAGGAATAAATGTAGTAATAGAGCTCAAAAGTGATGTAAGTGCGGAGCATACGCTAAATATCCTTTACAGGCATACACAGCTTGAGATTACCTATCCTATAATAAATCTGGCTGTAGTAAACAGGAGCCTCAAGAGTATGAATATACTTCAGCTAATAAACACCTTCATAGATTATAGGCGCCACATAATACTCAGCAGAACCAAATATGACCTGAAGGTTGCAAGTGACAGGCTGCATATTATAGATGGCCTTCTTTCTGCAATCTCAAGGATAGATGATATAATAAAGACCATCAGACGCAGCGAAAACTCTAACACAGCAAAGATAAATCTAATTACCGACTATTCCCTAAGTGAAAAACAGGCAGTGGCAATACTGGATATGCGGCTCAGCAGGCTAACACACCTCGAAAGCGAATCCCTTCAGTCAGAGAAACACGAACTTACAAAGAAAGCAGAGGGATATTCACGCATAATAAGCGACCCTAAGGAGATAGATAAAATAATAGCCGAGGAAATGGAAGAACTGAAGAAAAAATACGGGAAAAAGCGAAAAACAGAAATAATAAATTCTGACAGTACTGAGATAAGCGACGAAGATCTAATAAGCAACGAGAAGGTGACAATAATACTTACTGCAGAAGGATATGTAAAAAGAATAAAAGCAGATAGTTACAAGGAGCAGGCTAGGGGCGGGAAAGGCACAATATCAATAAATCTGAACGAGGGGGATTACGTCAAACATATAGTGACATGCAACAATAAAGACTATCTGGTTTGTTTTTCGAACGTGGGGCGCGCATACTGGATAAAAGCATACAACATACCAGAGAGTAGCAGGTACACAGAAGGCAAGGCTATAATAAATCTACTTAACATAAGCAACGAGAAGATAGTGGACATAATAAATATCGTGGATTT
>CAZJPN010000014.1:0-29953 GCA_964547905.1 uncultured Pseudomonadota bacterium | reverse complement strand
GGCAGTGCCTTTTTTGAGCTTGCTTGATTCAGCATACTTGTCAAAAGAGCCCTTGAGCACGGAATCTTTCGAAAATACGGATACAAGGTAATTCCATTGCACAGGATAGTCGGTGTAAGCAAAATAGTTTATGCGCGCGGTCGAAGCCTTGTCATCCTTTTCAGGCTTTACACGGCAGTCATAGACTGCAAATTCCTTGAAATTGGTCAGGATACCAAGCGGCAGATTTGCAGACCATGCATACCTCCTGAGTTGGAACGCCGCATCCGGATTGTCATCGATATTGACAGAGGGCTTCTTTGCCTCGACAAAGAACTTCCTTGTCCCACCGATCCTGAAGCAATAATCAGGCGCTTTGACAGCACTGCCGATCTTGATTGCATCCTCGTGTATAACGTCTTTGAATGCCTCTGCATAGCCGTTGATATTCCGTACGTCCCAGCCGAGTGCTTCAAAGAATGGGTTTATAAATTCTTCCCTGAGTTGGGCTTCGTTGTATTGGACAGAGGTATATGATTCTTTATTTCTTTCAAACCGTTCTATGAGTTCGAAGACTGCTTTAGGAAGCTGAGTGTCCATGAGAGCCATATATCAAAGTATTTCGGAGTTTGCTATGAAAATGAAGATAAGGGGCGATTAGATCCCGAAACGAGTTCGGGATGACATGGAGAAGTAACTCCGACCCATGCCCCGCATGGGTACCCCGTCCCTCTTATGTAAGGCTGCCGTTTTCATCAATTGCCGAAAGTATTGTTATAGTGCAACTTATACTTGTGAATAAACTTAAAATAATATATAAAAGCGATAAAGAAAGATGATTAAATTAAAAACAAATGATGACAAAGAAATACAAGAAACAAAAAAGCCATATTCTGTCTGTAAAGGAAACAGCTCGGAGGGATTCTCGTTACACTTTACCTGTTAAGCAAACAGAGGATTTAAAGCATTTTTATATCTTTAACAACTATGAAGAAATAAAATACTTTATTTCGTGTAACACGCAATTACTCAGCGTTTTATTTGAAGCTCCTGACCACATCCACCGTATCTTTGGTGATGTTCCTCTCCATCTTGAACTTTATCATGATCCGGAAGAGAATTATGAAGGTCTTTTCATTATTATAGAAACAGAACTATCACCGAAAGAATCCTTAAATCTCTTGGAAAAATTTGATGAGGAATGGTTTTTTAATAATGTTAGCGATGATCTTAGCTTGATATTTACAGTAATGGTGAGACCTGTATGAGTTTTAACTGGATGCAATATATTGATTTATCGGATGAATTAATAAAACATTCCAATACATCTCAACTAAAAGAAGCATACCTTAGATCAGCAATAAGCCGTTCATATTATGGAGTATTTTGTCTTGCTAGGAATTTTCTTATTTTCACTAAAGGAATAACAATTCCACCAGTTGACACACATAAGTTTGTAAGAGAACAATATTTAAAATCATCAAATATAATTGAAAAGAAAATAGGTGAATCTATGAAAGCTTTATTACATGAGAGAAAGATTGCTGATTATGACAATAATGCAACTATGCATTTCAAAAGAGCTGAAACGGCTGTAGAATTGTCCAAGAGAATTCTAAAACAACTAAAACAAATAGGCACAGCCTAAATGATCCCTGTTGAACTCCTACACCCTGCTCAAAGGCAACCAAGCAAGGCATATCTTGTAAATACTGAATGGAATATATTAAAACTTGAAGAATAGAATATGCATAAGAAGTATGATAAAAATACATTACAGAAGAAATTAAAGGGCGTAAAGATGCTCATCCTCGATATTGACGGAGTGCTGACGGACGGCAAACTTATCTACAACAGCGCCGGTATAGAGTTAAAGGCCTTTGACGTCAAGGACGGCTACGGACTTGTGCGCCTGAAACAGTCCGGCGTTAAGATCGGTATCATAACGGCAAAGTCCTCAAGCATCGTTGAAACAAGGGCCAAAGACCTCGGTATCGATGCCCTGTACCAGAATGCCGGCAACAAACTTACGGCTTATAACGATATAAAGGGAAAGTACAAGATCACCGATGATGAGATAGCATACATTGGCGATGATGTGCCTGATCTTGTTATACTCAAACAGGTTGGGTTGCCCATAGCTGTACACGATGCCGTAGAAGCCGTAAAAAAGACAGCCGTCTACATTACAAAAAAATGCGGCGGCAACGGCGCTGTGAGAGAGATTGCAGAGCTTATCATGCAGGCAAAGGGTACATCGTTATCATGAGGGAAAAGGATGCACCGTGAGCAATAAACCTGCCTCAAACAGAAGTATTCTTCAAATATTAGCAAAAAAGGCTTCATGAACTCATGAAAATCAGGCAGAAAATTGAAAGGACACTGATCTACTATGGAACGAATGGTGTTCTGTTTTTTTTCCGGCTGTTCCCGCTGAGTTTCGACACATGGCTTGGTGCAGAACTAGGAAAGATCGCATATCATGTTCTAAGAAATGAAAGAGAAAAAGGTACAAATAACATTCTTAAAGCCTTTCCAGACAAAGATAAGTTATGGGCTCAACAACAACTAAAAAAGAGCTTCGAAGGCTTTGGCAGAAGTATAATGGAGCTTGTTAAATTGGACACGATCGTAAAACACATAGATGATTATATGCGAGTCGAAAACTTTGACGCCTTCAAACTGGCAAGGGCAAAGGGAAAAGGCGTTCTATGGATTACAGGACATATAGGCAATTGGGAACTCATGCCTTTGTACTTCGCACAGAAAGGATACGAAACTTATGTTGTTGCAAAACAATTGTATGATCCAAAAATGGACAAACTGCTCAACGGATTAAGGGAGAAGTACGGGGTACGCCCTGTGCTAAGAGGCAGTACAGGTTCTGGGAAAAAGATACTGAAGGCACTCAGATCCAATTCGATACTCGGTATGCTCATAGATCAGGACACTGATGTCCAAGGCGTTTTTGTCAACTTTTTCGGCGATACGGCTTTTACACCGAGGGGAGCCGCGGACCTTGCCATAAAAGTTGACGCACCTATTATTGCAGGCTTTATGACAAGAATCGATTCAAAGCATCATGTAATAACACTCCACGACCCCATTGTTCCTTTAAAAACATCGAATTATGAAGACGATGTCTTATCGCTAACCCAATCTATGACTAATGTCATCGAGCAGCACATAAGGCAACACCCGTCGGATTGGGTATGGATGCATTCAAGATGGGCTAAGAGACCGCAAGCGTATGACAATAAGTAGAAATTTGTTCTTTATCTTTATAGGTTGTGATAAAATAAGCTTTATGAGAATAAGGCGATAAGAAATGAATATACACATCCATAGTAATTTATTGTTCATGTGCTCCATTTTTATGTTTTCAATATTGTTTGCATCATGTAACGTAAAAACTTCATCGCACATAACAAACAATGCAGCAAATCTGCCTCCAAAAGTTAAAATTGTAGAGCCGATCTATACGGAGGTAAAAAAAGACAGCGTAATATACAATGGCAACGCATTGTCAGCGGAGTATTTCGGCAGCATACAGCCGGGTGTAATAACCAAACCAAATATCAACGGTATACTTAAAAACGGTGAAACCTTTTCAGTGTCGTCCGATATGGGGCATTACAACGAAAGCAAGCATGTTATAACGCTCAATGGCAATATAAACGCAGTGTTGGATAATACCTATACTCTTACATGCAACGGCATTGACTATTTCATAGAAAAAAAACTTATAATCTCTGAAGATCCGATAACGTTATACAGTAAAGATTTACAACTGCACGGAGATAAGGGTAGTATAGATCTTGATAAGGACATAATGACTGTAAAGGGTAACATAAACGCAAAAATATACAATATGAGTTTAAAATGAAAACAACATTACTTTTGATACAGGGATATTCTGGGGATTACCATTGCAAGTTCGAACCTCCGCACGCCAAAGCTGGCTGCGGTAATCCGACGGGATCACTTCACAGCTTCGTTCATACGAACGCAGAATTGTTTATTTTATCGGTATTCGTCCTGATGATATCGTTCATGTTTGTCATTCCAGTCCATGCAGAATCACTTATGAAAGAGATACAGCAGTCCGGTAAACAAATGAAACCAATAGACATAACATCAAGCCAGCTTGAGGCGAACCTTAAATCCCATACAGTCATATTCAAAGGTAATGTTGTCGCCAAGCAGGGAGATGTCGTGCTTTACTGCGACACATTAACGGCATACTATGACGCAAAAGACAAAAATATAACAATGATCGTAGCTACAGGTGATGTTAAGATTACGAAAAAAGACATGATAGCAACCGGGGATGAAGCGGTCTTTGATAATGTGAAGAAACTACTTACACTTACCGGCTCACCAAGAATATGGCAGGCAAAGAATATTATAGAAGGAACAAAAATAGTTTTTTATCTTGGTACCGACAGGATATTTGTTAAAGGTGCTAAATCACTCTACAATCCACAAACAGAGGGAATATTGAATGGACAAACACCTTGAAGTCGTAGGATTAATGAAATTCTTCGGTAAGAAGAAGGTTGTGTCGGATGTAAACCTTTCTGTAAACAGCGGTGAAATCATCGGGTTACTCGGTCCCAATGGAGCGGGTAAATCTACCACATTTTATATGATAGTCGGGATATATAAACCCGATAAGGGGAAAATTATTTTAAACGGTGAAGATATAACCAGAAATCAGATGTTCATAAGGGCAAGAAAAGGTATTACGTATCTCCCACAGGAGCCCTCCATATTCAGAAAACTTTCGGTCCAGGACAATATAAAGGTAGTTTTTGAGTCCATGGATATGCCAAGAGAGATTATCGATGAAAAAACCGAAGAGATAATGAAGATCATGAATATAATGCACATAAAGGATAATAGGGGATACTCATTGTCTGGAGGCGAAAGAAGACGCGTAGAGGTTTCACGGGCACTTGCAGCCAAACCTGATTTTATGCTCCTCGATGAACCATTTGCAGGTATAGATCCCATAGCCGTAAATGAACTGAGAGAGATTCTCTTTTCATTGAGAGAAAAAGATATCGGCATCATAATATCGGATCATAATGTAAGAGAAACCTTGAATGTTTGCGATAAGGCTTATATTATAAATAATGGAAGAATTATAGAAGAGGGGGATCCTAAACAAATAGCACTGAGTGAAAAGGCTAAACGAATATATCTTGGTGAGGATTTTAAGCTATGATAGAAATAAGACACGAGGTAAGCTTAAAACAACAGCTTGAATTAACACCGCAACTTATCCAGGCTCTGCGGCTGCTTCAGTTAACAAGACTTGAACTTGAACAAGAATTAAAAACAGAACTCGAGATAAACCCCTTCCTCGAGGAAGAACCGGCAGAACAGGAGTCATCGGATACGGAACTCGGCGAGAATGTATATGACAGCATGCCTGCCGGAGTCAGACAAAGGGGCATTGAAAAAAGAGAAGAAGATCCAATAGAAAATACCGCACACAGAGAAATGGGACTCCATGATTATCTTCTGTGGCAGCTCGGCTTATCGGCAGATACCGAACAGGAAATACAGATAGGAGAGGCCATTATAGGCAATATAAATGACGAAGGTTATCTTTTAGCAACTGTTGAGGATATAGTAAGGTTCACAGGTGCAAAAACAGAAGATGTCGAAAAAGTACTGACAAAGATTCAGGACTTTGATCCTTCAGGCATAGGGGCAAGGGACCTTAAGGAATGCCTTAATATTCAGGTCAGGCATCTTGGAGTAGACGACTCTATGATAAACAGCATAATCGAGAATCATTTAAATGATCTTGAGAAAAAGGATTATACCTCGATAGCAAAAAACTTCGGGGCAAATGTTGAATTGGTTACAGCGGCAGCAAATATTATAAAACACCTGAATCCAAAACCGGGTAATACATATAGCTCGGGTGAGGAGAATTATATTGTACCGGATGTAATGGTTACAAAAATAGGGGATAAACTTGTAGTTGAACTTATAGAAGAAGGAGTGCCAAGGCTGAAGACCGCGGATTATTATGCAAAGAAATTGCTCAATCAGACCAGCGACAACGACATTGCAAAAAAGTTCATAAGAGAAAAACTTCAGGGTGCGAGATGGTTGATCAAGGCTGTAGAGCAAAGAAAAAATACCATAAAAAGGGTTGTAGGTGCCATTGTGCAGAGACAAAAATCATTTTTTGAATACGGCGAACAATACCTTGAGCCAATGGTTTTGAAGGACATAGCGAATGATATAGGCATACACGAAACAACGGTGGGAAGAGTCACAAACGGAAAATATGTTCAAACTCAATGGGGCATTTATGAATTAAAATACTTCTTCAGCCCTTCTCTCAGAACGGACAATGGAGACCTGCTTTCGACAAAACTCGTAAAACAGAAAATAAAAGAACTTATAGGGAAAGAAAGTAATTCTGCCCCTCTGTCTGACGCCGACATAGTTAGGATACTCAAGACAGACGGCATAAACATAGCAAGAAGGACTGTCGCAAAATACAGAGAGATCATGAATATCTCTCCGGTACACATACGCAAGGTAAAAGCGTCGTAATGGGCAACAACAAAAAAGATAATGTAATTTTAAAGGATATAGTGGCCATAATAACACTATCCGTTTCCATATTCATACTCATAAGTCTGCTGTCTTACGATCAACATGATGCAACGTGGTTTAATGAGGTACACAGCAATATATACCACAATATGGGGGGAAAAATAGGGGCTAATATAGCGGACCTTTTGTTCATAATATTCGGTATTTCAGGATACGTCATAGGTGTACTCGGTATAATGATATTCTTAGCCATGATTCTTAAGGAGACATGGAAACACAGATGGACACGCATTGCTGGGTTGATTTTGTTTATAATATCTCTGTCTTTCGCGGTATCCGCAATCTATGCATCATCTCAAAACTTAAACATGAGAACTACCGGCGGCTGGATAGGTTATTCCATTACCAATAAATTGCATCCGTACTTCGGGAATACCGGTACGGCGGTTATTGCCGTAACACTGCTGCTCATTTCTATAGTGCTGTTGTTCAGAAAACCGATAACACGATTTATTTTGTCAATGTTCGGACTTATAACAAAGGCTGTCGCCGGTATCGCAGCTTTTATAAAGCTTGTCAAAACTACAATTGTAGTCTGGAGAGAAAAAAGGAAAAGGCTAAGAGAAAAATTGGAGATAAAAGATAGAACATTGGATATTGTTATCCAGCCCCCGAAGACAAAAGGAACCCAATTAGAACATGGCAAAAAACCAGAAGAACCGGTGCAGGAAGAACTTTTTAAAGTAATACCCGGAAATTTTAAGAAACCTCCTATAAAGCTGCTTGATGATTATGAGGCGAGGGATATCGAGTACGATACCGCATCTTTGCAGTTCAATGCCCGTACACTCGAGAAAAAGTTATCCGACTTCAATGTAAATGGGAAGATAACAAACATCAGGCCAGGCCCCGTGATTACGATGTATGAATTTGAACCTGCTACCGGAGTAAAAGTAAGCCAGATTATGAACCTTTCCGACGATCTTGCACTCGCAATGAAGGTTCCGAGTGTTCGCATACAGCCGCACATCGTTGACAAATCAGCAGTAGGTATAGAAGTGCCGAATTCCTCAAGGAGGATCGTCTATCTCAGAGAGGTTCTGCAATCAAAAAAATTTCAGGAAAGCTCATCCATACTTACAATATGCCTCGGCGTTGATACAACGGGTGAACCCGTTGTAACCGATCTTGCAAAGATGCCGCATCTGCTCATAGGCGGTTCTACAAACTCAGGCAAGAGTGTAACAATGAATGCGATAATAATGAGTTTATTGTTTAAGGCGACACCGGATGAACTGAAGTTTATACTTGTTGATCCAAAAATGCTCGAGTTTTCGCCGTACAATGACATACCTCACCTGCTCCACGAGGTAATAACAGAACCAAAGAAGGCTACTCATATTCTCAGGTGGGCTACCGAGGAAATGGATCGCAGATACAAGATAATAAACACGGCGGGTGCAAGGAACATATCGGTTTACAATCAAATGGTAAGGTCGAATAAGTTAAACGAAAGGGAATCTTTAGAACTACCGAAGATAGTGATTATCATAGATGAACTTTCGGACCTCATGTTTACAGCACCAAAAGAAGTAGAAGAACACATCATCAGGCTTTCGCAGAAAGCGCGTGCGGCAGGTATACACATAATATTTGCAACCCAGAGACCATCCGTCGATGTCATTACCGGTACTATCAAATCGAACTTCTCGTCAAGAATAGCCTTGAAAGTCCCTCAAAAGACCGATTCAAGAATAATACTCGATCAATCCGGTGCAGAAGAACTGCTCGGTGCCGGAGACATGCTCTTTATAGCTCCGGGAGAATCACAGCCGATAAGGGTGCACGGTGCATACGTGTCGGATACCGAGGTAATGCGCGTAACGGAATACCTCAAAAAGATGAGAAAGCCGTCTTATGAAATCGAGATAACCGATGAACCGGAACAGAATATAAATTCCGAAGATGAATCGACGGATGAACTCTATGATAAAGCAATAGAGATAATAAAGGAAAGCGGCTCTGCATCCATATCGCTGATTCAAAGGAGGCTAAGGGTTGGCTATAACAGGGCTGCACGCATGGTAGAAAAAATGGAGAAAGATGGAATTATTTCAAGGGGAGACAGCATCAATAAAAATACTATTGTATCAAAATAATAGTAATTACTCAAAGGAGGAGTATATGAAAAATATCAAGACTTTTACATTAACATCGATTGTTCTGCTGCTGTGTTCAAATGCAATGGCAGGAATGAGTGCAAATGCCGTTGCCCAAAAGGTACAATCACTTTATGACAAGACTTCCTCGATGGAAGCCAATTTCGTACAAAGGGCAAGCATGAAAACTCTTTCTATATCAGAACAGGACGAAGGCATTGTATATATGAAAAAGGATGGGAAGATCAGATGGGAGTATAAGAACCCCAAAGAGCAGCTTATCGTCAGTAATGGTAAAAAAATATGGTTTTATATGCCATCGGACAAACAGGTCATCATCGGGAATTTTGAGAAATCATTCAAGTACAAACCAACGCAGACTTTTCTTACAGGTATGGGTAAAATACTCGAAGATTTTAATGTTAAATTCAGTAACGACAAAGAGCTTGCAACCACTAAAAACGAATATACTCTTGAACTTACACCAAAAAAACATTTTGAAGGTGCTCCTTCAAAAATACTGCTCGCTGTAAATAAAAAAGATTTTCTGATTGTTAAGAGCATAATCGTCGACAAGTTCGATAATGTCACAGAGCTTGACTTCAAGAATATAAAACTCAATACCGTACTGCCAGACAGTCTCTTTACCTTTACACCGCCCAAGGACGTGGAGATTATCCATAGCCCGGGGCAATGACACAACCATCTCACCATCTTCACCGTATATGAAAACTATATCAGTTGAAAGACATAACAGCCACATTGCTATAATAACCATAAACAATCCTGAGAAACAGAATGCGTTTGATGCAGACCTTCTTACAGAGTTAAAAGCCAGGTTAAGGGCGGTGGAGGATGATAAAACATACAGGATCTTATATATAACAGGATCCGGAGATAAAGCTTTTTCAACAGGCGTTTTCTTAAAGGATCTTATTGAATTCAGCAGCACGTCCGATGCGAGGAACTTTGCAGTGCTTCTCGAATCCACCATGGACAGGCTGTTTAACTTTTCCAAACCGGTTATTGCTCTCTTAAATGGTTATGCACTGGGCGGAGGATTCGGGTTAGCACTATCATCGGACATACGGATTATCACAGAGGATTCGAAGATAGGGTTCCCAGCAGTGAAAATAGGTGCAATACTGCCATCAGGATGTACCTATAGACTCATAAGCCTTGTGGGTGCGGGATATACAAAGGAACTCTTGCTTACCGGCAGGCATATTACAGCAGAAGAAGCATTGAAAATGGGCATGGTAAACTATGTCGTAAAGGATAAAAAAGCAATGTTCCAAAAGGCCGACGAACTTTCGGAACTTCTCATGGAAGGATCTCCAAATGCACTTTCCATGACAAAAATTACTGTAAATAAGCATGCGAATGAACTCATACACAGATACGGTTTATATTCGCCTGATAATTTCGCTTACCTTTCTTCTACAAAGGATTGGCAGGAACGCATATATCTGTTTCTCAATAGGAAGAAAACGGTTAAAAAGAAGTAAGGTACACGGATATTATCAACACCATGGTAAATAAAAATCGTATTTCAATTGTACCGCTTGGCTGCCCCAAGAATGATGTTGACAGCGAATTGATCGCAGGGGCATTCAAAAAAGAAGGTTATGACATCGAGTGGGACAAAATAACTGGCGAAACAGTCATCATCAATACGTGCGGCTTTGTAAAGGACGCGATAGATGAGTCTCTGGATGCGATTATGCAATCAATCAAAGCTAAAAAAGAAGGACTCATAAAAAGGGTGGTTGTAACGGGCTGTCTCGCACAACGTTTTGGAGAAAAGCTATCCTCTCAATTAAAAGAGGTCGACCTTTTCGTTGGCGTTGCTGGTTTTGAAAACATTCCATATCTGCTCCAACATCAGCAAAAAAAGGCATTCATTCCAAAAACACCGTTCACTGCTTACCCCGAAAAGTTGGAAAGGGCTGCTTACCGGAGCACACACTCTGTTTACCTGAAGATCGCAGATGGATGCAGCAACAGATGTTCTTACTGCGTAATACCCTTTATCAAGGGCAACCTCAAGAGCAGGAACATACAGGATATTATCGATGAGGCCAGGACGCTTGCAGATAAGGGTGCTGTCGAGCTCAATCTGATAGCCCAGGATACGCTGAATTTCGGCATGGACAGAGGGGAGAGGAAACTGATAGCCCTTTTATCCGGGTTGGAAAAGATCGAGAGGATAAAATGGATACGACTCAACTACCTATACCCTTCTCATATTACGGATAACTTCCTTTCCTTTGTCTCCGAAAGCGAAAAAATAGTAAAATATTTTGATATTCCTGTTCAGCACATATCAGACCGCATATTAAAACGTATGAACAGGACAACGACCACAAGCGACGTTCAGCAGCTTATAAAACGCATAAAGAAGAAGATCCGGAAGCCCTTTTTAAGGACAACGGTTATCGTCGGTTTTCCAGGTGAGACTGACGAGGATTTTAACAAACTTCTGGCGTTCTTCGGCGAATATGCCTTCCACCGTATAGGTGTATTCCCATATTCTCAGGAGGAACCCGCTCCAGCATCAAGGCTGAAAAATCAGGTCCCAAAGGAAATCATTATTGAAAGACTCAACAGGATGAATGAAAGCGCACAAAAGATAATGCATAGATTATCTTCCGATTTTATTGATAAAACCTATGAGGCTCTTATCGAAGGGACAGACCAGGATGACCCTTCGGTAATCATGGCACGGCCGTGGTTTTTTGCTCCGGAGATAGACGGCTATATCCTGATCTATGGCTCAACCAGCCAGGCAAAAGGGCAATTCAGAAAGGTCCGTATCACGGACGCCATTGGCGTTGACCTCGTCGGCGAGTTTGCAAAAAAGGTATAAACCGAAAGAATACATTTGAAAATTTGATATTGTATTGTAGGTGTAATTCACGAATTGTACCAAGCGATCGCATTTTTGTGTTTAATTTTTGCCATTTATGCAACAATGAAGAAAAAAAACGGAGGAAGTATGGGTATCATCGAATATAAAAAGAATAACGCACTTTGTATTATTACAATGAACAGACCGGAAGCAATGAACGCCATAAACGCCGAGCTCGGCAATGAATTATTAAAGGCGTTGATAGAAGCCGAGTACGACAAAGAAGTACGGGCAATACTACTTACAGGAACCGGAAAGGCATTTTCAAGCGGCGGGGATGTAAAGGCAATGCTTGCCTATATGGAGGAAAAAGGTAAATTCTTTAAAGAACTCACTGTTTACCTTAATGCCATTATCAACACAATAAGGATGATGAAAAAACCGGTGATAGCTGGTGTAAACGGCAGTGCTGCAGGAGCAGGCGTGAGCCTTGCACTTGCATGTGATCTGATTACAGCCGCCAAATCCTCAAGGTTCAGTCTTGCTTATACAAAAATAGGACTTATGCCTGACGGCGGAGCAACAGCCATGCTTGCGTACCATGCAGGACCAAAGAGGGCAATGGAATACATTATGTTAAACCCTGACATCACCGCACAACAGGCACTGGATATAGGGCTTGTAAACAGGGTGTTTGACGACAGTACTTTCATGAAACGAACAATATTGTTTTCACAGGTTATTGCTGAGGGTCCTACTGTTGCATTCGCATATACCAAGCGCAACCTAAATCAGGCATATTCAAGCCCGCTGGAGCACATACTTGAACTTGAGAGGGAAGGCATAGCCGTATGCGGAGGCACCGAAGATTTCAAAGAGGCAAGTGCAGTCTTCGTAGAAAAGCGTAAACCGGTATTCAAGGGCAAATAGGAGCCGAAGGGGACGTTGTTGATTAAGTCAACTTAATTAACAACGTCCCCTTTATTTTCAGAATGCGAGATCGGAGCAATGCCGCCGTTTGGAAACATCTACGGTATGGATGTTTTCGTGACCAACGACCTTGCCGAGGACGAGGAGATCGCGTTTAATGCAGGCTCACATATTGAGCTGGTAAAGATGGCTTACAAGGACATAGATACCCACGGGCAACAGACTGTGTCACAATTCCTTTTTATTTCCCACCCATCCCCCGGATGGGTACCCGCATCAAGGGGGAGAGGTGTTTTTGTACATTGTGACACAGCCCCCAAGCCCGTGGAACTCTACTTCATCGTTAGAGGCACTGGTGCATCCAAAAAATGCAATAAGGCACATTATCGTGCCTGGCTGGTAAGAAAAGTCCTTTCTCATTCATGCCGTTCATTACCATACGATAGTCACCGAATGCATCAATACCTACAAAACCGTATTTGTTCTGCCATTTGATTCCGTTGGTGCTGTCCAGGGCCGGACTGGCATAAGTCAGAGACCTCGGCACAACCACGATACTGTTCTGCAGATTCACTCCGAATTCCATTGCACGCGTACAAATCCTTGTCCCGTCGGCAGCTGTCACTGTAAAAGCTGTGCATGCCCCTGCAATGCCTGATGCCGATGCCGTTATGAGTGTTATGAATATTGCGATTGCAACTGATTTTTTCATCGTTACCTCCATATTTTTTATAGGATTTTACGATATGCGGGTAAATCTATTTTTGTCATGTGTCATCTCAAATTGAACAGTGTTTGAGTTCTTCGAGCAGCCATTTTGCTCTTGCATTTTATGCAATGTCCGGGGCGCCACCTTATGTGCCCATGTGAAGACCAGCCCCAGTTCTTATTTCTATTGCCGAGTGTCTGGAGGGGTTATGATTTAAACCTGTCTAATGTCCGGGGCTGCTCTCTGCGCTCCCTTGTAAATTTACTCTCCTTGTATTATGTTAAAACAGCAGGGGAAAAAAATATGTCACCTATAGTAAAAAACAAAAAAGTGAGTGATATGACCATAAGGGAGTTTCAACAGGTAATAAAAGAAACCATTTATGAAGTTATAGATCCGGATTATGGACTAGAATTAAAACCTGATCTGGTAAAACAATTAAAAGCATCGCTGAAATCTAAAAAGAGGATACCGGTGGAAACCGTGGCAAAGAAATTAGGCCTTAATTGGTAAATGTATAGACTTAATTTCAGTTCTCAGGGAGAAGCCTCCTTTGCATCATTAGACAGAGCAAGAAGTCAACATATCTTCGATAAGCTTAAATGGCTGGTTCAAAATATCGATACTATCAATCACAAAAAACTAAGGGAAAACCTTTCGGGGTTATATAAATTACGAATAGGTGATTGGAGGGTAATCTATGAAATTGATCGGTCTACCGAGGTCATAACAATTCATATACAGTTTTGGGTTGATTCTTCAGATGACAATTATAAATCCATGCTCAACATGTATACCATGGGTGAATATATGTGGGCATTATTTATTGGACACCTTGCGATAGAAAAATTGTTAAAGGCGTATTACATAAAGATTGTGGGACAAGAAGTTCCAAGAACCCATGACTTATACAAGCTTGCTATCAAGTCGAACATGGCACTTTTAAATAAACAAAAAGACGCTTTGCAATATATAACACTCTTCAACATTGAGACGAGATATGAAGATTACAAAAAAGATTTTTATAAAAAATGCACTCAAGAATTTGCTGACGAAAACATCGAAAAAATAAAGGAGCTAAGAACATGGCTAAAACAAAAGATAAAAGCATGATATTAAAATCAATACAAAAATATGTAGACGAACTGAGAAAAAGACATATCGATGTTATTGCTGCTTATCTGTTTGGCTCCTATGCAAAAGGAAAACCAACCGAGTGGAGTGATGTGGATGTAGCGATCATAACAAGAAAATTTATAGGCGATAGCTTTGATTTCAAATTTTTGCTTATGCAAATAGCCCGTGAAGTAGATTTTAACATTGAACCTCATCCATATCTCTTGACTGAATTCAATAAAAACAACCCTTTTACTCTTGAAATAATCAGGACGGGGAAAAAAGTCGTATGAACGACGCGGGGGGAATCCAGAATCTTACCTTCTGTCATGCTGAATCCTGATATCTATCAGGGCAGGCTTGATTCAGCATCTCCGGGCTGTTTCACATCCGAAATTGGATTGAAATGCAGGGCAGGGCTCGCCCTGCCCTGCATTGAATCGCGCGATTAAACCTGACAAATGTCGGAGCAGATCCCCGCTTTGCACAAATAAAAAGGCTCGGTTTTACTTTTTTTGTAATTTCGTTATTATTAAATAAGGTAAAGAAATGGCACAGACATTTAATGCTAAAGTTAGCAAAAAAGACCGAAACAATATCCTGATTGAAATTTCAAAGGAAAACTTTGAAGCATTTTGTGACACTGTAGGTTTGTATAAAAAGGAGTTTCTTGAATTACTCGACGCATCGGAACAGGACCATCGCAAAGGGAGGGTAACCAAACGCAGATCCTTGAAAGAAGTTGTTTCATAGCAGTCCTCTATGGTGGAACTTTCCACAACTCATACATTTGATAAGCTCTTTAAAGACCTGCCCCGTATAATCCAGCAAAAAGCCATTAAGAAAACAGATTTGTTCAAAAACAATCCATTTCATCCTTCCCTGTATACAGAAAAATTACATCCCAAGCATCATGAGGTATGGAGCTTTCGAATTGATCAGGTTTATAGAATTATCTTTAAATTTATAGGTCAAAATCATGCAGAACTTCGCTTGCAAGATACCCATTATCAGCAAGCATTGGAGACATACCTACAACCCCGCCTCTGTTGTTGATGACAACGTCATAATCACCGGGCTTTGAAAGGGTTATTTCAATTAGGTCTATTTCCTTATTCGGGGATATGACCTTAACAGCCATTATTTCTTCTTATTCTTTATCCGCTTTGAAACACTGTCTATCTTTACATTGATTATCGATGTTTCAGTCGGATATTGTGATTTCAGGCTATTCAGCAAAGACAGAGCGTCCTCGGATCTGCCTGTTTCCTCGTAACAATCCGCTATCGCGAGCCGTGCTGAAAATTCATACGAACTCTGCGGGTAAAGCAGGCTTATCTTTTGAAAGTTTTTAACAGCCTCATTGTAATGGCCTGCAAGATAATTCAAATACGCAAATTCGTACAGGTAAGCCGCCGGAGGCTTGGAGTAAAGCTTCAATAATTTTTCGTACATGTTGATTGCTTTTGGTATATCCCCTACACCTTCGTACTCAGACGCAAGCTTTGGCAGGAGTTGTTTGAGATACTCTTGCGAGCTTGTACTGCTTAAAAGTTTTTCGTATATTTCTATAGCCTTCTGTGGCAAATGTTGTTTTTCCTGATATATTTGGGCTATGTACATGTAAGCCTCAAAGGTGTGTTTATAGTTCGGATATGTGTATACGAGATCGTAAAAATATTCAAGGGCTGTCGTATAATCATTAAAATATAGATACTCCAACAAACCAAGTTGATAGAGTGAATCCTTTCTTACGGAACTATTGGGATACCTTTTTATGATCAATTTATATATATTCTCTGCAAATTCTATATTGCCGTTTGCAGCGGCATCGATTGCCCTGGAATAAAGTCTTTCCGGTCTATCCCTGTTACATGATATGCCATAGTAAATTCCAGCAACCATCAACACGAGAATTATAATGATTTTGACAATAGTTGCACGGCTGATTGACTTCATCATAACGTTATCCCACCTCAGATATTATCAGGGTTATCCGCTTCTGCAGTTTCACCGTTGTTTTCTTCGGTCTCTACTATACGCACAGCTTTTGTAACCTTCTCTCCAGCTTCGAGCTGTATGAGTTTTATTCCCTGTGTATTCCTTCCAATGATGGATATATCCTTGACGCCGAGTCTTATCATCCTGCCCGTGTTTGTTATAATAAAGATATCATTATCGTCTTTCACCTTTATAACCGAAATAGCTTCACCAGTTTTGGGTGTTATCTTCACATTTATAATACCCTTGCCCGCCCTCCTCTGTAATCTGTATGCAGCTATTTTTGTCCTCTTACCATATCCATTTTCAGTCACAGTAAGAACCGTTGCATCCTGCTCCAGCATATCCATTGCTATTATCTCATCATCTTTATCAAGTGTAATACCTATTACACCATAAGCAGCCCTTCCGACGGTTCTAATCTGCGTTTCTGGAAAACGTATTGCTTTGCCGCGCTTTGTTGAAAGGATTACCTCCTGTTTGTCATCCGTAAGCCTTACATCTATCAGTCTGTCATCTTCTTCAAGATTTATGGCTATAATACCGCCAGCCCTTGGATTTGAGTACATAGATAACGCAGTTTTCTTAAGATAACCTTTCTTTGTAGCCATGAGAAGAAACAATGGCTCTGAAAGGTCTTTGACAGGTACATATGTGGTGAGTTTTTCGCCTTCTTGAAGATTTATCAGCCCCACAATGGGTTTACCGCTTGAAGCCCTGCCTGCCTGAGGTATCTCATAAACCTTGAGCCAGTAAACTTTACCTTTATCCGTAAAGAAAAGTATATAGCTGTGCGCAGAAGCAACGAATAGGTTTTCTATAAAATCCTCTTCCTTTATGCCGGATGCGGTTTTACCCTTGCCGCCTCTTTTTTGTACCCTGTAGAGGCTTACAGGATTACGCTTTATATACCCCCTGCTGCTTACCGTAACAATCATGTCCTCATCCGCTATAAGGTCTTCAACCTCTATATCTTTTGTCCGTCCTATGATCTCGGTCCTTCTCTCATCACCATATCTTTCTTTTATACCATCGAGTTCGGATACTATTATACCCATAAGTTCTTTTTCATCCGAAAGTATGTGTTTCAACCTCTTAATTTCTTTTTCCGTATCCCTGTATTCTGTGATTAGTTTTTCTGTTTCAAGGGCTGTCAACCTTTGAAGTCTCATATCAAGGATTGCCTTTGCCTGTACGACAGAGAACTCGAACCTCTTTATAAGATGTGCCTCTGCCTCCTGGGCACTTTTAGATTTTTTAATCGTTGCTATAACCTCATCGATGTTCTCTATTGCCTTTTTAAGTCCATCGAGTATATGGAGGCGTTCCTCCGCCTTTTTCAACTCAAAAAGCGATCTACGGGTAACAACCTCTTTTCTGAATTCTATGAATTTATTAAGGATATCCTTTAACGACATTATAACAGGCCTGCCATGATCCAGCGCAAGCAGTATTATGCCGAATGATTCTTCAAGCTGTGTGTGCTTATACAACTTATTGAGGATTATCGCAGGATATTCGTCTTTTTTTAGCTCTATGACGACGCGCATGCCTTCTCTGTCTGATTCGTCCCTGATATCACTGATCCCCTCTATTTCTTTTTCATTGACAAGCTCGGCTATTCTCTCCACAAGTTTTGCCTTGTTAACCATATACGGCAACTCTGTTATTACTATATTTTCCCTGTCACCCTTTGCTTTTTCGGTAATAACCCTTGCCCTCATCTTAATCACGCCTTTACCTGTTGCGTATGCCTCTTTGATCTGCTCAACACCGGTAATATAAGCACCTGTTGGGAAATCGGGGCCGGGGATAAAATCCATCAATTCGCCTATTTCTAAAGATGGATTTTTTATCAACGATATAATCGCATTAATGACCTCCTTGAGATTATGCGGCGGTATGTTTGTTGCCATTCCAACTGCGATCCCTGAAGACCCGTTAACCAAAAGGTTAGGAAATTTTGCAGGCAGTATGGACGGCTCGGATAAGGTATTGTCATAGTTCGGTACAAAATCTACGGTTTCTTCTTCAATATCGGCGAGCATCTCACCCGTAAGTCTTTGCATCCTAACCTCTGTATACCTCATTGCCGCAGGAGGATCACCGTCTATAGAACCAAAATTACCCTGACCATCTACGAGCGTATATCTCATAGTGAAATCCTGGGCCATTCTTACAATGGTATCATAAACCGCAACGTCACCATGGGGGTGGTATTTACCTATTACATCTCCTACAACTCTTGCTGACTTTTTATAAGGTTTGTCGTGTGCATTCCCAAGATCAAGCATCGCATAGAGGATCCTCCTGTGTACAGGTTTCAATCCGTCCCTGACGTCTGGAAGTGCTCTTCCTATTATTACGCTCATAGCAAAATCGAGATACGAGCGTTTCATTTCATCTTCAATATCTGCAATTACAATATTATTCTGTGATTCGACCATATTATTTTTAAACCTCCAAAATGCACAAAAATATCAGATCAGTAATTAGGACTTTCTTTCAGCCACTGTTTTAGTAAATTTCTTCAATTCTTCAAGCTCCAAAGACTGCGGAAGGCCATCAAGAAGTTTAAGAGCCTTGTTTGCAAAACTTTCTGCTCTCTTTTTGGTATATTCGAATCCGTGATTCTTTTCTATAATAGAATATACCTTCTTAAACAGATCACCATCTCCTCTGTAGCTCGAGAGTGCCCTTTTAAGTAAAGCCCTTTCTTTCTTATCAGCTCCAGATAGAGCCACTATCATAGGTAAGGTTACCTTACCTTCTTTAAGGTCAACTCCCTTATCTTTGCCTGACAGCTTTCCAGAAGATATATAGTCAATGTTATCATCTATAAGCTGGAAAGCAATACCTATAAGAAGGCCGTACTGCCTCATCTTGAATCGTTGTGTTCCCGAAGCTTGCCCGATTATAGGGCCGCTTTCGCATGCCGCAGAAATAAGGTATGCAGTTTTTTTCTTTATTATGGTGTAATAATCTCTCTGTGACAGTCTTATATCACGGCTTAACCTGAGCTGTACGAGCTCCCCCTCTGCCATGAGGCTTAGTACCCTTATAAACAGCTTCAGCAATTCTTGATTTTCCATATCCGCTATTATAGCGGACGAACTCGCAAGTAGAAAATCACCAACGAGTATACTGCTCTTGTTGCCCCAGATATCATTTGCGGACGGCGTTCCGCGTCTATGTTTTGCATTATCCACAACATCATCGTGTAAAAGCGTTGCCGAATGATATATCTCTATTGCCGATGCAACCTTCGTATATTTATCGGCATTAACATTAAATATTCTGGAACTTAATATGACAAGATACGGTCTTATCCGCTTGCCGCCGCTTGCTATAAGATGCTGGCTTACCTCTGTTATTGCCGGTATGCTGTGAGAAGTAAGTTTTTTTATATGAGTGTCTACCGCATCGAGATCATGCGATATGGAATCTTTTATATTCATAATTTATTGTAAAAATCCTATTTTTTGTACAGGTTGTTCCTGTGCCAACTTTATTTCGCCAAACCTTTCTTCATACTTCTTCATATTCTCAACCAGAGCATTAAGCAATCGTTTCATATGGATAGGGCTTGTAACCACCCTGCTCCTCACTTTTCCTTGAGGTGATTGAGGCTGAACATATATAAAATCGAGTATGAACTCGGTTTCGGTATGGTTTATGAGGGCAAGATTGATGTATACGCCCTGCGCAGTAGCTTCATCAAGCTGGATCTGTATACCTGTTTCCTTTTTTGTTTCCTGGTTTTGCTGCATATATAACCTCCATTTATTTTAATAATACATTTTACAATCAAATCAACAAAAAAATTGAGAGACACAATAGATTGACAAAACAGCGTTCTCGTTTCAATATACATCAAGACTTCTTGATGTTAAATCCTGAACATCGAAAATCTTAAGGGAGGTATATATGGTGGTAAAATTAGCCGTATTTATGATTTTATGCCTTATCGGTCAGCTTTCTATGGAAGCAGTCGCATATAAATTCAAGTTATGGATATATACATCCAGGAAAAATTTCATAATACATATCATATTGGCTGTTATGATTGTGTTTGGGGGACTTTCATACCTTGTAAGCGGTGTACACTGGTATATAAGATATCCGATAGGTGTTATCGTTGGATTTCTCTACGAGTATGGTAATGCCTCCGGGCTTGATATGTTTTATTTTCCAGACAATAAATTCTTGATGTTTAGAGGCAAGACATCGGTGCTGATTGTAATATCTCTCATGTGGGGATTATACCCTCTCATTGTCCCCATAGTATACAGGTACATCGTTCCCTTTATCTTGAAAGCCGGCTAACCCAAAAATACATCTTAAAAAGGAAAGAGTTTGAGACGATGCGAAGGAAAACACCAATGAACTGCTTGATACTCTTTCATAGTAATCTGCGTGGACTACTTCTTCTCAGCATAAGAGATAAAGTATTCGTGAGCAATAAATCCGGTTCGCAAAAGAGCGTTGTTTTACGAGCAGAGGCGAACAACTTTTTCCTTCCCTGCAGGTAAATATCTTATTGGATTCTTCCGGCTAACCCGATCAGCTTGCGAATAGATTTATGATGACGCCGTGAAGCAGTCCCTTCTGAGACACGTAACAATTATTCATGCCTGCAGCATCCATAATTTTCATCAGTATCATCAGACCCGGCAAAAGAATATCTGCTTTATCCCCTTCAAGACCTGTCATATTCTTTATTTCGTCAACCTTCAACATGCAAAGTTTATTATAGAATGCCGTGAGATCTCCCATCCTCAGCCCGTTCGAAGGTTTAATGGTATTATAAATAGTTCCTACGTTACCCGGAACGCCGACCTGTATCTGCGGCCTTAGGCCGTGAACACGTTTTAGTATTTCGTTAAAATCATCATCAATGGCTTTATGGATGGCCTTTAACTCTTCTTCAGACGGCGGATCGTGACGCATGAATCTTTCCTTCAATCTTACGGCACCATTCTCTATCGATACTGCAAGCTCTATGTTGTTTGCATCACCTACGGACAGCTCGGTACTCCCCCCCCCTATGTCTATGACAAATGCCTTTTTGCCGTCTATAGCTATGCCGTTAACAGCACCGATATGTATTAGTCTTGCTTCCTCGCTGCCGGATATAATTTCTATGTCGAATCCTGTTTTTTTCTTAACAAGGTTCAAGAAATAATCCGAATTCTCTGCGGTCCTCAAAACACTAGTAGATATCAAACGCAACCTATCAATGCTGTATGCTCTTATTGTGGAATTTATCTCCAAAAGCCCATTGAGTGTTCTTTCTATAGCCGGCTGTTTAAGCATACCATCCGCAAACATGCCTTCACTGAGCCTGTTCGGATATCTGACATATTTAAGCAGCTCATAATGACTTGCCGTTCCCTGCCCTACCGCAAGTCTCATAGCATTAGTTCCAAGATCGACAACAGCAACCTGTTTCATAAAAATATCTACCTATAGTAAATCGTTTACAACATTTTTTTTACAATGTCATCTGTTAATAACTTCTTCCTTGACTATCTGCACATGAATTCATTAAAAGGATGATTATCGGAGGCTGTACCATGAAAAAATACATATGGATAGTTTTGCTTATGATTCTAATGCAGTCGTGTACCCATAAATCAAATGCAATAAGGATAGGAGTAGCAGGACCCATGACCGGGGATCAGTCCGTATTCGGGAGGGATGAGCGGCGTGGAGTAGAACTTGCTGTAAGTGAATGGAATCAAAAGGGCGGTGTGCTGGGCAAAAAAATAGATTTAATCGTTGAAGACGATCAGCACGATCCTCGGCAGGCTGTAGCCGTTGCAAACAGGCTTGTTACGGACGGTGTGGTCGGCGTTATAGGTCATTTCAACAGTAATTGTTCTATACCCGCTTCTTCGGTCTACCATAGGGCCGGTATCCCCATGATCTCTCACGGTTCCACAAACCCGCAGCTCACCGAGCAGGGCTTTGACAACGTCTTCCGCGTATGCGGCAGGGATGACCAGCAGACAAGGGTTGCCGCTGATTTCGTCTGTAAGACATTAAAGCTTTCAAGAATAGCAATTATTCAGGACAAAACGACTTACGGCCAGGGGCTCGCGGACGAGTTTAGAAAATGGCTGAGTAATAATTGTAGGGTCGTATATTACGGCACAATCATTCAGGGAGACAAAGACTTTCGTGCGGTTCTCACAAATGTAAAGGCACAAAAACCTGATCTGATCTATTTCGGCGGGGTTTATCCCGAAGGCGGGCTGCTCGTCAAACAGGCAAGGCAGCTCGGAATAAATGCTTTGTTCATGGGCGGTGACGGCATCATGGGATCGGATTTTATAAACATAGCAGGAAGTGCTGCAGATAATGTGTATGCTACATTCGGTCCGGATATAAACAGAATACCATCGGCAAAACAATTTATCGAAAGCTACAATAAGCTTTATGGCGAACCAGGTCCTTATTCCATATATGCTTATGTCGCCGCAAATATTCTTTTATCCGCAATAAAAGATTCCGGCTCTTTGAATCCATCTGTCATTGTAAAGTATCTTCATTCGCACAGTTCTGATACGGCGCTCGGCACAATTCAGTTCGACAGCAAGGGAGACGTTGTCCACAGTCCTTATGTGATCTGGCAGGTAAAGAACGGACGTTTCGTTCAGTTATAGGAATATCAACACGGGAGGAGTAACCCAAACGATGCAGCAGGGGAGTCGACCATGTGCAGATAGCAGCCCGAGTCTGATCAGTCCTGTGGTTGAAGTCCTTTGGCTTATTTGTTCATTCGCTCCTGTTCAGACGGCTTCTCTACTCGTAAAGCTTACATTATATTGAGAGGGAAGAGTTTGAGACGATGCGAAGTGAAACACCAACGGACTGCTTGGTAGGCTTTCATTGCAAGCTGCGTGGACAGCTTCTTATCAGTATGAGAGATAAGCATTCATTGGTACTGGATCCGGTTCACGAAAGAGCGTTGTTTTACGAGCAGAGAAGAACAACTCTTTCCTCTCTTACATACTCATTCCCGGGGTTAATGAAAGAATTCCCCGGAGGTTTATCGCTTCGGTGATGTCAGTTGTTCGAACTTTTCTATGGCTTCGGGATGTCCCACAGCAATGAGTATATCGTTTTTGCTCAAGAGGAAATGAGGCGAGGGGTTGTAAACAAATTCACCGTCCGGCTTCCTGACCGCAATTATGGTAATATCATGGAGCTGTCGTATTTTTGCCTGTTCAACCGTCTGCCCATGAAGCTCGGAACCATCCTGAATCAAGAGTTCCTCTATCTTCAACTCGAAATTGGTCTCTTCTGTTGCAAATTCCATAAAATCTATTACGTTGGGCTTGATGACGCTCTGGGCTATCTTCTCTCCGCCTATGATGTAGGGAGATATTACCCTGTTAGCACCTGCCTTGTATAACTTAGAGATGGACGTACTCTCTCCCGCCCTTGAAATTATATAGAGAGAAGGGTTCAAATCCCTTGCGGTAAGAACGGTATATACATTATCAGAATCGTTTGCCATAGCGGCAATCAGACCTTTTGCTCTTTCTATACCCGCTCTCTTTAATATACCTTCATCCGTACCATCTCCCTGGAGAAACAGATAATCATTCTTATCTATCAAACTCACAATGTCCGGGTCTTTATCTATTGCTATAAACGGTACCCTATTGGACTTTAGTTTGTTGGCAACTATGGAGCCAATCCTGCCGAGTCCGCACAGGATATAATGATCTTTTAGATTCTCTATTGCCTTTGTCACCCTAAACCTCCCGATAGTCCTTTTTAATTCTCCTTCTATTATAGCCTTGAACAAACCGCCTGCGCCATAGGTAACAAAACCTATACCAATAGCGATCATAAAAACAGCGAACAACTCGCCTTTCGGATCAAGGGGTCGTGCCCCACCGCTGTAACCAACAGTACTCAATATGACGATCGTTGTGTAGAGGGCTTCTACAAAGCTAAACTTCTCGATGTACATGAAGCCTGCAATACCGATAGTCAAAATGCTTAAAAGAATAAAAGCGTACCGGTATATTTTTTGTGATAAATTCATACCTTGTAATAGGAAAGCCAGTCTTTATGCGTTTTATTTTTTCCTTTTACAACATCAAAAAATTTTTTCTGTATAAGCTGCGTTATGGTATCAGGCTTACCTACACCTATCTTTCTATCATCCACCTCTCTTATTGGTGTCATCTCTGCCGCTGTACCGCTTAGAAATGCTCCGTCAGCTATATAAAGTTCATCCCTTGTAAATCTGACCTCCTCAACGGGAATACCGCTCTCTTTTGCAAGCTGTATGATAGTGGCTCTCGTTATACCCGGCAAAATGGATGTCAGAGGCGGAGTTTTTAAAATACCGTCTTTCACGATGAATACGTTTTCTCCGCTGCCCTCTGCCACATATCCATCTTCATCGAGCAGTATTGTCTCGTCATAACCCGCCAGCTTGGATTCTTTTTTGGCAAGAATGGAATTTACATAATAGCCGCCGATCTTCGCCTTGCTCATTGCGGCATTGACATTATACCTTACATACGATGAGATTTTTATTCTGATGCCGTTTTTTAAGCCTTCCTCTCCGAGATATGCCCCCCATGGCCAGGCTGCTATTGCTATGTGTACCGGATTGTTTTCAACATAAAGCCCCATATCGCCGTAACCGAAAAATGCTATCGGCCTTATATATCCCGCCTTGAGCCTGTTTTTCTGAAGTGTTTGAATAATGGCGTTCTTGATTTCTTGTTTTGAATAAGGATAATCCATGAGCATGATGTGAGCGGAATCAAAAAATCTATCTATATGTTTATCGAGCCTGAATACAGAGGATCTGCCGCTATCCGTAACATACGCACGTATACCCTCAAACGGTGCGACACCGTAGTGCAGGGAATGCGTTAACACATGTATCTTTGCCTCGTCCCATTTTATCAATTTCCCGTCCATCCAGATATAATCTGTCTTCTGAATCATTCTTCTCTACCTCCATTACTGAAAGAATTTTTTGAATACTCCCTTTTGCTCTTTCTGGGAAAGCTCATAAGCCCTTATTTCTCTTAAGGCATCTATGTTTTGATGATTTTTGGCATAAGCTGTCTTGAACGCCTCATGCGCTTTTTGTTCCTCGCCTTTAACCTTCAATATCCTGCCGAGAAAATAATATCCTGTGTCGTGCTCCTTGTTCAACTGCAACCCCCTCTGTATATATTCCAAAGCTTTTGATTTCGATGCTTCGGAGTTTGGATCCAAACGGAACATAGACCAGCCGAGGTATGAAAAATACTCACCCTCCGTAGGATTTAACTCTACAGCCCATTTGAAGTTTTCATAGGCTTCCTTTATGTTGTTTGTTTTAAGAAGGATCTGCCCCTTCTGAAACTGCAGCTCGGCCTTCACTATCTTATCTGCTTCGTTGCTTTCGATCTGTTTTTTTCCCGTCTTGAGGTACTCATCATATTTTTTACGCTCATCGTCATTTGTCAGCGTTTCGTATGCAGTCGTGATAAACGTAAAGACATCCGATGCAGCCTCCTTTATTTCGGGCGGATAATCAAAAAAATGATCGGGATGATATTGTTTTGCGAGCGCGAAGTAGGATTTTTTTATCATTGCACTATTTGCCTGTTGATTTACATTAAAACACTCATAGTAATTTTTTTCTTTTAATTCATCGAGCCTGTCCTTGAACTCTTCGAGCAGCTTTCTGTGTTCTTCCGTTAATTTCATTTTCCCCGTTTCCTCTCCTTCTTCCAATAAATTTTTTTCTTTGGCCAAAATATACCCCATACCTAAAAATAAATACAAAAGACTTACAGCTTCCTCCGGTTTCATTTGTACTGTCGCCAAAACCTGACTTAAAGGTTTACCCGATGTTAAGTTTAAAAGGAGGTTCAATTCGGCTTGCGTTAAATTTAATAGCGTCGGGTCATACTGGTCTTTACCTTTTACGTATACTTTCCCGGCATTGTTATTTGCGAATTCAGTTAAAGTGCTCTTCGGTAAATGCAATTTTACCCCTTCTGTAACAAGATGAAACAACGACATCGAAAACCCCGATACAAGGCTATCCGGGAGAGCTGTCTCTCTGAAATGAAAGGTGCCATCGCTCATACTGAATGTATAGACAAATCTCATACGCAGCTGCAGTTTCAAAGCATCGTTTATGTTAATAGGCAAAAGCCCTCTTTCCTGCAAAACCGTACCATGCTTTTTCTTTTTCTCGAGCACTTCTTTTAAGGAATCTTCATAATCAGGCTGGCTTATCAATCCGTTTTCGAACAACACCCTTCCGAATGTTTCTTTCAATATGTTAGACCTTCCACCTACGAGTAAGCCGTTTTTAAAATATAATTCCTTCTTAAACTTACCCGTTTCCACTCTCATGATACCCTCTAACTTCATAGTTGCGACATTCTTAAGCACAGATACAAATTGAGGCTCATTAACATGTCCGGAACCACTAAACCCTACCATAACTTACTATATATACTTAAATTAATAAAATATTCAATAAAATATTGCAACATTCCCCAATTTTGGGTTAGGTATGATAAATGCTTAAATTCACGCCTAAAAAGGCTATAATTTTTTTATACATTGTTTTTTTTATATTGTTTATACCCTATTACGGTGTATCCGATGGTAGTATACCCACAGTAAGAGTTAAAGTTTTTAACGATGCTTCCACCCTGCATATAGAAGGTAGGGATATTCAGCTTATAGATACCTATAGAAACTTATACATATTCAAGAACTCAGGTATTTCATATATCATCGTATCCGCTGTTAACAACGGCATCATGGTAAATAAAGCGGTGTATCCTGCTCGTATTGTAACTCTCATTTTTTCAGGCGGTATCGTAAGGATAAACGGCAAATTATTCAGAGGACATCTCGAGATAACAAATGTAGACAACAGACATCTCATCGTCGTTAACGAAATCAACCTTGAATCTTATGTTGCAGGTCTTGTCAATGCAGAGATGCCGCATGACTGGCCGATAGAGGCACTGAAGGCACAGGCAGTTGTTGCGAGGACATACGCCCTATGGCAGAAGGAAAAACATCTGGACCAATACTTCGACATGGACAGCGGGGTCATGGATCAGGTATACGCCGGGGCTGATTCTGAGGACAACAAGGGATGGGAGGCTGTCAACACAACACGCGGTCAGATCATAACCTATGAAGGAAAGCCTATATTGGCAATGTATCACTCTATATGCGGAGGCGAAACGGAAAACTCCGAGGATGCAATCGGCTACAAATATCCGTATCTGCGTGCTGTAAAATGTAACTTTTGCAGGATAGCCCCGAACTTCAACTGGAAGTATGCTCTACGGTTCAAAGCCCTTGCAGACAAATTAATTGTAAAGGGATATAATCTGTCCGGGGTATACGGTTTTGAAATAGTGAAGAGGAGCAGGACACAAAGGGTAATGACAGCAAGGGTCATCACAAACCGCGGGGATATTGATCTTGACGGCGTGGCCCTGAGGGGGGTCATAGGTTATGACAAATTAAGAAGCACGCTGTTCTGGGTACATGTTAAAGACAATGAAATATTTTTCCAGGGCAGGGGGTTCGGACACGGGGTGGGAATGTGTCAATGGGGGGCTTACGGCATGGCTAAAAAAGGATATAACTATCAGCAGATTATCCATTACTACTATCAGCACGTGGACATAGAGAGGATGTATTGAAAGGCATTGAGTATGGCAAATCTTAACATATTTGAAAAGCTCCAGTCCTTTATAAGAAAGGATAAAGCCAAAAGCATCGGAATCGCCCTTGGCGGCGGGGTGGTATGGGGCACGGCACACATAGGCGTGCTTGAAGCAATAGAAGAGGAAGGCATAAAGATAGACGCTGTAGCAGGCACATCAGCCGGCAGCATCATTGCGGCGCTTTATGCTTTCGGTATAAATTTAAAGGATATAAAAGCCTCGGCGGAAAAACTTCACCTGTCCGATATATTTAAGCTACGGGTGCCAAGGATGGGGCTCGCCTCTACAGAAGGTATCGGGAAACTCGTAAAAAGCTTTATAGGGGATGCAAAGATCGAAGATGCAAAGATACCGCTGGTCATTCCCGCTGTCAACCTGATCACGGGAAAACCGTACCCGTTTACCCACGGTCCTGTTGCAGATGCAGTAATGGCAAGCAGCGCCATACCCGGTATTTTTGTGCCGGTACGGATCGATAATCAGCTCTACGTGGACGGCTCGCTCCTTGCGGATGTTCCATGTCAGATACTCAGGATGAACGGAGTAGACTTTATTATAGGTGTGGACCTTGTCGATCTGGAGACCTTTAAAAAAGAGCCGACAAACATTTTTGACGTCATCATAAAAAGTATACACATTATGATCAACGAGACACGCATGGAAAGGCTGAGGTTTGCGGATGTTATAATAAGCCCCGATGTGCATGATATAGGACAGTTTGATTTCGATAAGATACCCCTGCTTATCAGAAGAGGGAAAGAGGCCGTATCAAAGCATATTGAATTCATTAAACAGAGCGTTGTAAAAAATTAAACTACAAAATATATTAAAAAATAATAAAGTTTCCGAAATGAGTGATAAAATATATATGAAAGAAAGAGTTTTCTCCTTTGCTCGTAAAACAACGCTCTTTTTGCTCAACGGAATGATCATTGCAAGATGCATTGTGTATTTTTTTGACACTGAAAGAGACGCTGTCCACGCAGAATACTATGAAAGAATACCAGGCAGTTCGTTGGTGTTTTCCTTCGCATCGTCTCAAACTCTTTCCTTTCTATTAAAATCACTCATCCCCGCCTATTTTTCAAATGCATTTTTCTGGTGTACGGATTAATTTATTCGAACGGGGCTTTCCATTTAGAATGCAGATACAGGATGACGACGATTGCTATGACAAACGGAAGAACAATGATGAACAGATATTCGAAATCATTTGCGTATCTCAAAACACGATCGATGTCACTTCCCATAAGATAACCGGCGACGATCCATATAGGTATATCCAATAATCCTGCCATTGCATCTATGAAGATAAACTTGTTGCGCTTCGTACCCATTATGCCTGCAGAAAGAAAAACAGCCAGTCTTAAGCCACTGATGAAACGGGCTATGAATATGGCTTTATTCCCGTGTTTACCATAAAAATGTTCAACCTTTTCAAGACCCGCATCCCCTACAAATCGCCTGATAATGTTATGTCCTCTTATACCCTTTGACCATCCTCTGCCTATGTAAAATAAGATCAGATCCCCACCCATAACACCGAGAAAATCAACAGGGCCGGCAAAATAAACGGATGTCAATCCTTTGTATGCAATATATCCTGATATAACGAGCAACACCTCCTCAGGAATCGGCAGGCCGAGACCGCAAAGCAGCAACAAGATAAATGTTGCTACATAGGTGAAATGTTCGGCGTAATTTATAAGTAATCCAGTTTCCATGCAGTAATCCAAACGTGCTGAAGTGCTGAAGACAACAGTAGGGAAGAAAGAGTTTGAGACGATGCGAAGGAAAACACCAACGAACTGCCTGGTATTCTTTCATAGTATTCTGCGTGGACAGCGTCTCTTTCAGTGTCAAAAAAATACACAATGCATCTTGCAAT
>CAZJPN010000013.1:0-6171 GCA_964547905.1 uncultured Pseudomonadota bacterium | reverse complement strand
GGTTATAAGTCCGTTCATTAAGGTCAAAGCCTTTTGAGTCGGAGGATACACAACTGGCGAATGCGTTATCGCAGCGGCGTGCTTCAAAAGCATGAGGCTCGGGGTATTATAAACGCTCACATTTTTCCCGAGCACCTCGTGATTAAGTTGAACATTATCGTCCATCATTGTGGCAAGCATGGCGATACCGATGGAGCCTGCTACCTGCCTGATCAAGTTATACAACCCCGATGCGTCCGTTTTAAATCTATTTTCTATCGTTAACAGGGAAGACACATTCAATGAAACAATAATGAAACCAAAACCTATACCCTGGATAAACTGCGGCCAGAATATTTCCCAGAACCCCATGTCCAGGCTAAGGCTGCCGAGTTGTATGGATGAAACTATTGCCAATATAAATCCGGCACCGACAAGAAGTTTTGGCCCCAATTTATTGAAGAGCTTCCCTGCCAATGGCATTGCGAAAGCCATTGCAAGTCCCCGTGACATTATTGCCAGGCCCGCATCATAAGCAGAGTACCCCATGATATTCTGGAGGAACATGGGCAATAGGAAAAGACTGCCGAACATCCCCAAACTAAAAACCATGGAGAGAAAGGAGTTTGCGGATAGGTTTATATCCTTTAAAACTTTTAAATTAACCGCGGGATGCTCTGAAAGGAGTTCTTTTGCAATAAACAGGATTATCGCAGCCGCCGAGATTATGGTCAAAGTTACAATATAGTTTGAAGAAAACCAGTCTTTATATTCTCCATCTGTTAAAACGATCTGCATTGCACCCAGTCCGACGGTCAGAAAGACGATGCCCCACCAATCCACGCCTCCCTTAAGCTTCTGAATAAAGGGCGGATCTTCGATAAACATATACAACAGAACAAGATTGATCAGACCAATGGGCAGATTAACATAAAAAACCCATGGCCATGAATAGTTCGTAACAATCCATCCACCCAGGTAAGGGCCTATCGCAGGCCCAAGTACAATGGCAAGACTGAATATCGCCATTGCAGTTCCCTGTTCTTCCCGTGGGAATGTCTCTGCAAGGATTGCCTGTGCAAGAGGTATCAGAGCACCGCCGCCCATGCCCTGTAAGAGCCGGAACACAACGATAGACTGCAGATTCCATGCAACACCGCATAATAAGGAACTAACCGTGAACAGAAGGACAGACAGCATGTAATAATTTTTTCTTCCTAAAAGCGAGCTAAAAAAACTGACCAGCGGCATCAATACGACACCGGACAGCATATAGCCGGTTATTACCCAGGTTATCTCTTCTATTGACGCCGACATGGATCCTTTAATGTAGGGTAATGCAACATTGACGACACTCATATCTATACTGAAGAGCGTTGTGCTCGGTATAACCGCTAAGGTCACAAGCCATTTATTGGTTTTCGTCATGGTCTTTTCCCGATTAATGTTCTATCTGTACATACGGGTAAACCGACAAGCCAGGATACAGCGGTGTATCCGTATACGATGCTTTATCCAGAACAATCTTCACCGGCACCCTCTGCACCACCTTGATAAAGTTGCCGGTTGCGTTCTCCGGCGGTAACAGACTGAAAGCAGAACCGCTGCCGGATTGGAAGCTTGCAACATGCCCCTTGAATGTTTTGCCGGGATATGCATCAATCTTGATAGTAACCGGCGCTCCGATATTTATCTTATGGATGTCTGTTTCCTTGAAATTGGCTGCAATCCATACATTATCAAGATTCACAATGGCGAGGTAGGGAATGCCCGGCATAACATAAGCACCCGGATTTACATTCTTTTTGGTAACGTAACCGTCGCAGGGGGCATATATTGTCGTCCTCTGCAAATTGATCATGGCCAATTTATATCCGGCTTCCAATGACTTTGTAACAAACATCTTAGTTTTTAATTCTTCTTTTAAATTATTAATGCTTGTCTGGATCTGGACTATGTTTGCCTGATCCACATTCACTTTCGCCGAACTAACCTCATACTTCGTTTTCATTTCATCGTAAGAAAGTCTGGATACGGCATTGTCCTTCCACAGGTTAGAGTATCTCTGCGCATTTTCTTCATTCAACTTGTTCATAGCAGTATCCGCCTTTAATTCATATCCGGCTTTCATAAGCATTTGTTTTTGCATGATTATAGATAAAGCAATTTGTTTCAGCCCGTTCTTATTTGCCTGATACTGTGCATCCGCTCTGTTCACGTCTTCAGTATAATCAGTAATATCAATCGTAAACAACGGATCCCCGGTCTTCACATATTGATTATCATGAACAAACACCTTCAGTACCTGTCCCTTCACCTGTGGTGCTACCGGAACAATGGCGCTGCTTCCCTCTATAAAGGCATCGTCCGTGTCCACATGGGTAAACATGAATCTTATATTGGGAATCTCGGCTATCAGCACTCCAAGGACAATGAGCACAGAGACTATCAACATAATTTTCCTTTTTGATCTGTTGTTTGGTTTTTTCGCTGGTTCTTTTGGATTACCTTCCAAGTTTTTATTTTCCATAATCGTTCCTCCCTATGCTTCTTTTAAGTTTTGCAAGGCTGATTTCATAACCATATAGTGCATTGTAATAGTTAAGTTCAGCCTGTGTAAGATACGTTTGTGCGTCTAAAACCTCGGTTGATGTTACCAGTTGTTGCCCGTACTGAAGGTTTGTTATGCGGTAATTCTCTTTTGCCTGATCAAGCGCTGCTTGAGAAGTGCTTATATCATCAGCCGCGGTATTCAGTTCTATAAAATCGCTTTTAACTTGAAGTTTTACCGCATTCATAAATGAATTCAATTGGTTCTTTATGGCTGATTTTGTATAATCTGCCTGTTGGGCATTATCTGTTGTTTTCAACCAGTTGAATATTGTCCATTTAATGCCAATACCCACCATCTGATTATATTGATTCTGGTATTCATTTCGCGCCGCAATGCCGTCTTGCCCTGCCTGGGTATATGCGACAAATGCAAAGACATGCGGATAATACTCGCTTTCTGCAAGCTTTACATGCGTGTCAGCCTGCTTTACCCTTATCCCCAATGCCCTGAGCTCGGGTCTACCCTGCAGCGCTTGGTCTGTTAATGATGATAGGTCATCGTTAGACGAAGTTACGGATGTAATATCTTCCAATTGTACATCTTTATTCAAGTCTCTGTTTAAAATTGTATTGAAGTTCGCCCTGGCAATATCCAGATTTGCTGCCGCTTGAGCCTTATATTGGACCGCATCCGCCAATGCAACCTGCGATTTGAGCAGGTCATTGTACGCAACAATACCTCTGTCATAAAAGTGCTGTGCCTCTTGTTCGTGCGATGTCAGTTGCGCTACTCTTTCGACGGCAACCTGCAATTGTTTCTGTGCCCGCAGAACGTTAAAGTACGCAATCTTTACTTCTTCCTCGATGTTTAAAATAGCCTCTTCGCGTTGTACTCTGGTTATGTCTATCCCTAATTCCGCAAGCCTTCTCTCGTTGAATAGCGCAAACCCTGTAAAGATCGGCTGCTTTAACTCTATCTCCCAGTTTATCAATGCAGTCCCGTTCATATACATACGATTTGGAAGGTAAACATAGTCTCCATTCGGTCTACCACCATTAAAAACCGGCAAAGGCCTGTGAGGTATTTGCAAATACGGTTGATTCCTCAAGCCTATTGCACTGTAATCAAAAGAAAGCTCGGGCAGCATACTTGCAGTAGCACTACGCCTCTGCGCTTGTGCAGCTTTGATTTGATCCATTGTAGCACGTATCAAATAATTGTTGTGGACGGCTTCTTTTATAGCTGAATCAAGCGTATAAACATCCCCAGCCCTCGCACGAACGGTAAGTAATAATACCGCTCCAAGTACAAGTATAAATGTAGGATATAATTTTTTTAACTGCATAATTTCACCTTAAGTCTAAAATGTATATTTTGTCTGTACATCATTTTTCCTCCATTATATGTAATCGATTACTTACATTGTAATACACAAATCTATCCAGTCAAGCGTCTTCTTAATTTATTTTATCATCATACGCTGCATTAAAATGAACATCCTTTTACAGAAGTTGTTCATATTGAATTTATCAGGGTTTAATATAAGCTCGATATTAAGGGTTATAGGAATGCCCATGTATATAGTCGCAATATCCTCTACATCGAGTTTCTTATTCCATAAACCTTCCGCCATTCCATCCTTTATGATTTTACTGATCAGGGACTTCTGCTCGGAAAGAATCTCATGCAGGGTCTCCTTCAGTTCTTTATCATTCATGTGTGCTGCCTCTGAAAAGAGAAGTATGGTAATACCTTTATTTTCAAGAAGATATTTAACATGCCTGCAAAGAAAGGAGAGCAACCTTTTTTCCGATCCTTCGGCACTCAGGGTGATCTGTCTTAGTTCACCAATAAGGTTGGACTTTACATCATGCATAATGCTGAGCATTATATCCCGTTTTGATTTAAAATGGCGGAATATTGCACCCTCTGTTATACCGACCCTTTGTGCAAGGTTTCTTGTCGACAGCTGATCCAATCCGTCCTTAAAGATAATATCGAGGACTGCCTTTTTAATCTGTTCCTGCCTAATTTCTGTACTTTGTCTTTCCATAATTTTATATATAATCACTTACTTACTTCTTGTCAAGTCTTTTTTGTTTTTATATTTTTTATTCTAATCATGATTTAGGATTTAATCTTTTATGAACCGGACTATGGCCTTTGAATACTATGAGGTAAACGGCTATGGCCTCAATAGTACCGCCAACAAAATCAATGAGATAATGCTGTTTTACAAAAAATATTGATCCAGAGATAAGCAGGGCTATTCCCCAAAAGACCTGACCTACTTTTTTGTTGTATCGATAAAAAATGAGTGCCACAAATAATGAGTTTGCAACATGCATACTGGGAAATACATTAAACCCCGGATCCGTATGATAGACTATGGTCAGAAGTTTATCACTTATCGAAAAGGGTAAGTCCAAACTTTCCGTATCCGAGCTGTTTTATATTATCCTTACCGAAGGTACAACCGGTTACCACCTGTATCCCATCTGCAAAGCAGTGGGAGCAATGGGCATCTCCAAGTTCAACGAGTGCCAAAAGCTGGCCGTCGGTTGCATGCTCCACTCCCAATGCGTTCATAGCTGCTGCACCTACCCTGAGTCCAAGCGGCATTGCGGGACACTTGTGTCCATGAAGCTTAAAACCTGCTTCGAGATATTCTTTTGGATTGATCATAATCATACCCTCCTTTTATTTTTTAATTTAGGTTCTTTTCATATTTGTGATCATAGGGAAGGACTTTCATTTTAAGAGCAGCCCCCACATCATTTTCCCTGCAATGCCCAACAGCACGATACCAATAATCGTCTTCACCTGCTTTGCACTCAGCTTTTCTGTCATAAGCCATGCGCCTAAAACAGCCCCAAGAATGGAACCAATCGCAGTAAGCCCTAACAATTTCATATCAATATTCCCCAGCGTTGCATGCCCTAAAAAGCCTGCAAAAGAAGAGAATATCACAATAAAGGCCGTAGTACCGGATGCTTTCTTGGGGTTGATTCCTGTCCAAATAAGCACTGGAACTATGATATTACCCCCGCCTACACCAAGCAAGCCGCTTACAAAGCCTGCAATCGCCCCGATAAAAATTCCCTCAGTAAGTTGTTTGCTTTTTGAACTCTCTCTATGCTTTTCTTTGGGCGCATAAAAGAGCATCATTGTGCCGGAAAACAAGAGGAATCCGACAAACAACCATTTCAGTACTTGAGCATTAAGTCCGTGACTTACGTAAGCACCTGCAAGAGACATCGCTGTTGCTACAATGATTATCGGTATGGCTACTTTCCACAGCACCAGTTTGGCTTTTATATAGCTGTACGATGCAATTGACATTGCTATACAATTCAGTAAAAGTGCAACTGCCATTGCCACGTGAATATCTATACCAAGTGCAATAAATATAGGTATCAGTATAAAGGCAGCTCCGGAGCCTGCAATTGCAAGTAAAGCTGTAAATAGAAAGGTTATGAGTCCTGCTATGAGAGCGGTTGTCATGTCATCATACCCCCTTTAAAACATCACTTGTAATTGAATCCTTGCCATATCGGTATTGTTTGCCTCAAGCTTGCCAAACCGTTCAAAGGTGTAATCCGCCATAAGTTTGAACTTGTTTCCAACAATGTAATAGT
>CAZJPN010000012.1:0-11506 GCA_964547905.1 uncultured Pseudomonadota bacterium | reverse complement strand
TGTTTGTAGTACCGGAAAGGTTTTGCCCGATTAAGTCCAGAGTGGTACCATACGGTGTGATGAAAAGAGGCACATTTACGTTAAATCCAAACCAGTATGCATCTATCTTAAGATTTTTATATTCAATATGCGGTTTTATGTAGGTTTCCTGTGCATACGTCCATAGGTTCTGAAGGAGTGTATAGAGAACGAATTGAGGTTTGTCGTACCCGGCTTCGAGTGAGGCATTCAGGTCATTGGAGAAATCATGGGTTACATAGAGCCATGCCTTTGGTACAAGGGCTGAATTATGGCCCGGGTTTTCGAAGTCAGGAGCTGTTTTGTAACCTATGGCACTTAAGAAACCCGTTGTGCCTGTTTGTCCCTGCGCTTCTACGTAGGTATCAAAAGCACTGAAAAATTTTTGTGGCTGCTCACTTGATAGTCCGCCAATACCCGAGATAGTAAAAGTCGGGCTGGCCTTCGGTTGTCTGGTTGTTATACTGATGATACCGGTCACAGCATCGGCACCATACAGGGACGAACTCGCACCTCGTATAATCTCTATCCTTTCAATATCATCGAACGGGATTGGCAGACTTTCGATAAACGGAGGTCCGTAAAATGTATTATTTAATACCCTGCCGTTGACCAGAACAAGCATCAGGTTGTTTTCCTCTGTACCGTAACCTCTTTCATTGAAGATCGTATAGCCCGGGTTTATGTAGGAAACATCCATACCCGGAACGGTCCTGAGGATATCGGAAAGCGATAGTCCAGCGCTCTTTATATCTTCCCGTGTAAGGACCGTGACTGATGCGGGTGCCATCGTAATCTTCTGTTTATGCTTCGCAGCGGAATAAACCACGTCTTCGGAGCTGAACAGTGCAAGCTCCTGTTCAAGGGCTGCTGCCTCTTCCGCTGATTTTACATTGACCTCTCCTATATCCACGACTTGAGGGTTATTCGGACCCATGAATAATAAATGGGACTGTCCGTCTGTGTCCACGACGTTAATATAGTACAGTATCTTTGGCGGATTTATATCCGTTGCCGGTATCGTACCTGAAAAGGTATCACCGGCTGCCCTCTTTAAAAATATAGCTTTATAGAATTTATCGGACGGTGATTTGTAGAGCAATGAAGCATAAGCGACCTTATCAGCAGGGTCTATTGTCGCAGACACATCCAAAGGGTTTCCCGGGACTGCGGTTAGTATGGGTTTATGAAAGAACTTAAACGATAAGATTGGTTGTTCGGCCGCCACCGCATTGATACTGATCGATATCAGCAGGAAGATTATAAAAACTGTTCCTTTCTTCATTCTTTACCCTCCTTTATTCTGAAGGATCCATTCTGTAAAATTCGTGCAAAATCCCTCTTTGTAAATCCCTTAACACACTTTTTAAAAAATAAAAATGATTTTGACAAATGCACCAGAAAGCTTTATAAAACAAAGTATTAAGATGTGCATGGAAACGGCGGCACGTACGGTCCAGATAAAAATTGCTAAAAAATAATTTTATCAAAATATTTTAGATATGAATATTAAAAGCAGAGAGGCTATATTGGAGATTTTTCTGTCTATTTTCTTTTTGATATACACATCGGCACACCTGTATGTGTTTTTAAAGGCAAGGGCTGCTCTGGGGCTTGGTCCCGCCGTGGGCTTATCACTGGCCGTGTTTATGCTTGTTATGATTGTTTCCCCGTTTCTTGTTTACTATTCAGAGAAACACCACCAGGAGATCATCGCGAGATTCATAGCGTATCTCGGTTATACATGGATGGGGGTATTGTTCCTGTTTGTATGCTCGGCCCTTATAACCGATATGTATCATTTTATCGTATACCTTATCTCTGTTTTAAGCCATGAAGAGCTATCTTATCTCATACCGTCTGCGAAGACCTCATTCTATGTACCGCTTATCCTTTCCCTGACAATAGCTCTCTACGGATATTTTGAAGCAAGAAACATCCATACAGAGCGGATTGCAATAAACACATCCAAGCTGCCCCGGGGGATGGATAGCCTGAGAATAGTGCAGATCTCCGATGTGCATCTGGGCTTGATCATAAGAAAGCAGAGATTAAAGAATATTATCGACAAGGTTAAAGAGGCAGATCCGGACATCCTTGTATCAACAGGCGATCTCGTCGATGGTCAAATCAACAGCCTTTCCGGGCTTGCAGAGATGCTAAAAGAGATCAACCCGAAATATGGAAGTTTTGCAATAACAGGGAACCATGAATTTTACGCGGGTATTGAACATGCAATGGATTTTATCAGGAAGGCAGGCTTTACTGTCCTGAGAGGAGAAGGTATCACGGTACAGGGTATCATCAATATTGCAGGGGTTGACGACCCGGCAGGCAAGCCTTTCGGGGTTTACCGGGATGTATCCGAGAAGGCTCTGCTTTCAAATTTTCCAAAGGACAAGTTTATACTCCTGCTCAAGCACAGGCCTGTTGTAGATAATGAGAGCAGGGGACTTTTCGATCTTCAGCTTTCCGGGCACACACACAAGGGACAGATCTTCCCCTTCAGCTTGATTACAAAGCTGTCCTATATTATTGATGCCGGCTATCTGGATCTCGGCAACAATGCCGCTCTGTACGTAAACAGGGGGGCTGGCACATGGGGACCTCCAATGCGTTTTCTGTCGCCGCCGGAGATAACGATAATCGATCTATTCAGGAGCAAAAAGAATTAAAAAGTGAGTTCCGTGTCAAGGATTGTATTTTATGATACTGTGGAATAAATAAGGGGTATCCGTAAACGTTTATGAAACTACAAACAAAAACTCTTTTAGCTATGGGGGTTATTATTGCAGCAGGGCTATTCCTCTATATCAGAACACTTGGGTATGGATTTATCAATATCGATGACTCATCTTATATAACAGGCAACCCTTACCTGAACGGTATCACCCTTAAAAACATATATAACCTTGTATCAAAGGATTTTGCCAACATGTGGTCTCCGGTTACCATGCTCTTTATCCTGCTTGAACATAGTATATGGGGCAATGTTGCCGGCGGGTATCATGTAGTAAATCTTATCTTCCATATAATCAATACATTTCTTGTGTTTTATTTGATCGGTTTATTTACCGAGTCCTTCACCGTAAAATTTATAACAGCGATCTTCTTTCTCCTCAGCCCTGTACAAATAGAATCCGTTGCCTGGGTATCTGAACAAAAGACCATGCTCTCCACCTTCTTTTTGTTATTGAGCGTAATTACTTATATAAAGGCAAGGGAAAAAAACAAACCTGCATTTTTCTCATTCATCTTGTTTGTGTTTTCTGTTCTGAGCAAGGTAACCGCTATTATTGTCCCCATGATACTACTCTTTTATGAAGGGATATTTTTAAAACAAAATTTGTACAAAGCTGTAAAAAAGAGCCTGCCTTATTTTGTAGTGAGTATAATTGTAGGAATTATATATGTATCCAACCCAATTCGTATTAATTTTATACATCCCTATGGTGGCTTTAAAACCCACATACTAACAGTATTATCAAACCTTGCAGGTATTACGCAGTATCCTGTAACAATGCTGTTCCCGTTTTATCTGCATGCAATAGACTATCCTGATAATCCTATACATAATATTCTATCAATAGAGTTTCTTGTAACAACTGCTATGCTCTGTATTCTCATCTATCTGGCATACAGGTTTTATAAAAGGGGGGATAAATCAGGTCTATTTTTTCTCGGCTGGTATTTTATAAACTTTTCCCTTGGAACAGGTATTATCCCCATAGCATATCAGGGGGCTCTGCGATTTCTGTATGTTCCTTTCATAGCTATAGGGTTTTTTGCCGGCAGAATGGTCGAATGGTTCAATGAACAGCATACGTGGATTCGTACATCAGCACATATAGCAGTTGTTTTGATTGCAACTGCATTTATTGTTATTGATGTAAAATACATCCCGCAATGGAAGAATAATAATACCTTCTGGGCTTATCAGTTAAAGGCTCAACCAGGTAATCCAAGGGATATGGCAGAATATGCAGATGTCTTGATGCACACCGGGGATATAAATAAAGCTTTAGCATTGATCAACAAGGCACAATCTATCGGATACAACGATAGTGTTGTATGGGGGATTAGCTATAGCATACATTCAGGTATTAAAGATTATAAAGATAGTCTTACATGTCTTGATCGTGTTAAGGGGATCTACCTGGATATGTATCACCTTACATCTAATGACGATATAATATCCGCGAGTAAGGCATATCCTGCGATAGGAGCAACATTCGTAGAAATATTCAATGAATATGCTATGACATATTTGAATATGGATGCGCCTGACAAGGCTGATAGGTATATTAATTATGCAAATATGATCCAGCCATCAAACAGAGATACCTTTCTCATCCGCTCACAATTATTGATCAGACAGCACAGATATGAAGATGTGATCTCAAATGCCATGAAATATCTCAGATTAAAACCAAATGCACCGGAGGCTTATGTCCAGATGAGCATTGCCTATTATGATATGGGGCAACTGAATAATGCATTGCAACAGATGGACATAGCCATAAACATCGTAAAAGACACTCCTGATGAAAAGCCACTCACGATGCTGAGAGCAATGATGCAGGCGAACAAGATAATAGAATAAAATTACAATAACCCAGTGTATTCCGCATTGCTATCATTCTATCAGTAAGTAGTAAGAACTCACTTGAGAATAATCTATCAATTGGATTTAATAAATATTTTAATTGTCCCTACAGCGAGGGCTTTATCGATATGTTCAAATAAATCTATGTAAACAGAGGACGGCTTAAACTCTTTCGCCATTTTATAACCCATTTTGGAAAGTATAGTATCTATAGGTTCGTTGTAATAGGTTTCACGCCTGTAAAAGTATGTCTTGTACCAGCCTTCCGATACAAGCACAATTTGAGGATTAAAGGCCGATAGTTGTTTCAACATGAATGGCGATGGCTGTATTCCGTCTACTTCATAGCTGCCGCCCGGATAAAAATAAAAAGGTGATACATAAGACAACCTGACGGCCTGCGGAGGTTCCGCAGACTTCAGCCATTGGGCTGCCTCCTGATATGGCAAAAACATGTTTTTAAAATTTGATGAAGCGATGCATACATCGATCAGTATTATTCCCATGATACCGAATTTCAGGAACCTCCTGTTGATTTTGGATATAAAATAAACGGCGGAAGCGGAGGAGAGCATGATGATAAAGGGCAGTATCGTCAGATAGAGATGGGAAAAGATAATTTGAGATATGGATGCCGACACCGAGGTGGAAAAAATAAAGTAGCTGAAAGGATAGGACAAAAACAGCAGGGATGTTTCGGTGTTCAGGAAAGTTTTCAATCTTAAGAGGCCGGCCATAAAAAACAGGTACACGCTGATCGACAGGCAAAAGGGCAGTTGGACAAGCAGCTGGTACACAAACCTCGTATGTGCCCAGCCCAGTGTCGACAATGATAAGCCTTGCTGTGCAGATTCCGATTTGAGGTCCATGATGAAGCCATGGAGGTCCAGCAGTGTGAACGGGGAGGCAAGAAAAAAGGTTAATGATGCCGTGGCAATTAATAAAAGTAGCCTGCCGGATATATGTGTTTTATGGCGTTTGTAATAAAAGTACTCGGCGACCAGTGGTGGCAATAAAGCTATAAAATCGTACTTTGTTGCCATGGCCAATCCTGCAGATATGCCTGCCGATACCGCATACCTTAATCGCCCGTTTTCCTGTATGCGTAATGAAAAATAGAACGAAAGAAGCACAAAAAAGGTCAGAGCCGTGTCGGCTTTCGACATATGTGCCATATAAATTGCTAAAGGATTGAATGCCATGAATAGAGCGGCAAGAAAGGCCGCCGTTCCATTCTTGAATAGCCTGTTACTGATATTATACGTCATTATGATATTCAACAGATCAAAAAAGCACGATTCGTATCTTCCAATGAGGTAGAGTAGTGGAGATGTGTCCGTCAGCTGAACGATCAGGTTGTTGAACGGTACATTGTAGAGGAAGCTGTACCCATGAAAGTATACCCAGTATACCAGCGCAGTTACGTAGTATATCCCTGAGCCGTATTTGAATACGTGAGGGTTTAGAGAGCCCGTTTTCAGGATATACAGCGATGGTTTTACAACAAAATATTCATCGGCGTTGTAGAAATAGGGGAGCAGCCATTGATGATTTGTTCCAAGATACAAAGCGAGGAGAAGGACGGGTAACAGTAAAAAATAACGGTTTTTTGAATTTAAAGAACCATAAACATTCATAGACATCTTATGAACGCTATAGTACACAACACGAAAAAAACCAATGGTTTTTGGGCTAACACCATCAATGAGTTGTGAGACCCTGAAATAAGTTCAGGAATTTTGACGTTCCCCCCGAAAACCAGAGCACTTCGGAACGTGTCAACGATTTTGAGACACTTGTCCGCTGCCATATTTGTAGAATTTAACACCTCCTTTACGTAAGTTTTGGCTTATTAAGCCATTCAGCCACCGGTAACTGAGGCGGAGCAGGAACCTTCTTCACGAGTCTTTCGGGATGAGCTGAGTATGTAAGATCATCTGTGTAAACGGCTTGCACCGTTATTCTCCCCTTTGTCTAAAAAAGCTTCGTTTATTGACTGCCCCATCGATGGCGGCTTTTCAGAGGGGGACCCCTACCCGGTTTTCAATACCCTTTTATTTGCCAGACTTTGTTTTAATAATGCCGGTGGTGAGATTTTTTGATTTCTTCGGTATGCTTTGCCGGCTGCCGAACAATATCAATAAAATTCGTCATGGCTTCCTATATCTATCAAGGTAATCTCTTCCTTTGTAACCCTGATTGTAAGAACAATGCGGTAACTATAGGTGAGGCTGATCGAAAAAAGTCCTGAAAGCTCTCCATTAAGTTGGTGCAGTTTAAGCACCGGATTGAGTGTATTATTTACAAGCTGATCAACGACGTCTGCAAAAGTTTGTCTTAGTTCCGGATGTTTCTTAAAAAGCTTATTTGCTTGGTGCAAAAACTGTTTTGATGTCACTATAGTGTACACTATAGCTTTCCATATTCGATAGCTTTCAATAAAGCACTAACATTTTTAAACTTGCTTATGCGACCAGCTTTCACATCTTCCAATGACGTGCGAATACGAGACATATATGCTTCATTTTCTGCCAGCGTTAGTTCCTGAAACATTTCCTCTGATAATATAACATATTTAGGCTGGTTGTTTTTTATGATGTGCACAGGCCCTTTTTTTATAGACTCGTCCACTGCTGATATCCCCCTACGCTTGATTTCCTGTGATGCTATAGTATTCATTTTAGTCCTCTTTCCAGTATCTATTTGGTAACTAAATATAATACCAATACTCTCGCTGTCAAGCATCTCTTGCAGGCCCGCCTCTGAAAGCCTGCATTGCATGTTCAAGAGATTATGCGTGTTTTAAAAGAAGCGGAACAGATCGAAAGGCACCGCACCGCTACGATTCAAATGATAGACGACCCTGAACAAGCCGAAGAAGTCAAACACCAGCCGCGCCATGGCCGGCACCGGTAATCACCCCGTAAACGTAAAAAAAAGTGTTCAAAAAAGTGGTCTCAAAAAGAGGGTAGGGGCTCCCCTCTGAAACGTCCTTTTAAAAAAGGCGTGCGGAAAACGGCCGTTTTTTGGACAGAGGTGAACTTATTTCGTAACCCCAAAAATCAATCAAAAAGATGTTTTAAACTGATAGAAGTTTCTCACCTTAAAAGAGGTCAAAAAGCTGTCCAGTTTTTCCCGACCCTTATAGTCCAATGTCAGGAGTAGATTCCATCGTGCACTATTTGCCCTTGAACACGGGCTTGCGCTTTTCTACGAAGGCTGCACTCGCCTCCTGAAAATCCTCCGTGGATCCGCATGCAGCAATGCCTTCCCTTTCAAGCTCGAGTATGTGTTCCAGCGGACCAGGGTATGTCTGATTAACATTACGTTTAGCGTACGCGAATGCAACGGTAGGCCCCCCTGCTATGACCTGTGCAAACAATATCGTTTGTTCCATGAACGTACCGTCGTCAAATACCCTGTTTACGAGCCCTATCTCCAGGGCCTGCTGTGCGGAGATATCGGGGTTTAGCATGATGTACTCCATTGCCCTCTTTGGACCTACATGGTGTGCAAGCATTGCGGTTGCACCGCCATCGGGCGTAAGGCCTATTTTCGTATAAGCAAGGTTGAACCTCGAAGATTTGGTAGCCGTAATAAGATCGCAAGCAAGCGCAAGGCTCACCCCTGCACCGGCAGCAGAGCCGTTCATGCCCGCTATGACCGGCTTACGCATCATCATTATTGTATTGATGATGCCGTTTAGATAGACGGTGAGTTCCTTGAAAAATTTGCCCCGCGGCTCCGCACTCGCAAGCATAGCCTTCACATCGCCGCCGCTCGAAAATGCCTTCCCTGTTCCGGTAAGCAATAGTGCCCTTATTTCTTTGTCGTACTCCGCATTGACAAGTGCTTTTAATAAATCATTGCCGAGCTCAGCGTTTATGGCGTTCATGGCATCGGGCCGGTTCATCGTAATAATACAAAGTGCGTTATTCTTCTTATACTCTATTATACCCATGCTTCCTCCGTTCTTTTTTTTATTATTGCACAAAAAGAATGTAATTCAAGGAAGACCTCCATCCCTTTACGGATGGGACAGGTATTCTCCCTGTACCAATTCTTCTGTTGATAGTCCCGGGAGATAATGGTAGTTTGCATATTCCGATTCAATTCTGCCAGTGATTCCGATTTAAAGTTGCCACTGATTCCGAACCAATTCTGCCACCCCCTCGGAGGAGTTTAAGCAAACGCTGGTTTAATCAAAAAAATGGTAATTTGAACCTCTTAGAATAGAAAACAGGAGGCTACAAATGCCAAGGGAGAGATTAAGCATGCGTAAGATTAAGGAAGTATTACGTTTAAAATGGGGGAACGGACTAAGTGATCGGCAAACAGCAATGAGCTGTTGTATATCGAGACCTACAGTAGCTGAGTACATCCGTAGAGCAAAACAGGCTGGACTTAAATATCCGCTAAATGAAGAGATGGGAGAAACAGAGCTTGAGAGGTTATTGTTTCCATTGCAGCCATCTATCTGTAGCCAGCCAGGCAATGTACCTGACTGGTCATATGTATATGAAGAGCTCAAGAACAAAGACGTAACGAAGACTCTTTTATGGCAAGAGTATAAAGAGAACAATCCTCAAGGGTACCAGTACAGTCAATTCTGTGAGCTTTACAGGGAATGGACAGGAAAGCTCAATCTTGTTATGCGACAGGATCACAAGGCAGGAGAAAAAGTATTTGTCGACTATTGTGGGACAACGGTTCCGGTAACGGATCGATACAGCGGAGAGATCAAACAAGCGCAGGTATTTGTAGCGGTACTCGGTGCGAGTAATTACACCTATGCAGAGGCATCCTGGAGTCAGGGGCTTGAGGACTGGATAGGGGCGCACGTCCATGCATTTGAGTATTTCGGAGGAGTGCCTGAGCTTATCATTCCGGACAATCTGCGGAGCGGGGTATCGCATGCGAGCCGGTATGAGCCGGACATCAACCCGACCTATCAGGAGTTTGCCAGCTATTACCATACAACGGTTATCCCTGCGAGGGTAAGAAAACCAAGGGACAAGGCAAAGGTAGAGGCAGGGGTGCAAGTAGTACAGCGGTGGATACTTGCACGACTGCGCCATGAGACATTCTTTTCTCTTACCGAACTGAACACCCGCATAAGAGAACTGCTCATCTGGCTCAACAACCATTTGTTCAAGAAGCTCGAAGGAACAAGGGCAAGCCTTTTTGAGAAGATAGAAAAGCCTGCGTTAAAGCCATTGCCTGTTAAACCCTACGAATATGCAGAATGGAAGAAAGCGCGGGTAAACGTAGATTATCACATAGAGGTGGACAAACACTACTACAGCGTGCCGTATCAATTGGCACATCAGGAGCTTGATGTGCGTATCACAGCCGAAACAATTGAATGCCTTTATAAAAACAAGCGGGTAGCAAGTCACAAGAGAAGCGATGAGAAAGGCAGGCACACCACAATAACCGAGCATATGCCGCACAACCATCAGGGATATTTAGAATGGACACCTCAGAGGCTTGTAAGCTGGGCTGCAAAATCCGGTGAGCATGTGTCAGCCCTTGTAGAGAAGGTTCTTTCACAAAGAGCACATCCTGAGCAGGGATTTCGTTCGGTACTCGGGATCATGCGTCTTGGTAAGCATTATGGGGAAGACAGGCTTGAAGCAGCATGCAAACGTGCCCTTGAGATAGGAGGATGCAGCTATAGAAGCATTGAGTCTATACTGAAACTGGGGCTTGATCAGAAGACATTACTGAAACAGGGTAATTACTTTCAGCCTATTGCACATACAAACATACGCGGGTCTGAATATTATAAATAAAAAGGAGGAGAAAATTATGTTAGTAAATCCAACACTTGATAAGCTCAACACATTAAGGCTTACCGGGATGGCAAGGTCGTACGAGGAACAGGAGCAAATGAAAGATATCGAGGCATTAACCTTTGAACAAAGATTTGGGCTGCTTGTGGACCGGGAGATGACAGAGCGGCAGAACCGCCGCCTCGTGAGCAGGCTTAGGGCTGCAAAGCTGAGACAGAGTGCCTGTATCGAAGACATTGATCTGCGCTACCAAAGAGGATTGGATAAACAGCTTTTGCCACAGCTTGGCTCATGCCAATGGATAAAGGAACACCACAATGTGCTTTTAACGGGACCTACAGGCATAGGGAAATCCTATATAGCCTGCGCCCTTGCACAAAGTGCATGCAGACAGGGCTACAAATCCCTTTATCAAAGACTGCCAAGGCTGTTTGAGGAACTTGGTATTGCAAAAGGAGACGGAAGATACCACAAACTGCTTACAACGCTTTCAAAAACAGACCTGCTGGTACTCGATGATTTCGGATTATCCAAACTCACAGAAGAACAATGCCGGGACGTGCTTGAGATTATGGAAGACAGGCATGGACTGAAATCCACCATCGTTACCAGCCAATTGCCTATTAAAAACTGGCACGATGCTATGATGGATCCTACCCTCGCCGATGCCATACTCGACCGTCTTGTGCATAACGCCTACAAGATTACTCTGAACGGAGAATCAATGAGAAAAGAAAGGAAGGCTTGACTTATTATGAGGTATTGGAGGTAATAAAGAAAAAGCCAGCGTCGCAAAGCTCCGATGGGGGTGGCAACTTTGAATCGGAATCAGTGGCAACTTTATCGGAATGGGTGGCAGATTTGAGCGGAATAGGCATTCTATTTATTATGGCAGAACACCCTGGGCCGATAACATGAAAAGCGGTAATCTCCAAAATCCACGGGCAGAGTAGGGCGGGGATAATACTATATCAAATAAATCCCTACCGCACAGGCAATCGGAAGTTTACTCCGTTAGAAAGTCCCATCATTTATGGCGTGGCTTTCTTGGGATCTACTGCTCACAGCCCGCTGCTTTCTTTCGCAT
>CAZJPN010000011.1:0-14496 GCA_964547905.1 uncultured Pseudomonadota bacterium | reverse complement strand
AAAAGAAGGTAGACGGTCTCGAAAAAAAGATTGAAGACGGAGACAAGGCTGTTATGGAGCACGTAGATCATAGGTTTGATGAAACGAATCAGAAAATTGATGCGATTAACAACAGCCTGAAAGCACATGCAGATAATCTTGATAATCACGAAGAACGGATTTCAAGGCTCGAATCCAAAAACTGATCTTGTTTAGAAACCTATCTCTTTTGCTCTGTGTCATCCCCGACTTGATGGAGCCTGCCCCGCACTTGATGCGGGGGGGAATCCAGTTTCATATTTCTCCTGACATTTTTTTATCCCTCCCTTTAGTAAAGGGAGGTTAGGTAGGATTTGTTCTTTGATTCCCATGATAAGTGGGACGCAGTAGGTTTTCTTTTGAATTTCCCTATTAAACTCCAGCGTTATCTCTCTTCGACAGACTGTGGCGCAATGACAGCAATCCGAGTTTTTCAACAACCTGGAAAGATTTGACCTCCTTTTTCCTGTGACCCCCTTTTCCCTTCTAGATAGAGCTTTAATGTTTTTGTATTGTGATGATTAATGTTGAATGAGATTCCATACGTAATTTATCGTAAAACCACCGAACACAACGCTTGTAAGGTTGATCAGGATCTCGAAAAACATACCTGCGTTGATATGTTTATACATACCATTCTCAATATTGTACAGTATGTCCATCAGGCCGAGGAACACGGATGTACCCCCAGCAACAATGCCCCACAGAACACCCGCTGCATTTCTGTTGTAAAGGAAGTAGGCGGAAAGGAAGAACGCAGCGCACATCCAAAGGTCTGCGGCTACAAAGCTATGCTCGAATATCATATAGCACTTCTCATTGGATGATTGAACGCTGTTAGGAACGAATAAGAACAACACCCAAAATACTATTGTTAATACGCCAACCAGGATCTCAAGGACCATGAATACCGTTGACACATTGCCTGTCGCCATATTGCTCCTCCTTTAAAGTTTGATCGGATAAAATATATCTCATGTATGGAAATTAGCAAGGCATCCGTAAGTTTACCCTGTTAGAACTATACCCCTCAATTCCCTTCCTGTCACTCTGAGTGAAACGAAGAGTCTACCCTTCCTTGTGATTCTTCGGCTATGCCTCAGAATGACACTCCTAACTCCCTAACTCCTAAACTTTATATCCCACGAACTGCTTCACGTACCCCACATACCGTGTCTTCTCATCCTTCGATAGTCCGAACAGATAGTACAGCCCCCAGTAGAAAAATCCGATAATTGCACTTTCAAGGACAAAGACAATCAGCTTATGCGGCTCGTAGTAGTGCTTTATAGCCAGGGCAACAATCACCGCTGGAATGATGAAGATAAATGGTTTTATAAAGATTTTAAGATATTCCCTGTTCGGAAGTTCAATGATCCTGTTCACATACCAGGGGAGGAAAAAGAGGTCCACTGCGTTCATCGTAAGCCCCAGTGCAATGGGTACGCCCAACACGCCATAGCCTGTACCATAAGACTCTGCAATCAACCTTGTAAACAGAACCGCTAAGAGCAGGTTTACCACTGCTGCAATGGCGTTTGCTATAGATAAGATTTTTGGTTTTCCAATACCGAATAAGAAGATGCCGGTAATAAAGCCAAATATATCGTGAATAAACATAACAATGGTCAGCAGGATAAGAGATAGAGCGGCAAGATGATACCCATTCCCGACCCATACCTCCATAATTTGTTCGCTGAACAGAATAACAACCATTGAAACAGGCAGTGAAATAAGCGTTACCGCCTTTGTGATCTCTGAATAGGTAAACTTTATCTTTTCCTTATCATTCACAGCCCACAATGCTGAGAATATGGGCAGGCTTATGCCTATAATAGAGCTGACGGTCTGAAGCAGGATTCCGGATATTTTATTTGCCAGTGCATAGTAGGTAACGAATTCAACACTAAGTACAGTACCAATGATCATGCTTCCGATGTTAAACAATCCCTGGCCGGCAAGACTGTTTAAAAAGGCAAAAACACTATAATTATATGCTGTTTTGAGCATTTTGATGCTGTAAAGTCTGAGATGGAAATGAACAAGTTTATACTTGAAAGCAACAAGAAAATAACTAATAAGAAACGTCAATATGGACAATATAAAATTAAGCATGAACAACTCGAGTAAGCCAAACCCGTGCTTAAGCAAGAGGATAACAGATATTGCATAGATAATTTGTCGTACTATTAAAATGCCATTGGTTAGATCATACCGTTGATTTGCGGAAAGGCTGTTCAGTTGAAAGCTCATAGGGAATATAACAGCAATATTCAGACCGCTTATAAGCATGGCATAAAAGGCAATGTGTCTGTATCCTGCAGGTATTGTAAAGATCTTTGTAATAAAGGGTGCAAGTCCAAATGCAATCGCCATGCCGATAATACCGAGTAAGATATAGGTAAAAAAGATGGTTGAGCCAAAGGTATCTATGTTTTCCTGTTCACCCTTTGCCTTAAATTCAGAGATGTATTTGACTACAGACACACCGAGTCCAAGATCGAGCAGGCCGAAATAGCCAAAGAATGATTGGAAAAGCGCCCATAATCCAAAAGCAACATTACCGAGATGATGAATGACAATGGGTGATATAAAAAGCCCTATAATCGCAGCGACAACAAAGCCTGTATAATTGCTCAGAGCATTTTTAATAAGTGTTTTAGAAAGAGACATAGTTGGGTATTATAACAAATATAAAGATTTGTGAAGCAAATAAAAGAGTGTGTGCCTTATTGATTTTGTTCTTTTACCAATATCGCCTGCAACTCTTCACCTGCATTTTTTCCTGATAGTATCAGCAATTTTTCATACAGATCTAATGCATTGATATACAGCTTTTGAGAAGTTGTATATTGTCCGGTAGTCCCAAAATCTTGATGGTTGTTATTTCTATCTCGTATCTCATATTCTAATGACCAATAGAGTGAAGATCTTACATGAATGGTAGAAAATGTCTTTAATTTTAATTCTGTTTTATATGCTAACTCAGAAATGCTTTGTTTTGAGTAAAGCATTAAATGTCTCGGTGTCTCAAGTGGCCCCCAGTTTTTACCAAACCTTTTATATCCATAAGCATTTATATTTGGTGTTCGGATCAAAATCATACCATCGGGACGAAGTATTCTTTTCGCCTCTGATAACACCTCAACAGGGTTATACAGATGTTCAAGCACATGGTTCATTGTAATAAAATGGAAGTCGTTTTCCGGGAATTTATGATCAAGCAGAGTGCCTGTTCTTATGTCAAGTCCAAATTTCTCTTTACCTATTTTGGCTGCTTTCTCAGATGGTTCTACTCCATAAACATTCCAACCAAACTCTCTCAGTATTCTGATATAATTACCTGTTCCACATCCTATATCTAATGCCTTACCTCCGCTTACATACTTTGGAAAATTGATTTTCGGTAAGCCATAATAAGCTCGCTTCCATAATGGGAATAAAAGATAAGCAATAGGTCTTACAATTAAGCTTGGCTTTATTCTTGGTTTGCTTGTATAATTTTTTAATTTATAAACTTCATACAGTATAGTATTTCTCAAGAAATCTTTTGATTCTCTCATTACTTTTGATGATATAAATGCTTTTTCGTTTGCTTGGTGCGGAGGGTAATCATCAGGGTAATACAAAGAGAGTGATTTAAGACTTGGTTTTGGAGAAAGATAAACAGCTTCGCAATCCTTGCATTGATTTACTCCAAACTTCCCTGGTATGCCGTGCATCCTATCTGTATTGGTAAAAAGAAATGTGGATTCTTTTGACCCACATACGGGGCATACCTCAAGGGTTTCGTATTCTATTTTGTTATCCATGACTGTAATGAATAACAGACATAATATGTATGGTCAATAATTTAGCATTTCTGCATTGTCTGTTTATCATTAACTCCAACCTTGACAATATGCTGCACATACATTTATAGAATAAACAAGATTAAGAAATCTATGTATAAATTCATATTATGATAGTAATAACAGAAGTAGAAGATAAAGAAAATGAAGCCACTAATAATCCGCTTCTTTCCATTATTATCGTCAATTATAATGTAAAAGAGTATATCCTGAACTGCATACAATCTATACAGGATAAGATTGATGCAAAGAGATGCCCTTATGAAGTAATTGTATCCGATAACGGCTCTACTGATGGTTCTATAGAAGCCATTAGAGAACGGTTCACATGGGTCAAAGTCATAGAAAACAAAGCAAACCTTGGTTTTGGCAAAGCAAATAACATCGGCGCAAAACAGGCACAAGGCGAGGTTCTATTTTTCCTCAATCCTGATACACTGATTATAAAAGGCATAGAGGAGATGGTGGAGTATCTATTTAATCATGCAAAAGTTGCTCTTATAGGACCACTTAATTTTGATGAGAAAGGTAATGAGCTAATTTTTCACTTTGCACCTATTCATGTAAATCTGTTTTTACAACTCTTGGACATTGTATTTTTGCCGCTTACATTGTGCTATATTTCTTATAGAAAGTTTACTATAAAAAGGGGTAAAAAGACTAAAAGACCTATAAAAACTGGATTTATTTCTGGTTGTGCTATGACCTTTAATAGGTATGTTTTTAATCTTATAGGTGGCTTTGATAATAGTATATTTATGTATGGAGAAGAGACTGATATAGGTCTAATGATAAAAAAAGTTAAATATAACATATTGATTTATCCTAATGCAGAGATCATTCATTACGGGGAAAAATCTACAACTGGATTTGTAAAAAGTAATAAACTTGCTGTGGGGGTAATATCTTTTAAAAAGATTCTTCAAAAGCATTTTCCTATCACATGGTTTATTCGTTATCGTATTGAAATGTTGAATCAATTGAAGTGGGCATTATGGTCATACATGAGAATGCTTATATACTATGCGATCAGAAAAAATTATTCAATGCACTGTACTAATGCCCAAAATCATATAATCCAGTTTAAACAACTTAAAATGGCTCTTAGGGTTAGGTACTAAATCTACAAGAGAATTTAGATTTTTGCGTAATAAAATATTGTTGCAAAGCAAATGAATTTTAAAAAAAATAAAGACAAAAGTTTGCTAATTCTGAGCATTGCCAATCCTGATTTTGTAACAAAATATAAGAGGAAGGATCTACTTAGTCAGGATTTGAATGAGTTTTTTAAGAAGGTACATTATGTGTTTTTGCTTGATAAACCGTTCAAGCCGTATAAGGAAAAGATAAATGAGTCTTACACAGCCTTATTTATCAGTAACAAGCGATTTAAATGGCTGCAAAGAGGCAAATTAAGGCATCTGAACACAGCAGTCTCATTAGTGTATAACCTCATGTATCTATGGCGTTATACAACTAAAAACAATATCAGCATGCTCTTTTCACAGGAGCCATTTATCCGTGGAAGCTTTGCTTATATTCTATCAAAGCTTACCGGTATACCTTATGCGGTAGAGATGTGCTCAAATTTTCAGAGGATACACTGGGATAATGGAAGTGGAGTAATACCGATGTTTCATTCAATTAGTTTTGAGAAAAAGTTGTTACTATTTATACTTCTTCATGCGAACGCAGTTATTGCAGAGAAGGATTATTATTGGGATGATGGGCTAATCCCACATGAGATCGGCAACAGATATTTTCGCTATCATTTTTCTATGGAAGAGGCCCATTACTTACCTCCAGAAAAAAGAACAAATCTCAAACAAACGTATTATGCTTTCAACAAAAAGGTTGTTCTTTATATAGGAAGGTTGATTAAAGAAAAGAGATCGGAAGATCTGTCACTAATAGCAAAAGAACTGTTCTTAAATAAAGCAATACCTGATACAATAATGTGGATTGTAGGGGATGGACCATTGAGGAAATATCTTACAGAAGAGATCCAGAAAAACGGGCTATCTAATAAAGTTTTGTTTATAGAAAGTCAGCCAACTGCAATGGTTGTAAACTTCCTTTCGACAGCAGATGTTGTCATTGCACCGCATGCTGGGCGAACAGCCACGGAATGTCAGCTTGCGGAAACCCCTATTATTGTTTATGATTTTGATTGGCATAAAGAAGCAGTTGCAGATGGCAAGTATGGCGTCATTGTTCCCTATCGTGATACAAAAGCAATGGCAGAAGCGGCAAGGGATGTGCTCTTGCACCAGGAGAAATACAAACCCATGATGAAAGAGGCACGGCAGTGGGTGCTTCAGAACAATACGCTGGAGCGGGAGGTTGCGGATAAACTAAAGATGTACAAGGCTGTGCTTGGGGAGTGAGCATAATTCTTGTCTCCAGTGTTTGTTATTCTGAGGAATGGCATTTTATGTCATGACGGAGAATCTGACAGAAAGAAGTAGATTCTTCACTTCGTTCAGAATGACAGAGAAGAAGGGAAAAAAACATGTAAATAATCCTTGACGGATACGAATATTTTTATAAAAAAACATATATGCCTAAACCATTTTTTTCAATAATCATACCAGCCTATAATAGGGCTTCTCTTGTTGGTGAGACGATTGATAGTTTTCTAAAACAAACCTTCAAAGACTTTGAGCTTATTATTGTGGATGACGGCTCAACCGATAATACAAAAGAAGCAATTCAAAAATACCTTTCAGATTCAAGAGTAAAATACATTTATCAAGAAAACAAAGAGCGTGGTGCGGCAAGGAATAGAGGTGCGCAAGAGGCGAGAGGAGAATACCTAAATTTTTTTGATTCAGATGATGTCGCCCTCCCTAATCATCTTGAGGAGGCTTACCAGTTTATTATGGCACATGGGATAGACAAGGTTAGATGGCTTCACGGAGCTTATGATATGTATTATAAAGGTAATGTAGTACATTTGCATAGAAAACCATTATCAGGATGGGCTACAAAAAATCTTATTAAAGGTAACGATATATGTATTGATACGATGTTTGTATTGAACCATTATTTTAAGACCATATTGTTTGATGAAGATAGAAGCATGTCTGTATCAGAGGATTGGGAATTCGTAATAAGAGCATCTTTAAAAGCGCCTATTTTTTATCAACCATGCTCGACAGTCCTTATGAGACAGCATGCTGGAAGAAGTATGAACTCCCCGGACATTGCTGAAAGATCAAAACTTTCTGTTTTAAATAAAATTTTTATGAAGGATAATGTAGATAATAGTATAAAAAAATATAAACATAAAGCTTACGGATATGGCTATTTATTTGTAGCAATAACATATTTTTCTAAAAATGATGCGGATAAAGCAAAACCTTTTATAAAAAAAGCATTTTCAGTAAATCCTATAATGATATTAGAGCCCAAATTCTTAGAATGGGTAATAAGGATTTTTCTATTTCCATTTAGTAACTTTAACCAGCGTTATAATAGAATCCTTTACCTCACCTACAATGGTCTATGTCAGCCGCTTGGTCAGTCGCAGGTGATTCCGTACATAATCGGCTTATCAAAGGAGGGATACAAATTTACCGTGTTATCGTTTGAGCATCATTATGAAAAGGACTTTGGAAAGGAATATAAAAAGGTTAAAGCGCAGCTTGATAACGCTGGTATAAAATGGATACCCATAACATATCATAGGTATCCCCGTTTATTTTCATCAATCTATGATATATTGCATGGAATTACAAAGGCTATTTTATTTTATCTTAGAGAACCTTACTATATTATCCATGCACGAAGTTATGTTCCTGCAATGATTGGCTTGATATTAAAAAAAATATTCAAGGCTAAACTAATATTTGATATGCGTGGAATGATGGCTGATGAAAAGGTGGATGCAGGGCAATGGACAAGAAAAAGTCTAAACTACAAAATTACAAAATGGGCGGAACAGAAAATGTTAAAAGATTCGAATGCAATTGTTGTGTTAACAGATAAGATTAAAACTTATATTCAATCCTTTACTTACATTAATGCACCATTAGGCGTTATACCAACATGTGTTGATACAGTACGTTTTCCCAAAAGAGATAATGACCAAAGGGATATAATAAGAAAAGAGCTTGGCATCCCGGATAGAATTGTAATCGTTTACTCAGGCTCTATTGGCACTTGGTATTTGTTTGATAGAATGGTTGAGTTTATAAAGGAAATAAAGGCTAATGAGCCAAAGGTATATTTTTTACTGCTCAATAAGAGTGAGCATGCTTATGCTGTGCGTATACTGAAAGAATATGGTCTTTCACCACAGGACTATACAATTAAATCAATAAATTCTGATGAGATGTATAAGTATCTTTGGTCATCTGATATTGGGATATTCTTTTATAAGCCTGCTTTTTCAAGGGCTGCTACCTATCCAACAAAGCTTGGAGAGTACATTGCATGTGGTTTGCCTGTGATTGGGAACACGGGTGTGGGGGATACAGAGGAAATAATTCTTGAGAATAACCTTGGTTCGATTGTTTATAGTTTTGAAGAGAAAGAGTATAAAAGAGCGTTTGAAATGGCAGTAGCATTAACTAATGGCAATGACTTTCAGAATAGGGCAAGTGCGCTTGTTAGAAAGCAGATGTCTGTTGAGGTTGGGGTAAAGAGGTATAAAGAAATTTATGATGGGTTGTAAGTGAAAGAGGCTTTTTTAAAATAGCATGGGTGCTTAGATTAACATTGTAAATATAAATATGTCTTCAAATAAATGTGGTTAAAAGAAAAAGCATTTTATTTAGCAATATACAATATATGAAAGGATATTTATGACAAAGGCAATTGTAACAGGCGCCGCAGGTTTTATAGGTTCAAACCTAACAAAGAGGCTTTTGAAAAACGGATACGAAGTCGTAGGTATAGACTCGTTCGAGGACTATTATCCAAGATGGATAAAGGAAAAAAATCTTGAGGGACTGAAACAGTACGATAGATTCAAGCTGGCTGAGAACAATCTGATAGAATTAGACCTGAAATATATGGTCAAAGATGTTGATTATGTATTCCATCAGGCGGCGCAGCCTGGTGTAAGAGGAAGTTTTGGGCAATTTTTCAATGTCTATGTGACAAATAATATAATTGCGACACAGAAACTGCTTGAAGCTGTTAAAGGCAGCAAGATCAAGCGATTCGTGTACGCATCAAGCTCATCCGTTTACGGCAATACGCCAGTATTACCTGCAAAAGAAGAGGGCATATTGGTGCCTTATTCACCCTACGGGGTAACAAAAATGGCGGCAGAACAGCTTGTAAAGGTTTATAACGATAACTTCGGAGTGCCGTGTGTCAGTCTGAGATATTTTACAGTCTATGGCGCTGGCCAGAGGCCTGATATGGCGTTCCATAAATTTATCAGGAACATACTCGAAAACAAACCGATAATTATTTATGGAGATGGCAGGCAAACGCGAGATTTTACATATGTTTCCGATATCGTACATGCGAACATCCTTGCACTGAACGCACCGGAAGGCGAGGTCTTTAATGCTGGCGGCGGCACACGGATAGGTTTGATCGATGTTGTAAATATGATTGGAAAACTGATGGATATTGAGCCGAAGATTGAATTCAATCCGTCACAAAAAGGCGATGTAAGAGATACGTGGTCGGATCTAAGCAATGCACAGACAAAACTCGGATATAAGCCTGAAGTTGCACTCGAGCAGGGTCTTTTACAGGAAATAGAATATATAAAACAGCTTTACGGCTTATAATAAGCTGTTACCATAAATACCATAATCGACCATGAAACAGTATAACTCAAAATGCCCGGTTTGTAAAAGTGATAGGATATTTAAACTCAAGGGTTATGAAAGGCATGATTTAACTAAATGCAAGAAATGTGGTTTTGTGTTTGAGGGAGTCATTCCCACTTCTGAAGAGTTAGAAATGCACTATTGTAATTACTCATACGACAAAGAACAATATCTTTCACCCATAACAATTAAAAGCTATAATAATTTATTGGATGAATTTGATAAATTTAGACAATCTAATAAAATTTTAGATGTGGGATGTGGGCGGGGATTCTTCTTGGAAATAGCTAATCAAAGGGGGTGGCAGACTGAGGGGATTGAGTATTCAAAAAAAGCTATAGAAATATGCAAAAAGAAGGGGATAAAAGTACATGAAAGTTCTTTCAACTTAGACGATTTTGAGGGAAAGCCATTTGACGTAATTACTTCGTTTGAGGTTATAGAGCATATTAATAACCCTATTGAAGTAATAAATAATATCAAGGCGTTAGTGAGAAAGGGAGGACTCTTTTATTGTACTACCCCAAACTTTAATTCCTATCTAAGATATTTATTAAAAGACAGATATAATATCATAGACTATCCAGAACACTTATCATATTATACAAAAAGCACATTAAACAAAGTGATCACAGAAAGTGGATTTATAAAGTATAAAATATTATGTACTGGTATTAGTATTTCTCGATGGAGATCCTCCACTGGGAAATCAGAAGGAAGCCTCTGCGCAGATGACTCCGTTGATGAAATATTGAGAAAGAGAATTGAGGAGAAATGGTATTTATTGCTCGTGAAAAAACTGGTGAATAAATTATTGACATTAACAGGTACCGGAATGACTTTGAAAGGATACTACATAAGTAAATAATCATAAGCGATTTGTTGCTGAAAAGGGGTTTTTACTACTTGCAAAATTAGCGAAATCACATTATAAATTGATTACTATGAACAAATTGAATCATGAATATGAAACTAAACCGATTCTGTGAAGGCTTAATTGTAAAGTTATGAAAATATTAATTTTATTACCACATCCAATAGAATCTCCAGGACCGAGATTTCGTATATATCAATATCTGCCATATTTTAAAAAAGCAGGCATTGAATATACAGTAGGCGTATTCCTCAACAGTGTTGAGTATGCTCGTATCTATAATGATCCAAGTGCTTCTTTATTTGAAAAATCAAATGCTTTAATAAAAGGTATATTAAGACAACTACATAAAATATCTGATATTAAGTCTTATGATGGAGTAATGATTTATAGAGAAGCAATGTTGCTTGGTGGGCCATGGATAGAAAGATATATCTCAAAGAAAGGAATACCAGTCATATTTGATTTTGATGATGCAATATGGATACCTGTTAAAAGCCAAACAGGTATCAGCCCTTTTCTAAAGAGGCTTGTAAAATCGGAACAGAAGTTTGATGAGATCATGAAGCTTTCCGCACATATAATTGCGGGCAATGAATATCTGACTCAGCACGCAAGGTTATTAAATAATAATGTTTCCGTTATACCAACAGTGGTTGATACGGATTATTACAAACCTGTTGCACAAACAAAAGAACAGCAACAAAATCTTGTGATTGGCTGGATAGGAAGTGGATCTACGGCTATGTATCTTAAATTGCTTGATAATATCTGGAAGCAATTGCCTCAACCTTACAGGCTGAATGTTATAGGTGGAATATACAATCCTGCTGGTATTCAAACAAACACCATTAAATGGTCATTGAATACAGAATTGTCAGAGATGGCAAAGTTTGATATAGGCATTATGCCACTTTCGGATGATGAATGGTCAAGAGGTAAGTGCGGGCTTAAGGCATTGGAGTATATGGCTATGGGGATACCCTGCGTAGCATCCTCTGTTGGTGTGAATACAGATATTATTAAGGATGGAGTTAATGGATTTTTGGCTAAAGATGAAAAAGATTGGATTGAGAAAGTTACTTTACTGATAGAAAATCCTGAGTTGAGACAAAGGCTTGGGATGGCAGGTAGGAAGACAGTTGAACAACGGTATTCTGTCAAAGTCTGGGCAGCGAAGTATATAAAACTTATAAGAGATATTATAAAAATCGAAGGCCACAATGGAAGTTAAAAAATGGAATGAGGGTTCATTGTTTATAATAAAAGATAAATTAGTGTGGATTTATGTAACATTAGCAAGTTTTGTGTTGTATGTTTATACATTATCTCCTGGTGTTACTTGGGGTGATAGTGCGAAACTGGTAAATTATGTTATAAAGAAAAAATTCACTTCCGATTTTGTCGGTGGCCACAATCTTCATACACTGTTTGGGATATTTTTTAATCTACTTCCATTGCACGATATTGCTTACAAACAAAACCTGATGTCGGCGTTTTTTGCTGCGTTAACTCTCGGAATATTTTATATTGTTAGTGAGAAGGTAATCAAATCTAAGCTCTCTGCTTTAGCTGCTATAATATCACTTGCTGTTTCTCAAATGTTCTGGCTACTTGCCGTTATTAATGAGAGTTATTCAATGACTTTTTTCTTTTTTATTCTGCTACTCTTACTTATGATTAAATATAAAGAAAATCATAAACCAGCCTATTTGTTCCTATTTACTATGTTATTTGGATTAAGCATTTTTGAAAATATGTTAATAACTATATTTTTACCTTCGTATTTGTTTTATTTCTTATCAATTGATAAGAGCATTGTTATAGAAAAAAGAAAACTCATAGCAATAATTATTGGGGCTACTGTAGGTTTTATTTTACCACTTGTGATATTAAAAACATACACATCCATTTATGTATCAAACAGCTCATCTTTTATTGAAGGCGTAATTGGAGCTGCTAAAGAATATTTCAGATCATTCCATCATATGGTTAAGCAATTAATCCTATATCCGGCTTTTTTATTCTACCAATTCCCGTTATTAGGATTTTTTTTTGGTATATTGGGTTTTTATAAAAGCTTTAAAGCAGATAAAATACTGTTTTACACATTATGTATAGGGTTTGTTACAGATGTTATGTTTGCAGCTATTTATATGACACAACGTGCTTTTAATCTGATGGTGCCGAGTTTTATTATATTTTCTTTTTTTATCGGCTATGGGGTAAAATGGGTAAATGAACATAGGAAGTTTATGGGAATCAATATTGTTAAAATTATTATGTTAATCCTGTTATTCTTTACCCCGATATTGTTTTACGATGCAGTATCAACTTATATATTACATCAACCAGATAAAATGATTGTTCACGCTCGGGAACTACCATATAGAAACAACATTAAATATTATCTTCTTCCATGGAAACAAAACAATCATGGTCCAGAACAATTTGCTCAACAAATATTTTCTGTTTTACCGGCAAATGCGATCCTAATTGCAGACTTTACACCGGAAGATGTTTTAAGATATTATCAGCTTGCAAATAGTTTCAGAACTGATGTTAAGATTATGGATGAAGATCATTACATTTTTATGGGCAAAGATGGTGGTAATGCGCTGTCAAATTTCATTGCATCAGAACTCAAAAGTGGGAAGCCAGTGTTCCTTGCTGACAATAATCAAGAATATTATTTTATTCCTCAGCTAAAAAGGGTTTACTCTATAGAGAAAGTAGGAATTGCTTATAAGATTGCAAATAAGGCTGAATAATTAAGTAAAATGATCGAGTTAAATAAAAAAAACTTTCTATAATAATACCGGTTTTTAATGAAAGAAATACAATACAAAAGCTTCTTAATAAAATAGAAATGGAGTCTGTCAGTTTTTCTGTGTAAACGGCTTTCATCATTATTCCAGTTCCAGCGGGAACCTGTCCGCGAAAACTACCGCAAACTGATTCAACGCATCTTTCCATTGCCAGATCGGCATCGTCCATTTCTTTTTAGCATTCTGTAATCCCAAATACAATAGCTTTAGAGCTGCCTCGTCATTGGGAAACGAACCTCGGTTCTTGGTGATCTTCCGCAGGCTGTGATTCAGTGATTCTATCGCATTGGTCGTGTAGATTGCCTTACGGATATACCCAGGATATGCAAGAAATGGCACAATCCCTTCCCAGTTCCGTCGCCACAGATCCCCGATCGTCGGATACTTGCTGTTCCAGACAGAACAGAATTCCTTGAGACTTTCTTCGGCTGCTGCGGCATTTGTTGCACTGTATATGGGCTTGAGAGCTTCAACCACTGCCTTCCGGTCCTTCCAAGATACGTATTTCAGAGAGTTCCGAATCATGTGTACGATGCACAGTTGCACCTGGGTTTTGGGATATATGCCCTCTATAGCCTCGCTGAATCCCTTTAACCCGTCAACACAGATGATAAATATATCTTCCACTCCCCGGTTTCTCAGCTCAGTTAATATCATGGCCCAGAATTTTGCTCCTTCTGTCTCGGCTATCCACATCCCCAGCACGTCCTTCTGCCCGTCCAGACCTACTCCCAGCACAAGATACACAGCTTTATTGACAATATGACCGTTGTCCCGGATCTTTACCCGTACCGCATCCAGGTAGACTATCGGGTACAGCCGGGCAAGCGGTCTGGTCTGCCATGCCTTGATGTCTTCCATTATTTTCTCGGTTACGCTTGAGATCAGATCTGGCGACACTTCTATCCCATAGATGTCTTTGAGGTGGAACTGGATGTCCCGGGTGCTCATCCCATGGGAGTACATCGACAGTATCTGGTCATCGAACCCCTCAAACCGTCGCTGCCGCTTTTGGGTGTACTCAGAAAATTGTGTATAAGGAAGATAAAAATTGATATTAGAAAAAAATTAATAGGTAAGAATGGTGTATGGTTTGGTATCAACTGATAAATAAAGAGCGTTTAAAATCG
>CAZJPN010000010.1:0-6767 GCA_964547905.1 uncultured Pseudomonadota bacterium | reverse complement strand
ATGTTCCATATTGGTCAACCCGTTGTCTTGTGCATCAACCCCCTTTATAGTTTTTTTCTCGGATGGGTCGCGCCCTCTTGGGGGGTTCCCTTCTGTCTGTCCTGGCGATTGAAGACTTCTACGCTTATTCCCGCGCCGCCCAACCCCTTGCTTATGCAGCTGCTCGATCTTTACAGTATTTTAATCAGCTTGCGGATAAGGTCGATGTTGAGAAGATCATATATAGTACCACAACGGGCAGATCGTCGGGGTCTTTCAAAACTGAATCGTCAACCCATGACTCGCAAACTGAAAACATCTCAACGGTTAAAAAGTATGTCCTCGATGCACAACTGTTCCACACGCTTGACTCTTCGCAAATTCTCGCCCTGCTCTCCATCGAGGGACACAACATGGATGATGCGCTTAATGTGCTTTCCGTGTACGTGGAGGCCTGATCTCCTTGAAATAGGACCTATTTCGGTCCGTAAGGATCCGCACGAGCGTTACCGGTTGCTGCACCTTCATATTTCTACAGGGGCACTACTTTACATGTTCCGGCACATTTCGGATCGTGGATTAAGGTAAAAGATGTTTTTTTACCTACCTGCCCCACCATGGATGATATTCTTAATGTGGTACCGGTTTATTATTATGCGGATTGACTTTCTGATTTGAGCATTCCGGATATACTCTTGCTTTGCCCGCTCGGTGCAAGCCCTGCCCTGTTCCGTGTAGGAACGCATAAAGGTAAAGGAAGAGGTTATATGGTGGAATTTTAGGGGGTTTAAAATCGATTTTAGAGGTCTTCTGATTTATAGGACCTGCTTTTTCTCCATCCCGCGCGATTCTTAAAATATTTTTATGGTTGCCTGCCCTACTTTACATGTTTCTGACCCGGTATACCCGGCTTTTTTGACTTGCTATGGTAAAAGCTACTGTATGAGTTTATGTTTTTTTTCTTCATATTATTCAAAAAACACTTAAAATTAAAATAGTTAATATACAATATTCTTACATTTTACATACATAAAAAACACACACATTACGTTGTGTTTAAGAGTTATAAGTATTGTTTAAAAGTTACGGACGTAAAAACGCCTTATATTTAAAAGACTTACATAGTTTATTAAGAGAAATTGAATGAGTATTAAGAGAAATTGAATGAGTTATTAAGAGAATGCTTGACTTTTTTATCTTAATATAATACCATTATGAAAATTAATAAAAGAAGGGTAATAAGTTGGCAAAAAGAACAGAAAAAAATAAAATACTTAAAAAACCGAATCAAGCAATTACGATCACTAATGTAGACATTACAGCTACTCAAAGAAAAGCCTACAATATACTTTTATTTAAAGCTCAAGAGGAGCTTCGGTATGATAATAATAAAACAAGCTTCGTTATTGCTCTTTCTAAAATAAACAAACTGGCAGGACTCCACAACACTGATACAAATAGGTTAAGGGAAGATTTGAAAGCCTTAGTAAAAATCGTGGTCGAAGTTATAGAAGACGAAAAAAAGGGTGATTGGGATATATTTTCTTTGTTGAGTCAGGCTAAAAAACAAGGTCATGCTTTACAGTTTAAATTGCCCGATATGGTCAGAGAAGCTCTTATTAAAAATGATTATTATACACCACTCGACCTTATGATTATAAGCAGTCTGAAAGGAAAATATGCAGTGATCTTGTATGAAAAAGCCATCAGATATCGGTTTGTAGAAATACCAAAACAAAACATAGAAGAATTTAAAAAAGAAATCGGTGTGCAAGGTTATAAAAACTTTGGAGACTTAGAAAGATTTTGTATCAAACCCGCGATAAACGAGATCAATGAAAAAACGGATATTGTTATGGACTATAATCTCACCTGGACTGGCCATAAAGTTACTGAAATAAAATTTTCACAGAAACAAAAAAGCAAAACAGCTTTACCCGCACCCGAGCAACCAAAAGAGGACCATGCAACAGAAGACGATTCAGTGTTTAACGAAACTGTAAACGATCTGATGAGACAGTGCGCCGGAAAGATTGCAAAATCTTCCTTAAAAAATCTTGTGAAAAAATACAGTGCCGAGGGTGCACAAAAAATAATTTTGCGGGCAGTACAGGCGGACATAAAAAACCCTAATGCTTATATCCAACATGCCTTGAAAAATGATTACTCCGACGCAGAGGTGCAAAAGCAACAAGAACAAATACAAAAGGAAAAAGAACAGAAAATACAAGAAAAAGAAACTACAGAGCAACAGCACGAAAAAGCAAAACAACAAGCCTTTCAACAAGACGCTGACCGTGAAAAACAGGCACTCGAATATTTTAACACCCTACCCGCAGAAAAAAAGCAAGCGATCGCGGACGACGCCGAGAAGTGGCTTTCGATTGAACGTCCAGAGCTTGAAAAAGGGAGTGCACTATACAACAGTACAAGAGAGCTCCGGGAGATTGAAATCTGCCTTGAGTTACTTGATCAGTTGAACCTGTTCTCACCGACCGGAGTATAAATTATTTACAAACATCTGTATTTGAGTATATAATATATATTATTTCTTGACAGGTATAAATAATATATATATATATATACCCCTTATAAGAGGTAAAGAACTTATGTCTATAATCCTGGCAATTTTGAATAGAAAGGGCGGGTGCGGTAAGACAACGATTGCAACCAACATCAGTGTTGCTTTGCAAAAGGGCGGGGATAAGGTGATCCTAGTGGACTCTGATCCATTAGGTTCTGCGCGGGACTGGCACGCCGCCGGCGGTGGTGGCTCGCTTCCGATGATTGGCTTAGATAGGCCGACACTCGATAAGGATATTAAGGCTGTGACGGGTCAGTTCGATTGGATCGTGGTTGACGGTGCACCTATGGAACTCAGTATATCTGTCGCGGCAATTAAATGTGCAGACATCATTTTAATTCCCGTTCAACCATCCCCTTACGACGTGTGGGCTGTAGAAGATTTGGTTGATGTGATAAAAGAACGGCAAAAAATCGCCAACGGAAAGCCTAAGGTCGCCTTTGTGATCAGCCGGCAAATCAACAGAACAACCATAGGAAATGAAGTCAGAGACGTGCTTTCGAGTTATAAGACACCCGTCTTTGAGCACGGAACATCCCAACGCGTGATTTATGCGAAGGCTGCAGCCGAAGGTAAAAGTGTTTTGGACGCCGAACCGGGAAGCGATGCAGCTAAAGAAGTTCAGCTATTAATCAAAGAGATAAAGGAGTTTGCAAAATGACTATAATGAAAGCCGGAAGACCAACAAGCAAACAAGCAGCTATAGAAATGGTTCGGGATGAAGAAAATCAAGTAGTGGCAAAGTTGAGTATCAATATACCAAAAACTCTCCATAAACAGCTTAAACTGAAAGCCCTGAACGAAGATACCACAATCACAGAGATAATACTTAAAGCAATAGGGGAACATCTCATAAAGTAAAAGTCCTATTTACGGACACCTACATTTAAGTATATAATATATATTATCTCTTGACATATATAAATAATATATATGTATCCCTTATAAGATGTAAAGAGCTTATTAAAGTGATAACGTCCTTAAAGAAAGAAAATAAAACATGGGGTGCAGTTTTGAGAGCAGCACTCTATCTGAGAGTCAGTACGGACAAGCAGGAGCTCGAAAACCAGCTTGAGCCGCTTACTACATTTGCGAAGGGTAGGGGCCTCGATGTCGTGCAAGTCTACAAGGATACCGCCTCGGGTAAAAGGGCCGACCGGGCCGCATTTAATAAAATGCTAAAGGACGCACATCAAAAAAAGTTCGATGTGATCCTTGTGTGGGCACTGGACCGCCTGAGCCGGGAAGGTATGTCAAGGACTGTCCAGCTTATAGAAATGCTCGAGCGCATGGGGATAGCCGTCATAAGCTATACTGAACCATACCTGGACACGACCAATGAACTCGCCCGGAACATCTTGCTGGCCGTGGTGTCCACGCTGGCAAAGGCGGAACGCGAGAGGATCAGTGAACGGACAAAGGCAGGCCTGGCCAGGGTAAAGAGGTCAGGGAAGAAGCTTGGGCGTCCGGAGATTGGAACGAAAAAGCGCGCCGAAGCCATAAGGCTGCTTAAAAGGGGCATGAGTTACGGGAAAGTATCACGACAGCTTAAGATCGGTAAGGCAACAGTTTATAGGTGGTATAAAGGGCGTTCCAAAAAGGGGTGTCAAAAACAGGGTAAGGGCTTCACTCTGAAAAGCCCGGCATCGATAGGCGTTCCATAAACGGCCGTTCTTTGGACAAGGGTATGCTGACCAGCATCGAGAATCTGAGGATGTCCCCGTCTACCAGATACCTTCTACAGACAGAACCGCATAAACACAATACCTGAGCCTCCATTACTGGCAGCGAAAGTAGTTAATCATGGAATGGCCAATGATCCTGAGTCCCCCCGGTTATCATCGTCTCGTACATCCGCAGTTCCACATCCAGGCTCAGTCTTATCTGGGTACTATCGGCGGACTCGATCTGCATCAGTTCGTCGATTGCCTTGATGAGTATCTCTGCTGCATGCCGAGGCTGAATCGTATCCTGCCGGTATTGCAAACCGCCGAGCAGATCCAGCACCTTTTCTTTACGCTCCTTATCATCCCATTTCACGTTCAGAACCTGAACATCCGCTATGATCTGTTCTAACAGTGCTTGAGGCTGTATCGTTACAGTCATGTAGAGAGGATATGATCCGTACTGGGTATACTGGGAGCCATTGTTATACCAGATACCCGTGGTAAAGGTATATGAGCTGGCTGTCTGCGGCATCGTCACGGTGTATGAGAACGTCGCAGATGCAGACACAGGAAGCGCATACTGCCAAACAATGGTACTGTCCGTCAGGGAACCGTTATTGAATACCTGTCCTATTCCCGCACTTGATGGCACAGATTCGGTAATGTTTAAGCCGACGGCTACACCGAGGTTGGTTACGCTGATCTGTATGCCCTGTGTGCTCGATGGGTATAATCTATGCGGCATGTACTGGTAGTTGGGCGCCACAAAGCCTAAAGCATTCAGTAATAGACCCTGTGCCTGGGTTGTTTCGCTGATATAGGACGGGTCAAATCCCATGCTGACAGCCTCACCCATACCATAAGCGTTTATTGCCATAGCAACAGGGGTCATTGAACTCTTATCGTGGTCATGCTCATCACCGCACGTACAACCATCACTGTTGTTGCCGTCATTCTTCCCGTTGTGCAAACTGGAATCAAAGTCTTTGTATTCGGAATCCTCACCGTGACCGTCTCTATGATCGCATTTTTGTTTTATCCGGGCATAATACCCTGCCATGCTTGCGGTTGTTACCGTCATATTCACAGCGCTATATTTGCCGGTAAGTGTAAGAGTCCCACCGGACGCTGACAAAGCCGTCTTAAGCTCGACAATAATGTTCCCTAATGTTTTTTGTTCATCATCCATTTGTCCAAGCCATTTCACACCCGTAACATCCTCAAGCCACGGCAGATCATCAGGGCTGGATTTTATGACAATCAATCCGTCGCCCATGTTCACCGCTTCCCTGAGTTCCTTCCGGATAAGATCATGATCTTCACCATGACCCTCAGAGCCGGAATCGAGCTTATCTATCCCCTCACTACCCGCTTCTGACTGCTCGCTGCTGTCTATCAGGATATACCGGTTATACATCCCGGTATTAAATGCAGCCCCAAATCCATCCCATGTATCCGTAACTGTGTAGTAGTAGCCGGCATTGGTGAGAAGTGTCGTCAATTCGCTTATCAATAGCCCGGAGTTTGCGTCCTTATCATGTTCATCTCCATGACATCCTTCTTCATCACCGTTGTTCATATTGAATATCAGCACCCCGGGCGGCGTTATCAGGCTCTTTGACACATCGAGCTTCACACTCATGATCGAGAAGCTTACGGACTTGCTTGCCTGGTTGCCTGCACAGTCTGACGCACTGACGCTGAGTGTGTGGCTTCCACTCGCTGTTACAGGCGTGCCCGATGTGTAGGCTATGCCGTCAAGGGTTGTTGTCGAGCTTATGAGGTTTGCATCGGTGATAGTTATGACCGGAGTTACGCTCGAGGTATACGTCACCCCGTTTGTCACACCCGTAATGGTTATCAGGGGCGCAATGGTATCAACCGTAAAGCTTATAGACTTGGTCGTTACGTTTCCGCCCAGATCCGTGCCGGTTGCAATCAGCGAATAGTTCCCGTCCGTGCTGATTGGCATGCCGCTGGTATATGGATTGCCGTTTAGTGTTATATTCTGCGACGACAGATGGCAGTCCGTGATGCTTATAGACGGGCTCGGGGTATTGTAGCAGCCGTTATTAACGACCCCGGAGACAGTCACAACAGGCGGGGTAAGGTCAACCACCCTGAACCAGCTTTGCGCTATTGTCTTGGTATCGGATGCCTTGAGTGCCGCAATGTAATCGCCGAACAAGGCGCAGGTTACAGGATAGGTAAATGCATTGCCATATGTCGCCTGGGTCGCAATAAATGCGCTTGTTGTGCTTATGGTAAAGGGCTGCCCAGAACCTTGATTAGTCTGCGGGCTTATCAGAACAACCGCGGGTGTTATGTTCACGCCTGCATTTCCGCTGTTCGTTATCGAGTAATTAACGGATATGGCGTTGCCTGACTCAAGGCTTTGAGGCACAATGCTTATGGCCCCGGTAAGACCCAAAAGGTTATCCGATGTCGAGTTGATCCCGAAGCTTGCAGTGGCCTGAGTAAGAAGCATACCGGTGCTGTCTACTATCTTCAATACTGCCTGGTATGTGCCCGAAGGG
>CAZJPN010000009.1:0-10653 GCA_964547905.1 uncultured Pseudomonadota bacterium | reverse complement strand
GGCGTGTACAATACCATTACGTTTACACCGTACAATACAACAGCCGGAGTAAGTTCGGGTGGTTCTCCTGCATGTGAACAGGTTGGTCCATCGTACACGATCAATGTTAAGAACTGAGTGAAGATTTTAAATAAAATAGATTCAAAGGGCGGTTCAGTGAACCGCCCTTTTTTATCCCTTCCCCTAGCAGGCTGTCCGACAATTCAAAAAACAGCGGGTTTGTCATTCTGAACGAAGTGAAGAATTTAATCTTTTTAGCAAGTTATAAAAACGAGATTCTTCGGCTATGCCTTAGAATGACAACTGTCGGACAGCCTGCTAAGAGGAGAGGGTTAAGAAAAGTAAACCCCTCACCCTGTCAGGGGGGCTTTCTTCTCTCTCCCCCTGTTAAGGGGGATTAAAGGGGGTTGAATTTTGAGTTTTGAATTTCTTCAAAGTGCTGCTATACGGTATTGCCTCCAGTCCCTTCTTTATAATATCCCTTGCCTGTGCATCCATGCCCTGTGCCTTATAAATCAATGCCATCTGTACATACCCGTTCTCGTATACTGGATTAAACAGCACTGCCATCTTGTACGACTCGACGGCATTATACCAGTCATTCTCCTGATTATAGCATGCACCGAGCATTGCATACAACACAGAGTCCGACGGCAGGTAATAGATCGCCTTTTTTAACACAGCTATTGCATCATCGGGCTTGTTTTCCGAGGCATAGATGTTTGACAGCAGTTGGTATGCGTCCCTGTAGGTATTGTCCGTATCGATAATATGGTTCAGCCCCTTTATTGCAGCGGCATTGTTGTCTGTCTGATACTGCAGCATGGCTATATAATAAAGCATATCTATATCCGTACTATGCAGTGATTCAAGTTGGACCAATGCATCCATTTTATTCGGCGTTATGGAAATAAACAGTGGAACATACCTCTGAAGATTGGCTGTATCAGACAGCATAAGCCTTTTCAGTATAACGGCAGCGATATGAACATCGTTGTCAGCAGCACTTTCCCTATCCTGTCCGAGTTCCCTCTCAGCAGGTACGGTATAGCCAAGGCCTACCCTCGGCGTTCTTATCAGCTCGTTCGCAAGCACCCATTCGCCGTCAGGCAGTGCATGGGCTGTTTGTTCGATCTTATCCATGGTTACATTGTACAGGATAAGCTCTGGTATGACATGCCATGTATACGGCGGGTAGATAGTGCATGCCTTTTTATAGTAACCTATAGCACCGTCTTCATTCCCATTCTCAAGCTCCATGTCTGCCATCCTCAGACAGAGAGACGCATTCGATGGATCGAGTGCTAAAGATTGTTTTGTGTATACGATGGCATCCTTTATATCCCCTTTGTACTGGTAAAGCCCGCCTATGTCCTCGGGATAGTAAGGGTTCCATGTGCAAAGCTGTGCTGCCTGCTTGAACTGTGCAATGGCATTATTGAGTGACGTCATATCGCCTGAGTGAGTGAAAGACTTGAACCATGCATTGCCTGCTTCAAAATGGAGCTTGTCCGTGTTGATGTACCTTTGAGCAATGGTGAACCGTTGTATGGCCTTTTCAAGGAATGCAGCGCGTGTTTCACTACTCGCCTTCCCCGTTTCATCAAGAGAGGGGAGAGAATGAGCGGCAGCAGACAGATAGTCCTTCCCCTGCTCATACCTATATTCGCCGTATAGAGTCCTTGAACATAAGCATGTAATGGATACAAAAAAAATCCCCATCAGGATACCTATAACCACCCTCTGCCTTCTCGAAAGTACCTTTACGTAATCAAGCGGCAGGTCATTACCGTTTATCTGCATTACGGATGCAGTGCCAGCCATGACAAGTATGGCTGAGATCGCATTGGAAGGGACAAGTATGCCGAAGTCGACAAAGTTATGAAAGATCAAAAAAAGCGTTGATGTGAGCCCTGCCCAGATTACGACCTTTTTGAAATCCGAAGACGTGCGCTTCATCTCTGTAATCAGTGCGTAAAGCCATGCAACCAGTATCCACAAAAATAAGCCCAGTCCTACGATGCCTGTGTCATCGGCAATCTCCAGAAAGATATTGTGTGCATGATTGACGAGATAAAGGATATCCGACGGCCTGAACATGTGAAATGCATCCTCATACGTGCCTATGCCGAAGCCTATGAAAGGATGACGTAGAAACATCTTTATGGAACCGAGCCATATTCCGAGCCTCTGAGACGCACTGAGTATGAAGAGATTGCTGAAGATCCTGTGTTCGAATGGATACAGGTTTATAATAAATGCACCTGCAAGTACACCTGTCCCAAGCAGGATAAAGGCTGTTTTTTTATTGTAAAGCCCGAGCCATGCTGATGCCAAAAGTGTTATTGATATGGATAAAACAAAAGAGATGTACGCACCCCTCGATACGGAGAACAGAAAGCTTATCAACAATACAAAAAATGCAATAAACCATGCAACTCTGCTTTTGAAACCCTGGTGCTTGTATATGCTCAATGCTATTGCATACGGAAGAAGCATGCCTGCGAGCATTGCAATATGATTATGGTTTACAAGCCATCCCGAAAAAACATGCTCGCCGGTTTTGAAGTGGCTGAATGACCTTATAAGATAAATAAAGAGCAGGATGCTGTTCGTGTAGATTACGGATTTTATAATGTAAAGGCTGTTTTCCCGTCTGCCGAAGCCGGAGTAGAAATAAACAAAGAACAGGACAATCAGAAAGAACAGCAGTACCGCCTCAACTATATACCTTTGATTTTCAGGCATGACGATGGCCTGCTGGATCACGATGAACGCAAGGAATAAAAGGATTGGTATGTAAAATCTCGTGCGTGGAAAACTTATGGCACCTTCGTATATCGCTGAGTAGACAAGCATGGTAAGAAACATGGCTATGGCAATAACAATGAGAAGTTTGTCGAGGAGAAACGGAGAGCCGTAATGTATTGAAGAGAGGACAATCAAAAAAGGGCTTAAAAAAATAATCAGTTTTTTTATCATAAATTTTCTTTACAAACAGGGTAATTTATAGCATATTGGAACCTTATGGAAAAGGAAAAAATTAAAGAATTCAACCAGATCCTTTTGAAGATGAAGCAGGACATACTTGAAGAAACAAGCAGGCTTTCAAACAGCTTCCAAGGGAGCGACAAGAAAGAAACAAGATTGCCGGACCCGAATGACAGGGCATCGGTAGAAACAGACTCGGGCGTTTTGCTCAGGCTCGGTGATAGAAATAGAAGGCTGTTGATCAAGATAGACGATGCGTTGAAACGGATCAAGGACGGCACGTACGGTATCTGCGAGGTTTGCGGGGAAGAAATTTCAGAAGAGCGGTTAAGGTTTCGTCCGGTTACAACCCAGTGTATCAAGTGCAAGACAGAGCTTGAGGATGAAGAGAAGCATATGAAGAAAAAGACGACACGATGACCGAAAAGAATTTAAAAAATTCAAGACTCAAAACTCAAAATTAAAAACTCAAGATTCAAGATTAAAGATTCAAAAAAGTAATAAAGGAGGAAAATATGGGTGCAGGAGCATGGATAGTTCTTATATTGATTCTTCTCATAATCTTCTGGTTCGTGGCGATCTACAACAGCTTTGTCCGTATGAATGCCGGTATCGACAACGCATACAAGCAGATAGATGTTCAACTGAAGAGGCGGTATGATCTTATACCGAACCTTGTCGAAGCTGTGAAAGGGTATATGAAGTTTGAACGGGAGACCCTTGAGGCTGTTATCAGTGCACGTTCAAAGGCAATGTCCACTCCACCGGGTGCTGAAAAGTTTGCGGCAGAGGGCGCGCTTTCAGGCGTACTCGGAAAGCTGTTCGCAGTTGCGGAAAACTACCCTGACCTTAAATCCAATGAACAGGTGAGAACCCTTATGGAGGAATTGCGCACAACGGAAAACCAGCTTGCATTCGCACGGCAGTACTACAATGACAGCGTCATGAAGTTGAACACAAAGGTCGGGCAATTTCCTTCGAACGTGATAGCCGGTATGTTCAACTTCAAGTCCAAGACCTACTTCCAGATCGAAGAGGCTGCACGGACAACGCCGAAGGTAGATATCAATATATGAAGAAATTCAAGATTCAAGATTAAGACATTCAAGCGATGGATTTTTTTGAAGAACAAAGAGAGAACAAAAGAACTACACTGATACTCATATCGGTGTTCCTGTTCATCGTCCTGTCGCTCGGATACTTTATTGATCATTTTTATCTGGGGTTTGACATAACAAGGGGACCTTTCCCCTTTGCAACGGCACTGGCACTTATTGTTGCCTCTGTCTGGGCAATGACATCGTACTACAGCGGAGACACTATCGTACTTGGATCCGTGGGTGCGGTGCCTCTGGACCCATCCACCGCGGACGACAAATCAAAGGTGTTGATGGATGTTGTACGGGAGATGTCCATTGCATCGGGTAACCCAATGCCGTTTATTTACATAATGCCTTCGGATCAGGCGAATGCCTTCGCAACAGGAAGGGACCCCGGGCATTCGAGCATAGCCGTAACCCGGGGATTGCTGGACAAGATGGACAGAAGCGAGCTGCAGGCGGTTGTTGCCCATGAAATGGGGCATATAAAAAGCCATGACATACAAACAATGACGGTTGTCGCGGTGCTGCTTGGAGCCATTGCATTGATGAGCGACTGGCTATGGCGGATCTCTTTTTATGGGCCGAGAAGAAGCGGCAAAAATACAGATTTACGAGGAATGGTTATCATTTTGCTCGTGGCATTTGTCCTCGCAATTATCGCACCTATACTCGGCCAGATAATAGCTATGACTGTATCAAGGGAACGGGAGTATTCGGCGGATGATGCATCCGTAGAGTTCACGCGAAACCCATTGGCTCTTGCATCTGCCCTGGAAAAGATTAAAACCGATTTTATTCCTATGAAGAACGCATCACGAGGTACGGCCCACATGTTTATTGTAGACCCGCTGGTCAAGATAGTGGGAGACAAGGAAGGGTTCTGGGCAGACCTCTTTGCAACGCATCCGCCCATTGACAAGCGTATTGCACGGCTGAAGCTCAGCGGCCATGAGATCGTTGCTCAGGGATACGGGAAGAGATAAAATTCAAAACTCAAGATTCAAGATTCAAGATTAAGAATAATAAACAAATTCAAAATTCAAAATTCAATATTGAATATTAAATATTGAATTTTGAGTTTCTTTGATGGGGTTGACAGGTTGTAAATTATATGAAACTGTTCTATTATAAAAATTAAGGAGGACACATGTCGGATATAGAAACAAACAATGAAACAAAAAATGAGGGGCAAGCGCCAAAACCAAAGGACAGAACAACATTAATTATTCTATCCAGTGTACTGATCGTGATAGTGGTGGTCGTCGGTATATTGCTCTGGAAAACAAATATTCTGAAAAGAGGACCGAAGCCATTGGCACTTATAAGCGGTTCAGGACCTGCTATAATAATAGGCAATGAAACCATATCAAAGGGTGAACTCAATAAACAGTTGAACCTGCAGATAGCGTTGCTCAAGCAGTTTTTTGCCAGTCAGGGAAAGCCTTTTGATCCATACAGCAAAGAAAACACGCAAATCATCAATCAGATAAAACAGAATGTCATTCAAGGGCTTATTACGTTAACATTGCTTGACGACTATGCAAAACAAAACGGCATAACCGCAAGTGATAAGGAAGTGGACGATACGCTCAACCAGTTGGAAGCGAGGTTTGGTAAGGATAAATTCGAGTCCATAGTAAACGAATCAGGCATGACCACGGATGAGATCAAAAAACAGCTTAAAGAACAGCTTATAGCAAAGGATATCTATACGAGCCTGGAAAAAGGCGTGAAGGTCAGCGATGCAGAAGCGAAGGCATTTTATGAACAGCATAAAGCCCAATTCAACGTTCCCGAGGAAGTGAATGCCAGGCATATACTTGTCAAAACAAAGCCAGAAGCCGAGCAAATAGAAAAAGAACTGAAGGCTGGGAAATCCTTTACCATGCTTGCAATGGAGAAATCCATAGATAAAGCAAGCGGGGAAAAAGGCGGCGAGCTCGGGTTTTTTACAGAAGACCAGATGGTTCCGGCATTTTCCAAGGCAGCTTTTGCTCTGAAGAAGCCGGGCCAGATAAGCCCTATCGTACAAACCCAGTACGGTTATCATATCATTCAGCTCATTGCGAAAAGGCCGGCACAGGTTAGGACATTCAAAGAGGTCAAACCGCAGCTTGAGCAGATGCTCGCACAGCAGGATGCAAAGGAAGCATTCGAAAAATTGATTGATGGATTAAAAGCGAAAACGAAGATAGACATGAAAGTTCAATGATGTGTACAGAGAACACCTTTTAACACAATCGGATAAAAGACCGCGTATAGAGTTTGAAAAAGAACTAAACGAAGAACAGCTCAATGTCGTTTTATCAAAAGGCGGTCCAAGCCTTGTTATAGCAGGTGCTGGCAGCGGAAAAACCCGTACCCTTATTTACAGGGTTGCGAAGCTTGTAGAAGAAGGGGTTTCGCCTGCAGGCATCCTGCTTGTAACATTTACCAACAAGGCTGCAAAGGAGATGCTCTTAAGGGTTGAGAGGCTGCTTTCCATCGACAGCAAAGGCGTGTGGAGCGGCACGTTTCATCATATAGCGAACCTTATCCTGAGGAGGCATATCGGTCTTCTCGGCTTTAAGAACAACTACACAATCCTCGATGAGGAAGACAGGACGGATCTTGTTTCACTTACGATAACGGAGTTCGGCTTGAATGAAAACAGAAGGTTTCCAAAGGCAAATGCGGTGGCAGATGTATTGAGCCTTTCAGCCAACCTTTCCATGCAGATAGATAAGGCTGTCATCAAAAGATTTCCGCAAATGGCCGAGTTTATAGATGACCTGATGCTTATAAACGAGCATATTGTCAATAAGAAAAAGACACTGAACGCACTTGATTTCGACGACCTGCTTGTTTTTCTTAAACAATTACTGCTTGAGCATGAAGACATCGGTGAGCATTATCAAAGATTGTTCAAGCACATACTGGTCGATGAATATCAGGACACAAGCAAACTTCAGGCTGAGATCGTCGATATCCTTGCACGGGTACACAAAAATATCATGGTTGTCGGAGACGATGCCCAGTCGATATATGCATTTCGCGGGGCCCACTACGAGAATATACTCGGGTTCACGGAGCGTTATCCCGATGCGGTCGTTTATAAGCTCCAGACAAATTACAGAAGTACACAGTCGATACTTGATCTTGCCAATTCGAGTATCATAAGAAATAAAAAGCAGTATCTCAAGCAGCTTGTAGCTACAAGGGGTGCAGGGCTGCTGCCGATTGTTGTAAAGACCGCTAATACCGAAGAGCAGGCAAGCTTTATAGCAAAACATATACTCCACGCGGATGCAAGTCTGAACGATATTGCCGTCCTGTACAGATCGCACTATCATTCAATGGAAATACAGATGGAACTGACAAGGCTTGGCATACCCTATGAGGTCAGATCGGGCATAAAATTTTTTGAACAGGCACACATAAAGGACGTGCTGAGCTACCTAAGGTTCGTGAACAATCCCATGGATGAACTTGCATTCAAGAGGGCTCTAAGATTATACCCGGGTATCGGTATAAAAACAGCCGGATACCTGTGGGATGATTTTGTCAAGGCCGATTACAATTTTGGGTCGCTCGGTGAAAAGGACACCATCGAGGAACTCCCGAAGAAAGCGAAACAGTATTTCTCGGATTTTTATAAACTGATTTTGAACCTTTCGGAAATGAAAGAAAAGCTCCCGTCCGATATGCTCATGGCTATCCTCGAATCCGGGTATGAAGATTATATGAAGCTTACCTATACAAACTTTGAAACCAGACTCGAAGACGTACGACAGCTCATGAATTATTCTGTAAGATTTGAGAGCGTAACCAGCTTCCTCAGTGAGATGGCGTTGGTTGCAACGGTTGTATCTTCTGATACAGAGGAGGCCGACAGGGAAAGGGTTATACTGTCAAGTATACATCAGGCAAAGGGGCTTGAATGGAAGATCGTTTTCATACCATGGCTTGTAGACGGCAAGTTCCCTGTGATCAGGGGTAATGACAATCAAAAAAAAGAACCAGACAATGAGGCCATAGAAGAGGAAAGAAGATTGTTTTATGTGGCAACAACCCGAGCAAAAGACATGCTTTATCTTTGCTATCAGGAATGGTTGCCTGAGAGAGGAAATTATAATAATGCTTTGATAAAACCGTCGCGGTTTTTGAGAGAATTGCCGTCGTATGCCTATGAAACACAGGAATAAGGGTATGTTTAAACTTATAAAATATATTATTCTGGTGCTGCTCATAATTGCCTTGATTTACTTTTTGAGGGTAAGCTTCAAAAACAATTCGATGCAGATAACATTGAAGAATCCGCAAAAATTGGAGAATATAGAGCAAAAAACCATGGAGTTGAAAAAAAAGTTTACCCTGCTGAAAGAGCATGAAGCCGAACAGCCCACAACAACCGTAGAAAAAGAGAAAAAATCTATAGAAGACAAGCAGGAACTGGACAGATTTATAAAAGAGCATTCCAATTAACCCAAAAAACGCAAAAGTACTGTTTGTTTTAATTTGTTTGACTGTTGTTTCCCTATTATGGTATTTACCAACGTACTTTGTTAGGATTTGACCCTCAAAAGGTAGCGACAATATTCGCCCTGAGCATAGAGGCAGGATTGTCTGTAGTCGTGGGTATTTTTATCGGATATTATGCCGACAGGTACTTCCACACTACACCATGGCTTCTGCTTGTTTTTACATGCCTTGGGTTTGTAGCAAGTATAATGAGATTACGCGAGATAGGTAAAATTGTAGGATCGGATAAAAAATGAAATATAATGTATACAAGATTTGGCTTATAACCGGGATAATACTTTTTGCATGCGGTATGTTCGGTATACTGTTGCTTCGATCAGACAGGACGAGTATTATCGCTTTCATAGCAGGGACAGGCATAGTGACTATCAATCTACTGCTTCTTGGCAAAGGCGTATCCGCCATCCTTGGATATTCAAAGAATAAGGGAGTTTATATCTTTCTGCTGATACTTAAATATGCATTTTTGTTGACAACGCTTTATATAACCATAGTAATAATCAAGATAAGCCCTCTACCATTTGTACTCGGGATAACAATCATGCCTTTGAGTACCATGGTCATGGCAATTTTTTTAATGTTAAGGAGACAGAACGATGCATGAACAATTGACATGGTTTAGTTTTATACCCGGACTAAAGGATATACCCAGTTATATGATAACGTATCCTTTGACAGGCGTTATCCTTATACTGCTCACCCTGCTTGTTTACAGAACGCTGAAACGCAGGAATTATCCTGAGGTGCCGGATGGAGGGTTTACGCTGTTTTCACTGTTTGATATAATTTATGAGGCACTGTATAACTTTACAGCCTCGGTTATACCGGATGAACCGGAAAAATATGTGCCTTTGATCGGCACTCTCTTTATACTGATCTTCGTCTCAAACCTATGGGGTGTCATACCCGGCATGGTCCCGCCCACGGATACATTGAACACAAATGTTGCTATGGCAGTGACGGTGTTTGTAGCGTACAACTTTTATGGGTTCAAGGCCCACGGTATAAAGTATATCAAGCATTTTATGGGACCGATTTGGTGGCTTGCTCCCATAATGCTGGTTGTAGAGCTTATCAGTAATCTTGTAAGACCGGTGTCCCTTTCACTGAGGCTTTTTGCGAATATGCTTGGTGACCATACGGCATTGACCATATTTTCCCACCTGCTCCCGGTTCTTGTACCGATATTCTTTATGATACTCGGCATTTTTGTGTCATTCATCCAGGCCCTGGTGTTTTCTATTCTCAGCGCAATCTACATTGCACTTGCGGTTGCGCACGTAGAGGAGGATAAGCATGAGGCAGCGGATCTGTGAGTGCACTTGTTTTTTATGGAAAAAATATTCAAGAAAGGAGGAAAAAAATGATAAAACGGTTTTTGAGAACAACGGCATCGACCATCGTGCTCATGCTTATGGCAATACCGGCTTTTGCTGACGGTACGGCGGCACAGGCAGGAGATACCAGCGTGAAGGCATGGCTTGCTATCGCCAGCGGTATCGGTATTGCAATAGCGGCGTTTGGTGGAGCACTTGGTCAGGGCAGATCCATTTCATCAGCCCTTGATGGTATTGCGAGGAACCCTGGCGCTTCAGGCAAGATCGTAACACCGATGATCATCGGTCTTGCCCTTATAGAATCACTGGTTATATACGCCTTCGTTATAGCCTTTCTGCTTCAGGGAAAGATATAATTGCAGATTCGGGGATTCCCCGTATCGGTGATGCTTGTTTTCGAATGATTTCTTCAGGGCGGGTCTCAGACCCGCCCTTTCTGTTTTTTTTATGCTTTGTTTCAATTTTGAGTTCCTTTCCCCTTTATTTTCTATCTCTCACCCCTGACCGGCTGTCCGACAATTGTCATTCTGAGGCATAGCCGAAGAATCTCGTTTTTGTAACTTGCGAAAAAGATTAGATTCTTCACGGAGTTTACACTGAGTGAAACGCATGTGTTCAGAATGATAAACCCATTGTTTCTTGAATTGACGGATAGCTTCTTGACGGGAGAGGGGTACCCAAGCGGGGCTTGGGTCGGGTGG
>CAZJPN010000008.1:0-3965 GCA_964547905.1 uncultured Pseudomonadota bacterium | reverse complement strand
ACAGGCAGGGCATTTGATAGCATTTTTGTTTTTCGGGACTTCAATGTATCCCTTTCCATCACATCCATGACATTCTACCCTATCAGGATAAAACCCTACTTCACAGTACCCATTGCATACTGGGCATCTTTTTGCTATTTTAGTCATAATACCCTGCCTTCGGAATTATGTGTTTGGCAAAGCAGATTTGTCATCTATCTTGTCCACATATTCTTGCTTCCCAGAGTAGTCTATTTGACCTATCTCTCCGCAAGCTTCAATTCGGGCATTCCTTGCCCTATCTTGTATACCTTTTTGTTTTATATTCTCTGATGCATTTACGTCTCTGTCATGTTCTGTATTACAAATTGGACATGTCCAAACTCTGTCTTTCAGAGTCAAATCATGTTTGACATATCCACAGACAGAACACGTCTTAGACGTATAGTTCGGAGATACTCTTATAACTCTCGTACCAGCCTCTTCCGCTTTGTACTCAAGTTTCTGTACAAAGTATCCCCAGCTTACATCAGAAATTGATTTCGCTAAATGATGATTCTTGATCATATTTGATATGCTTAAATCTTCCACGTATATGGTATCAAACTTATTTACAATATTTCTTGAAACTTTATGCTGGAAATCATTCCTCTGATCCTTTATCTTCCTATGAACTTTGGCTAAAATAAATTTCTGTTTTGACCTGTTATGACTACCCTTCCTTTTCTTTGACAGTGCTCTTTGCTCATGTTTCAATTTATCCTCAGACTCTTTCAGATATTTAGGGTTGTCAATAACAGCTCCATCTGATAATGTAGCGAAGTTCTTGATACCCATATCTATGCCAATGGATTTGTTCATGGAAAGTCTTAGACATTTCGGTTGTACTTCTACACTAAAACAAACATACCAGCGATTAAGCTCTCTCTTGACTGTGCAGTTCTTTACTATATCGGGCAAAGCTCTTGATAGTTTTATCTTGATATGCCCTATCTTGGACAGGGATAATTTACCATCTACAATCTCAAATCCTTTTTGAGGATAAGTAAAACTATTGTATCTGTCATTACTCTTGAATCTTGGAAATCCAGCTTTGCCTTGCCTACTCTTGACTCTCCGAAAGAAATTCTTGAATGTTTTGTCTAATCTATGAAGCACATCTTGAAGAACTTGAGCATAAATAAATTCATACTGAGGGCATAATTCCTTGAGCAATAACAAAGAGTTCTGCTGAACATTGTATTGTATAGAGATATGTTGTTTACTATATGCTTCAATTCTTTCCTGCAATGCGGAATTGTATAAATCCTTACACATTGACAATGTGGTATCAAGTATTCTGCTTTGATTTCTTGTCGGGTATAACCGGTACTTATATGTCCTAATCATATATTTATTTTACCTTTCGTATTAGTATATGTCAAGCTTTTATATCCCATCTTTGTCAACTACATAACACCGTACCTCACCTTTACCGAACAGAACCGCACGCTACCTTACCTTTACTCCACAAAACATCATGGTAAAATGCTATACCTTTGCTTGACAGTACCTTACGTTACCTTTACATTACTTTACATCACTTAACCGCTACAAAACAAAACTTCACTTCACCTTTACTCCACAGCACGAGACCATACTTCACCTTCACCGAACCGAACTTCACGCTACACTACCTTTACTCAACTTCACAAGACCAGACCGAACTGCACACCACCTCTACATCACGCTCCGACACCTGACTTTACCTTTACGCTACTTAACCAAATAGTACGCCAATACACTATACTGTACCATTACCGAACTTCACGCTACACTACCTTTACTCCACGGCACGAGACAATACTTCACCTTTACCGAACCTTACCCTACGCTACTATACCTATACGGTACTCTACCATACCTTTCCTCCACAAAACATCATGGTAAAATGCTATACCTTTGCCCTATCAACTTATACTCAAACTGTCCGTAACCTGCATTGCGCCACTGGCTTATGCCCGAAAGGGTTCCATAAGCCAGCATTGACAACAACTTGTCCTTCGTTATTTCTGAGTTTTTTATCATGGTCACTTCAAGTTCTGGTATATCAGCACTGTCGATCTGTTCACTGACCGTGATTGACGTACGCTTTCCCTGCATGGTCATTGCTGTCAGGGGGCGGAGGTTGAGCTGGTCGTGTGTTTGTATAATTTTACCATCCCGATGAAGATAGAGCTTGTGGGGCATAATAAATACGTACCTATCTATTTTACTTTTGATTGCCTTGACTTTTAGCTGTAAGGTAAGTGCCTCACCGGCAGACTTGAAAAATCCCTTAACCTGAAAGTTTGTGAGGTAAACACCATGCTCATCCTTTCTGAACCTTGTGATCTTCTCTTCGGATGGCAGGTCATCTGGAAGTTTTTCTTCCGGTGTGTAAGTTGCCTCGGAAAGCTGATGTTCCTGTTCTGTTTTTAGACGCCGTTCCTGTTTCTTGCGTTCCTCATCCTGCTTTGCAAGATAGAAACTGAGCGTTTCCTGAGGGGGTGCAGACCCTAAAATCGGCGAAATGAACTTAATACTGATCTTGAACTTCTCAAGTTCAATACCTTCCCTTTCCTCTTTAACCTTTTCCTTATCCATTTTACTTCTCCTTTTCTGTCATCCCGCTTGACTGCCAAGATAAACATTTGAACATGCATATAGCACTTGCTGAAAGTCTTTGTCAAGTGTTTTCTTTGCCTTAGCCATTATTTAAGAAGCCATAGTTCCATAACAGCCATTATGGAACAACATTCCGAAGAGTTTAACGAACTCGGGGAGGAGTTGGATTTTAAGATTGTGAGAATAAAATTTTCAGGATGCTATTTTAGATTTGACCCGTTCATTGATTTTTAAATAGTTGCAATCTCTGCTTGCAGTTTACTAATTTCTATCATATCTGATTGTGCTTGGTTTATATTTGATCGAATTTGCTTAATTTGCTTACTGTACTTTCTAATTGACAAAAACTCTCTTATTAACACTACTGTTGATACTATACACACAATAATTAAAGAGACCTTCATAAACAACAAAAGCTCCATAGAGCCTCCTATTTTCAACATTTGAACATACATATAGCACTTGCTGAAAGCCTTTGTCAAGTTAAAAGTAAGAAATAAAAAAATACTTGACAATCATTTTCGTTTGTTCTATTAGGCATTGCATGAGTGATAGATTGACTGAAATCAAAGTTGAACCTGAGGTTATTGCCCAACGGTGCCCGACCTGCAATGGACACGGTACAGTTGGATATGATCGTAAGGTTTGTCATGGATGTAACGGCAAAGGATATATTCTTGTCCCGATCAAATTAAAGGATATAAAAAAAATATGATTAAACACGATCTTTTTTTTGTACAATTATGCAGAGGTATGGCCGGAAGGCCTTATTTTAAGTCCCTATCTGATTATGACTATAAAATTCTATTTCACATTCTACTTTCTGAAAACAGCAACTATAGTGGTATTTATCCTCTCAATCTCAATCACCTTGCAAGCGATCTTAATTGTTCACCGGATAAAATACTAACATCAATTAACACACTATCTGATTTAAATATTCTTAAATATCATAATGGAGTTATTCTTGTAAGTTCTGAGATCATGAAAGTAGATATAGATGCAATTAAGCATAACAAGAATCAGTTAACCGGATTAAAGCGATACTTACATACTTTACATGTTAATACTCATTCAGAATTGATTAAAAAGTTCATAAAAATCAATAACCTTGAAGACCCCTTGCAAGACTCCTACCAAGACCCATTGTCAGGGGTGTTGGAAGGCTCTACTCTATTCTATTCTTCTTTAAAAGGGGATTATAAGGGGGAAAAAAATGAGACAAAAAACAATGATCAAGTTAAGGCAATTATTGACTATTTTAACCAGACATTAGAAACAGCTTATAGCTACAAGAACAAAACAATCAATGGATATATAAATGCAAGATTAGAAGAGGG
>CAZJPN010000007.1:0-99546 GCA_964547905.1 uncultured Pseudomonadota bacterium | reverse complement strand
TGAATCTTGAAGACCTCTGGGAGAGAAAACCTATTTGGCAATTACGGGAATGCCTTTATGAACTGAGACAATTGTTTGACTTAAGATTCGAAATGAAGGAAACTTAAAATCTTGAATACACAATTTTAAGGGGTAGTCTCGCGGGAATTGCCGCTATTATGCCCTTCGGGAGAATACTTCTCATACCCAAGATGTTCCGTCATCTCTGCGGATAATGCTTTCTCCAGTAGCCGCTTCGTTAACTGCTTGATTATTCCCTTCGGTCCGATAATGTCCTCAGGGGTCTTGCATCCTTTTAATATCTCATCTAACCACTCGTCTTTGATGGCCATTCAATCCTCCTATATTTTTCTTATATAAGATTACGGCCATTTACACACTTTTTCTTACATACTCCCTGAACTTATGTTGCTGTTGCGTTTTTTAAATAACTATGGTATCAATAAAACATGAAGAAAAAATCTAAACAAATAAAACCATATCAAGAGGTAAAAGAACCTCAAATAGAGTATTTTGCCTTTAAGGACATTGATGTACATGAACTTGCGAATAAAATCCTCAAAGCTATTGGTGATGATAAGCAAAAGCGAGCAATACTTTTAGGACTGCTTGTGAGTGATGTAGCGACGAAGCAAGAGTTTACTGCCATACTTGCAGAACTTAAAGCAATGAGGAAAGCTTCTGACGAAAAATTTGAAGTGATGGACAAGAGATTTGAAGCATCAGAGAGACGGTTTGAGGCTATAGAGTCAGAGCTCAAGGCAATGCGGGAAGAGTCAGAGAGACGGTTTGAGGCGATAGACAAGAGGTTTGAAAACCAGAGGGAGGATTTCCATCTCTACCTCAAGGCATCCATAGAAGCCCTCAACAAGTCTCTCACAAACAAGATCAGCGCTCTTGGCTCTCGCTGGGGTATCATGGCAGAGGATACCTTTACTGTTGCACTGAAGGAGATATTAAGCAAGGCAGGTTTTGTTGTTACGAAATGGCGCAAAACTGACAGTAATGCCGAGTTTTTTCTGAAACCACGGGATGCAGAGATAGATATACTGATCAAGAATGGCAAACGGATAGCAGTTGAGATAAAGTCTACGATAAATATTGGAGACATAGAGATATTTGAAAAGACTGTGCTGTTTTATGAGAAGAGCGAATCTGTGAAGATAGACGAGAAATTTATGGTCGGCATACATTTACGGAAAGAAGTTGATGAATATGCAAGCAAGCTCGGCATAAAACTACTATCTCAGGTTGAAGACATAATAGAGTAGGAAAATGTGGGACAGGTGTTTGGAGTTGGAACGTTGAATCAAGGACTGGATTCCCCCAGCATCAAGTGCGGGGCAGGCTCCTTGAGGACAGGAATGACGAAATGGGGATGAGATTGCTTCGCCGCCGAAGGCGGCTCGCAATGACAGGAAAGAACAAGACACACCCTACCAACCTCCCCTTGCCAAGGGGAGGCTTTCAACACACCCCTTGCTTCTCTTGATAGAGGGGAATTCAAAAGAAACCCTCCTGCGTCACCCTTATCAAAGGGAGGTTTTAAGAATAACTCAATCCTAACTCTGCACTCCAGAACTCATAAACTCAAAAGAATTAGGGGAGAGGGGAGGTAGGTGGGATTATCTTGGATTTATGCTCAATGGGCAGGGCATATTTCTTTAGACTTTCCTGCTTCCTTATATACAATCCATAACCGGAGAAGACCAACAGAAGTACGGATACCTGAGCCCTGAAACGGTATGCAGCACCGAGGTTTGATATTGCAAGTGCATACGCAATGGATAATACACCGATCATGACAAGCACCGGCATTGTATCAAACTTGCCTTCTTTTAATGCCCGTATAATACCCTTGATTGCATAATAGAAAAAGAAATACCATACCAAACTTTCCGCTGTTGCAAGGTTATGTAACACACTGCCTGTGATATCCCATGGAAATGGTGCAAGAAAAAAAACTGTGAGGAGTAAAGGAGAATACATAAGTGCATTGACAGGGTTTGCAATATTGATATGCCCGAGCATCTTGGAACCGCCGCTATAAAATCCACTTCGTGTTTGTTGCAGTGACTGCAATACACCCTCGTTTTTCTCCCCATACTTCGGTATTTGTTTGGCCGCATAGGATGAAAAAAACAGGGCAAATGACATGGCAAATACAGCTATGATAATGGCGTTTCTTATAAACGTCTCTTTGCGTACAGGAATAAAGGTCGCCGCAACAGCCATTAAAACTATAATCACGAGATATCCTCTGACAAATCCAACGAGTGCAATAAGACCTAAAATAAGCATGAGATTGCTTATCCTAAAACGCTCCTTAATCCGTAAGGTAAGATGTATAATGGATGTAATAAAAAATTGTGAATATACATCCTTTAACGGCATGGATGACCAGAGAATGATTGATGGCAGGATGGTTACCACCAATGCACTATAACGTGCTGACTGTGCATTAAACAGACGTTTTGTTATAAAATATGCATTCAAAACAGTCATTGCGCCAAGAAAATTTGCAAGTAAGAATAATATATTCGGTTTATAACCGAATATATAAAATACAGATGCTGCAATATGTTGTATGCCTCCGTATTGCCCATACACCGCAATATTACCTGACCATGATTCAGCGAGCGTCTTGCTAGCTAAAAGCGTGCCAGGTTCGTCCGGCGCGAAATAGCCCGGGGGAAGCAGGGTATGGACAAGCAGGGATACAAGCATCCTCAGCCCAAGGGCGACTAAAAATATGGAAATTAAATATCCGCGCTCTTTGTGATCAGACACAAAGGTTATAAGAATAGTCCAACCGATCATAATAAAAAAGACAAGCATGATCAGATATTCTATTGAACCGCCGTAACTCGGATTAAACAAAGACCACCCTATAGCCATGGCCGTTATGATGGATATTACATATACAAGGGTATTCGAACGCATGTTTTGCCTATTAGCATAGGCATGGGGGTAGGGCAAGGAAATTGAGTTGGGAGTTAAAAAAGTTATGGAGTTGGGGAGTTTAGGAGTTAGGGAGATGGGGATGAGATTGCTTCGCCGCCGAAGGCGGCTCGCAATGACAGGAAAGAACGAGACACACCCTACCAGCTCCCCTTGCCAAGGGGAGGCTTTAAAAAAGAACTCCATCCTAACTCAGCATTCCGGAACTCATAAACGCAAAAGAGTTGAAGTAAACCAAATTGTTGATTATATATACGCATCTGTGATTTCTTATGAGCTATGAATGCAATAGAGGTAAGAGAGCTTTATAAAACATACGACGGTATTCAGGCAGTCAACGGCATTTCATTTGAGATCGGATACGGCGAGTTGTTCGGTTTCCTTGGTCCAAACGGTGCCGGCAAGACAACCACAATAAGTATACTTTGCACGTTACTCAAGCCTACGTCCGGTCAGGCATATATTGCGGGTTTCGACGTAAGCAAGGAGTCGGATAAGATCAGGGAACACATAGGACTTGTTTTTCAGGAAACAACCCTTGACAACGAGCTTACGACATTCGAGAACCTTTTGTTTCATGCTTATCTGTATGGGATGGGAAGGCGTGAGGCCGTCAATAGGATAGGCGAGCTTCTCTCTATGATAGGATTGGAGAACAAAAAGAACGAGCTTGTAAAACATCTGTCAGGCGGTATGAAACGCCGGCTCGAACTCATACGCGGGTTACTTCACAGGCCCAGGGTTCTGTTCCTGGATGAACCGACGATCGGACTTGATCCTCAGACCAGGGCGAATGTGTGGAGCTTTATAAAGGAAATGAAGAAAGTAGAAGGAACAACGATATTCGTCACAACCCATTATATAGAAGAGGCATCAGATTTCGACAGGATTGCTATTATCGATCACGGCAGGATTGTTGCTGTCGGCAACCCTCAAAAGTTGATCAATGAAATGGGCAAGGCAACGGTTACTTTTGGGGCTACGGATACTGCAACGGTACAGACCCTGCTTCAACACGGCATGAGCGAGCTGGACAGCGGTGAATATCAGATTAAAACAGAAGACCCCGATCTATTTTTAAGACAAATGTTGAATTTTTCAGGTCTCAAAATAGATGACTTTAAAATAAAAAAGCCCGTACTCGAAGAACTCTATATTTCACTTACAGGCTCTGAAATACGGGACGAATATGTGGATCGGTTTTCCACAGTAAGGGGACATAACAGATGAGAAAACTTATCCTTCCTATTTACGTGATAACACTGAGGGACCTTAAAAAGTTTTTCAGACAAAAATCCAGATTAATCGGCATGATTGCGAGGCCTTTGACATGGCTCTTTCTTATCGGTACGGGATTGAATCAGGTTATAAAGGGCGGACTTGGTGTAAGTTATATACAGTTTATACTACCGGGCATACTCGGCATGACAATCCTTTTCAGCGCGATGTTTTCGTCCATATCCATAGTATGGGACAGGGAGTTTGGTTTCATGAAAGAAATACTCGTAACACCGGTTTCAAGACTCTCTGTCGCATTCGGCAAGATAGTGAGCGGCATGCTGGTATCGACTATCCAGGGTGTTATCATCATGGCTGCAGCTCCGTTCATAGGCATAAGGTTTACTATATATGAAGCCCTTCTCCTGATAGTTTTTGTTATGGTCGTTTCCATGTGTATAGCTGCGATAGGCGTTTTTATCGCATCGATGATAAAGTCATTTGAAAGCTTCAATATCATCATGAATTTTATTGTAATGCCGATGTTCTTCCTGAGCGGTGCAATGTATCCGATAAGTGTTTTACCGAAGTTTATGCGTTACTTGATGTATTTGAATCCTCTCAGCTATGGTATCGACAGCTTCAAGCACGTCATGTTCGTCGAGTTTGCACATTTTCATTCGGACTTCTCCATGCTTTCCGATGTCGTACTCATGGTTATCTTCACACTGGGCAGTACAATTCTTGCTGCTCTTGCATTCAACAGACAGCAGAAGGAATAAGGGAACCAGGGACCTCTATACGACCTTCAAAAAAAACCAGTAGACAACGGCATTAATAATTGTCAGAGGAATACCTGCCTTTGCAAATTCAAGGAATGTCAATGTTGCTCTGGATTTCTTTTCGGCATTCTGTATAATAATAATGTTGCTCGCAGCACCAAGGATTAGCAGGTTGCCTGCAATGGTGCTTCCGGCGGCAAGAGCGATCAATGCCGTTGATGAGGCGCCTGCATGCATAAGTACCGGCAGGTAAAGGGCCACCATCGGTACATTCGAGATAAACTGGCTGAGTGTAATACTGATCCCCAATACGGAATGGATCGATACTATGCTGCCGGGGTTTTTGCCAACATAGCTCTGGAAGAAACCCGTTAACCATACGCTCTTCATAAGAACGAACATCGCCGCAAAAAATATAAGAGTATGCCAATCGACATTTTTTAATATTTTGAATCTTTTATTGCTGAATAGGAGTATGGGCAATGAACCTATCAGTGCAATGTAGGTCAGGTTAAAATCAAATTCCGGATGCAGTAATGATATTATTATCGTTAATCCGGCTAAAACAACGACTACGATAAGTGAATATTTCGAAAGTATTGCAAGCTTCTTATCCTTTATCGGCTCATACACGTGCCTTAAGTTGTTGCTGTGAAACTCATCTCTATAAAGTATTCTGAGTATTACATAAGCCGCAAATATGCTGATCAGCGTCGGCAGAAAAAGATATTTGAGGAATGTTATAAAAGGGTTTGAAAGATTGCCGTTTATGGATATGAGAAGGTTCTGTGGATTTCCTATCGGACTCATAACGCTGCCTGTCGTTATTGCAAAGGCAAGCGTCAGCAAGAGCACCTTTGGATTTATATTGTGCTTTTTGGCAAGCAGGAGCATCAATGGAGTTCCTATGATGGCAAGGGTATCATTCATTAAAAATGCCGAGGCGAATCCCATAAAAAACAATATTTTCAATACAAGGGTATCCACGGATCGTGCATTTTTAAATAACATGGAAGAGAGATGAGAGATGTAGCCGCTTTCTTCAAGTGCAACCCCTATTACAAACATGCCGAATAAGAACAGCAGGACATCCAGATCTATGGCCTTCAATGCCGTTGCAGGGGGAATACTCCCGGTAAGGAGAACAGCTATTGCACCAAGGAGCATGATCTGCCATATTTGAAACCTTATATTGCCTACCTGTCTTACAGCGATCAGTATGAATACGATAGCTAAAACCACTATGGGGACCGATACATGTAGCATTGTTTTGTTTAGATATTTTTTTGTTTGATGTTCGGTATCCCCACATATCTTCTCAATGATGGAGAAACTTTACGGCTGTGTTTTATGACATCGAGCGTAAACAACTTTGCCTTTTTTACCGCGTCAAGCTTATCATATCCCTTTATAAGGTATGCGGTTATTGCTGAAGACATGATGCAGCCGGTCCCATGGACATCTTTGTTCACGGCCTTTGCCTCGAGGAATACATATTGTTTATGATCCATGTATAGATCAAGTCCTTTTTGAACGAAATGCCCGCCTTTTATAACAACTGCCATAGCACCATTATCTATGAAATATTTCGCGGAACGCAGAATATCATCTTTATTCCCTATTTCTATGCCTGATATTGCGGATGCCTCTGATATATTCGGCGTGACGATGGTACAAAACGGAAGTAATGCGTTTATAGCGCCTTTTGCATTGCCTTCTAAAAGAGAAGCCCCGCTTGAGGACGATATTATTGGATCAAGTACGATGTTTTTTAACTTGTAGCGCCGTATAACGTCCTTAATCAGTCCTGCCGTTTTATCGTAGTACAGCATGCCAATCTTGACACCGTTTACATCGCTATACTCGAGTAAAATTCTCAACTGTCCCATTAAAACGGATGGTTTTACGGCAGTTATGCGGTTTACAGTGTCGGTGTTTTCTTCGACGATTGCCGTAGGAACTGCAAACGCGTAAATCCCGATTGCTGAAAATACCTTTATGTCCATAAGAAGTCCGGCACCTGCGGAAGGGTCGAACCCGGCTATTAGCAAAGCGTTTTTATTCATTGTCTTTTTATGTCCAGTTTAGTCATTTTTGCTTTCAATGTGTTTCTGTTCATGCCGAGCAGTAACGATGCCTTTATCTGATTGTTGTTTGAAACCTGCAGAGCGGTTTCTATAAAAGACTTTTCTATTATGGGCATTACTATCGAGTAAAGGTTCACAATATTTTTGTGGGTATGCTTCGAAAACAATATGGATAGTTTTTTCTTTATCAATTCATCGAGCCCGAGATTTTCTATATCCACATCCGGTATCTGTCCGTTCTGATCATTATCGTTTATTCCATTTGCATTGTGATTCTGATCTATTTCTTTGTAAAGTTTTACGACATAGAGCGATCTCTTTAAGGAAGCTTCTACCGCAACCGGATTAAGAGGTTTCTGCAGTACATCGAATATGCCGTTATTTATGAGTTTTGTATAAATGATGCCTTTATTCCTCGGTATGATTCCTGTGATGATCGTATCATTTTTTATTTTTAATATTCTCTCTATTGTCTCTTCTAAGTCTGTATCGAGACCAGTTATGTCTATGAAGATTAATCTGTAAGCCTTTTTATGGAGAAGCTCGAAGACTAATTCCAATGTCTTGACAACGCGTGCGTTTAAACCATTTCTCCTTATCACCTTTAATAGAATTGCCGGCGGCTCGTTATTGGAAAATATAAGTGCCTTTGTTCTATACATTGTCTGCCTCAGTGAAACGGTCAAAATAGGTATTTATGAGCTTTATAAGCGGTTCGATCCTTTCGATTGTAACCGCCTTCGCCCTGAAGCCGGAGATATATCTTGCACCCGTCAAAGGAGAAACCGGACCGCCTTTTGAGTAATATACAAGATGTTTGCGAAAAAGTTTAATGCCTTTATTTTCACCATAGAACTCATTCATCATACGTACATGCTCTATCATAATATTTTTTATAGTTGAAAGTGATGGTAAAAAGTATGTATTTTTTTTCATGGAGTCAACGAGCATTTGGAATATCCATGGATTGCCAAGAGCACCCCTGCCTATCATTACACCGGCACACCCCGATGTTTCCATCATATACTCGGCATCAAGGGGTCTGAGGATATCGCCGTTACCTATTACCGGTATTTTGGATATCTTTACCGCATCTATGAGGCTTTGTATGTCGATCCCTTTTTTAAACCCTTGGACTTTTGTTCTTAAATGTATTGCTATTGCATCAACACCGTGTTCGTTGGCGATGTCTACGATCTGCAGTATGTTCCTTGAGCCCTCGTCCCATCCTATCCTCGTTTTTATCGTGAATGGAATTTCTATTGCCTTTCTCATTTCGATTATGATTTCTCTTATCAACTCCGGTTTCTTTAACAGTGCCGCACCTGAACCGTTGGCTACAACATTGCGTGCAGGACATCCAAGATTAAGGTCTATTATGTTGGCCCCTCCGGCTATTGCTATTTGTGATGCCTTTACAAGCGCGTCTATATTGTTGCCGAGCAGTTGAACCGCGATCGGTTTTTCTTCCGGAGTATGTGCCATAAGCATCATGGTCTTTTTATTATTCCGTACAAGCGCCTCCGCACTTATCAATTCCGTATAAACAAGACCTGCACCCATATGCATAACAATCCTTCTGAAAGGGCTGTCCGTGTATCCTGCGATAGGTGCCATTATAGAGGGATATTTTAATTGTAAGTTACCTATTCTCAACATAAAGATCTTGACAATCATATTTATAAAAGATTAGATTGACAATAAATAATTTTGTGGTGGTATTTTACATCAAGCACGCCAAATGACAATCAGACAAATAGTTCTTGACAAAGATATTGATTTTAGATTACACAAAATAAAAAAAGGAGGTAGTTTATGAACGTAAAAAACAGGTTAATATCATTAACCATAGTTCTTACATCTTTGATAGGGATGTTGTTTGTATCGACGCCAACCTTTGCTGCTCTTCTTGATGCTTCGAGTTTTAAGTTTGACGGGTATTACAGGGTAAGACAGATATACTACTACAATCTACCGCAAACTACATGGAACACGGTTACGCTTCCTGGGGCACCGAATCCTGTTAATATTCCCGCAACTAATTATAATAGTTCGCAGCGCAACACCTCGTATTTCGATCAGAGGTTTCGTCTTGAGCCCCAGTTGAATATCAATGAGGCCATAGTGATCAAATCACAGATTGACATGCTGGATAATACATTTTGGGGGAACAACGTAGATCCTGGCAATTCTATATACACAGGTAATCCATCGAATAACTCGGCATACTATCCATATTCCCCATACAACGCAGATGGATCGCTTGCGAACATTGATGTAAAGAGGGTATGGCTCGAGTACACTTCTCCATTTGGAAAATTCTCGATAGGCCGTATGCCGTATGGCTTTGGTCTTGGTGTTCTGTATAATAACGGTGATGGGTTTAAGAATGAATGGGGCGATGCTTACTATGGCAATACAGCGGACCAGATACAGTTTACCACAATGCCGATGGGTATACAAAAGCCATTGTTAATAGTACTCGACTATGCAAAGATAAAAGCTAACTCTCCTTACAGCCCTTACGATGACGATGACTGGTATACCTTTATTCCAGGGTATATGACACAAAAATTGACGGCTATGTTGCTGTTGCAGCATCAGGAGCAGAATGTGTTTAAGAAAAATATCAATCTTGCAGAGCTTTATGTCAATACGACACCTATAAAAAACCTTAACATCCTCCTTGATTATTTCTACATAAGCGGACATCTAAACCCATTTGAATCTGGCAGTACGGCTGCAGGTGTTTTGCAAAGTGTTTTAGGAACGGACCAGCTTAAGGTTGTAGATGCTCAGGGCGGCGTGTTAAGAGGTACTTACAATATGAGTCCATTGGAGTATGTATTAGAGATTGGTTTTTCGCCTGCTAACGGTAAATCATCAAGCGACATAGAAACATACCCGTTCAGCAATGATTACAACTCAAGCCTGATACTTTTCAACAACACAGGGCTTGGAGCGCCAAATACATTCGTTAACCCGACATATACGGCTTTGAACGAAGCAGGTTCATATAATGCCAATTATACTGCTATTCCACCAGAATCGTCAGTGAAGGATGACTTTCTCTATTTTGCACCAATGGTAAAGTTCACGCCTGCTGACTTCCTTCACGTAAAGCTGCAGTACATGTATGCTGAAGCAAATGACTTTGTGAATTACGCGGGTGGTACGAAGCTTTCAAGGGATCTTGGAAACGAGATAGATCTTGGCGTAGACACGACACTGTCAAACAACTTCATCTTTGGTTTCCAGACAGGATATTTTATGCCTGGTGCTGTATTTAAAAATGAAAACAACTATGCACCGAACATCTTCGCATTCGAGACAAGGTTTACGGTACTTTTCTAAGTACAGTTAAAAAAAGATAGCATTCAAAGGCGTCCCGCATTCTTCGGGGCGCCTTTTTTATTCATATCATTCCGCACTTGATGCGGAGGAATCCAGTCTTTTAACCAGAAAAATGCAATAGGAAAGTTTGCTCATTCATCAGAAGAAAGAGTTGTTCGTCTCTGTTCGTAAAACATAGCTCTTTTCGCTAAAGGGGATTGTGAGCACAGCATGCATTTTTAATCTTTGTCTCCGATAGAGAAGCTGTCCACGCATAATACTGTGAAAGTATTGCAAGCAGCTCACAGAAGTTTCACTTCGCATCATCTCAAACTCTTTCTTCTCTTCCATCAACTTCATTTAATTCGTAATTCCTTTGGCATGAGTCTTTCAGAGTATATTTCATTTCACTTTCTTCGGCATTTCTGATAATACGAATCCATGAGTGTTTATCTGTCCATTGTAATACCTGTATTTAATGAGGCTGATTCGATTGATCAGCTCTATGCTGAATTAAAGGATGTTATTACCAGTCAGCGTTATGATGCAGAGATCATATTCGTTAATGACGGCAGCAAAGACCAAAGCATAGACAAACTCGGAAGAATCGCTTCATTGGATAGTAGTGTTAAGGTTATAAGCTTTAAACGAAACTACGGTCAGACACCAGCCCTGTCCGCAGGTTTTAAACATGCAAGCGGACAGATCATAGTTACCATGGATGGTGATCTTCAAAACGATCCGAAGGACATACCTCAAATGGTATCCAAGATAGAAGAGGGTTATGAGCTTGTAAGCGGATGGAGAAAACCCCGGAAGGACAGGTTTTTTAGAAGAATATTGCCGTCCATTATTGCGAATTATCTTATAATGGTTGTCACAGGTGTAAAACTGCATGATTTCGGCTGTACTCTGAAGGCGTACAGAGCGGATGTCATAAAAGGTATAAAATTATACGGAGAGATGCACAGGTTTATACCTGTTTATGCGGCATGGACAGGTGCAAGCATTACAGAGATGAGAACACACCACCGGCAAAGGCTTTACGGTAAATCCCATTACGGCTTTATAAGAACTATAAAGGTGGTACTTGACCTGCTTACCGTAAAATTTCTCGGTGATTTTTCCACGCGTCCCATACATCTGTTCGGAGGCAGCGGATTTTTTTTTATGACTGCAGGTTCGTTGATAGGCATATACGTGCTCTATGAAAAGTTTTATCTCCATATCTTTGCCTATAGAAACCCGTTGCTGCTTCTTGCCGTATTCTTATTTCTGATAGGGTTTGAGCTTGTACTCATAGGTTTGATAGCGGAACTTATCATAAGACTCTATCACGAATCCGTCAGCAATCCTGTTTATACGATCAAGGAAAAGATAAACCTCTGATTATGAGACTGTGTCATAATGTACAAAATTACTTCTCCCCACTTGACTCGGGTATCCTGCCCTCCCGTCGAGGGAGGGATAAAAAAGGATTGTGAAGTAGTCTCTCTATGTGCGGAATATGCGGGATATACAGGCAGGCTCCTGAGCACGAATTTGTAGAAGACACCCGGAACATGCTCGATACCATGCGTTATCGCGGGCCGGACAAACAAGGCATTCATGCCTTCGATCAGTGCGTGATCGGTGCAAACAGGCTTTCCATCATTGACATCAAAAAGGGAGATCAGCCCATTCATAATGAAGATGCCTCTGTTTGGATTGTGTATAACGGGGAGGTGTATAACTTCAAAGAACTCAGAAATGACCTTATCATGCATGGTCACAGGTTTTATACCGATACGGATACCGAGGTTATTGTTCATCTTTATGAGCAGGCAGGTATAGAGGGTTTTGAAAGGCTTGACGGAATGTTTGCGTTCGCTCTCTATGACCTGCGGAAGAAAAAGCTTATCCTAACAAGAGACAGGATGGGCATAAAGCCCCTTTATTACAGCCTATCCAATGGTATTGTGTTTGCCTCTGAAATGAAGGCCCTGCTCGCACTGAAGAACGGCACCTATAATCTCAATTTATACGGTGTGGCACAGTATCTTGCCCATGATTATACACCCGCTCCAAACACCGTTGTAGACGGTATTCTCAAGCTTATGCCTGGTACATGCCTTATCAAGGAGCAGAATAAGATTTACGAAAAGACGTTCGCAAAGCCTCCCTTACATGTCCATGATAAAACCAAAAATGAACATGAACTCGAATCCGAGCTGGATGGGCTTTTATACGACAGTATAAAAGCCCAAATGGTAGCTGATGTGCCAGTTGGCGTATTATTGTCAGGGGGTATAGATTCTTCAACCATTGCATATTTTGCATCTAAGATTAATCCGGATATCAAAAGTTTTTCCATATCATTTGATGAACCCTCGTTTGATGAAGGCCGGTATGCTGTGCTTGTGAGCGATAGCCTGAGATTGAAACATTATTCGGATATGTTTACGTTTGATGTGTTCAGCAGATTGTTCGATCAACTTACGAATTTTATGGATGAGCCTGTTGCAGACCCATCCTTACTGCCCACATATTTTTTGAGCAAGCTTGCGGCAGAGTATGTAAAGGTCGTGCTTTCGGGTGAGGGTGGAGATGAAATGTTTGCTGGCTATCCGACCTATATTGCCCATAGATTTGCGTATGTGTACGGTTCACTCCCTGCCTTTGTAAGGAAATATATCGTAGAACCGTTTGTGCATGTACTGCCCGTTTCATCAAAAAACTTCTCTTTTGATTTCATAACAAAGAAATTTATAAGTTCAGCATTCATGCCTGTCCATAAAAGGCATGTACAGTGGATGGCAGGTTTCTCAGATAGAGAATTACCTTTGTTGTTTAAAGATGGATTATTCGATCAGATAAAGACTGATGTGTATAAGAATGCAGAAATAATCGCAGAAAAGGCTCATGGATTATCGGATCCAGAGATTGCCAACATACTTGATATGCTCATGTATTTGCCGGATGACTTGCTCGTAAAGGTCGATCGTTCAACCATGTTTGCATCCATTGAATCCCGGGTTCCCTTGCTTGACAACAGGCTTGTCGAATTCAGCATGTCCCTGCCTTTTGAGTATAAGGTAAAGGGGATTACACAGAAATATATGCTGAAGAGGCTTATGAAGGGGAAGCTGCCGGATAGCATAATAAACAGGAAGAAGAAGGGCTTTGGCATACCCCTTACAAAGTGGCTGCAACAAGAGTTCAGGCATGAGGCAGAGTCACTCCTGTCGAAGGATTCTATTGATAGCCTTGGCTTGTTCAATTTCTCTTATATAGATCGGCTCTTAAAAGAACACCTGTCAAGGTCTTACGATCACAGGAAGAAACTTTGGCCTATCATAGTCCTTATGAAATGGCTGCAGAAATACAGGGTACCCCTGCCATAGAGTATAAGTTCAGGGAATATATTTATTGACTGTTACAAAAATTATGCATAGTATTAACTTATGAAAATAAATGAATTTCATGGAAAAGATCAGACAGGCGGTTCAACATTTTCGGCATTTATATGGATACTTATTTTTGCGGTAATTGTTTATGTGATCGTAAAGATTGCACCGGTGTATATCCGTAATTATCAGATACAGAATCTGTTCGAGGTCAATGCAAACCGCATACAGACCACGCCGATGAGCGACATAAAAGCGGATATAAAGGGAAAGCTTGCCAATCTGAATGCGCCGATTACTATAAACGATGTGGATATAGATGAGACCAGTCCGGTGAGTGTGACGATTTCGGCAGACTATTCTGTCGCTGTGAAATTTGTTGACGATTATAAAATAACATTTAAATTTAAACCAAAAGCAACAACAGAAATACAATAAGAATAATTCCTTTAAATTAATCCTGAGAGGTTAAGAAGGAGACAGGAATGTTGGGAAAAACTATAATAAATACTTGGTACAAAAAACAGTGGCGCCGAAAACGCCACTGTTTTTTGTGTATAAAGAGGGCCCTATGAAAAGTATTATAATGGATGCAACTGCAATAGAAAGGGCATTAAAACGGATCGCACATGAAATAATAGAAAAACATACGACAGTTCCTATAAACCTCATCGGCATAAGAACAGCGGGCGTTTTTATAGCATCGAGGCTTGCAGAGTATATCAAGCTATACGGTCAGATTCCGGTTCAAACTGCTACTCTGGACATTACCCTGTACAGGGATGATGTCGCAATGGGCACAGGTAGGGCAATTGTAAGGGCAACGGAGATACATTTTCCGGTTGATAATGCATTTATAATACTGGTTGATGATGTACTTTTTACAGGTCGTACAATAAGGGCTGCAATGGATGCTGTTATAGACCTCGGCAGGCCGAAGGTTGTTCAGCTTGCAGTGCTTATTGACCGGGGGCATAGAGAGCTCCCAATCAAATCGGATTATACAGGCAAGAATATTCCTACAGCAGATGATGATGAAATAAAGGTCGTATTGACAGAGAGCGGCAGCATAAATGAAGACGCGGTATATTTAATAAAGAAAGGAGATTAAGCATGGTGTCAGGCAAAGGTATTATCGGATTAAAATATCTGAGTAAAAACGACATAGAACAGGTTGTTGAAACTGCTTTTTCTATGAGGGATATATCAAAGAGGAGTGTTAAAAAGGTCCCAACGCTGCGGGGGAAAACGGTCGTAAATCTGTTCTTCGAGTCGAGTACGAGAACAAAAACATCCTTTGAGATAGCTGCAAAAAGACTGTCCGCTGATGTGGTGAATTTCTCTTATACCTCGAGCAGTATATCAAAGGGTGAAACCACCATAGATACTGCAAAGAACATCGAGGCAATGAACCCGGACGTTTTTATTATACGACATTCATCTTCCGGCATAATGGAGCTGCTTTCACGGCATCTTAAAACGCCTATAATAAGTGCCGGCGACGGTACAAACGAGCATCCCACACAGGGCTTGCTCGATATTATGACCATACGGGGTGAAAAAAAACGTATAGATGGATTAAAGGTCGTTATTGCAGGCGACATTTATCATTCAAGGGTCGCACGTTCAGACATCTATGGCATGGGCAAACTCGGGGCAAAGGTATATTTCTTTTCCCCTCCAACGCTTATTACGGATGATTACGCAAGCCTTGGTGCACGGGTAACGTATGATGCGAAAGAGGCATTCACGGATGCCGATGTCATAATCATGTTAAGAATTCAGCTCGAAAGGCAGACAACAGGGCTTTTTCCATCCACAAGAGAATATTCGAGGATTTTCGGTTTGAATGAACAGAGGTTGAAGCTTGCAAAACCCGATGTTATAGTAATGCATCCAGGTCCTATAAACAGAGGGCTCGAGCTTTCGAGCAGTGTTGCGGACAGTAAAGAGCATTCAAGGGTGCTGAAGCAGGTTGAAAACGGTGTGTCCATAAGGATGTCAGCCATATACCATACAATAGGAGAAGGACATGAATATACTGATAATTAACGGGTTGTTGATCGATCCATCACAAAATACGGAGCAAACCGGATCATTGCTCATAGAGGAGGGGAGTATAAAAGGTATTGTTGATCCGAAGTCTTATACGATTAAAGGTGACACAGCCTTTGCAAAAGGTCAGCAGGATAAGGCATTTACAGTAATAGATGCATCGGGTAAATGGGTCGTCCCGGGCCTTATAGATATGCACGTGCATATGAGGGACCCCGGGTATGAGTATAAAGAAGATATCATAACAGGCACAATGGCTGCAATGTCAGGAGGTTTTACATCCGTATGTGCCATGCCGAACACAAGGCCTATAAACGACAACAAGACGGTAACCCGCTACATGATCTCAAAGGCAAATGACGCTGGCTATGCCAACCTTTTTCCTATAGCCGCTGTTTCCAAGGGAAGTGAGGGAGCTGAGCTGTCAGAGATTTATGATCTTGTTGATGCCGGAGCCATTGCAATCTCAGACGACGGCATGCCTGTTGCATCTGCGGGTCTTCTGAGAAAGGCGATGTTGTATATAAAGCCCCTCGGCATACCCCTTATCGATCATCCGGAAGAGCTGTCATTGAGTAAAACAGGTTATATGAATGAGGGTGTTGCCTCCGTAAAACTCGGGCTTAACGGCATACCGCAGACTGCTGAAAGTGTGGCAGTTGCAAGGGATATTATGATTGCAGGTGAAACAGGCTCAAGGCTTCATCTTGCACATCTCAGTACAAGGTATTCGGTTGAGCTTGTACGATGGGCAAAGAAGATGGGAATACCGGTAACATGTGAGGTTACAACGCATCACTTCTCACTGAACGAAGATGCGGCTGACGGTTATAATACAAACGCAAAGGTAAATCCACCTCTCAGGTCAGAGCGCGACAGGCAGGCTGTGCTCGAGGCTATTGCGGATGGTACGATAGACTGTATTGTAACAGACCATGCACCTCATGGTCATGATGAAAAAGAAATAGAATTTGACAAGGCATCGAACGGCATATCGGGTCTTGAAACGTCGGTAGGACTTTCATTGAAGCTTGTCCATGATAAAATAATAAATAAGAAGCAGTTTGTGCAGCTTCTGTCTTGTGCCCCGTCGGTCATATTAAATCTTAAGAACAAAGGCACTTTTAAAACAGGGGCAGACGCGGATGTTACCATTATAGATCCGGATAAAAAATGGCTTGTGGATAAAGATAAATTTGTGTCAAAGGGCAAGAATACTCCATTCCATGGAATGGAATTAAAGGGCAGGGCTATTATGACCATATTGGGGGGGAACATACATGGCAATACTCGTACTTGAGGACGGGTCTGTATTTAAGGGTAAATCTTTCGGATACAGGGGTGTTGCAGCAGGAGAGGTAGTTTTTAATACCTCGATGACAGGGTATCAGGAAGAGCTTACCGATCCGTCATACTACGGCCAGATACTTGTTTCTACCTATACGCAGATCGGCAATGTTGGTACGAACCCGCAGGACTATGAATCCGACAGACCGTATTTAAGCGGATTCATTATAAAAGAATACATGGAGCGTCCATCGAATTTCAGATCTACAGAAACGCTCGATAGCTTTATGATGAGACACCACCTGGTCGGCATGTATGGTATTGATACGAGGATGCTTGTCAGGAAAATAAGAATAAAGGGCGCAATGATGGGCATCATGTCCTCCTCTGATGAGAGTGAAAGCGAGCTCAAAAAAGAACTGAAAAAACAGCCCTCTCTTATCGGTAGGGACATTGTTACGGAGATAACGGCAAAGCAGCCTTATGATTTCAAAGAATCCCTGTGGTCGCTCAAAGACGGTTATGCAGAGGCTTATAAGAAAGATTATCCTCTGGTTGCTGTATACGATTTTGGAGTAAAAAAGAACATCCTCAGATCGCTTGTTTCAGCAGGACTCAGGGTGAGGGTGTTTCCATGCACAACGCCCGTTGATGAATTGCTGAAGGACGAATACAAAGGTGTCGTGCTTTCGAACGGACCCGGGGATCCGGCAGCGCTTTCTTACATTATAGATAACACAAGGGCGCTTATAAATAGCAATAAGCCCATACTCGGCATCTGCCTCGGACATCAGATATTGGGACTTGCACTCGGAGGCAATGCCATGAAACTGAAGTTCGGGCATCACGGTGCAAATCAGTCTGTTCTCAATATTAAAACAAAGGGTATCGAGATTACCGTTCAGAATCATGGGTTTGCAATAGAGCCGGAGTCCATAAGCAAACGTGTGGACATAACCCATATAAACCTGAATGATAGGACACTTGAAGGTTTTGTTCATAAAAACAAGCCCATACTCTCTACACAGCATCATCCCGAAGCATCCCCCGGCCCAAGAGATGCCGGTTATATATTCAAGGAGTTTTCAAAACTTGTTTATGATAGAAAATAGCAAAATAATCAGACAGGGCTTATCAGGCATGTATGAGTATGCATCGAAAAGGTTCAAGCGGGAGCTGCCGGAAGCACGGAGAGAATTCGATCTCTTAGTTCCCATTCCGCCTGCGGATGATACAGAGATACGGAATAGGCTTATAATGTTCAGCCACTGGTTTCTCATGGATAGGATTATTGCATCAGGAAAGACACCTGCAGACATATTCTTTCAAGATAATCTGTTACACCTATCGTATCAGGAAGAGGCATTATACCGGGCATTACGCATAAGCAGGATAGGTATATACAGCGTTATAGAGAAGCACAGTGGTCATGCCGCAGTAGATATAGCCACCGGCGAAAGGTTTAAATTCCAGATGGATGCAGGCATTAACCTCCAGTCAAACAGTGAGATCATAACCATGCGATTTATAAATATGGATCAAAACACATTCTTACTTGCATCTTACACCACACACCATTACAGTACGAAGGAATTTATCCATGCCCAGCTTAATATGGTTAATCCGTTTGATAGAACAGCATTCTCCCAAAAGGTGTTCGAACTGACCGCATTGAGCATAAAGAGCAGGAAATATAACTGGCTTGCACCATTGATAATCTACAGAGGTATGACAAGGCTATGAGACTTGAGCGGCCGGAGCGTATTCCCTATTTCCCCCTGAAAAGGGGGATTAAGGGGGTTGGGAGATTGAAGGTACAATCTCCCCTATCAGGGGTGGTATCCACCGCGTCAGATAATGGTCATTCCTGCGGAAGCAGGAATCCAGTCTCCATGACTCTGGATTCCCGTTTGCACGGGAATGACAGAAAGAAAATTTCCTATTATCCTTCTTATATGAGTCTTCTCCATAGTGGTGAGCTTGAAAAACGGGTTGAGGAATCAAAACAATATCTGTCACCATGCATGGTTTGCCCGAGGAACTGCCGTGCAAACCGGCTTGATAACCAGAAGGGTATTTGTCTTGCAGGGAAGGACGTAAAGGTTTCAAGCTATAACCTGCACTACGGGGAAGAACCGCCGATATCAGGCACCAGGGGATCGGGCACCATATTTTTTACAGGATGCAGCTTGAAGTGCAAGTTCTGCCAGAACTATCCGATAAGTCAGCTCAACCATGGCAACGATTATTCAGTTGAACAGCTTGCGGACATGATGATCGAGCTTCAGTCTCTCGGTGTGCATAATATTAACCTTGTGACACCGACCCATTTCGTACCTCATATTATCGAGGCTGTGTACCTTGCAGCACAAAGAGGACTTGTCATACCCCTTGTTTACAATACGAGCGGATATGATTCAATCAGCATGCTGAGGCTCCTCGACGGCATCATTGATATCTATCTGCCGGATATAAAGTATGCATCGGATGAATGTGCATTCAAATATTCAACGGTAAGGGATTACGTAACGGTCAACAGACAGGCTCTTATCGAGATGCACAGGCAGGTAGGAGGACTTATGCTGGATAGTGATGGTATTGCCGTTCAAGGCATGATAGTCAGACACCTTATACTGCCCGGAGATAGAGCACAAACATGTGAATCTCTGTCATTCATAGCAGAACGGTTATCGCCGGATACATACATAAGCCTTATGAATCAATATTTCCCGGCAAACAGCGCTTATAAATTCAAAGAACTGTCGCGGCAAATAACAAAAACTGAATACACCAGCGTAATGAAATGTCTTGAAAAGAACGGATTGGAGAACGGATGGATACAGGAGTAAAGGGGGGGTAAATGCCGAGGAGAAGGGATCTAAAGAAGATTATGTTAATAGGTTCTGGGCCTATTGTTATAGGGCAGGCGTCCGAGTTCGATTACTCAGGTACGCAGTCATGCAAGGCCTTGAAAGCAGAGGGCATAGAGGTTGTGCTGGTAAACAGTAATCCGGCAACGATCATGACGGACCCGGAATTTGCCGATAAAACATATATAGAGCCCATCAATCCGGATATACTGAAAAAGATTATCGAGGCAGAAAGGCCTGAAGCACTCCTGCCTACCATGGGAGGGCAGACGGCCTTGAATATGGCTGTCGCACTTTCGGACAGTGGTATACTGAAGCAGTACGGTGTAGAGCTTATTGGTGCAAGGCTTGACACGATAAAAAAAGCAGAGGACAGAGAGCTGTTTAAGGCATCTATGATCAAGATAGGTTTGAAAGTACCTTTCAGCAAATATACCCATACAAAAGAAGAGGCAATGAGGTTTGTACGTGAAATAGGATTTCCCGTGATCATACGACCCTCGTTCACCCTCGGAGGTACGGGTGCAAGCATTGCGTATAACATCGAAGAGTTCGAAGACAAGGTTGAATACGGGCTGAGCGTAAGTCCATCGCACGAGGTGCTGCTTGAAGAATCGGTCCTCGGATGGAAGGAATTCGAGCTTGAGATGATGAGAGACAAAAATGATAACTGTATCGTTGTATGTTCGATAGAGAATTTTGATCCTATGGGAGTTCATACCGGTGACAGTATAACCATTGCACCTGCACAGACGCTGACCGACAAAGAATATCAGAATATGAGGGATGCAGCCATAAAGATTATGAGGGAGATCGGCATAGAGAGCGGCGGGTCCAATATACAGTTTGCGGTAAACCCGCTCAACGGAGATATGGTGGTCATAGAAATGAACCCCAGGGTTTCAAGGAGTTCAGCGCTCGCATCCAAGGCGACCGGTTACCCGATAGCAAAGGTCGCAACAAAACTTGCCATCGGGTATACCCTTGATGAGATTACCAATGATATTACGAAAAACACAAAGGCTTCTTTCGAGCCGACGATTGACTATGTCGTAACAAAGATACCCAAGTTTGCCTTTGAAAAATTTCCGCAGGCGGACGACACGCTTACGACGCAGATGAAATCCGTCGGTGAGGTCATGGCAATCGGCAGAACATTCAAAGAGTCATTCCAGAAAGCATTACGGTCACTTGAATCAGGCGTGTACGGCATGGTGCAGAAGATCAAGGATGAAGATTCCAGAACGGATAAAGCAAGAGAAAAGGTGATCAGCGGACTGAAAAGATCATCGCCCGAACAACTGTTTTATATAGGTGATTCACTAAGGATGGGTTTTACCGTGGAAGATATACATAACTATACTTCGATCGATCCTTGGTTTCTGAATAATATAAAAGAGATCATTGATTATGAAAACAAGATCAAATCATTGAAGGGCTATTCACTGACCACTGTCGAAGCCGCACACACTCTACGGGATGCAAAGAAAATGGGGTTTTCCGACAGATATATTGCAGACCTTCTCGGTACGGCAGAGCCGTTGATAAGAAAGGCAAGAACCAACAGCGATACAAAGCCTGTTTACAAGGTCGTTGATACATGTGGAGCAGAATTCGAGGCGTACACGCCATATCTTTATTCAACGTATGAGGATGAGAACGAGTCTGTGGTTTCACAGAAAAAAAGAGTAATCATTCTCGGGAGCGGCCCGAACAGGATTGGACAGGGTATAGAGTTTGATTATTGCTGTGTCCATGCAAGCTTCGCCCTCAGGGAAGAAGGGTATGAATCCATAATGCTGAATTCCAATCCGGAAACAGTCAGTACGGATTATGATACATCCGATAAGCTCTATTTCGAACCTATTACCTACGAAGACGTTATGAATATCGTCGAGCTTGAAAAGCCGGATGGCGTTATTGTTCAGTTCGGCGGACAGACACCGTTAAAGCTTGCCAAGAGGCTTGAGGCCGCAGGAGTACAGGTCCTCGGAACATCGCCCGAGAGCATCGACATAGCAGAGGACAGAAAGAGATTCAGAGAACTGTTGGAACGGCTCGGATTAAAACAACCGACAAGCCTTACAGCGACATCCGTAGAAGAGGCCATTCGGATCGGCAATACAATCGGTTTTCCTCTTATACTCAGGCCTTCCTACGTACTCGGCGGCAGAGCAATGGAGATCGTTTATGATAACGAAAGTCTCGTGGAGTATATGGCCAAGGCTGTAAATATCAGTGAAGATAAGCCGGTACTGGTTGATAAGTTCCTCGAGAGTGCGACAGAGATTGACGTTGATGCCATATCCGATGGCGATACCGTTGTTATCGGCGGTGTCATGGAACATATCGAGGAGGCAGGCATACATTCAGGCGACAGTGCGTGTTCATTACCACCTTTTTCTTTATCCAAGAACCTTATCAATGAAATTACCAGGCAGACCAAGGTGCTTGCAAAGGAACTGAATGTTGTAGGCCTTATAAATATACAGTACGCGGTAAAGGACAATGAGGTTTATATAATAGAGGCAAATCCAAGGGCAAGCAGGACAATACCGTTTGTTTCAAAATCAATAGGCATCCCTCTTGCAAAGCTTGCAACAAAACTGATGGTGGGTAAGAAATTAGAGGATATAGACTTTACAAAGGAGGTAGTGACTGATTATATTACTGTAAAAGAGGCTGTGCTTCCATTTATGAAATTGCCGGGTGTAGATACGATATTGGGGCCGGAGATGAAGTCCACCGGTGAGGTTATGGGAATAGACAAGTCGTTTGCTCTGGCATTTGCAAAGTCTCAATTAGCTTCAAACACCATATTGCCCATGAAAGGCAATATTTTTATAAGTGTAAAAGACAACGATAAATTGCTGATAGTGCCTATTGCCAAGAGATTGAAAGAATTGGGATTTAATATAGTTGCAACCAGAGGCACTGCTCAGGTTTTGATGACAAGCGGCATTGAAGTAAGGATTGTTAATAAGGTACAGGAAGGCAGGCCTCACATTGTTGATTTAATAAAGAACCGGGAGATTGCCATGTTGATCAATACTACGTTTGGTAAGAAATCGATAAAAGATTCTTATTCCATAAGAAGGTCGGTCATTACCTACAATATACCGTATTATACGACCATAGAGGGTGCGGATGCCGCGTACAGGGCTATTGTGGCATTGAAGAACGGGGAGATCACGGTTACCCCTATACAGAACTTATACAGAATTATATAAAATAGGAGCTTTTTATGCATAGGATTCCAATTACGAGATCAGGATACGATGCTTTAAAGGAAAAATTAAAAGTACTGCAGCAGGTCGAGAGACCGAAGGTTATTGTGGCGCTTGCCGAGGCAAGGAGTCATGGTGATTTGAGCGAGAATGCAGAATATGAGAGCGCCAAAGAAAAACAGTCGTATATAGATGCGAAGATAAGGGAAATAGAAAATAAACTTGCAAATGCAGAGATAATAGAGATAGACAAAACCAAGATCGATCAAGGGCAGATTGCATTTGGTGCTTTTGTATCGATTAAGGATACAAACACAGAAAGTGTTGTCAGTTATCTTATTGTAGGTGAAGATGAAGCTGATTTTAAGAACGGCAGCATCTCAATTACCTCACCGCTTGCACGGGAGCTTATCGGGTGCAGGAAAGGCGATATCGTTGAGATTCAGACAGCAAAGTCTGTCAAGGAATACGAAATCATAGAGATATCGTACGATAAGCTGGATAAGTAAACCACCGTTAGAAAGTCCTCCCGTTTATTATAACATCACGGTCATTGCGAGCGGGGAACCAATCGGGCACACAAGCTAAGCCAAAGGACTTATCAGCCCATGGCTGAGAAGCTTGGGTCGGATGGGGCAGCGAAGCAATCCCTATGCCTGTAGATTGCTTCGTCATTTCATTCTTCGCAATGACGACTAAGGGCTCTGTCAAAAATTTTTGGTGGGTACGTGTTCACTATGTGTTGACAAACAAAAAACTCTTCATATAATGATAATGTAAACCCCGTTAGAAAGTCAGCCAAAGGCTGACAAGTCCTCTGGCTTAGACGTGCCGGCATGCCTTTTCTATATGACGGTGCTTTCTAACGGGGTAAATTGCAGGCGGATAGCTCAGTTGGTAGAGCGCCACTCTTACACGGTGGATGTCGCAGGTTCGAGCCCTGTTCCGCCTATTGTTTAAGGGGTCGTAGTTCAGTTTGGTTAGAACGTCCGCCTGTCACGCGGAAGGTCGCGGGTTCGAACCCCGTCGACCCCGTTTTTTTATAAGGTATAATAATCATGATATCTAATTTTTTAGTAATACTGGCAAATATTGTGAGCGTAGTGCTTACAATATATTATTGGCTCATCATAATACGCGCTTTACTGAGCTGGGTAAATCCTGATCCGTATAATCCGGTTGTGAACTTTTTATACAGGATAACAGAACCTGTGCTCGGTCCATTACGCAGTGTGATCCCTCTTGGTACAAGCTCCGGTATAGATCTGTCACCGTTAATAGCAATCTTTGTGATCTATTTTTTCAAGGCGCTTATTGTTAAGGCACTGCTTTTGCTTGCAGTAAAGCTCAGCGCATAAATCCACGGTAAAACAAAATATTCCTTTCCTCATATTATCGTTGTATATACACGATTGATATGGACCATAAATGTAACCCCAAAAATGTATTCCAAAAATAGGGGAATAGGGGAGTATATGATGAAAGATGTGAATTCCGCCTCCTTTACTAAAGACAAATCCCCTCTCCCCCCCTTTACTAAAAGGGGGGGAGAGGGGATTAAGGACAATGCAACGGATATTATTTTGGTCTTTCTGATATTCTTGTTTGCGTTCGCGTTTACATTCAATAAGATTTACGAAGGTGATGCATTCTGGCACCTGAAACTTGGACAGTATATACTCGATACGCATAGTTTACCATTTCAAGACATATTCTCTTACACGTTTGCAGGGATGAGAATTTATCCTGTAGAATGGCTGTTTGAGGTCGTATGGTACTCTGTTTACAGCTTTTTTGGTGTTGCAGGTATTATCGTAATCAAGGCAGTTGTTGCAGGGTTTACATCTGTATTCCTTTATCTATCATTCGAACATTATAAAATTAACCGGTACATAGGATTCGCAATCATAGCATGTGCCTTTATTATAGCAGGTTCTTACTTTGTCGATAGACCTCAGATTATTACGTATCTCGGTATAGCCTTGTTTGTATTTATCACATCGCTTCCGCATATAGATAAAAAAAAGATTTTATGGTCCATACCTATCATCATGCTTGTGTGGGTCAACATGCATCCCGGTGCTGTGTTCGGGATAATCTTTTTATTTGCTTGGCTGACTGAAGGTTTCATAGACCTTTTGAGACGTAATATAAAAGGAGAGGTATGTTATAACAGGTTGACTATATTTTTTGTAACACTACTTACAACCGTAATAACACCAAACACCTATCATCTTTACACCTTCCTCTTTCATCATGTTGTGTCATTAGGTCAAAAAGGCGGGCTTGAGTATATCGCTGAATTTATGTCCCCGTCATTGTCACAAACCCCAACGATGTTTACAGGGCTTGTTATTTTTACCATGATATTTTTACTCGGTATATTCAAGATGCCGTTGCGTTATGTATTCTTCGGACTCGTTATGATCCCGATGTCTTTTGACATGAGACGCATGATCATCATGGCTTTGATAGGTATTGCACCGGGCATCGGTATGGTTGTTAACGGTTGGTTTGTAAGACTTAAAAAATTAAATAAATCTCATGTGCTTGCGACTGCGGTTTCTACACTTATTATTATAGCACCTTTCAGTTACGAGTATTACCAATGCAAGACAGATTTTATAGGCTACAAAGGCATTGGTATACAGAAGCAGTTTTATCCAAAGCAGGCTATCGATTTTATTTTAAGAAATCACATCAAAGGCAACATATACAACTCTATTAACTTCGGGGGTGCTGTCATCTTTCTCGGATACCCGCAGGTAAAGGATTTTATAGATACGCGGTTAGACCCTGAAAGGTTTTTACTGCCCGAGGTAGATCAATCCATGGATAGTCCGTCTGCATTTGATTGCCTTCTCAACAAGTATAAAGTGTCGTACGCTCTTGTGGAAACATATTTGCCTGTAAACTATCCCAGGCTATTGCCAGCTCCTGAATGGCATCTCGTGTACTTTGACGATTATGCATTGATATATGTAAAAGAGGGAACGGGGAATGACGATCTTATAAAAGATTACGCTTACCATGTATTTAATCCCTATTCTTTCTTATACGGTGTTGTGCCATTGCTTTCTCCGAATACGTATTTCACAGAGCAGGGACTTTTCAGCGATCTGCATAAACTCGTAAAAACGGTACCCTACAGTGCAATGGCAAACCTGGCTTATGGACTTTCGCTTATTTACAACAATTCAGACTATACCGATGGCTTGAGATATATCAATACAGCGAAGCGTATAATGCCTTACAATCCAAGAATCGTACTGTGGTATGGTATAGAGCACGGGCTTAACGGTAATACGCGGTTAATGCAAAAGAGCTTTCGTATGATTAATACTGTTTTAAAGTACCAGATAGGTGCAACAGACAAGGACAAGGCATATGTGAATTTTATCATGGGATATTATTACTATGTTGCCGGTCTGAATAAGCAGGCGATTGCAACTCTCAAAAAATCAATCAAACTCAATCCCGGTTCAACAGAGGCAAAAAAGTTGTTGGATAGTATTGAGTAGTAAAGATAATGATGAATGTTGGTATACCTTGCATTGGAGCTGGCATGCGATATCCCGAGGCTATGATGAATGCAGTAAACCCCATTTTTAGTTACAGGTGCAACGGGGTAAATAAATAGACGAGGAAAGTGAACGAAAGGAGTTAAACATGAACGAGGCACGACAAAACCTTTATAAGGTAGGGTTTCTAGGGCTTGGTATAATGGGGTCTAATATGGCGAAAAGGATCCTTGCGTCAGGCTATCCGTTAAAAGTGTATAACAGGACAACATCGGGTGCAGAGTCTCTTGTTGCAATGGGTGCAACCCTTGCAAAGACCCCGTTAGAACTTGCACAGGTGTCGGATGTGGTTATTGCTATGGTAAGCGATGATAGCGCTCTTGAGTCGGTTGTATTCAAGGATAGCGGTATTCTACCAGCAATGAAGGATGGCAAGGTTTTTATTAACATGAGTACAGTCTCTTTGGATGTAGTAACGAAAATAAACCGCTCTGTAACAGCGCAGGGTGGTGTTTTTATCGATGCCCCTGTTTCTGGAAGCAAAAAGCCTGCAGAGCAGGGAACATTGCTGATCCTTTGCGGAGGCGATAAAGAGTACGTGGATAAGTATGCTGCATTGCTGCTGACCATGGGTAAAAAGATTATGTATGCCGGAAAAGCAGGGATGGGCACGAAGCTTAAACTCACCGCCAATCTTCTCCTCGGCGGTATGATGGGAATATTATCGGAGGCGGTGCATTTCGGTGCTGCAAATGGAATTTCTCCGGATATCATTTTTGATATGATAGACTCAAGTACTCTATCATCCCCTTTGTATACGCTTAAAGCGGGAAACATACTCCAGCATAATTTTACTCCGGCATTCCCTTTAAAACACCAATACAAGGATCTCAATCTGGTATTGGGGCTTGCAGACCAATTGAATATTACGCTGCCGTTAACAAAGGCGGTGGATGCTGTTTTTGAGACTTCGGTGGCTGAGGGTAAAGGGGATATGGATATGTCTGCCGTTTTTACTACAATAGCAAATCTTAAAGCTTAAAAACGGATTAACCCAAGAATGCAATTTTCTGGTGAAGCAGAGTTCCAGGGGCTTGCCCTTGGGTATCTACATTTTCAGGGATTGCTTATGGTTACTCAATCTGATCGCCTGCGCCGGGTATGCCAAGATTGTATATCTTTTCTATTTTAATATTTACAACAGCCTTTGGTGCAGGTCTTCCCATCTTCTGTGACGCACTGACAGCCTCTTCATAGAGCTTGCCGGATGTGACTATAGCCGGGGTACCTATAAATCGGAACCCTTTGAGCTTTTCTCTGTCCACAACGGCTATGGCTACCTTTGAACCTTTATTCACATTATTCCATGTTTGTTTTGCGGTTGCCTCATTGTAAGCAATGTGTTCGTCGTCTACAACCCTTGTACTTCTCTTTGGTCCTATATTCGGGGTTCCATCAGCATTTACGGTAGCCACAAAACACTGTTGCGCAGCAATGAGATCCTTCATTTCCTGTGATAGTTTAGCCATGTTATACCTCCATTTATAATTTAGAACATGCTTGTTAAAGCTGTGTTATATGGATTATGGGGCCATAAACTAATATGTAAGATAATTGTAAATGCTTTGATTGTCAACTTTTACCACGTTAGGAAATTTGTGGATTTAATAGTATCATGGCCTGAGAGTTTAACAATGGCATATTATCCACATGAAACAACGGGAATTTTCTAACGGGGTTTATTCGTATGCCCGTACAGGTGATGATGTTGAACTTTTCCAGATAACGGGTTACAACACCTATAAATGCAGGAGGTACGCATTGATGGTAGAAAAAATTGCAAGGTTTATGAGAGAGAACGATAAAATGGCGGTGTGGCTGAATGTAGAGCTGCTGGAGGTAAATGCGGGTTATGCAAAAGTAGGAATGGTAATAAGAGAGGATATGCTGAATGCCGCCGATGTATGTCAGGGAGGTGCACTCTTTTCTTTTGCTGATTTCGCTTTTGCACTCGCATCGAATAGTCACGGCAAATTAGCCTTAGCAATATCTGCAAATATAAGTTTTACAAGCCCGGCCTTTTTAGGCGACAGATTGATTGCAGAGGCGCAGGAACTCCAGAGAACGAAGAGGACCGGATTTTACCAGATTAAAGTGGTGAGAGAGGCGGATCAAAAGCTCATAGCATTTTTTAGCGGCCATGTTTTTGTTAAAGAAGAAAGCATGAAAATAAAATAGGGGTATAATGTATCTTAAAAAAAATAAGAGATGCTCGGATAATGCCTTCAGCATAGGTATTGCAAACAGTCGAAACAAGAACGATCTTTATCATAAACTCGTGCCCGGCGATATACTTCTTACCCAGACGTATGGTTTTTTTTATTCTTTATGGAGAAGGCTTTCCTGCACCATGTATGATCACACAGCGGTTGTGCTGGAACATAATGAGACTTTAAATGTCGTTTATCCCCTTACAATAAAGCTGCCTGCATCTCATTTTTTCAGATCGGATAAATCCCCGATAGCATTAAGACCCGTATGGAAGAACGAAAAACAGTTGGAAGAGTTTCTTCATTCCATGTACCGGCTTGAAGGCACACATTATAACTTATTCAGGGGCTTCTTTAACATATCAAACATGATGACTTATTATAGATTGGGATTAAAGGTTCCATTGAAGGTTCCAGAAATAACATCCAAGAGGTGGGTATGTACTGATGTAATCCTCATGTATCTTCATAAGATTATACCTGAATTTTCAAACATAGATAAATTGGACCTGGACCTTTTTAGATTCGGATTTACATCGCCGAATGATTTTTTAAGAATAGCCTATTATATGCCGGACCTTCTGAAAAAGATTGAATAAGTAATATAATCCAACTTTCTAACGGGGTTTGCAGCCTTGTAAAACTCCTTGACATAACAATATAATAATAATATGTTTAATTGTAAGATATGAAAGTTAATACTATTGAACACACAAACTATAGTAATAATGAATTGCATAATGATTATAGCCCTTATCGCTCACTTGAAAAGGCACTTGAGGTTCTTGGTCTTTTCGTCATATTTCCTGTTCTAACAGTTACAGAGATCAGCAAAAAATTGGGTTATCCAAAGAGTACGATATCCGGCCTTTTAAAGACTTTCTCTAAATATGAGATTGTGGAAAAGGGTAAGGATAATGCCTTCAGATTGGGTATAAAGACTTTTGAACTTGGATTCAGATATCTGAATGGTATGGAGATACATACCGTTGCAAGGTTATGGGCGGAAAGGCTTTCAAATGAAGAACAAGAGCCTATACATCTTGCAATAAGAAGAGGAACGAATATCTACATTATACTCGATGTGCAGCCGCCATCATCTTACATGGCAATTTTACAGACGGGCATGAATATCCCGGCACATTCTACCGCACTTGGCAAGGTATTAACGGCACAGTTGTCCGATAAAGAACTGGACGCATTTCTTGAAATGCCGCTTGATAGATTAACAGCGCATACAATAGTCGAGCCCGAAAAATTAAGGGCTGAATTGAAGGATGTGAAAAAAGCAGGGTATGCAATAGACAGAGAAGAAAGTCTTCATGGGTTGGTATGCATATCTGCACCTATATTCCAGAGCGACGGGCATGTTATTGCGGCAATAAGCATTTCATCAATGAATCTTATTGGGAAGGATGAGCGTATACAGGCACTTGTCCAGAAGATTAAGCAGATTGCAAACAATATATCCATGGATATAGGGTATCAGCCGGTTAGAACTCAAGACTCAAGACTCAAGATTAAAGATTAAAAGTATAAAATTTAGAAGGAGGCTGTATGGCATTTCCGTATACAAGCGATAAGCAAAAGGCAGACGAGTTTCTCTATGAGTACCTTTTGAGTACAAAGACAGACCCTGCTTTGTTTGAAGGATGGAAAAATCTGAACATGATTATTGGTGTGCAGATAATAGATCTTGGACTCGGCTATACAATCAACTGCACATCCGGTACGGACGTTGTTATCACCAAGGGCTATCCGGAGAAGCCGCAGGCTGCTTTAAAGCTGAACATCGATGTGTTCCATAACCTTTACATTGGCAAACTCAATGTTGTCTGGGCATTTTCAATGAGAAAGATCAAAACAGAAGGCAACATAGCAAGCATTATGAAGTTAACTTCGCTCCAGCCAAGGGGCATAAAGCTCTATAAGGATTACCTGAAGGCAAAGGGATTGCCGGAGTGAAAAGTTTAAGAGTTGAGAAATTACGGAGTTAAAGAGCTATAGACTGACACGGATAGGAAGCAAGATTAATCAGCTTTTTAAGGAGGTATCATGGAAAAGGTTTTTTTACTTGGTCTTTATGAGGTCATGTTCAGGATAAGGACGTTTGAAGAAGAGGTTAAAAAGCAGTTTGAAGATGGTAATATACCTGGATTTGTTCATCTTGGCTCGGGTCAGGAGGCTGTTTCAGCAGGTGCGTGCGCTGTCATAAAGCATGATGATTACATAGGTTCGACCCACAGGGGGCATGCCAATCTTATAGCGAAGGGTGCAAGGACGGATCACATGATGGCAGAGCTGTTTGCAAGGGAAACAGGGAGCTGTAAGGGCAGGGGCGGATGCCTCCATATCACGGACATGAGTGTCGGAAGTCTTGGTGCGAACGGCATTGTTGCGGCAGGCATTATTGTTGCAAACGGCGCTGCTTTGTCAGCCAAGCTTCAGCATAATAATAAGGTTGTCCTGACATTCTTTGGAGACGGCGCTACAAATCAGGGCAAGTTTCATGAAGCAATGAACCTTGCTTCCTTATGGGATTTACCGAATGTATTCATCTGCGAGAATAATCTGTATGGTGAGGCAACCCCGCTGGCACAGCATATGAAGGTAAAGGATATAGCTGTCAGGGCCAAGGCCTATGATATGCCGGGTGTTGTTGTTGATGGTCAGGATGTTCTGGCTGTCTATGACACAGTAGCAGAGGCTGTTAAAAGGGCAAGGGAAGGGAAGGGACCAACACTCATAGAAGCAAAGACGTATAGGTTTCATGGACATCATATCGGCGACCCTGAAACATACAGGACCAAGGAAGAGGTCGAAGAATGGATGGAAAAACGCGACCCTATAAAGCTCTTTAAAGAAAAACTCTTGAAGGAATTTAAGATCAACAATACGGAGCTGGATACAATGGAAAACAAGATCCTGAAAGAAATAGAGAATGCGGTCAAGTTCGCATCAGAAAGTCCTGCGCCGGACCCGTCAGAACTTACGCGGGATGTGTATGTATAATAATAAACTATCTTGCGGCAAGATCTCAGTGTATCTTATTTCCCCTCCCTTGATGAGACTGTGTCACAATCACTTTTTTTATCCCTCCCTTGACGGGAGGGATAAAAGGGAGGGTGATAAATTCCTTAAATATCAACGACTTTCACCTTATCTCTTTCCCACCAATCCCCGGATGGGTACCAGCGTCAAGGGGGAGGGGTAAGAGAACAACACTTTATAGGCCACAGGGAATTTAAGTTCAATATTCGATATTTGAGAGTAAAGGGAGGTAATTATGACACAGAATAGATTAATAACAGGGAAGGATGCAATACGGGAAGCTCTGATAGAGGAGATGAGAAGGGACAAGTCCGTGTTTTTGCTCGGTGAAGATCTTGAGCAGGCGACATTCGGCGTTACCGACGGGCTTATCGAGGAATTCGGAGCCGAGCGTGTACGGAATACGCCGATAAGCGAGAACGCGATTATCGGGGCATCAATAGGTGCAGCCCTCACAGGGATGAGACCTGTTGCAGAGATTATGTTTGCGGATTTTCTTATGGATGCAATGGACCCGATCGTCAACACCATGGCGAAGGCAAAGTTCATGACTGGCGGTCAGGCAAAGGTCCCTATGGTTATACGGACACCGTCCGGTGCCGGCTTGTCTGCGGGTGCACAGCACTCCCAGAGCTCGGAAGCACTGTTCATGCATATACCGGGTATAAGGATCGCAGTACCATCTACACCGTATGATATGAAAGGTCTGCTGAAAACAGCCATACGGATCGATGACCCGGTACTTTTCTTTGAACACAAGATGCTGTACTACGAAGGCGGAGAAGTGCCTGACGGCGATTATACACTGCCGTTCGGCAAGGCGGATGTTAAAAGAAAGGGGAATGATATAACGATCGTGGCTGTTCTTGCAATGATTAAGAAGGCTTTAATGGCCGCGGATATGCTTGCAGGTGAAGGTATAGAAGTAGAGGTTGTCGATCCCATGACCCTGAATCCTCTGGATATGGAAACAATAATAAACTCTCTTAAAAAAACAAAAAGGCTTATGACTGTTGAAGAAGGTGCACGTACAGGCGGTATCGGTGCGGAGATTGCGGCACGGGTTGCTGAAGAGGCGCTTGATTATCTTGATGCGCCGATCAAAAGGCTTGGTGGAGTGGATTGTCCCATACCGTTTTCCCCTATTCTTGAAGAGGTAATGTACCCGACCGAAGACAGCATAGCTGCTGCGGTAAAGCAGATGCTGGGATGAAGAAAATGAGCATCGGTATTGTGCTATCAAAAATAGTACAGCGTAATTGTGAGCGCGGGCACACAGCGAAGCTGGGTCGAGCAATTCCTCCGCACGGTAGATTGCTTCGTCGTGGCGCTTTTGGCGTCACTCCTCGCAATGACAGCGAGGTGACGATATGATCTCCAACATTTTGATGCCCAAGCTCGGGCTTGTCATGAAAAAGGGCAGGATTATCAAATGGTATAAACAGGCAGGTGATTTTGTTAAGGAAGGTGAACCGCTGTTTCAGATATCTACCGAAAAGGTTACTATAGATGTCGAGGCAAAGGCTTCGGGATATTTAAGGATTATATATGCACAGCCAGGTGCTGTTGTACTGGTATCGGGCATTGTAGGGCTTATGGGAGATAAGGATGAAATACTTCCTGAGATAACCCCCCCTGTCTATGAGATCGATAAAACTGTAACACAGCCGGAGCAAACAATATCAAAAGCCCCTTACGATAATAGAAATAATAATGTAGAAGCCCACCAATCTATCTTTGGGATGGGTACCCAGCCTCCTTTACAAAAGACAAATTCCCCGACCCAAGCTCCGCTCGGGTACCCCGCCCCTTTACTAAAGGGGGAAGAGGGGGGACTACCGCGAGAGGACGGGGAAAAATTGGGCAAGGTTAAGGCAAGCCCTGCTGCAAAAAGGCTTGCAAAAGAAATGGGTATAGATCTTGCGAGAGTAAAAGGTACAGGACCCGGAGGCCGGATCACGGAGGCAGACATAACGAACTTTAAGCTAGATAAATCAGAAGGTGTTAATGGAGAAGATTCTGATATCAAGGTAGGGGCAGGTTTTAAACCTGCCCCTACAGATATGCCCTCAACGCCTTATGCAAAAAGACTTGCACAGGAACATGGCATAGCCATGCAGCAGGTAGCACAATCAACAGGCGATAGGAAAATATATGCACAGGATGTCATCAACATGTATCAATCTTCAGCAGCTCCGGCGAAAGAGGGTGGGAATGAACAGTCAACATTGCTGCCGCTTACGGATCTCAGAAGTGCTGTGGCAGACAGAATGAGCTACAGCGCAAGGACGGCTGCGCCGGTAACCCTTGGTATGGAGGCCGTTGCCGATGAAATTATCAAACTGAAAAATGCTCTATCTCTTGACTATCCGTCGGATAAGATAACGATAAACGACATACTTGTTAAGCTTGTTGCAATGGCTGTAAAAAAGCATCCTCTAACAAATGCCTCATGGGAGGAAAACGGGATCAGGATTTATCATGTTGTGAATATGGGGATTGGCGTTGCCATCGAAGGCGGATTAATAGTGCCTGCTATTGCGTATGCCGACAGAAAGAGTATTGTACAGATCTCCAGAGAATCAAAAGACCTTATTGAAAGGGCAAAGTCAGGAAGGCTTACCTTCGAAGAATTATCAAGAGGCACTTTTACGCTTACCAATCTCGGTGCTTATGGCATTGACATGTTCACGCCGATCATAAACCCTCCACAGTCTGCGACACTCGGTATCGGCAGGATTGCAAAAAAGCCATGGGTTATTGATGATAGGATTGAAATCGTATCTACGATGGTTCTGAGTCTTACGTTTGATCACCGGATTATAGATGGTGCGCCTGCGGCACAATGCCTGCTGACCATAAAACAGTACATTGAAAATCCTAACATGATACTTGTTGATAGATCAGATTATAATCCACAAAATCACTTCTCCCCCTCGACGCGGGTACCCATCCGGGGGATGGGTGGGAAAGAGAGGGGATAAAAGAGTGGGGGTATTCAATGAATTTTTCACCCTCCCTTTTGTCCCTCCCGTCAAGGGAGGGAGAGAGAAAGTAAATGGAACACAGTCTCCGAAAGAGATAGGTAATGGGAGGTTTTGGGTAAATGATTATGGATTATGATATCTGTATAATCGGGGGAGGACCTGCAGGATATTTAGCAGGCATAAGGGCTGCCCAGCTCGGTGCAAAGACCGCTGTCATTGAAATGGATGAACTGGGAGGTGTATGTACGAACCGCGGGTGTATACCGACCAAATCATTGCTTGAGGTTTCATTGCCGATACTGTCATCCGAGAAATGGACAGATATGGGGCTGGATATAAAATACGAACTTAACCTCAAATCGGCCTTATCAAGGATGAATGATGTGGTGGGGTACATAAGGGCAGGCATAAAGGCGCTGCTCGATTCAAACAGGGTAGAAGTCATAAAAGGCAGGGCACAATTTGTAGACAGGCATATGTTAAAAATAGACGGTAGGCAGACCGTCAGTGCGAGATTTGTTCTCATTGCATCCGGCTCAAGTCCTTCTATGCCTGATATTGAGGGTATTCAATTTGATGGGGTCTTTTCCAGTGATGGTATTTTTACAATGCTGGATGTACCTGAGAGCCCGGCTATAATAGGCGGTGGTGCTGTAGGTATTGAATATGCGACCATACTAAAATCGTTTGGGGCAAAGAGGGTTGTTATCGTTGAATTTATGGATAGACTTCTGCCGTTTATGGACCCGGACATTGGTTCGTATGAAAAAGATCTTATGAAAAAACTTGGAATAGAGGTAGTCTTATCGCATAAAGCAACAAGGATCTTATCATCTTCAGGCAAAGGCATGGAATTAGTACTCGAGCCTTCCTCAGGCAAAGCAACAGACGGCAGATCAATTAATGCAGATCGGATATTCGTTGCAACAGGCAGGAGGCCGAACACCCTTGAGCTGAGTTTGGATGCTGTCGGTGTATCAACTTCAAAAGGATGGATCGATGTCAATAGGGCTATGCGTACAAGTGCTGATAACATATATGCCGCAGGAGACGTCAACGGCATAAAGCTACTTGCCCATGCGGCATTTCATCAGGGCATAATAGCGGTGGAGAATATGCTTGGTGCTCAAAAGATCTTCGAGCCTTTGCTTGTACCTTCCGTTGTGTATTCGAGACCGCCTGTATCTCAGGTTGGCATGGATGAAAGGTCGGCACGGGAAGCCGGCATGGATGTGAAGACAGGCACATTCGAGCTTGCAAACAGCCCCATGGCACTTGTACATGGAGAGCCTTCCGGGTTTATCAAAATTATATCCGATAAAAAATATGGCAGGGTCCTTGGTGCTTCGATTGTAGGGGAGTCAGCCTATGAACTCGTGTCTTTATTTACCGCGGGTATTGCCGGGGAAATTACAGTTGACGAATTAAGACGGGCTGTTTTTGCCCACCCGAGCTTTTCAGAGGCAGTGGCTGAAGCAGCATGGGCTGTCGATGGTCTTTCGCAGCATACGATGAAAAAAGGTGTTTTATGAAAAAATTGCGCATCATCGATCTTGGTACCATGGATTATAATTCTGCAGGAGATATTATGAGCGAGGTAAGAGATGAGGTCGAACATGGTGCCGATGATACCCTTATACTCTTAGAACATAACCCTGTTATAACTATCGGCTCCGATGGTAATGAGTACAGCGTCATTGACACGTCATATATAAAGGAACAGGGCATACCTGTCATTCATACTGATCGCGGCGGAGGTGCAGTTGTGCATAACAACGGACAGCTTGTCGGATATCCGATAATGAAAGTGTCGAACATGCCTGTCGATCTGCTTGCCGGTATTGTAGAAACCATGGCTGATGTAGTAGCTAAATTTAATCTTAAGCCGAAAAAGGGCGAGGAGCCGGGTCTATGGGTTGCGGACCGAAAAATCGGCTTTGTCGGCATGAAAATTCATAATAAAGTATCAACGCACGGGTTTGCAATAAATATATCAAATGATCTCAACCTGTTTAAGACAATAAGAACATGCGGTGTTGAAAATGAGAAGATAACAAACTTGACACTTTCGACAAAAAGGATGGTTCCCATGGATATGGTCAAGCATGTCGTTATATCAAAATTTTCAAGAAGATTTGATTACTTGCCGGATAAATTCATTCTGAGGGGAAGCATATCTTAGGTAATTTTATGACAATGCCCGATTGGATTAACATAAGATACAACGAGAATAGCATAAAGCCCATGGCGGATTATATCGAGCAGCATCATGTAAATACGGTTTGCGAGAGTGCTTTATGCCCGAACAGATGGGCATGCTATAGCCGCGGGGAGATTACCTTTATGATCCTTGGCAGGCAGTGTACAAGGCAGTGTAGATTCTGCGGAGTAGAAAAAGGCCTTCCTGAAAAGGTAGATGAATACGAACATAAAAAAATACTTGGTGTATTAAAATGGATTGGTACGGATTACACCGTGGTTACATCCGTAACAAGAGACGATCTTGAGGATAATGGGGCATATCAATTTGTAAAGGTAATCCGTACCCTGAGATACAACGATATACATGTTGAGGTGTTGATACCCGATTTTAACGGGAGTGAGGAACTTATAAAATTGATAGTAGAAACATCTCCGGACATCATTGCCCACAATATTGAGACAATCAAGCGGTTATATCCGGGCATAAGGCCTTTATCGGATTATTACACAAGCCTATCCGTACTTGAAACGATAAAGCATATCAACGGGCATACGATAACTAAGTCCGGTTTTATGCTTGGTCTTGGAGAACATATCAATGAGATAAAAGAACTGATGTATGACATCAAGAAGACCGGATGCGATGTACTGACGATAGGCCAGTACTTAAAGCCATTACCTGAAAACGAAGATGTTACAACCTATGTTCATCCCGAGATCTTTAAGATGCTTGAGGAATATGGATATACGCTTGGGTTTACCGTGGTCAAGGCATCACCATTTGTCAGAAGTTCCTTTATGGCAAGAGATATGTGGATGCAGGTGTCAGAAAAAAGGGAGCAAGTGCGCGAGAATTTAAAACAAAGGATTATTAAGTAACTGTCATTGCGAGGAATGCCGCCTTGGCGGCATGACGAAGCAATCCCTCAAAAACACGCAGATTGCTTCTCTGCCGAGGCGGATCAAAATGATAGTGGAATAAAAGTGCTGAAGTTTGTATTTAATATTGGATTAATGATTCGAAAGTGATAACCTTAATAAGGAGGATATATGTTAAAAAAGGATGTTTCAAAAACATTTATTGTGCTTGAGATAACGGTAGGGGTACTCACGATTGCATACTGGCTGTTCTTTTTCTTTGTACCGGACAGCGTCCAGTCGTTTCCAAAAGAATCAAGTTACATGATCTACGAAAAAACATTTGTTGCGGCAGATATGTGGATGACCCTTGCATTTTTCCTTTCCGCCTATTACCTTTTGAAAAAAAACATGAAAGGGATACTCTGGGGCATTATAGGGGGCGGGACGTTTGTTTATCTCGGGTTGATGGATTCTCTGTATAACATAGAAAACGGGAAATATGCCTTTATCCTTTACGGTAACAACAGCCAGGTAGGTATGATATTCGAGCTTATCATAAACCTTGCCAGTTTTATATTCGGGGCTGCTGCAATAATCTATGTATGGAAATTTATGCAGGTAGAAACAGGTCAATAATCTCTTTACTCCATAACCTTAAAACGGCAGTATCTGTGATATTGGGTATCAGCATGAAATTATAGCAAAACAGAGTACTAATTTTTAGACAATTATTCCCGGATAACTGTATGCATATATTGACTGCTCAATAGAACAATGCTAATCCAACGATATGCTTGATATAAGATTATTGCGTGAAAACAAAAAACTCGTCGAAGACGCTCTTGCCAAAAGGGGAATGAGTATTTCGCTTAAGATTTTCTACGAAAAGGACGAGAAAAGATTGGAACTGCTGAAAAAGGTGGAAGATCTGAAACACAAAAGGAATATCATTTCCAAAGATATCGGTGTAAAAAAATCAAAGTCAGAAGATGCAACCGTGCTTTTACAAGAGGTAAAATCAATCGGTGCAGAGATAGACGAGCTTCACAAGTCGCTTGATGTACTTGAAAATGAACTGAATAATTTCGTTCTAACAATACCCAACCTACCCCATCCATCGGTCGTTTACGGCAGAACCAGCGAGGACAATCCCGTAGTAAAGATATGGGGGGAAAAAAGGGAATTCACGATTACTCCGTATACGCATGACGAGCTTGCCACAAGCCTCGATATCATTGATTTCGAAAAAGGTACAAAGATTGCAACATCCGGTTTTTCTGTTTCCAAAGGGCCCGGCGCTTTACTTGAAAGGGCACTGATTAATTTTTTTCTTGATGTACATACTAAAGAACAGGGCTATATAGAGCTTTATATTCCATTTATCGTTAATAGTAATAGCATGACAGGTACGGGACAGTTACCGAAATTCAAAGAGGATCTTTTTAAAATAGAAGGTGAGGACATGTACCTCATTCCTACATCAGAGGTACCCATTACGAACATTCATGCAAAAGAGATACTCGAAAGGGCAGATTTGCCGAAATATTACACAGCGTACTCACCATGTTTCAGAAAAGAGGCGGGTTCATACGGAAAAGATACGAAGGGATTGATACGACAACATCAGTTCAATAAAGTTGAGCTTGTAAAGATCGTAGAGCCAGAGTCTTCGTACAATGAACTCGAATCTCTCCTATCAGATGCAGAGGAATTGTTAAAAAGATTAAAACTCCACTATAGAGTTGTTAACCTGTGTTCCGGTGATCTTGGTTTTTCTGCGGCTAAGACTTATGATATCGAGGTCTGGTTACCAGGGCAAAATGAATATAGGGAGATATCGTCCTGCAGCAATTTTGAAGATTTTCAGGCAAGAAGGGCAGGCATAAAATACAGACATTCAAAAGGTGAAAAGCCTGTTTATGTACACACACTGAACGGTTCGGGACTTGCGGTTGGAAGAACAGTTGTTGCGATACTGGAGAACTATCAACAAGAGGATCGGAGTGTTATTATACCAGATGTCTTGCATCCCTATATGAATGGTGTTACGGTTTTAAAACCTGTGGACAAGTAAGACGGTTCAAACGATTTTTGACTTGGAGAGGTGGCCGAGTGGCTGAAGGCAACCGCCTGCTAAGCGGTTTTCGTCGAAAGGCGAACGTGAGTTCGAATCTCACCCTCTCCGTTGTTTAAAAGGTTAACTCCGACAAAGTTTATCGGTTGATGCTGAAGATGAAAACATTTCCTTCCAGATCTTTTTTTATCTTGCCGTTGTTTTCAAGAAAACGCAAGTGGGTGATGGCTTCCCCTGTCGCAAACCATTTCTGGGATACCGGGAACATGTCCCATGACTTATAGGTGATGTTCCATGTCATCAATGAGGCAATCCGAAAGGCGTTCTGTGGTCCCTTGTTCAGGATCTCGAGTATCTCATTCACACGTTGGTTATGGTGAATTTTAAGTTCTTCGATCCTGGCACGATGGTTGTTGATTATACTGCGGTGTCCCGGTAGAACCTTGTCTATGTCGAGTTCTTCGACCCTCTTGAGGCTGTTGAGGTAATCTTTCAGCGGGTCTCCATATTCGGAAAAACAGGCGATGTTGGGTGTAATATCATTCAGTATGTGGTCACCCGAAATAAATAGCCTCTTGGCCGCGTCATAAAGGCACATGTGCCCCCGCGTATGCCCCGGGGTCTGAATGCATGTAAAATGATATGCCCCGATGTCCAGCTTATCGCCGTCTTTGAGAATCGTGTAATCCGGCATCTTCTCCGGACTGTACTTATATCCGGGATGGTTTTTGAAGGCTGCTTCCAACTGATCCTCGGGAAATCCATTCGCAACTGCGTAGGCAAGCATTTTATCCCAGCCGCTTTTTGAATCTGTCAAATCGGGCTCGTTGAAATAAACGATGCTGCCTTTCGCCGCCAATCTTGAAACAAGCCCCGTGTGGTCCGCATGCAGATGGGTCAGGAAAATATCCGTTCTGTCGAGATCAACCCCGAGTTCCTTCAATCCGGTCTGCATAGCCTCGAAACACTCCTTGCGGTTGAAGCCGGTATCGATGATGAGGTTCCGGTCTGTTCCCTTGATGACATAAGAATTCAGTGCCTTTAATGGATTTCCGGGAAGCGGGATCTCGATTGTATACAAATATGGAAGAATTTCTTTCTTTATTTTCTTTGCTCCTTTGGCTGCCATGACCTTACTTATTTTTATGGAGATATTCTATTTCTTGCCCGGAGTCAAGGAATAAAGAATGCATGTTGGGATGACGATCTCCTTATTTCCCATTTTGTTTATTCATTTCTAATGACAAATTCAAGCTTCGGTGATACTAACCCCTTACTCAAGGGAGGAGTAATTGTTATGAATAGACAAAAACTCTTTATAAGCCTGCTCGAGGCTATTGTTCAAAAGCCGGATATGTCCGACAGTGTAAAACAAAAATCACTTGTGCAACTTGAAAACTATCTGAAAGATGCACCGTTCCTCGTAAAGTTCATTTTTCCATTTTTGTTATACACCGTGGAATACCTTCCTCTGTTCACAAGATTTACGAGGCTTTCAAGGATGGGAATCGATGCAAGGTCCGAATACATCGCCAGCTTTCACGGGAGGATAGGCGGGAATATTTTGATGGTACTCAAGCTGTTTGTAACACTCTCTTACTATTCTGTCGATGATATCGAACGCAAGCTTGGTTTCACAAGGCATTGTGAAGACATTAAAGGCAGGGTTAAAAAACCTGCATTCTTTGACGGCGCTAAAACGGATAAAGATATAACTATAGATGCAGACGTGTGTGTCATAGGTACAGGCGCGGGCGGAGCAGCGGCCGCATACACTGTTGCAAAGGCCGGAATGAAAACAGTTATTCTTGAGGAGGGAATGTACCTTACCGGGGAGGATTTTACTCAAAAGCCTGTTGATGCCCTGAGGACCGTTTACAGGGATCACGGATTTATAACATCCTTCGGCACACCGCCGATAATAATACCCCTCGGTATAGCAGTTGGCGGGACAACGACGATAAATTCGGGCACGTGTTACAGGCTGCCGTCATCTGTAATTAAAAACTGGCACGATCAGTATGGTATAAACTGGCTTACGGATGATGATTATGCCAGACTCGCCTCATTTGTAGAAAAGGAAATTCATGTGGAGACTGTGCCTGAAAATATATTTGGCAAGAACAGCGGTATTTTCAGAAAGGGAACAGAGGCACTCGGGCTTGCAGGTGCACCCATACCGAGGAATGCCTATGAATGTGATGGCTGTGCATTCTGCGCATTTGGCTGTCCAATGGATGCGAAGCAGGCAACAATGCTCAACTTTATACCAGATGCTATAAAGCAAGGGGCGACATTGTATTCCAACACAAAGGCTGTGAAATTGATTATGGAAGGCAATAGAGTTACAGGAGTAAGTGGTGTATTTGTTGATGGTCATGGAAAGGCAACATCTAAAACTATTACCGTGCGTGCCAACCGTGTTGTCGTAGCTGCCGGTGCAATCAATACGCCTGTTTTTTTGAAGAAGAACGGTTTAAGGCATCCACGCATAGGTAAGAACCTTCATATACATCCTGCAGCCCGCGTGTCTGCCGTGTTCGATGAACGCGTGGACGGCTGGATCGGCGTGCCGCAAGGCTATAATATACATAACTACGTGGATGAAGGTATCTTCATACAAGGGCAGTTTGTTCCTCCTTCCGTGTTGTCTCAATCTGTTCCCTTTTCAGGCAAACGGCATTCCGATCTGATGGACAAGTATGCGTATATAGGCTCATTCGGCGCACTCATATCCGATACAGGTTCCGGAAGGGTATTGCCAGGCCTTGGCGAAAAAGGCAGCCCCATGATTATTTATAATCTATTGAAAGAGGATCATGTAAGGATGGTTAAATCCATTGCAATAACGGCAAAGGTCTGGTTTGCAGCAGGCGCTTCAGAGGTTCACACGCAGATCGCTACAAAGCCTGTTATCCACAGTGCGCAAGAGGCTGATGATCTGCTGAATGAACTACCGCCTGCATGGTCACTCGAACTTATGGCTTTTCATCCCATGGGTACCGCTATGATGGGCGGCGACGAAAAAACAGCCGTTGTAAAACCAGATGGAGAAACATACGAGGTAAAAGGGCTTTATGTTGCGGACGCCTCTTTGTTCCCGACATCAACAAGACTCAATCCTCAGATTACGATAATGAGCATGGCAACAAAGGTTGGAGAGCAGATCATCGGGCAGTGAATGCATGTTCTTGAATTAAGAATAGGGCTTATGGTTTTTCGGTAATTCTATAGTTGTGAGATGGAGAAGGATGGGTTTATGGAAAAGCTTACAAAAGAACAAATTTTGAAATCACTCGAATTGTTTTCACAGGTAAAGACGCACCGGTTTTTCTACAAGGCAAGCGGGTTTACGGATGAAGAGCTCGACAGGCCCCTTATCGTTATAGCCAATTCCATGCAGGACGCCGGTATTGGACATATACATCTCAAGGCGCTTGCAGATGCGGTCAAATCGGGTATTTACCTTGCAGGCGGGACACCCGTTGAGTTTAATACCATAGGACCTTGCGGCGGCTACTGCAAGGACGGCTCGCTGGATCCAACGCTGCTCTTGTATGATCTGCCGCAGAGGGATGCGATAGCCGACTCAGTCGAGATCCAGGTGAAAAATCTTGGAGCGGATGGGGTTGTTATGATGGGTACCTGCGACAAATCTGTGCCTGGGCTCTGGCTTGCAGGTGCAAGGCTCAACCTGCCTACAATTTTTTACACGGGCGGACCTGCTGAACCAGGCATGTTTGAAGGCAAGCAGACAACATTTCCAACCGATGTGATCCTCGAAGGTGTAAACAGAACCCTTTCTGGGAAGATGAGTGAGGAAGAGTTTCAAAAAACCATGTACAATATGGAAGATAAGTGGGTGACATCCTGCGGCGCCTGTCCGGAGCTTACTACATCGAATACCGTACAGATGGCGACAGAGGTTATGGGATTAACCCTGCCCGGTATATCAACGACATCCGGCGGCAATCTTATGCAGAGAATAAGGCTTGCCAAACAGACTGGCTATGCTATTGTAAATCTCGTAAGGCAGGGCAAAAGGTTCAAGGATTTCGTAACAGCATCAGCAATAAAAGATGCACTGAGAGTTATCATGGCGGCATCTGCAAGCACGAACGGCGTACTTCATCTGCTTGCCCTTGCGTATACCATGTCATTGGATGTTAATCTCGGCACTGTATCAGATATATCTGACAAGACCCCTTACCTTGTACCTGTAAGACCGAGCGGGCCATTTACCATGATCGATCTGCACAATGCCGGCGGTCCAATGGCAGTGTTGAAAAGATTAGAACAGGATGTGGATGGCAGCAGACCTACGGTAACAGGGGAAACCCTCGGTGATAGATTAAAAAGGACGAGAGTGTACAATGATCGTGTCATTCTTCCTATTGAGAGGGCGATCTCTCCATTCGGCGGCATCGTGGTTATGCGCGGCAATCTTGCACCAAACGGTGCGCTTGCACGATATACCATAGTAAAAAAGGAGAACAGACGTTTTGTAGGTCAGGCAAAATGTTTTGACGAAGAACAACTTGCGATATTTGCCATACTGAATGGAGAGATCCAATCCGGGGATGTGGTGGTTTTAAGATACCAGGGGCCGAGAGGAGGGCCTGGATTTGCCGAAAACTTTAGAACAGTACTGATCCTTGGTTCTCTTGGTTTGCACGATGTTGCAGTTATCACGGACTCAAGATTTTCCGGTGCAACGACTGGTGCACTCTATGTCGGCTATATTTCGCCGGAGGCACAGGTTGGAGGTCCTATTGCCATCATCAGAGACGGAGATCGTATTACCATCGACATAGATAAAAGGAATGTCTCTGTAGGTATTTCTGACGTTGAAATAAAACAAAGGTTATCTGTATGGAAACCTCCGGAGGCTAAGGTAAAGGAAGGCGTGCTTGTCCAATGGTATCTTTCTGCAGAGCAGTTTGAGGAAGGTGCAATGCTCCCGAGAAAATTAAGGTAAAACGATTGCGTAGCAACCCCCCCTTTTGGACTTTAAATGACCGTTGATTATAATATTCTTGACACTATGCATATTCTTTAATAAATAAAAAATATCATTTACATCATTTCGCTTTATTCAACAGGGGTTTTGGTAAAAAATAAATTTTTTGTTGGGAGGTCGTAAAATGAAGAGGAGAAGGTTTATAGTATCTATTTTAAGCCTTATAGTTTTAGTCACAGGTGTTTTTGTCTCTACGAGCTTTGCAGAAGAGCATTACGAATACCCACCTCCAGGCAGGCTTATAAATGTATACGGTCATAAAATGCATATATATTGTACCGGTAGCGGGAGTCCTGTAGTGATCCTCGAAGCAGGGCTTTCGAGTTATTCCCTTGACTGGAGTCGGGTACAGCCTGAGATTTCAAAAACGACAGAGGTTTGTTCTTACGACAGGGCAGGATATGGTTGGAGCGATCCGGGTCCAAAACCGCGGACAGCTCAGGAAATAGTAAAAGAACTTCAGGAATTACTTATAGAAGCTAACGTGAAAGGTCCTTATATACTCGTAGGACAATCACTTGGTGGGGTATATGTACAGCTTTTTGCGGTAGAACATCCTACAGAAACTGCCGGTCTTATTCTTGTTGACTCGGTAAACAGGGATATGGATAAAAAAATACCAAAGGAGCAACTGGACAGATTCGAAAACGACCTTAAATTTTATGTCTATTTAGGGAAACTTGGAGCGCCATTTGGTATTCCACGTCTTCTTCACATGCCTTCGAGCATTATAATACCCGAACTGCCCAAAAAACTTCGGCCAATTGCTTACTCTTTTGCGTATAAGGCAACGTCTTATCAGACAATATACGATGAGCTGGATGCACTACACGAAAGTGAAGTTTTATTTAACAAACGTTATCCCGTAATTAAGGTTTCGGATGCTCCACCAGTAGTCGTTCTTAGTGCCGCTTTACCAATACAGTATCCGCCATTTTTGATAAGCTGCGGATTGTTCGATCAATGGAAGGAGCTGCAGACCGATCTTGTTAAGAGTATACCAGGTGCAAAACAGATCATAGCAGAAAAGAGCGGACATTTTATTCAGCTTGATCAACCGGAACTTGTTATAAATACTGTAGATAATATGGTTGAGCAGGTACGGGGTTTACAAAATTAGCTGCGAAATATTGATATACCTTTAAAAATAAAAAGATCTTCTACACCGGAGGGCACAACGGTGAAGATGGATTAAACTATGATTTTCCGGCTAAACAGAATAGCAGTTTCTGAATTAATATGATAAATTCAATACTATTGACATTAAATCGTGTGCTGTGTTACGGGTTCTTACATAATATTAAAGGTTAATCTTTATATTCTTGTTTTATCAAGATGTTGAATTGGGCTCTCATTATTTTTTAGGAGATATAAAATATGTCTGTAACAATTGTTGAGGTTAAAAGCAAAGAGGATTTAAAAAAATTTATCAAGTTTCCCTGGAAGGTATATAAGAACAATAATCACTGGGTTCCTCCAATTATATCGGAGAGGATGCAATTCTTCGATAGTTCAAAAAACCCTTATTTCAAAACCGCATCTGTCTCGCTTTTTATGGCAATAGAAAACAGCGAAATAGTCGGTACGATATCAGCGCATGCTGATAATGGTTATATAAAATTCTGGGAAGAGCAATCTGCATTTTTTGGCTTTTTCGAATGTCTGCCGGAGTACAGGTATGCAGAGGCTCTTTTTAGCAGAGCAATGCTATGGACAAGAGAAAATGGTTATAAAAAGATTATGGGACCTTTTAATTTCAATACAAACCATGAATGCGGTTTACTCATAAATGGTTTTGATTCGGATCCTATTATAGAGATGACGTACAATCCAAAATACTATTTAGACTATTATGAGAAGTTCGGACTAAAAAAAGCAAAAGACTTATATGCATATTATATAGCAGCACAAGAAACACCCAAGATGCTGGATAAAGCCATCGAAAAGATTAAACGCAGGGACAATATAAGCCTCCGTTACGTAAATATGAGGAAGTTTAATGAGGAGATTGAGATAATTAAGGGGATATATAACAAAGCATGGGCAAGGAACTGGGGATTTGTACCGTTAACAGGAGAAGAGTTCGATTTTATTGCAAAGTCTCTTAAACATATAGTTGATCCGAAACTTGCAATGGTTGCAAGCGTAGGAGGAAAACCGACTGGTTTTTCACTTTCACTGCCCGATTACAATGTTGCGGCAAAATCAATGAACGGAAGGTTGTTTCCATTTGGTGTATTTAAATTTTTGCTGGCAAAATCCAGAATAAAGACCATGCGTGTTTTTACACTCGGCGTTATACCGGAATATCAGTACCTTGGTATCGGTGCGCTTCTTTATTATCAAACATGGTTAAATGGGCTCAAAAAGGGGTATCAGGGCGCAGAGATGTCATGGATTCTCGAAGACAACAGGCAAATGAACCGGGCGATACAACGTATCGGCGGCAAGGTATACAAGACATACAGGATATACGAAAAACAAGTCTAAAACTCTTCTGCAAACGGCTGAGTATATATAAGATAAATTAGAACAGCTCTGTTACGATGCCGTCCATAACGCACATACCCTTTATAGTAAGGCTTAATTTGTCATCATTTACTTGTATTAACCCATCGTTTGTAAGATGTTTCATAAGTGTCTTATTCTTTATGAGATTTGTGTTAATCCCTTTCCATGTTCTCAAAGAGAGGAATATATTTTCGAGTGCTTCTGCATCAGTATCCAGAACTTCAACCCTGCTTATAGGAAATGTGTTGTTGTCATCACTGTTCAGGACTTCTTCTATGTATGCTGAGGGCGGATACGCATTTTCATAGCGTGCCTGTGCTGTCATGCCTATCCACGGCAGTCCTGTTTTGAAAAATCCATGTGCTCCGGAGCCTATACCGAGATAATCGCCGCGCTCCCAGTAATTCATGTTATGGATGGATTGAAAGCCCTTTTTCGAAAAGTTCGAAACCTCATAATGTTCATATCCGATCTTTATCATTTCTTCGTGTATTTTCACGTAAAGCTCTTGAAATATATCGTCATTTAATGGCTTGAAAATTTTGTCTATGGATAACGGTGTTCCCTGTTCGATGGTAAGATAATAGAATGAAGCGTGTTCGGGTGCGATAGCTTTTATGCCATTGAGTTCTTTTGTAATATCCTGTGAAGGTATGCCATATATAACATCGACATTTATATTTTTGAATCCTGCACTCCTTGCCTTTTCCATTGCTGCAAAGGATGATTCAACATTGTGAAGCCTGCCGAGAGATTTCAATACATTATCATCAAAAGATTGCAGCCCGATGCTGAGACGGTTGATCCCGAGATTGTGCATAGCCTTTAATTTCTCCGCTGATATGCTTTCTGGATTAGCCTCCATCGTAATCTCTATGTTGTCTTTTACTGTCAGAGACAAACTTATTGCGGCTATAATCTGTTTCAATTGTTCCGGTTCCAATAATGATGGTGTTCCTCCGCCTATATATACGCTCTTAATCTCCCTATTGGATAGAAACGGCTTGTAAAGTTTGAGCTCGGATTTCACAGCATCTATGTAACCGTCTATCTGTTTCGTTTCTGGTGTTGTTGACAGGAAGCTGCAATATCTGCACTTTTTTTTGCAGTATGGTATATGTATATAAACTGAATAGGATTCCATAAATTATTAAAGTAATATAATATCTACATGAGAATAATGCAAGCTAAAAACAATTTCGATACATTAAAAATAACGTTGGATGCTTTTTATAAGCAGTATGACCTGCAACAGCGTATTGCTTATGATCCAATTGAATTACCGCACAGGTATAAAAAACAGCCCGATATAGAAACCTCCGGATTTATAGTTTCATGCCTTTCATACGGTAGGGTTGCTCTGTTTAAGCCCGTGATTAACAGGATACTGCGTATAGCCGGTGACAGTCCTTATGGATTCTTTTTGAACTTTGATATACGGAGGGATGCGCATCTTTTTGAAGGCATAAAATACAGAATGAATACCGCAGAAGATATCACTGCATTTTTGTACCTGTTATCTGTCCTTCTAAAAAAGAATGGCACGCTGGGAAGGTTTTTCAGGGATAGCTTCGAAAAGGATGATCCTAATATTATCAATGCGCTTTCGAAGTTCGTAAAGGCTTTTTACTCGGAAGATACATCTCCTCTCTATGGAAGGAATATACGTCCGTTCGGGCTTTTGCAGATGCTGCCATCACCGGATAATGGAAGCACGTGTAAACGTGCTCATATGTTTTTAAGATGGATGGTAAGGGGAGGGGATGGGGTTGATTTTGGGCTGTGGACATTTATACCTGCGGATAGACTTATTATGCCTCTTGATACACATATAGCAAGGATAGCACGGCATCTTGGACTAACGAAGAGAAAAGCCACGGATATAAAAACTGCCATAGACATTACAAATAATCTGAAGCGGTTTGACCCTGATGACCCGGTTAAATATGACTTTGCCCTGTGTCATCTCGGCATTTCAGGCAAGTGCCCTTCAAAAAAATCTCCTCTTTCCTGCCTTACATGCTCGTTAAAAGACATGTGCATTTATCCATAAGACTATGTTTATGCTTGACACATTATAATGAGTTGTTTACTTATGTATCAAGGGAGGTTGTATGGCTATAACGAAAGACATGGTGCTTGATACATTGAGGACTGTTATGGATCCAGAGGTTGGTATGGATGTTGTTACGCTCGGGCTTGTTAAAAAAGTAGATATAGACGATAAAAATAATGTTAAAGTAGATATGATTATGACGGTTCCAGGGTGTCCACTTGTCGATTATATACTCATGGGTGCGGAATCAAGGATAAAGGAGATGGAAGGCGTTGGCAATGTAGATGTTAATTTACTTGATGAGCCATGGACGCCGCCTTGGGACAATGCAGATCAGGAGCCTGCAAAGTAGGCAGGGAATATTAAACGTGAGATTATCTTCAAGGGCAAGATATGGCGTAAGAGCAATGGCAAGACTTTATAAGGACTATAAAGGAGAGCCGGTATCTCTTAAAGAAATAGCCAAAATTGAAAAGATCGATGAGGCGTATCTTGCTCAATTGCTTCTGAAGCTTAAAAACTACGGCTTAATAGCAACAGAGCGTGGAAAGAGCGGTGGCTATATGCCTGCAAAGGATGCAAAAGAGATCACCCTGATGGACATATTGAATGCCGTGGAAGAAGAGATTATGCCTCTCGAATGTTTTGTTAATGTAGCGATTTGTCCGCTTACATCAAGCTGTTTTACAAAGGATTTTTGGTACAACCTGAAACAGGAAATAGAAAAGGCATTGTCCATTATCACACTTAAATCTATTATCGAAAAACATGATGCAATGCCTCTCCTTGAAAAGGAATTGTAAAGGCAGGGTTAATGGCCGTTGATGCTCTTATGCCTTGTGTAAGTCTGCCTCTTCAATCTTGGTGCTTGGCTTATTTGTTTTATCAGTGATGTCTTTTTTAGGGGATAATCCCAGCGTGCCTGTTTCTATCCCGTAACTCGTTGCACTATTTGTTGTCTCTTTAGGCATATATTGTTCGAACATGGATTTATTATTGGCGTGTATAGATGCTTCAAATGCTGATATTTTTTTGAGCTTTAAAAGATCAAGTATGGCTTGATCCATTACCTGCATACCGTCTTTTTTGCCTATTTGAATTATGGATGGTATTTGAAATGTCTTTGCTTCCCTTATAAGATTCGAGATTGCAGGCGTTACAACCATAATCTCCAACGCAGCGACCCTGCCTTCGCCGTCTATTGTTTTTATAAGCTGTTGGGCAACAACGGCCTTAAGCGATTCCGAGAGCATTGTTCTTATTTGCTCCTGCTGATCCTTTGGAAAGGCATCTATAATTCTGTCTACCGTTTTTGCCGCACTCGACGTATGGAGGGTGCCGAATACAAGGTGACCCGTTTCGGCAGCGGTTATTGCAAGAGATATTGTTTCGAGATCTCTCATTTCTCCAACAAGTATAACGTCGGGATCCTCTCTCAGAGCCGAGCGCAGGGCAGATGCAAATGTATGACTATGCTCGCCGATCTGTCTTTGATTTATAAGACAGGAACCATTTTGATGAACAAATTCTATAGGGTCTTCAAGTGTCAATATATGACCTGATGAATTCCTGTTTATGAAATCTATAAGTGCAGCAAGTGTTGTCGACTTGCCGCTGCCTGTCGGCCCTGTGACGAGGACAAGCCCCCTTTCATAGGAACAAAAATCTTTCATTATGTCCGGCATATTGAGGTCTTCAAGTCTCGGTATTGTTGTCGGGATAAGCCTCAGGACAGAGGCAAGCCCTTTTCTCTGGTAAAACGCATTTACTCTGAACCTTGCTATGTCTTTTACCTCGTAAGCAAAATCATATTCTTTGTTTTTCACGAATTGCTCTTTTTTATCATTATCCATTATTTCAAATAAGAGGCTTTCCATATCCGATAGTGTTAGTTCCCTGACCTTCATTTTTTCAAGTTCACCATGTATGCGCAGTATTGGCGGAGAACCAACAGCGAGATGGAGATCGGAACCTTTTTTGTCCCTCAATAGTTTTAATAAGCCGTCTATCTTTGGCATAACGCTATTCCAATGCTTCCAAGGTGAGTTTTTCGGTAGTCCTGATGACAATTAGCCCCTCTAACCTGCCGAGTTTTAACAATGCATTGATGTGCTGTTCATCTTTATCCTTATTGGAGAATAATACACCTATAGAACCGTCTATTATGATATCTATGAAATATCTTCCTATTTCAGTATCCTTATAAATGAGTTGAATACTGACGTTTTTCTTTGCTCTATCATTGAAAGAAATACATATTGCATTCTTATATACCTCTGCGTCGAACCCATTACCTATGTCTTTGAGCATATTATTAATCTCTGTTTTTATCTGAGATACATTGCCTCCTCCGTGATACTCAGCAGCATCAATATTGCTGTTGTTTTTGTATAATACTTCAATCATGTGCAGTATTTCCTTCTCATCGCCGATCGACACGTTTATACGCTTTCCTGTCATGCTTTCTATATATTCCATAACAGTTTGATTGAGCGGATCGGCTGTTACGATATTTATGGCATCAGGCATCTGCCCAAGAATGATTACACAATGTCTTCTTGCAAATTCATAGGGTAACAGGGCTACACTTGCAGGGTCAAAAATGTCTTTTTCCTTGAGGTCGGGTATGTAGGGAATATTTAACTGATTGGATAATGCCCAGTTTATGTCATCTTTTGTCAAAAATCCGAGTTTTACGACGGCATCGCCGAATTTTATTCCCTGTTCTTTTTGTAAGAGCAGTGCCTGCTTGACCTGGTTTTCGCTCATAAGACCAATATCGTTAAGCAGTTCACCAAGTTTTTGTTTTTCTTTATGTATTGGCATTTTTTACCTTTGCTCCATTGTTTCTTTTTCGCTCTTTTTACTTGCTATCGCTATGAGAGCTTCCAGCTTTTCGATCCGAAAAGGTTTTTCAATATAAAAAAGTGTGCCTATATTGAATGCTCTTTCCATAATATCTTGTGCTCCGTATGCTGTCATCACAATTACAGATGTTTCAGGCCATTTTTGTTTTAATATCTCTATAAATTCTATGCCGTTCATTCTTGGCATACGTACATCCGTAATAACTATATCGTAGGATGAATTCTCAAGCTGTTTTAAAGCCTCTTCAGCATTGTAGACTGCCAGAGTGTCTATCTTTTCGTTGTTCGACCTTAGTAATTTTGCAATATTCGTTGCGAAATATATCTCATCATCAACTATTATCACCTTTGTCATCTCTTTGCTCCTTTCACCTCAAATATGCCATTTTTGAATTAAAATTTTTGTTCATAATGAATTCAAAAGCAGGGTGTATGCCAGAAGGTATGGATATCTAACTTATTGGAATTGTTGGAATTACATTTTAAAATATAAATGCAACAGATTAATAATAAACAGCGGTGTTGAAAAAAACTAAATACAATTGGGGCGGTTTTATTTTGATATTTTTATAAAAAATAATGGAAAATAACTAAAGATGTAAGATATGAATTTTTCATTTGCTTATCGTACCGATGGATAAATTGGTTAAACATTTGTCCCTGTCCCATTTTAGCAGAAAACATTTATCCGGGCGTGATGTGGAATAGAACGGCAGCGAGTTGATTACCTTTATTTCATACCCCATTGCCTCAAGTTTTTTTATTTGATTGTTCGTCGTTACGAAAAACGATGGATTCTGTATCTTCAAGTATTGATTGACCTCTTGCGGTGTATCAACCTCTCTAACAGGCATCCTGCTGTAATAATTAAGCGTTCCCCGTTCTCCGTATTTATAGGAGAGTATTGTGGATTTCTTACCGTGTGCCATGGTCATTATCTGTTTCCCAAAAACCTGAAACGGCTGATACGTTAATGTCGTGGGATATACGTATCCTGCAAATATTATATCAAATGTCAACATGGATACGGCTGAAAGGATAATGAGCTTTTTTACCTTTTGTATTTTTAAAGTCGAAAATAGGATTACAAGGATTATGCCAATGCCGAGCAGAAACCATGGCAGCAATGTTTTTGGCGGAAAAGACACGATGAACAATGTCAGTATGAGTACAAGAGGTAGAAATACAAAAATGTATTGGACCGAAAATATGGTGTTCTCGTGTTTCGACATGCCGCTATCAAGTTTTTTATCGAGCCAGCGCCCGGTCAGTAGTGCAGCCGGTGGTATGATCCAGAAGATATACTGCGGTAGTTTGCTGATTGCCAATGAAAGTATGATAAACGGCAGTATCCACCACCATAACGTAAAGAGCTCTCCATCATCAGGCCTTGTCTTTTTTCTCCAGTTTATAAACCGCTGTACAAGGATGGTGATAAACAAGAGCGTCCATGGCAAGAATGCCCACGAAAAGGTGTGGACATAGAACAAATCATCTCCGCCATAATAAAACTGATGTGCATAGAATCTACCGAAGCTTTGCTTGAAAAGCATAAAATAGGCTGTGTAGTCTCCTCTTCTCATCGCTACAGCAACATACCATGGTATTATAAATATACCTGTTAAACTCAAGCCTCTGATAGGCTTGAGTTTCTTGATTAATGAAATATCCTTTTTGAAAAAGGCGTACGCAGAAAATGCCAATACGGGAATACCTATACTTATGGGTCCCTTCGTTAGAAAGGCAAAGGCCATGATAATATATCCAGGCCAGAGGAACCTGGAATTGGTTAACCCCCTGAACAAAAACGTTATGGATAACGTCATAAGTCCGATAAGCACCATATCGATCTTGGGATCCTGGATCATGAGTCTCGATGCAGCGGTGGATGCCATTATCAATGCGGACAGCAAACCGGCTTGCTTATTCCATAGCATAGTTCCGAGCCAGTAAACGGAAAGTATTGCTATGATAGCCATCACCAGTGACGGAATTCTTACGGCATAATTCGTTATCCCGAAGATCTTGTAGCAGGCAGCTATAAGCCACATAGTTACCGGAGGCTTATCAAGGTAATCCCGGTAATTGTCGTGGAGGTAGATATAGTCATTCGATTCTACCATCTCTCTCGATACCTCTGCGTATGTTGCGGGATCAACCTCCTGTATATATGCATTTATGCCTACAAAATATCCCGCTACAAAAAGTGCTATAAGCACTATTATCCATGAAAGATTATTTTTTTCCATGAGTTTTCTTTACAACAAAGCACGATATTTGTAAACCCCGTTAGAAAGCCCTCCATAGAAGAATCCGTCCTTTGGCTGAAAACGGTGGGGCTTTCTAACGGGGTAAATCTTTACCAAAAAAATCTAAACCGTTACCAGAGATTGTAGCGCAGCCTTTAATTCACTTAAAGTCCTTACCACAAACAGTTCATCGGTGTACCGGCTGTACAGGTTCATCTCGCTATCACCGGTGAACCACGAGTACTGTTCATCCGGCGTAAACCAGAGTATATCTTTTACCCTCTTCTTCAATATTGCAAGCTCCTCATCGCCAGGGTATTGGTAATTTGTTCTGCCGTCTCCAATGATGAGCAATCGTGTTTTCGATGTGATTAAGCCGAGATACTTTCCGGTAAATTGCCTGAATACACTGCCGTAATCGGTATACGTCCTTGCCTCTCTGTAATCCGCAAATATCCTGTCTATAAGTTCATCCGCAGGCTTTGATTTGACGAGCATTGTAACATCCTCGATACCGGACACAAATACGAATACCCTAAGCCTTTTGAATGCATCTTTAACTATGGATATGAATTGCATAAAAAATCTTGCGTAATTACGCATGGAACCTGAGATATCGCACAGTACTATCAACGGAGACTCCAATTTCTTGATCTTGCTGTAGCCAAGCTGTATAAGCATATCTCTGCCGGCATTGAGCCTGAAGGTCTGTCTTATTGAAATATTCCTCGTAGCAATGCCGTACTGCCTTCTTTTTATATCTTCCCTGAGATGAAGTGCCATGCGTCTGATTATCTGATTTATTGTTTCTATATCTTTTTTGGATAAAAAGGATAACGGTATATTCCACAATTCCTTTTCTCCCGACTTTGGCTCATGAGTGTGAAGAGATGTCATAAGGCCGACAACTTTCGAAGCGTTGAGGATAAACTCGGATATATTACGTCTTATGAATGCGAGCATGTTTTCTATGGATGTTGTTATGTTTTTAATGTCTTCCGGACACCAGCCAGCAAGTTCAAGGGCCTTGCCAAGCACGACGAGTTCCTTTTCGGGTCTGTCGAGTTCGAGTGCCTCAGCAAGCAGCATATAACCCGAATTGAGCATCCTGTCTTCGTAACGATTATGAAGCTCCAGATAAAGCTCCTGCAGACGTTTATAAAAAAGCTCCGGATGGTTAACCCAATCCATTAATTTTGCAATGGTCGGGGCCGACTCCTTGAGAATGAATGGATCAATGTGCTTTGTTCCGAGGGCATCACCAAGCTTTTCCCAGTCTTCCGATGTATCGAGGAGAAAATCAATGATCTGCTGGAGCAGTATATGCTGCTCCTTATTTCTTGCCATAATGGGTACAATAACCCTCTTCAGGGTTTCATAGGTTTGTGGTTTTGATTGTTCGATAATATAGGCTGTTTGTGCGAATTCGACAGGCGATACGGGCATGCCGAGGCCAGAGAGAAAATTATAAACCTTTGTGGTAAACTTTATTGATTCTTTGACTTCCATAATGCGTTGAACGCCTTCTTTTGATCCGAGTTGTCTTTGAGCAGACTTCCGAGTGAGGATAGCGATATCTCGCTTTTGCCGATACCTGCCGATGCCATCGATACGGACCAATCAATGATCTCGGAAAGACTGGGCGGCCTTTTTAAATCCTGTGCATTGATAAGAGAAAGCATACCGCTTATCGTATTGAGAAAATCATCCGATACTATGCCATGGAGCTTCGTTTTTATTATCTCCATCTGCCGCGGGCTGTCCGGCATATTCATGTAAAGATATATACACCTGCGTCTTAACTCATCGGAAAGCTCCCGTGCGTTGTTGCTCGTAAGTATAACGAATGGTATTGATTTGGCCTTTATGGTCCCTATTTCGGGAATGGTGATTTGATAATCGCTCAGCACCTCAAGCAAAAGTGCCTCGAATGACGGCTCCGACTTGTCAACCTCGTCGATAAGCAGGACAACCGGCTCCGACGATGATATCGCCCTGAGTAATGGACGTTTTATCAAAAACTCTTCCGAAAAAAAGGTGCTGTTGAATTTTTTCAATTTATCCATTGCGGGTGAAAGTCCTCTTGTATCTTTTAAGATATCGTCAATCTTGTCTTTCAGGAGCTGGGCATAGAGCAGTTGTTTCGAATATTCCCATTCATATATTGCCTTTGTATCATCTATTCCCTCATAACACTGAAGCCTTATAAGCTCCAGATTGAGAGACTTTGCGATAGCCTTTGCAAGCTCTGTTTTGCCGACCCCTGGTTGTCCTTCCACAAGTAATGGCTTTGAAAGTAAGCCGGCTATGTAAACGGATGTCGATATGTCCTCATTGGATATATAACCTGCGCTTTTTAAGAGTTCCGAGATCTCTTCCTGTGATTTAAATTGTTTTATCTTTTTCATAGATTACCTCTTTTCTGTTTCTTATCTTTGCTTCCGGTTCCCTCAGGTACAGGGGCACGAAGGTTGATGCAGGTACCGGACCCGTGTTGTAAAGCCTTTCATGGGAAATACGAGAAAGAGATGCATTCATTTGCATAATATCAAGCTTATGCACACGTATACCTCCTGGATAGACTTTGTTCAATGCATCTTCATAGTGTTTTATGCTCCACCCTACAAGAGTAACCCGATATTGTCTTGCATATGCGTTTCCACCTATTTTTAATACCTGCTCCGGCATTGTTTTTTCCACTTTGCCTTCGTTAAATCTATACTCCGCAAAATAAATATTGCTGTTTTTACCATCTATTGCGGCAACAATAACCCCATCTGGATCTTTTACCGTTTGTGCCATTGCATCAAGCGTTGATACAGGGAGAATTGGTATATCGAGGGCCATGCCAATGCCTTTTGCAAGGCTTAATCCTGTTCTTAAACCGGTAAAAGTTCCTGGACCGGCAGAGACTACGATTTCTTCAAGTTCATCCTTTTTATATCCTGCGGACTTTAACACAGTATCAATGGTTTTAACTGCAAGACTTGTTACTGTAGACGGCTTTTCTATAACAACTGATGAGAGCAGGTATGCGTCCTTTGTAACACCTATGCCCATATATCCAAGTGCGGTATCTATAACGAGCTTGAGCATAATTAATGGTGCGTAGTTATAATCCTGCTTATATCATTATAAAAAACAAATACGGTAAGTAAGATTATAAATAAGACCCCGAACTGTAATATAGCGATCTTTACTTTCTTGTTTATAGGTTTTCTTATAGCTGCCTCAATGAGTGTGAACATTACATTACCGCCATCAAGTACCGGAATGGGCAGAATATTGAGTATCGCAAAGTTGATACTGATAAGTGCCATGAAATACATGAGTGCCTCGATTCCTCTTTTTGCCTGATGCGCTGCCTGCTGTGCTATCAGTATGGGGCCTCCGAGGTCCTTTGTTGGTATCTCGCCCTCTACAAGTTTAACGAGAGATAATCCAACAAGGTACGATATGCTTATAGATTCTTTTCCGGCAAGGACTACGGATTCAAAGGGATTGCTTTTTTTTATGTTATAATCGCCTGCCGGCATTATGCCTATAATGGGGGTTTTTACGGATTCTCCGAAAATATTCTTCTCTGTTTTTATTTCAGGTTTTACTTTTACAATAAATGGTTGACCGTTGCGTAGAATGGTGATCGACATAACTTTATCGGCGTTATCAACGATGATCTTCTTCATTTCGTCCCATTCGCTTACCTTCGTACCATTTATCTTTACTATGGTGTCTCCCTTTTTGATGCCTGCGGCATACGCAGGACTACTCTGTATGACCTCGCCGATGGTTGGTATCATATAGGGCACGCCGTGCATAAATACGATCCAGAGGAGAAACACGGCGAATATCCAATTTGAGAGAGGTCCTGCAACAAGGATCATCAATTTTTTCCAGTTCGCCTGTGTTGCATAGCTTCTCGCCTGATCCTCTGGAGGAATGGGTTCCTCTGTTTCATCATAATTTTCACCCACCATCTTCACATATCCTCCCAATGGCAGGATGGACAACCTATACTCTGTTTCTCCTATTTTCTTCTTTACAATAGCAGGACCAAAGCCGAGAGAAAATACAAGAACCTTTACATTGAACAATTTGGCGAATGTAAAATGTCCAAGTTCATGAACGAATATGAGAATCGATATTACAATTACAGCGGAGATTACAGCTAACACAGTTTATTTATCCTTTCCTGAACGTATTTTTTAACCTCTTTATCCATAACCATTATATCATGGACGGAGTTAACAAGCTTATAATAATATCTGTTGAGAGTATATTCAACGATATCCGCTATGTCCGTAAATTTGATCCTATTTTTGAGAAATGCCTCTACAGCGGTGTCATTCGCCGCATTCATAACAACCGCTGAATCGTCCCCTTTTTTTATGACATCCATAGCGATTTTAAGACATTTGAATTTCCTTAAATCAGGTTGAATGAAGTTTAATACTTTTATTTTTTTGAAATCAAGTTTTGTCATGCCGAGCACAAGCCTTTTTCTCATATTCATGGCATAAGCAATGGGGAGTTTCATATCCGGGACTCCCATCTGTGCAAGTACGGCGCCATCCGCCAATTCTATCATCGAGTGTATAATACTCTCCGGATGGATTATAACATCTATTTGAGATGGTTTGAGGTCAAACAGCCATCTTGCCTCTATCATCTCAAGGCCTTTGTTCATCATTGTCGCGGAATCTATTGTTATTTTTTTACCCATTTTCCATTTTGGATGTTTCAGAGCCTGCTGTGGAGATATGGACTTCAAATCCTTTATAGCTACATTTAGAAAAGGGCCGCCAGAAGCCGTAAGTATTATTTTACGCAGTTCGTTGTGGACCTCGCCGTGCAATAGCTGGTATATGGCACTGTGTTCGCTGTCAACCGGTATAAGGAGTTCGTCACTGTCTTTGATATCCTTTATTTTCCTTCCACCGGCAACCATAACTTCTTTGCTTGCGAGGGCTACTTTCTTTTTCTCTTTGAGGCCGAGGTATGTCGGCATAAGCGCATCAAGTCCGAGTATAGCCATGACTATAAGATCGACACCGCCGAGCATGGCAAGTATATTCAGGCCTTCCTGTCCCCAAAAAAATTTTGTTTTTGGAAATTCTTTTTTCAACAAAACAGCATCCTTTTCATCTATGACCGATGCATATTCCGGTGAAAAAAATTTTATCTGTTTTCTGAACAAATTTATATTATGACCCGCTGCCAGTGCTTTGACACTGAAAAGATCCGGATATTTTTTTACGATGGACAGTGTTGTTTGGCCAATACTCCCCGTTGATCCGAAGAGAGCGATATTACTCATTCAAAGAATACCCATGGGGAATGTTTTTCTGCATTATAAGCTGATCGCCTGTCATTCCGAAACGCCTCTCCCTCTTTTGAAAACTTATTATGGATCTCAGGAATTCTTCCTTCGTAAAATCAGGCCAGAGGGTTTTCGTGATGTAAAGCTCTGTATATGCTATCTGCCATAGCATAAAATTGCTTATCCTTTTCTCCGCACTTGTTCTTATAAGAAGATCCGGATCGGGTATGCCTTTCGTAAACAAATATTCACCGAATACTTCCTCATTGATATCATCTGTAGAGATCCTTTTGTTCTGTACATCTTTTATGATAGTTTTTACAGCCTCGACGATCTCGTACCTTCCGCTGTAGCTAAGGGCAATAACAACCCTTGTACCGGTATTATTTTTTGAGCGAATGCAAACGTCCGATATTAATTCCCTTAATTCCGGAGAAAGGCTTTGCAAATCTCCTATGATTGAAAGCCTGACTCCCCTTTTTATCAAATGAGCGCTTTCTATTATGAGGTATCTGTGCAGTAATTGCATAAGTGCATCAACTTCTTCTCTTGGTCTATTCCAGTTTTCTTTTGAGAAGGCATAAAGTGAAAGCACTTTTATTCCGACATTTGAGGCTGTTTCCACGATCTTTTTTACAACCTTAGACCCCTGTTCATGTCCTTTAACCCGCGCCATATGCCTCTTCTGTGCCCACCTTCCATTCCCGTCCATTATTATGGCAACATGATCGGGCAAGTTTTTCTTATCTACCTTTTTTAATAGTTCATTGTATACTGACATAAAATCAAATTAACACATAAAACTCTATAATTCAATAATGTTTTTGGAGGAGTTAATATTTGAAAAATTTTTTATTCGTGTCTGTTTTAGAGTTTATTGACCTTTTATTATTATGAATGTTAGATAAAGCCCCTATGGATAAAAATAAAAAAGCTACACTGTTGTTCATATCGACGCTGATAATACTTATCTGCGTCAGGCTCGTATTTATATTTACACTCAACCTGAGTGACGATGAAGCTTATTACTGGCAGTATGCAAGGCACCTATCCTTGAGCTATTACGAACACCCACCTCTTGTTGCGTTGTCGAACTATCTTATGATGAAGCTTTTGGGCAGTACTGCTTATGCCGTGAGAATGTCGGCGTTGCTTTATTCCATAGGTGATTCGATACTTGTTTGGTTGATTGCAAACAGGATGCTGAAAGATAAAATGAAAGCGTTTTTATCCGTACTTGCCCTGAACATAATTCCTGCTTATGCGATAGGTGGGCTCATGATGCTGCCCGATGCGCCGCTCGGATTCTTCTGGCTTCTAACCATGTACTTTCTGATGAGGGTGTTTCTCGATGGCAAGGGACAATACTGGTATGCAGCAGGCGTTGCACTCGGGCTTGATATGCTCAGCAAGTACCACTCGATCTTTATACCTGTATCGGCTTTGGTTTTTATGGTTCTTTCAAAAGAGGACAGAAAATGGTTCAAGGATGTAAGACCTTATGTAGCAACGGTTATTGCGTCGATAATTTTTTCGCCCGTTATTTTATGGAATATACAACATCACTTTGAGTCACTCGGATTTGAGCTTGTATCACGCAACCCTAACTTCCATATCAGCATAGATAAATTTTTTACCTTTCTCGGTTCCCAGATTGGATTCATTTCTCCCCTTGTGTTTTTCCTGCTTATATACGCAATATACTATGGGTTCAAGAGGTACTATGTGGGCTTGAAAGGGAATGTCATTGCGAGAAGTGGCGCCGAAAGCGCCACGACGAAGCAATCTTCATCTCAAAACAAAGGATACTTATTCCTCTCTATCTTTGCCGCACCAATTATATTGTTCTTTTTTGCGGTAAGCTTTGTTGTCGATTCCAAGCCGAACTGGGCATTGATGGGGTATATACCGGGTGTGATCCTGTCTGTACAGTTATCATACGAGATGTTGAATAAAAAATGGTTCAGAAAATATCTCTGGATCGGATGGGCACTGGCACTTTTATTCACCATTATTATCCATATTCAATTGTATTATCCTCTGATACCTCTTAAACCAGCGGACACGGATCTTACAAATGATCTTTACGGCTGGCATACCGCAGGAAAGGCTGTCATGGAAGCATATCAATCGCTTGAGAAAAAAGGGCCCACGTTTTTATTTACGCACAAGTATCAGCTTTCCAGTCAGCTCGCCTTCAATGCACCGGGTCAACCGCAGGTATACACATCGAATAAAACGGGCGACTCTTACCATGATTGGGGCTATGATGTAACATCCTCACTGTATGGCTGGAATGCCGTTTATATCAATGACAACAGTTTTAGGATAGACCCCTACAAGCATTTCAAGTGTAAGGAATGGAAGCAGTTGCCTCCTCTGAATATTTATCGCTATGGGCATTATGCAAGAACATTTTATATATACAAGTGTTATGATTTCGAAGGGATCATTCAGCCGTGAAAATGAGATCTATGATAGTTGCATATACTCTTCTGCGTTATCCCTCTTACATAAGAGGGACTAAGGGAGTTACAGCCCTTTCTTATTTCTTAACTCCCCTAACCCCTCTTATCTTAAGAGGGGAATAAACGAAAGATAAAAACTAAAGGATAATTTGGGCGTGAGGACACTTGTTATTATACCGACATATAATGAATTAGAGAATATAGAGCGGCTTGTGCGTGAGGTGCTAACACATCTTCCGGATACGGAAATACTTATCATCGACGATAACTCCCCTGACGGAACGGGAAAGATCGCGGACAATCTTGCATGCCTGAATAATTCCATACATGTTATGCACAGACCGAAGAAGATGGGTATGGGCAATGCCTATAATCAGGGGTTCAGGTATGCAATAGAACATGGATACGATGTGGTGTTTGAGATGGATGCTGATTTTTCTCATAAGCCGTCCGATCTCCCAAGATTATTGGAAAAGCTCAATAATAACGGGCTTGTGATTGGATCACGGTATGTTGAAGGAGGAGGGACGGTAAACTGGGGTGTTTCAAGGAAGTTTATAAGCAGGTTTGGTAACTTCTATGCAAGGTTGATACTCGGCATGAACACAAGGGATATTACAGCAGGATTCAGATGTTATAAAGTAGAGGCATTGAAAAAGATCGATCTTGCTCAGGTAAAATCCGACGGATATGGATTTCAGATAGAAATGGCTTACATGGTCAAAAAGGCGGGTTACGGTATAAAAGAAGTACCCATTATATTCGAAGACAGAAGGGCAGGGCACTCAAAGATGTCGAAGGATATAGTTATAGAGGCGTTTGCAAGGGTATTGGGAATAAGGTTCAAACTATAAGTAACTGTGTTTCATCAAAGCAAAGTTTGCCCACCCGATTATGAACCTCTGTGAATTAGGTCTTATGCTTTTGCCGGCATACCGACCGAAACAAAGTATTGATAATTCTTGCATTGGTGTTACTGTTTAACATAATATCTAAAGGAGGTTACTCGAGATGAAAGGTATTAAAAAACTCATTGAGCAATTAAATGCACTTCGCATTTGTTTTATAAAGTAAAACTTAATTTGATAGAGAGGCAAGCTCCTTTCTCATGAGCACGAATATAGGAAATTTCGAAATTATCGAACAAATTACCTCCGGGGGTATGGCTGTAATCTATAAAGCACGCCAGACCACTCTCGACCGTATAGTCGTAATAAAGGAGCTCAAGTCGGCATTCAAAGAAGACAAGGAGATCGTTGCCAGGTTTGAGCAGGAGGCAAGGGCGGTTGCCAAACTACAGCATGAAAACATCATAAATGTAATAGAGTTGTGGCACAAAGGCGGTTCCTATTATATCGCCATGGAGTATCTCGACGGACCAGACCTTTCCGCAATCATCGAACACAGCGGTCCACTGCCGTTGAACATCGGTCTTATTATCGCCTATAATATTGCAAGGGCACTGGAATATGCTCACGAAAAGGGGATCGTTCACCGCGACCTAAAACCTTCGAATATACTGATATCGCGCGAAGGAAAAGTGAAGCTTACGGATTTCGGCATTGCCCACATAGAGGAGGAACTCGGAGGTAAGGAACTCACCAAGTCCGGGGTTTCCATGGGGACACCGTCATATATGTCTCCCGAACAGACCGACGGAAGATCGACTGCTACATCATCGGACATCTGGTCATTCGGATGCATGCTTTATGAGATCCTTTCCGGCAGCAAGGCATTTGCAGATAATGGCAAGTCAACGCTGATGGAGAACATCAGAAAAGGGAAGAGAACCTCCCTAACAAGGCACTACAAGAAGACGGTGCCGTGGAAACTTAGAAGATTGGTCAACTCGTGTTTGAAGGTCAAACCAGACAAGAGGCCCGGAATACAGAGATTAATGCCGTACCTTTTTGCTCTGACCCAAAAAAAGAACAAAGGAAAAGATTACTCCATAGTCTTAAAGAATTTTCTTGGGAACAAAAATAGATCTCAACCAATACAAGCAAAAACCAAGGTCATGCGCCGGCCAATTTATGACAAACCGGTAAAAAAGGTCTTATGGATCGCATCTGCATCGTTGGTAGCGGCAATTATCGCAGCAGGGGGATACGTATTTTTGAAAAGCAGTAAACCTGTTGTCATGGAAGGGACGGCATTCAAGACTGCAGAATCAATAACCAATTCATCTGCGATGGCGCCGCAAACAGCAATACCGCTAACACAGTCGGCAATGGGGGTGTCCGGTATAGCGGTACTGTCTACTATGGCCACATCGCCTTTTACTTCGACATCCCAGACCACGGCAACAAAGCCAATATCTTATTCAACCCTGTCCGCAACGGCACAGTCTCACGCATCAGGAATACTGTCTGCCACAACTATAATCCGGCATACAACAACCCCTGCTCAGTCATCCGAAAAGAAAGAATCAATCCATAGAAAGAAGTGATGAATATATTAAATCGCGTAAGAATACTTGATCTTACAAGGCTGTTGCCAGGGCCTTTGCTTACCATGTTCCTTGCCGACCTCGGAGCCGAGGTTATAAAAATAGAAGATACCGATCAGGGTGATTATCTGAGATGGATGTCTGTAGCGGGTAAAGGTACGGACAACCTTTTTGAGGCTTTAAACAGGGATAAAAAGGGTATAAAACTCAATCTAAAATTACCGGAAGGTATCGAGATTTTCAAAAAGCTTTCGGAACACGCTGACGTTATTGTTGAAGGCTTCAGACCTGGTGTGATGGATAAGCTTGGTGTAGGCTATGATGTGATTGATAAGATGAACCCAGCGATTGTATACTGCTCTCTATCGGGATATGGAAGAGACGGGCCATATTCATCACATGCCGGGCATGACCTTAACTATATAGGAATTGCAGGCACGCTTGGCGTAACAGGCGGTAGGGATAAACCGGTCATACCGGGTGTACAGATAGGTGATATCGCAGGCGGCAGCATCACGGCATTTGGAGCAATTATGCTTGGGCTTTACCATAAACAGAAAACAGGAAAGGGTTTATATCTCGACATCTCAATGGTAGACAGTCTTATGAGTTTTATGACCCCTTATCTGCCTTACATAAAGACAGATTTAAAGAGGGGGGAAATGGAGCTTGCAGGAAGCATACCCTGTTACAATGTTTACAGAACAAAGGATGATAAATTCTTAACGCTCGGGGCACTTGAACCAAAGTTCTGGAGCAGGTTTTTACAGATGATCAACAGAACCGATCTGATAGGTGAACAACTTGCAAAGGGTGATGCGTTTAAACGCGTGTACAACGAGGTGCAGCAGATTCTACTCTCAAAGACGGGGAAGGAATGGATAGAATTCTTCAAGGATGAAGATGTATGTGTCGAACCCGTGAATGATCTTGATGAATTGCTGAACGATCCTCATATTAAACATAGAGGTATGTTTGATTATATAAATACAGATGATGCTGAATTTATAACAATACGGAATCCGTTTTATAGAAGTGAGCCGCATGAAGAACATAGAAGGGCTCCCGCGAGTGGTGAACACATGGTTGAGATTTTACGACAAGCGGGATATACTGATCCACAGATAGACGAGTTGAAGAAGAAAGGGGTCGTATAAGAGAGTAGTAAGGCAAGAGTAGCGAGCAGTGAGGGGAGAAAAAAAGCAGGAACAAGGAGTTATTATATGAGAAAAGCAAAATTCGAAAGAAAGACGAATGAAACACAGATTCAGGTCGAACTGGATCTCGATGGTACCGGTAAGGCTGAGATCGATACGCCTATCGGATTCCTTAATCACATGCTTGAATTGTTTACCTTTTTTTCAAGAATCGACCTTAAACTCAAAGCGTCCGGTGATGTAAACGTTGATTTTCATCATACAGTCGAGGATGTAGGTATAAGCGTTGGTGAAGCCTTTTTTAAAGCCCTTTCGGATAAAACCGGTATCCACAGGTTCGGTCATGCAGCCACACCTATGGATGAAGCCCTGTCACAGGTAGTCGTTGATATAAGTGGAAGACCGTTCCTCGTTTATAGGTCTATCAAACTTCCCGAAAAGATCGGTGAAATGGATTCGGAATTGTTTGAAGTATTCTTCCAGGCATTTGCGTTCAGGGCAAGACTTACACTGCATGTAAGCATGCTTTATGGAGATAATGGACACCACATTGTGGAATCATGTTTCAAAGGGCTTGGTAGGGCATTGCGTCAGGCTGTTAAAGTAACAGATGGGGACGTACCGAGTACCAAGGGTGTATTATAGGACATGAAAAGTTTAAGCCGTTCAAATCGGTATAAGAGTTCAAAGTTAAAAAGAAGATAAACTATGATCGTTATCGTTGATTACGGGATGGGAAATCTCCGCAGTGTTGAAAAGGCAATAGCATCTATAGGAGCATCTTCCGTGATATCAAATGATCCCGATGTAATCTCAAAGGCGGATAAACTGGTAATACCCGGTGTCGGAGCATTCGGCGACTGTATGAAGAATATAAGGGCATACGGCATTGAAGACGCAGTAAAACAGTTTATTGCAAAAGGCAGGCCCATGATCGGCATATGTGTGGGCATGCAGATGCTCTTTGACGACGGCGACGAGAACCCGGGTGTAAAAGGCCTCGAGTTCATAAAAGGCAGCGTAAAGGGGTTTGATCATGAGCAACTCACCGGGAAGGAACTGAAGATACCACATATGGGCTGGAACACGGTGAAACAGGAGAAAAAAAGCTTTTTGTTTGAAGGTATTAAGGATAAGAGCTATTTCTATTTTGTACATTCATATTATCCGGCTCCGCTTGAGGACGTTACAATCGGCACCACGGATTATGGTATCGATTTCACGAGTGTTGTCCAAAAGGATAATGTTGTAGCTACGCAGTTTCATCCTGAGAAGAGTCAGAAAAACGGGTTAAGATTGCTGTTAAATTTCATAAATTATAGAGGCTGAAATGCATATAATACCGGCTGTTGACATAAAATCGGGCAAATGTGTGAGGTTATGGCAGGGGTCATTTAATCGCATTGATATATACGGAGATGACCCTGTAGAAATGGCATTGAAATGGGAAAAAGAAGGCGCAGACATGCTCCACATTGTTGACCTTGATGCCGCTGTTACGGGTAAGCCCGTGAACAGAGACTACATTACAGGGATATTGAAAGCTGTACATGTACCAGTCCAGATTGGCGGAGGTGTGCGAAGCGGGAACATGGTTGAATATTACATAGAGCATGGAGCACAATCTATTGTTATTACAACATTCGCTTATGAATACCCGGAAGAGGTGATAAAAATAGCAAAACAACACCCTCAAAAAATATCCATTGGTGTGGATGTACTTTCGGGTGCCGTAGCAATTAAGGGCTGGACTCAGACAGGCAATGTGTCTCCGTATGAATTTATAAAAAAATTTAAGGATGCACCGATATATGCATTCATATTTACAGACATTTATAAAGACGGCACGCTCAGCGGTATAGAACCGGAAAGAATACAAAAGGCCCTTGATGGAATATCAGAGTCTGTGATTATATCCGGAGGCATATCGAATGTCGATGATGTTAAAAAATTAAAGCAGATAAAACATAAAAATATTACCGGTGTTATAATAGGAAGGGCACTCTACACGGGTGCAATAAAATTAACCGATGCAATGAAAGCTGTCAAATAATGCTTACGAAAAGAATCATACCATGTCTTGATATAAAAGATGGAAGGGTTGTAAAGGGTGTAAATTTCGTTTCGTTAAGAGATGCCGGGGATCCCGCAGATAATGCTATTGTGTATGACAGAGAAGGTGCAGATGAAATTGTATTTCTTGATATAACCGCATCAAGCGAACACAGATCAACACTCATCGATGCTGTGGAGAGAACAGCCAATGCAGTGTTTATGCCCCTTACAGTGGGTGGAGGAATAAACGAGCTTGATGATATAAAAACACTGCTGCGAGCCGGTGCTGATAAAGTATCAATAAATACACAGGCAGTTCTTAAGCCCGACTTTGTGAAACAAGCTTCGTATCGTTTTGGCGCCCAGTGTATCGTTGTGGCAATAGATGCAAAACTTAAAAATCCCCCTTCATCCCCCTTTATAAAAGGGGGAAAGAGGAGGATTTGGGAGGTTTACATATACGGTGGAAGAAAGGCTACAGGGATAGATGCAATTGAATGGGCTGAACAGATGGAAAAGGCAGGTGCCGGCGAGATCCTTCTTACAAGTATCGACAGGGACGGTACCAAATCAGGCTATGATATAGAGCTTACGTCGGAGATAACAAAGAGACTTGGTATCCCTGTAATAGCATCGGGGGGCGCAGGGAATATGGAACATTTTTATGAAGGCTTTGTCATGGGAGGCGCAGATGCCTGTCTGGCTGCAAGTCTGTTCCATTTCAGGGAGCTTTCGATAAAAGAACTCAAAGCGTATTTAAGTAATAAAGGCGTTGCCATAAGGTTGGTGTAGAATGATAAAACTATCAAAAATAAATATAATAAATTTGCCTTCCATGCCGTCATTCTCGTCCCGCCTTTGGCGGGATAAATTCCAACGGGAACCCGGTTCTCATGATAATAGTATGGATTCCTGCTTTTGCAGGAATGACAGCTTAAGAATGAAGCATATAATTAATTCCCGGAATAGACAAATGGATGAACATGGATATTGATGAATTCATAAAAACAATAAAATTCGATGATAAGGGACTCGTGCCTGCCATTGCACAGGACTATGTAACGAATGATGTTCTGATGCTTGCATACATGAATGCAGAGGCTTTAAAAAAAACACTTATAACAGGCAAGGTTCATTATTACTCAAGATCGAGGAAATTGCTCTGGTTGAAAGGTGAAACATCAGGGCATTTTCAGCAGGTAAAATCTATATTTTATGACTGTGATGCCGATGCTGTCCTTGTTAAGGTTGAGCAAATAGGTGTTGCATGTCACACGGGACACAGAAGCTGTTTCTTTTCGGAGTTTGTCGACGGCAAGATAGTAGATGTAGAAAAGCAGCCCAAAACAGTACCGCAGGATTCAAGGATCCTTGATGTTGTTTACGACATAATTCTTCAGAGGAAATACAATCCGCCGGAGAAATCTTATGTTCATTCTCTTCTGCAAAAGGGCGTGGGAGCTATCAATGAAAAGATCATGGAAGAAGCAGGGGAGGTTACAGAGGCCGGCAGAGATAAGCAGGATGCAGATGTTATCTACGAGTCGGCAGACCTCATCTTTCATCTGCTTGTTCTTCTTGGATACAGGGGACTTGAAGTCACAGATGTTTATAAAGAGCTTGCAAGGCGTTTCGGGGTTTCCGGCATAGAAGAGAAGGCTTCACGGAAGAAGTAGGGGCAAGGGAATCTCAGTATACCATTATACCCGCATATCCAACGACTTCATCGTAATCATTGGTTACATCTCCGGAGGTTTTATAATCAATCAGCTTTGCCTTTTTTGCTCCGAGTTGTTTTGCACTGATAAGCATTATTGCAACAGGAATTACTCCGCACATGGAGATATCTCTTTCAACAGTAATTTTTATAAGGCCCAATGGATCAAGGCTGGTAACCTTCTCGATGGCAAGGTTGTCCTTTTTTCTGGCAATCTCATTTGATTCATAATGGGTCATATCCGAGCTTGCGACTATCAGCACATCTTTTCCACTGTCTTTTATGGACTTTGTCAGAGCGTTCCCAAGAGAACTTACAAAATCATATCCTCTGCCCATAACACATATAGGTACAAACCTGGCTGAAGGATTATGGTAATGGATAAAGGGAAGTTGAACTTCAAGGGAGTGTTCATGTGCATGGGAATCGGGATCCTCCTCGATCATGTCGGAATTTTGCATAATGGATGCCGCAAGTTCATGATCGATTTCCATCGTGAATCCCGGCATACTGAAAATACCTTCGGATAGTATACCTGCCTTGCTGCCGTAACCGGTGTGGTTGGGACCTATTACAATAACTGTTTCAGGTATCTCAACACGTGCGTATACTTTACCTGCAACACTGCCTGAATAGATATAGCCGGCGTGCGGTGAAACGATGCCTCTTGCTTTTACGCGTTTTTCTTCAGGTACTGAAAATTCCTTTACCAGTCTCTCGAGACTTGCAGCGTTCGCAGGATAAAATGTCCCTGCAACTGCGGGTGTTCTTTTCATAAATCCTCCTGAATCGTTTTTGTTACCGTATCCTTATAAGGGCTTCTCCAGGATTGACGGTATCACCATCGTTTACATAAATCTCATAAACTACACCGTCTATAGGCGTATGAACTTCACTCTCCATTTTCATAGCCTCTATTACCATTACCGCATCACCCGCAATCACCCTGTCTCCCTTTTTTACTTTTACGGAAGATACCTTTCCCGGGATCGTTGTCGTTACATCGCCAACCTCCGTTGCTTTTGGTCTCTCTGTTTTGATTGCGGCCTTTGGTATCAATTCACCTTCTTGGGATGTAACTACTTCAACAAGCGGCTCTACGATTACCTCTTCGAGTTTTCCATCCACATATACAAAAAACATCCTTGGATTTTCCGTTCTCTGACCCGCTCCGGCTATCCTGATATGATACATCTCTCCATGCAATTTCACATTGAATTCGCTTGGTGCAAGGCGTGCTATATGTTTTTTCTCTTTTTCTTTTTGCGGTGCTTCGAACCTCGGCATGAGAACCTTTAATTCGCCCTTTTCTCTGAGTTCAAAAAACTCGGAAGCAACCTGAGGAAACAAGGCATAAGAGAGCACGTCTTCTTCGGTTTTTGCTTTATTGCCGATCTCTGTCTTTAGCTTCGTAAATTCGGATTCAAGGTAATCCGCGGGCCTGCGATCGATAACCTTTTCGGTTCCTATCGCGAGTTTTCTTAAGTTTTCGTTTATATCTCCCGGCGGCTTGCCATAAAGTCCTTTCAGGTAGTTTTTTATCTCGTTGGTTATTACCTTGTATCTCTCTCCACTGATAATATTGAGCGTTGCCTGCGATCCGACTATCTGGCTTGTCGGTGTTACGAGAGGTGGGTATCCAAGATCCTGTCTGACTGCAGGGACCTCATCCAAAACATCGTTTATTTTATCAAGTGCGTTCTGTTCTTTGAGCTGAGATGCTAAGTTTGAAAGCATACCGCCTGGTATCTGCCATAATAGTATCTTCGTGTTTATGCCTGTATACTCGCTTTCGAAATCGGCATATTTCTTTTTGATCTCTCTGAAATAATCCGCAATATCGGAGAGTGTTTCAAGCGATAATCCTGTATCATAGTCCGTATCCTTTAAAGCTGCTACCATGGATTCTGTCGGTGCCTGGGATGTGCCCGAAGCAAAGGGAGATATTGCAGTGTCGACAATATCAACGCCTGCCTCTATTGCCTTTAAAATAGCCATGGTGGCAAACCCAGCAGTATCGTGTGTATGGAAATGAAGCGGAACCCTTATCGCCTCTTTCAATCTTACAATAAGCTCATAAGCCTCATAAGGTTTAATCAGGCCTGCCATGTCCTTTATACATACACTGTCCACACCGAGATCTTCGAGGGCTTTCGCATAATCTATGAAATACTCCGTTGTATGAACAGGGCTTGTGGTGTAACTCAGTGCACCTTCAACAAACTTTCCAAACTGTTTTGCAGCCTTTATCGATGAACGTACGTTCCTTATATCATTGAGGGCATCGAAGATCCTGAATATATCGATGCCGTTCTCAGCGGATTTTTCAACGAACTTCCATACAATATCGTCCGGGTAATGCTTATAACCGACAAGATTTTGCCCGCGGAGAAGCATCTGAAGTTTTGTGTTCGGCAGCGCTTTTCTCAATTCTTTGAGCCTTTCCCATGGATCCTCCCTTAGAAAACGCATGGCGCTGTCGAATGTAGCCCCTCCCCATACCTCCATGGACCAGAAACCTACTTTATCCATTTTGTCGCAGATCGGAAGCATGTCTTCTGTTTTAAGTCTTGTGGCTATATGTGACTGATGAGCATCTCTTAACGTTGTGTCCGTTATGTTTATTTTTTTTATCATATTTAATCTCTGCTTTCTATTTAAAAAATCTCACTCATTATGCATTAAAATCATAATCCCTCATGCATGGAAATGGCAGCCGCAATTGCAATAACCATATCCGCGGGGTCTACTTTGTTTGCGTATTCCAGCAGTTCTGGATGTTCATTTATGAATTCCGTATCAAAATATCCTTTTTTGAAATCCTCGCTGTTCACGATGCCCTGTAAATACGGAATATTGGTTTTGATCCCTCTTATAACGAATTCGTCCAGTGCCCTTTTCATCCTGTTAACAGCCTCCTGCCATGTTGATCCAATTACCGTCAGTTTTAAAAGAAGAGGATCATAATAATCGGGTACAACATAGTCTTTATATACTGCTCCGTCTATTCTTACACCGATGCCGCCCGGGGAGTAATAGGCTGTAATCCTGCCTCCGTTCGGCAGAAACGCATTTTGGGGGTCCTCGGCTATTAATCTGCATTCTATTGCATTTCCCTTTACCTTGACATCTTTTTGTTTTATGCCGAGTTCCAAGCCGGCAGCTATTTCTATCTGTTTTTTTACGATATCTATTCCGGTTACTGATTCCGTAACCGGGTGCTCAACCTGAAGCCTTGTATTCATCTCCATAAAATAATACCGCATAGTGCTGTCGATAATAAATTCTATTGTGCCTGCATTGGTGTAATGGACAAGTTTTGCTATTTTTACAGCGAGAGCGCCGAGTTCTTTTCTTTTTTTGTCGCTTAATACCAGAGAAGGGGCTATCTCTATAATCTTTTGATGACGCCTCTGTATGGAGCAATCGCGTTCACCAAGATGAATCACATTACCATGATGATCCGCCAGTACCTGAACCTCTATATGATGAGGCTTGATTATATATTTTTCGATGAAGATTTCAGGATTATCGAAGAATTTCGCAGCCTCTGATTTTGCAAGACTATAGTATCTTTTTAGTTCGCTCTCGTTGTTTGCTATCCTCAAACCTCTACCGCCGCCACCTCCGGATGCCTTTAATATAACCGGAAAGCCAATTGTCTTGCCCCATTTTATGGCATCTTTCTCATTTTCTATGGGTCCGTCACTGCCATATACCACTGGTATATTATGCTCTTTCATGAATTCTCTTGCTCTCAGTTTATCGCCCATAAGTTCTATGGCAGATGAAGACGGTCCAATAAAAACTATGCCCCTCTTCTCGCATAGTTCCGCCATTCTTGGGTTTTCTGATACAAACCCATATCCCGGATGTATTGCATCTGCCCTTATTTTTTGGGCTATATCCACGATCCTATGAATATTGAGATAAGCCTCTATCGGCCCTGGCGTGACCAGATATGCCTCGTCAGCCTTTTTAATGTAAAGGGCTGTTGAATCCTCTTCGGTGTAGATAACAGCACTCTTGATGCCCATCTCTTTGCATGCTCTTATGATCCTTGTTGCTATTTCGCCTCTGTTGGCTACTAAAATCTTTTTAAACATGTTTCCGCTCCGCTGTATTTATAACACACCTCATTTTTTTTTAAATACATTTTCTTCGCCTCTATAAAGACGCTTTATGTTTTCCCTATGGGTGAAAAGGATAAATAAAGTCATAAACATCGCAAATGTTATCATAATATCGAATATAGATTTATTGCGAAATAAAAAGAACGCGATAAACGGCATTGATATAGCCGCTGACAATGCCCCTACAGAGGATACATGAGTGATTAAAAATGCAAGCAGCCATACGACTATGAGAACAATGGCCAACACCGGGCTTAACGCAAGAAGCATTCCAAGGGTTGTTGCAATACCCTTGCCGCCTTTGAATCCAAGGAATGGGGTAAAAACATGCCCTGCCACGGCAACGACTCCGGTTATCGCCATAAGGGCATAAAGATCCGTTTGTGTCACGGGCTTAAAATAGAGCTTTACAAACAAAACCGGTATAAACCCTTTCAGTACATCGATGATCAGAACAAATGCACCCCATTCTTTGCCCATTGCTCGGGTAACATTTGTTGCACCTATGTTGCCGCTGCCGACTGATTTTATATTTATACCCTTCGCTTGAGCGACAAGGTATCCTGTCGGCATAGAGCCAATCAAGAACGCAGCTACAAAGATTAAAATATAATGTAAAATCATATTAACTCGTATATTTTGTATTTCCTTTATGCAGGGACATATTTTATGCTTAATTCAGACACAATGCTCGTTTGTGTATGCTAAATAATATTTTCTTTTTGGTCAAGTGCTTATTGTTCTTTTATAAATGAGGCAATACTTATTGCACTGATCGCAGCGGTTTCAGCACGCAGCACATTATCGCCAAGCCCGGCAACGGCTACATTATGATCGTTTGCATACTGTATTTCATCCCCGGAGAATCCTCCCTCTGGTCCTACGATTAACATGACGCGCTCCGATTGTTTTATTATGTTTATAAATTTGTAAAGTGGTTTAACACCAGGACCGTAATGGAATAAGATCTTACGAACTTCCGGCATAGATGTTATAAGTTCTTTGTATGTTAGTGGATTGTAAATTTGAGGGATGTGCCGACGCATGGACTGACCTACGGCCTCTTTTATAATCTTATTACATCTATTTATGAAATTTTCGCCTTTTATCTTAACGATTGTATATTTTGAAATAAAAGGTACAATAATATCAACGCCAAGTTCGGTTGCTTTTTGTAAGGCTATGTGCATCTTTTCACTTTTTATAACAGCCTGCGCGAGTATAATACCCGATTGTTGCTTGTGCATGGTGACTTGGTCTATAATCTTAAATGCCGCTTTATGGTCCATCGTTTCTTCTAACCTTGCTGTATATTGATTTTCATTCTCATCGAGTAATATTACAATCTCATGAGAAGATATCCTGAGACTCCTTACATGTTTGTATGCATTACCTTTTAAAACGATCGTTCCTTGATCAATATCTGATGAGGCAATAATAAACTGCGGCATCTATCTTACAATCAGAACACTGCAATGTGCATGGTGGTTAACCCTATCGCTAACACTTCCAAGCATGTGGGCCATTACCTCTCCATAACCATGACTTCCGACAACAATGAGATCAAAACCATTCTTTTTTGCATAGCGTACAATGGTGTCTCCGGGGTTTCCATATTCAAGCACATAATTTAAATTAATATCATATCCTTTTAATTGCTCTTTTGCCTCTCGTATAATGTTGTTCCCCTTTTTTTTGAGTATCTCGTAGGCTTCGGAACCGAGTTCTTCAATGCCAAACATGCCGAATGCATTCATAGGATGTTGAATAACGGTAATAAGGGTAAGTTCCGATTTGTATTTTTTTGCAAGATCCGCGCTTACGTCAATAGCTTTCCTTGCATATAGAGAGCCGTCAGATGCCACAAGTATCTTTTTATACATAAAAGTATTCTACCTTTATTTTAAGATTATATAACATAAAAAGATATATGCAAACAAAATGTAAAGGTATGGTTTTATCCCCGTTAAAAAATTTGTGGGCTCGATAGTACCATGGTCTGAGAGTTTAACAACGGCATATTATGCGCATGAAATAACTGGAATTTTCTAACGGGGGTAATCAGGTATACGCTTTTAAGATTTTTTCAATAATTTTTGTGGTTGATACGTTATCAACTATTGGAATGGTAACTACATTACCATTGTATGACTTGACAAAATCTGCACCTACTATATCTTTCGTTTTCCAGTCTCCGCCTTTTACAAGTACATCGGGTTTTACTATTTTTATAATTTCAATTGGTGTAGGTTCGTTGAAAAGACATACATAGTCCACGGCTCTCAAAGATAGCAGGATAGAAGCCCTGAAATTCTCATCATTTATTGGCCTTTTGCTACCCTTTATACTCCTTACAGACGCATCGCTGTTGAGCCCGACTATGAGTATGTCCCCAAGTGATTTTGCAGATTCAAGATATGCTGTATGACCTGGATGCATAATATCGAAACAGCCATTCGTAAAAATGATCCTTTTTTTCTCATATTTCAAGCGTGTTGAAAGATGTTTTAATCTTCTTTTTTCAATTATAAATCTTGATGTGTCCATATACTCAACAATGTGTTTAAATATGCATACGACATTTTATTTGTAGTCGTATATAACATATTCATTTCTATGTAAACATATTTAGAGGAGATACTTGATTTTATTTAAAAATCAATTTAATATCGATTACAAATTAAAAAAAATGGGGAATAGCATGAATGACATAGAAGAGGTAAAAATAAAATTAAAGGACGCCGGTATGAAATTGACCATGCAGCGTATTGCCATATTGCAGATACTGCAACATAATACATCTCATCCTACTGCAATGGACATATACAAAAAGCTGAAGCTAAAACAGCCTACAGTGTCTTTTACAACCGTTTATAATACGCTTGAACTCTTGACGCATGTCGGAGAAATCAAGAAGCTGACACTCGATTTCGAACGTGCACATTACGATCCCGACATGTCGCAGCACCACCATGCTATTTGTCTTAAATGCGGTGCTATCTTTGATATACAACACTCTTTCTCGCTTCCTATAAATCAGATAACATCTGAAGAATTCCCTCAGATAACAGGTTTTCATATTGATTTCTGGGGATATTGCAGCAAGTGTAAGGATTCGGTAAAAAATTCTTAATAAATCTACAAACCAGACAAAGTAGCTTGACAATCTTGTATTGTAATAAGAAGCTTACTGCTTAAGCATGACTATACTATTTTTCATTGTTTATAATATTTTAATTATATCGGGTATTATTATAATTATACCTTTTATATTGCTGGTTAAGCCTTCATATCTGAAACATGTTTCAGAGCGGATGGGAAAATTACCTCACATGAAAGGTGCGATATGGGTTCATGCTGCTTCCGTGGGTGAGGTCAAGGCATCAATACCGCTTTTAAAGCATATAACATCCTTAGGATATGAAGTGCTTTTAACGACAGGAACATCTGCCGGCAGACAATACGGAGCTACACTCAAGATAAAAGGTCTTAACATTTCTTATGCTCCTCTTGATAGTATGATTTCAACCCTTTATGCGGTTCATAGGTTAAAACCGAAAACACTTGTAATAATTGAAACGGAACTCTGGCCAAACATGATCCTCGCCGCGGCTTTGAACGGTGTAAGCATAGTGAGTGTAAATGCCCGGCTTACGCAAAAGGCTCTCAACGGTTACATGTATATACACCCTGTTATGAGGTTTTTATTGAAGCGTTTTAAGCTTATCTGTGTACAGACGGTAGATGACAGGGATAGATTTTTGAAGCTTGGGGCAGAAACAAAGGCAATACAAATTACCGGCAACATTAAATATGCAATTGCACCCAACAGAATTCCATCATCAGTAATGAATCTCAAAAAAATATTTTCCGACAGGCATATTATTGTTGCCGGTAGTACACATCAGGGAGAAGAACAGATTGTTATTAATTGTCTTTTATCATTAAAACAAGTCCTCAACATGCCGCTCCTCATCCTTGCACCAAGGCACCTCAACAGGATAGACGATGTTGAAATTCTGATCAAACAGGCCGGTCTTAATTCTATGAAACGATCGTCCATGGACGGTCATGTACCCACGGAGACTATCGATATACTGCTTCTCGATACAATAGGCGAGCTCGCTGATATATATAGTATAGGAGATGCAATATTTGTTGGCGGTAGTATGGTTCCTATAGGCGGGCATAATTTGCTTGAAGTTGTTATACATAAAAAACCGGTAATCTATGGCCAGCACATTGATACTATAAGAGATTTCGTCTCTTTACTGAATGGTAACGGCGGTATTATGGTGCATGATGAAAACGAATTATGCGAGGTAATGAAAGATCTGCTTAAGCATAGCGATAAGGCAGAAGCACTTGGTAAAAAGGCTTTTGATCTTATAGCGCAGAGAGTCGATACCCTGAATAACATCATCAATATAATGAAGAAAGCAGATGTGTTGTGATGTGTTATTTCACATCCACCCAGATAGGGTTTGATGCTGCAAATCCGCCATCATTTGTGAATATTTCTACTCTATAAAATCCAGATTTATCAGCAATATAAGAGTCATCTATAGAAGAATTATTGGATGTCGTTAGAATGTAACCGTCCTTAAAGAGTATTATCTTCTGAATGTCCGGTGCATTTTCCGGAGACTGAGAATAGGGCTTATATGCTGCTTTAATATGCAAGTTTTGTCCTTTACGAACATCTATCACAGAGCCCATTGGTGCACCATTAATGGTAAACGAAAGCATAGGCCCGTCTGTTACATAAAATATACCCTTTTTGAACCCTTGTTCTATTGCAGATATAGTAAAGGATGTGGCATAAACATAATTCCTATATCTGCCAACCGCATAAGGTGTGTGAGCGTCAGAATCAGCAATACCGTAAAGATGCAGGCCGGTTCTATTCAATTCATCCCATTTATCAAATGCTTTGACGTTTACCGGGTCCATAGGTATCTTGTTTCCATTCAGGACCTCTATACCGTTATAGCCTTTAAAGTTCCAATCCGTCCATTTACGCATTTCAAGATAAGGATGATTTACAAAGAACATGCCTCCTTGTGCATGAACATCGTCTATCCAGTGCTGCGGCGACAAAAATTCATATACCTTTTTATGGATAAATTGTGCATTTGCATGCCCCCATAATGGATTTGCTATCTCTTCACCCGGGATACATAGAAAATCAGCGGTGGACTGGGCTCTGCATGCGTCTGCCTGTGAAAATGTATTGTAATCTGTCAAACTAAGTATATCCAGGCCTTTGGCATGGGCAGCCTCTGCCATATCCTTAACAGGGTAATCCTCAGGATTAAAGCTGTATACAGAATGATTATGCATATCAGCACTATACCAACCAGGTCCATTGGAGAATACGTGTGTCCAAGTGCCTTCTCTGTAATTACCATCAACGAGGACAGCTGGATATATATAGAAATCACCGCCGCTTATTGCCTTTATTTTGAAGGCAAATATTGAGGTTCTCCCTGGATCGAGGTTATCTGATATGGATGTGTACGGTTTGCTTGTACTTATGTCTTTTGGGGTAAACAAAACGAATCCGGTAATATGTTTCTGTCGAAGAGATATGTTTTTAACATATACGTTGTATAGAATATATTTATTATAATCAGTGATAATGCTGTACGATGATGCGGTTATTACTAAGCCGCTCTGAGCTGCAAGGAAATTCTTATACTGGCTGTCCGCAACCTTACGATAATCCATACCTGTTACGGATCTCGTTGACAATAACCTTGTGAAACTGAATGGCTCAGTGGCAAGCTTAACCTGATACATGCTTGCTATCCAGTTCCATTGATAAAAGAAATATGTTGGGACCAAATCTCCCGTATAATAAAATCCTATAATCTGATTTGCCCTGCCTATCATTGCTATATAAGGCCTTTGCGGTGATATAGCATCACGCGGACCCGTAATGATATCACCGGCACCAGGCACGTAAAACCATATTGAATGGGTATTTGTCTTAACCCTGTCTCCTACCCACGCAAGCATATTTGTTTTGGAAGAGGTTATAAATGTATGTATCATGATTGTATCCGGATCAAAAATGCTGTAAACCGTATTTACATGAAGGTAAGGATGTTGTTGAGCGTATCCTGAAAAACTTACCGCTGTTACGTCGTTACCTGTTTTAAATGTTTGAACTTTATTATAAATAATATGTTCAAGACGAGGTTTTTTTTCTGACATTGGATTTTTTAATGAGATATAGGGTGCATCTATGCTCGATATTGTATTTATCCATGCACCATTGGATAGGTAGTTTATGGTTCCGTGTTTATCGATGCCCGCATAAAATTTATCTTTGTGCAGGACAATATCGCGGTTGAGAGTTTTTTGTGGTGATATCGTAAACTTATAGATTAGTTTATGACCGTATTCAGGCCAGATAAACCACGCCTGAATAACAACGTATACTAAAACAACGACAACTAAAAAATATTTTAGTAATTTACGCATAAAATCGATCTCCTTGAGTTTGATCAGCTTAGATCGTCAGGTTTTAAAGATCAACAGTTTAAAGACAGTCCACTTTCATTATTATAAAAAAATAAGGTAATTTAATATATTGATCTTTCAAAAACTTTTATAACTATTGACTATAAAGATCGGACTATTAATTTATATAGTAGCTGAGTTAGAAAGTTTTCTTTAAACTTAAAATGGTAGTGGCTTTCTGAGGTGGTAAAGTAGGATAATAATGTCCGTGTTGTCTTGACATTGCGATAACAGCTTGATAATAAAAGAACATTTGATACGGAGTGAGAATGTCATATAAAAAGAAAAAAAGAAGTAAGGATAAAAAAATTATGAATAATAACGATGAACAAAAGGATAGGGAACCGGTAAGCCAAGATACCAGCGAAGAGAATAAAACCCCGGGAAAGGATGCTTCAGCAGAGAAACAAGAGACGGAACCTAAAGAGCCCACAAGCGAAGCGGAAAAGCAAAAGAACGGGCAAGGGGGTAAGAGTGCAGAAGAGGGGGCTATTGCGGTCACAGAACAGGAAGAATCCGCATTGTCGGAACTGGACAATTTAAGGAATCAAGTGGAAAATTTGACCAAAGAATCTGCCATGTACAAAGATAAGTGGTTAAGGGCAGAAGCAGAGATGGATAACTATAAGAAGAGGGTTCATAAAGAAAAACTCGACCAGTTGAAATATGGTTATGAAACTCTTATACGTGAACTACTCCCTGTTATCGATAACCTCGAACGAGCCATAGAATATTCAAAGAAACATTTGCAAAAGGACAGCCTCTATGAAGGAGTAGAGCTTACATTGAAATTATTGAAAAAAGTTGTAGAGGGCTTTGGTGTAAACACAATCAGTACTGTCGGTCAATTGTTTGATCCTAATTTCCATGAAGGCATAGGTGTGGAAGAAGGGCAGGATTATGCGGATAATGTCATTGTAAAAGAAGTTGAGAAGGGTTATCTTTACAACGACAGGCTGATAAGGCCTGCAAAGGTTATTGTCGGTAAAAAAGCAGTGTCTGTAAATGCTCATGAACAAATGTGACTGTATATTGAAAACCAAATATATTATATTTTAGGGGGATGAATGGGAAGGACAATAGGCATTGATCTCGGTACTTCGTATTCGTGTGTTGCGTATATGGAGGGTGATACACCTATGGTTATTCCTAATGCAGAGGGTGGAAGAACAACTCCTTCAATGGTGGCAATAAACGATAAGGGAACGCTTCTTATCGGCAATCTTGCAAAGAGGCAGGCTGTTACAAATGCTGAAAACACCGTTTTTGCCGTTAAAAGACTCATCGGCAGAAAATATAATGTTCCGGAAGTCGAACAAACAAAAAAAATAGTTTCTTATAAGATTATTCAGGCAGACAATGATGACGCCTGGGTTGAGATCGGCGGGAAAAAAATGAGTCCATCAGAGGTATCTTCATACATTTTGTCCAGAATGAAAGGGTATGCAGAGGATTTCCTCGGTGAAAAGATAGAGGATGCTGTTATAACGGTTCCAGCTTATTTTAATGATAGTCAGAGACAGGCGACAAAAGATGCCGGAAGAATAGCCGGGTTAAATGTTTTAAGAATTATTAATGAACCGACAGCAGCTTCGCTTACGTACGGTCTCAATAAAAATCAGGCTATGAAAATAGCCGTGTTCGATCTCGGTGGTGGTACCTTCGATATATCGATACTGGAGCTTAATGAGGGTGTGTTCGAGGTGCTGGCTACAAACGGCAATACATTTCTTGGAGGCGAGGATTTTGACAGGGTGCTGTCAAACTGGCTTGTTGAAGATTTTAAGCAGCAAACCGGTATTGATATTACAGGAGATAAAATGGCGATGCAGAGGATAAAGGATGCCGCTGAAAAATCAAAAATGGAACTCTCGACATTGAAAGAAACAGAAATAAATCTCCCCTTTATTGCAGCAGATGCCTCGGGCCCAAAACATCTTACAAAGTCGGTAACGAGGACGCATTTTGAGTCCATTGTGCAGAATCTCATAGATAAGCTTGTGGAACCGTGCGAGTTTGCATTAAAAGATGCAAATCTTAAAAAAGAGAATATTGACAACATAATTCTTGTCGGAGGCATGACAAGAATGCCGGCGGTTGTTAAAAAAGCCGAAGAGATTTTTGGCAAACCTCCCGTAAAAGAGGTCAATCCGGATGAGGTCGTTGCAATGGGTGCGGCAATTCAAGGTGCTGTATTGAAAGGCACGGTAAAAGACATTATATTGCTTGATGTGACTCCTCTGTCACTCGGTGTTGAAACACAGGGTGGGATTTTTACGAAGGTTATACCACGCAATACTACTGTTCCTACAAAAAAAACCATGGTTTTTTCAACTACAGAAGACGATCAGGATTTTGTGAATATACACGTTTTGCAGGGTGAGAGGGAGCTTGCAAAGGACGATCAGAGCCTTGCCAAGTTCCAGTTAATAGGTATACCACCTGCTCCGAGAGGATTACCGCAGATAGAAGTGGTCTTTGATATAGATGCCAACGGGATACTCCACGTTAAAGCAAAAGATCTTGGCACGGGTAAAGAGCAGAAAGTGAAAATTACCGCGGGCAGCGGACTTTCGGAAGAACAGATAAATAAGGTTATCGGTGATGCACAACAGCATGAAATGGACGACAAGAAGAGAAAAGAACTCGTCGATCTGCGAAACAAAGCCGACGGTCTCATTTATGCAACAACCCGCTCTCTCAATGAGTACAAAGATTTACTCTCTACCGAGGATTATAACAATATTCTAAAAGCTATGGATGATCTCAAGAAAAAAAGAGATACAGAAGATTCAGTTGTTCTGGAGAATGCCGTTAACACATTGAGTTCATTCTCACACAAGATAGCTGAACTGCTCTATCAAAAAGCAGAAAATGAGGAGAAAAAGTCAGAATGAACAAAAAAGATTATTACGAAATACTCGGAGTGCCAAGGGATGCAACCGAGGCAGATATAAAAAGAGCATACAGAAAGCTCGCTTTGCAGTATCACCCGGATAGAACGAACGGAGATAAAAGTTCAGAGGAAAAATTCAAAGAGATAAACGAAGCTTATAGCGTATTGAGCAGTCAGGAAAAACGGTCGCAGTATGATATGTACGGGCATAACTTTGAAAGAATGGGTATGGGACATGAAGATATTTTTGGCTCATCGGTATTCGAGGACCTGATAGGGGATGTTTTTAGTGATTTCTTTGGCGGCAGAAGATCTTCGAGGAATAGAAAATTCAGGGGAAAGGATATTGAGGCGGAACTCGAACTTGAATTTGAAGAGGCTGTTATTGGTGTGGATAAAGAATTCAACATCAAACGTACGATTACATGTAATAAATGTTCCGGAACAGGTGCCAGACCGGGAACACAGCCAACGGTATGCAGGGCATGTCATGGATCTGGTCAGATAAATTATAGACAGGGATTTCTTACGGTTACAAAAACTTGCCACGTATGCAATGGCAGCAGATACGAAATAATAGATAAGTGTAAAGACTGCAATGGTACAGGCAGGATATTGAGTGAAGAGAAGATAAAGATCCATGTTCCGCCCGGTGTTGATACCGATAGTGTATTGAGAATACAGGGCAAAGGCAGTGAAGGATATAACGGCGGTCCTGCCGGAGATTTGCATGTAATTATAAAGGTAAAAGAACATCCGCTCTTCAAAAGGGAAGAGCAAAACATCATATTGGATATGTTTATATCTTATGCTCAGGCTGTACTCGGTGATACGGTAAAAGCCCCTACATTGTATGGTGATGAAGAATTGAAAATACCGGCAGGAACGGATTCAGGCGAAACCTTCATTTTAAAGCATAAGGGAATCAGCAGTCCTTACGATTCAAGAAAAGGAGATCAGATTGTGAGAGTACACATAGAAGTACCGAAGCATGTGACAGACAGGCAAAAGGAAATACTGAAAGAATTCGATGAAATCACAAAAACCAACAGCAGGACCGCCTCAAAGGGTATATTTGATAAGGTGAAGGACCTTTTTCAGCAATAGCTATATGGCAGGAGAAATTCCAAAAGTTTTTTGCCCAAGCTGCGGCGAGATGGTGGAACCTTTTGTAATGATAACAGGGGGAACAGAACGGATACATTGTTCTGAATGCGGGCTTGACCTTTCCAAGAAAGAATTCAAAAAAAAAGTGATGGACAGGATACTCATTGCCGATGATTCGACTATCATGAGAAAGCAGGTTTCAGAATTGGTGATAAGCAACAATATTGCGAAAGATATAATAGAAAGTGAGAACGGCAGGGTATTTCTTTCTCAGTTGAGCGATCTTATTAAAACCAATGCCACCGTTGATTTGATAATTCTTGATGTAAATATGCCGGTCATAAACGGTATTGATGCTGCAAGAACGGTCAGAGCTATTGAAACAGGTCTAAAATTGTCCCATAAAATACCCATTCTGTTTTTTTCCATTGTAAAATGTGACGAAGATTTCAAAAAAATTATGAATCTTACAAAGCCGTCTGCATACCTTAACAAGGGAAACGGTTCGGATAAAGAAGAGTTCAGCAGAAGGCTGCTCGATGTCATTGATAGAATCCGAGATATTGCATAATCCATTGAAGAGATTAACCAAAGCAGGAGCACTGACATTATTTGAATCGGAAGATCTCCTTATCCTTGGAAAACATGCACATGAGTTTAGGATGAAGATCCATCCGGAATCTGTTGTCAGTTTTGTCATGGATACAAACATAAACTACACGAATGTGTGCGATGTCGGATGTCTTTTTTGTGCGTTCTACAGACCCAAAGGTCATGCAGAAGCTTATGTGTTAACTGACGAAGAACTAAAGAATAAGCTTGATATGGCATCTGAAAATGGAATAACGACTGTGTTGCTGCAGGGCGGTATGCATCCGGATCTAAAAATAGAATATTATAAGTGGCTTGTATCGTTCATAAAAGAAAGCCATCCCGATATGCATATTCACGCATTTTCACCGCCCGAAATTATAAGGATGGCAGAGGTCTCCGGTATGAGTATAAGACATGTTATCGCAGAATTAAAATCAGCAGGTCTGATGTCCATTCCCGGCGGAGGTGCCGAGATACTCGTGGAAAGAGTAAGAAAGGCTATCAGTCCTGCAAAGCCGCATGTCGATGAATGGCTTGCGGTAATGGAAACCGCACATAACATGGGTATACCTACGACAGCGACCATGATGTACGGTCATATTGAAACACCGGAAGAAATTATAGAGCACCTCGATAGATTACGCAGCCTTCAGGACAAAACAAAAGGGTTCACGGCATTCATCGCATGGGATTTTAAATCAGAAAATACGGCTCTTGGCCGGAAGGTCCAGACCAGGTACAGCGCTGAAAAATATCTCCGGATCGTTGCGATCGCACGGCTGTACCTCGACAATTTCCCGAACATCCAGGCGTCATGGTCGTCCCAGGGCAAGGACATAGGCCAGTTGTCCCTTTATTTTGGAGCAAATGATCTTGGAAGTCTTCTCTTTGAAGAGAATGTTATGAGGCTCGCGGGACACAGACTTGTTGCTCAAAGGGATGAGATAGTCAAGCTGATAAAGGATGCTGGATTTATTCCTGTTCAACGCAATACATTCTACGATACGCTGAAGATATTTTAACCACCAATGCATTTTTTAGTTAATTAGTGAATGTTTAATTTTGAATTTTGAATTTCTTCAAAGGTAAAAATTCTTTACTTATGTGCGGTACTTCATTATAAGAAGTGTATGATAAAAAATTACCTGCTTGCTTTTATACCGATATTCGTAGCAATAGATATATTCGGATTGCTGCCGATTTTCATATCTCTTACATCCAATTACACCCCTGAGCAGAACACTACCGTCGTAAAACAGTCTACGCTTACCGCTTTTCTTGTTAGTATATCATTTATAGCCATCGGCAAACTTGTTTTCAGCGCCCTCGGTATAACAATTGCCGATTTTCAGATAGCCGGCGGCATCCTGCTCCTGATACTATCAATAAACGATATTATTTACCCCAACAGACCAACGCGTAATCCATCGAGTTCCATAGGTATTGTGCCGATAGGCATACCGCTTATAACCGGTCCTGCAGTGCTTACGACATCGATATTGATTCTGGATCTTTACGGCATAGGCCCAACGATAGTTTCTTTGACGCTGAATATGATCATAGTTTATCTTGTTTTGAAAAAGGCATCGGTTGTTGTTCGAATCATAGGGGAGGGCGGGACAATGGCAATAGGAAAAGTGGCAAGCATTCTACTCGCATCCATCGGTGTCATGCTGGTCAGAATGGGCATACAATCTGTGATAATACATGCAGGAGTCAGATAGACAATTTCCGAGAAGGTTCTTCCCTCTTTACGATAAACCCGGTTCTATTTCCTTAAAAGAATCATAGATCTCATTGAATTTGTCGGATAATTTCTTGAATACCTCAAGCAAGCCGGGATCGAAATGCTCGGGCATGGTTCTACCGTCACCTTTTGTAATAACATCGTATGTTTTTTCGTGTGATAATTTGGGTTTATAAGGCCTTTTACTTCGAAGTGCATCATATTGATCGACAAGCATGACAATCCTGCCAATCAAGGGAGTCTCTATACCCTTCAGTCCTTTCGGATAGCCGCTGCCGTCCCACCTTTCGTGATGTGTAAGGGCTATTTTATGTGCCATTGTCAGCACATCGGAATCAGCGTCCTTTAGAAGTGTTGCACCTATTGTTGTATGTTTTTTTATTATTTCGAATTCTTCCTTTGTAAGATTGTTGTTTTTCTGCAGTATATGATCCGGAATACCTATTTTCCCGATATCATGCATTGGACTTGCATAAAGGATGTTTTCTCTATCCGATTTTGATAATCCCATATGTTCCCCAAGCATTAAAGAGTATGCACTGATTCTTTTCAGGTGCTGACCTGTAAACTCATCCTTGTATTCTGCAGCCCTTGTAAGCCTAAATACCGTATCTATATAAGCATTTCTCAGAGTTTCATTTAACTTGTGTAGATTCTGAAGCGCATCATTAAGTTCTTTTGTTTTTTCTTTAACCGTTTTCTCAAGTGTGTTGTTGTAATTGCTCAGAAGATCGTTGTAAGCCTTCACCTTTACGGAATTTTTTATTCTTATCTGTAACTCATTTATGTCGAATGGTTTATTCAAGAAATCATCAGCACCATTGCTTAATGCCTCATATTTTGAATTCTTATCGGACAATGCCGTAATCATAATGACTGGGATATTCCATGTTGCAGGGGACGCTTTTAGCTTCTTTAGGATTTCATAACCGCTGATATCTGGCAGCATTATATCGAGCAAGATTATATCCGGTTTGAATTCTTTTACCTTTTTAAAGGCTGCAGCGCCGTCTGGTGCACTATCGATGAGGTATCCGTTTGATTTTGTTGTATCCGTGATAAGTTTCACCACTAACTGTTCATCATCAACGATAAGGATCTTATAAGTTCTATCAGACATGGTTACATTATATGAAATTATGCCTATGATGTCAATCTATATAAAATTTTTGTTCGCCATTTTTTTCTATTGCATTTTTCAGCTTAATCAATTCCTTGATTTAAGGTAATACTTCTGATTAAATTTTTGAATTATGTTGAACTATGAATCATTAAAATTGGAACTTGAAAGGGCAGAAGCAAAATTATCCCTCATACGGGGGCATCTTTGATGTTGAATCAATGCGCTCCCGTATAAAAGAGCTGAACGATGTTGTGTCTTCTTTCGATTTCTGGAAAGACAGGATGAAGGCTTCCTCTTTACTGAAAGAAAAAAGCAGGCTTGAAGAACTTGTAAACATGGTAGATTACCTTGAACACGAGGCTAAAGATATAAAGGATATGCTGGAGCTGTTAAAAGATGACACCTCACAAGATTATAGCGAACAACTGTCAAAAGAAATGACGAACCTGCTCAAAGATATAAAATCGCTTGAGCTACAAGAGATATTCAAAAATGAGCAAGATACCAACAATGCCATACTTGTTATAAATTCAGGCGCAGGTGGTACAGAGGCACAGGATTGGGCGCAGATGCTTATGCGTATGTACACGATGTGGGGTGAGTCAAAGGGGTTTAAGGTATCAGTTCTTGATTATCTCGAAGGAGAAGAGGCGGGTATAAAAAATGCCACAATGCAAATAGATGGGAATTATGCCTTTGGTTATTTAAAAGCAGAAGCCGGTGTACACAGGCTTGTAAGGATTTCCCCGTTTGATTCAAATAAAAGAAGACATACTTCATTTGCGTCCGTATTCGTATATCCGGAGATAAAGGATGATATAAATATACAGATAGAAGAAAAGGATCTGAGGATTGATACGTATCGGGCAGGAGGGCATGGCGGACAGAACGTAAATAAACTGGAAACGGCGGTACGGATTACCCATATGCCGACAGGCATAGTGGTTCAGTGCCAGAACGAGAGGTCTCAGTTTAAGAACAGGGAGATCGCAATGAGACTTCTGAAAAGCAGACTTTACGAACTCGAATTGAGAAAGAGACAGGAAGAAAAAGACAAGGTAGAGTCTGAAAAAAAAGATATATCATGGGGTAGCCAAATAAGGTCTTACGTGCTGCACCCTTATAAGATGGTGAAGGACCATAGGACGGATTATCAGTCAAACGACCCGTTTGGCGTGCTTGATGGTAAACTGGATGATTTTATAGAGGCATATCTTTTAAAAAGATTAGAACCAGAGGAAAGAAAGTAGACAGGTATGGGGAAAAAGGTTAATGGTTTAAAACAGAGAAAAAGGGTGGAAGCATGAGAGAAAACAATGAAATCTTTCAAACAAGATACAATAAGCTAAAGCAACTCAAAGAGCTCGGTTTTTCATTGTATCCCAATAATTTAAAGCCTTCCGATACAGCAGCTAAGGCATTGTCTTTGTACGGTGATAAGACGCATGAAGAACTCGAAGTTTTAACCGATAAACTTTCTATAGCTGGCAGAGTCATGATCATACGCAGCTTTGGAAAATCCGCATTTATTATAATCCAGGATCGCAGCGGCAGGCTTCAGGCTTACATTCAGAAAGGCAAGATAGATGAAAAAGAATTTGCCGCGTTTCAACTACTCGATTCCGGCGATATCGTCTGGGTTGAAGGAACACCTTTCAAAACAAAGACAGGGGAGTTGACCATCAGGGCGGCGAAATTCATGATACTGAACAAAACTTTGAACGATCTGCCTGAAAAATGGCATGGATTGAAAGATATTGAGATAAGGTATAGACGAAGATATGTCGATCTGATTGTCAATGAGCCTGTAAAGCAAACCTTTATAAAACGGGCAAAGATAATAGATGCAATAAGGACATTTTTTAAATCTCTTGAATTTATAGAGGTTGAGACCCCTATGATGCATCCGATTGCCGGCGGTGCCGCTGCAAAACCTTTCAAAACATATCATAATGCGCTCAATATGCCTCTTTATTTGAGGATTGCACCCGAACTTTATCTTAAAAGGCTTGTAGTCGGCGGTATGGAGCGTGTGTTTGAGATAAACCGTAATTTCCGCAATGAAGGCGTGTCTACAAAGCATAACCCGGAATTTACCATGCTTGAATTCTATTATGCTTACGCTGATTATAAAGACTTGATCAAGCTTACTGAAGACTTGTTTGCTTTCCTCCTCAAGCATCTCGGCATGGACGACAGCATAACATTCGGTGACCAGACTCTTTCTCTTGTCCCGCCTTTCAAACGGCTGGGATTTTATGAAGCTCTGTCCGTGCATACAGGAATAAAAATGGAGGACACCAACAATAAAGAACAACTTCTGCAGTACGCTGATGCGAGCAGGCTTAAGGTCGATAAGAATGCAGGAGTGGCTGACATACAGATTGAGCTCTTTGACAGAGTAGTGGAGGGAAAACTCATTCAGCCGACCTTTATAACCGATTTTCCAGTCGATGTTTCTCCGCTTGCACGCAGGAACGACAAACAGCCGGATAAGGTCGATCGCTTCGAACTTTATATTGCAGGTATAGAGATTGCAAATGCTTTCTCAGAATTAAACGACCCCATAGATCAGGAAGAAAGGTTTAGAAAGCAGATTCAGACTGCAGAGGAAGGGTTGAAAGAAATGGATGAGGACTATATAAACGCACTTGAGACAGGTCTTCCCCCTACGGCAGGCGAAGGCATAGGCATAGACAGGCTTGTTATGCTTTTAACCGGCTCTCCTTCTATAAGGGATGTAATATTATTCCCGTTGCTTAAGAAGTTGGAGTGAACATGGGCTATGAACTCGGCGTAAGCCTCAGATACATAAAATCAAAAAAAAGACAGAAATTTATATCCATAATAACATTACTTTCTATAATAGGTATCATGGTTGGAGTAATGGCTTTGATCATTGTATTATCTGTCATGACAGGCTTTGAAGATGATCTGCGAGGTAAAATTCTTGGAACGAATGCACATATAGTGGTGTTGAAGTTTTCAGGCGGGATCGATCATTATAGCAAAATAGAATATTTCCTGCGTCATACAATAAAAACCGATATAAATAAGCAAGAAACAAAAAAAATCGATAAAAACTCTAGGACAAGATTGAATGGGATTACCCCATCAGGAAAACCTAACATTATACAAAGGGCATGGTCTGAAACAAGGTCATTGCTCACGGAGTTTACAGAAGAAATATCATACGATGACAAATTAAGCCTCGCAAAACAAATTAAAGGCGTAACACCATTTATTTATAGTCAGGCAATGCTATCTTCCCATGAAAATGTTACAGGTGTTGTGTTGAGAGGTATCGATCCGACTACGGTTACTCAGGTAACAGACCTTTCAAAGACATTGCTGCAAGGGAGTATTTCACAGCTTGCCGGCACGTACAAGGACCCGGAGAGCAATGCGAGGATAGGCGGTATAATCATCGGCAAAGAACTCGCACGTAATCTTGGTGTTGTATATGGAGATACGGTAAACATCATATCTCCGCTCGGAGTTATGACACCGCTTGGCATGATCCCGAGGATGAAAAAATTCAAAGTAGTAGGTGTTTTTTCGACAGGCATGTATGAATATGATTCAGGCCTTGCATACCTATCTCTTTCCAATGCGCAGCAGTTTCTCAATATGGGTAACGATGTTACCGGACTGGAGATCAAGATAAAGGATATATTCAAGGCAGGGCAGGTTGCAATGCTTATACAGAAGGAACTCGGCTTTCCCTATTATGCAAGAAGCTGGGAAGCTACAAATCGCAACCTGTTCACAGCGTTGAAGCTTGAAAAGACCGTAATGTTTATAATACTCATATTGATCATTATGGTCGGAGCACTCGGAATAGTAAGCAGCCTTATCATGGTTGTCGTTGAAAAAACCAAGGATATAGCCATACTCAAGGCACTCGGTGCTACGGATAGAAGCATTATGAAGATATTTGTTTATCAGGGATTGTTCATTGGGATTATCGGAACAGGTCTTGGACTGTTGTTCGGATATATAATATGCCTCCTCCTGAAACAGTACCAATTTATAAGTCTTCCGAAGGACGTTTATTATATAGACACTCTGCCGGTTACCATGCGTCCCGAGATCTTTCTCATCGTTGCCATAGCGGCGATCATCGTTAGCTTTCTCGCTACCATCTATCCTTCATATAAGGCTTCGAAGCTCCCGCCAGCGGAAACGCTACGGTATGAGTAAAGTCCTGTTTTGCACTTGATTGGATTTAGTTTTTTTGTTTTTGCATTTCCTTGACTGGATTTTTACGGGCTTATACGCTAAGTTATATATGATACGATTCTTTCCAAGGGATGAAAAATTTTTCGATCTTTTTGAGAGCGCTGCAGAGAAAATCGAGGAGGGCATTCATGCTATGCTCGATCTGCTTGAGGACTACACCAATGTTGCTGAAAAGGTAAAAAGATTAAAAGAGCTTGAGCATGAAGCGGATCAGATTACACATCAAACGATAGACAAGCTCAACAGGACATTTATAACGCCGCTTGACCGCGAAGATATCCATGAACTTATCACCAAGATGGATGACATTATGGATTTTGTAGAAGCTGCATCGCAGAGATTATGGCTTTACAGGGTGCAAAAACCAACCAATGAGATCAAAGATCTTGTACTTACGCTCCAGAAAGCGATGAGTATGGTGAAGCAGGCAATAAAGAATTTGAGGGACCTGAAAAATCCGAAATTGATTCTGGAGAGTTGCATAGAGATTAATACGGTTGAGAACGAAGGGGATATGTTGTTGAGGAAGGCAATGACCTCTTTATTCGATAATGTCCCGGACCCTATCAATGTTATCAAATTGAAAGAGATCTACGAGATCATAGAGATGGCCATCGACCGGTGTGAAGACGTCGCCAACATCATTGAGGGTGTAGTTCTAAAAAATGCATAGTTCGCAATTCATTCTTACCATAGTAATTGTCATGGCATTGTTGTTCGATTTTTCAAACGGTTGGCACGATTCTGCCAACGCCATAGCAACCGTTGTTTCAACCCGTGTTTTATCACCATTTTTTGCAGTAATCATGGCAGCGGTATTGAACTTCCTCGGCGCATATCTGAGCACAAAGGTTGCAAAGACGATCGGCAGTGACATCGTAGCTCCACAGCATCTCAGTCAGATTGCGATCTTTTCTGCCATGCTTGCGGCTTTTATATGGTCTGTTATTACGGTCATTATGGGGCTACCGGTCAGCAGCTCTCACTCATTGATCGGCGGCATTATCGGTGCGGTAATATTCTCACAAAATATTTCGTACTTAAACCCCGAGGGCATTGTTAAAATCCTGGTCTCTCTTGCGGTCTCTCCGTTGTTCGGCTTTCTCCTCGGCTTTCTGCTGATGTGGCTTTTAATGTGGCTACTGAAGAGCATACCGCCATCAAAGATCAACAGAATATTCGGCAAGCTCCAGATTCTATCATCAGGGTACATGGCTTTGATGCACGGCACCAACGATGCACAAAAGACCATGGGCATAATCACCATGGCACTTCTGAATGCAGGTATGATCAGTACGTTTAAGGTTCCTTTATGGGTTATCAGCATCTGTGCATTAGCCATGGCGCTCGGTACCAGTTTGGGAGGGTGGAAGGTTATCAAAACACTCGGCATCAACCTGCTCAAGCTGCAGCCAGTCCATGGTTTTGCCGCTGAAACTTCGAGTGCGACTGTACTCCTTGTATCGGCTCTTTTTGGCTTGCCGGTCAGCACAACGCACGCCATAACAGGGAGTATACTCGGTGTCGGTTCTACAAGGAGGCTTTCCGCGGTAAAATGGGGGATAGGAAAAAGGATTGTATATGCGTGGATAATTACCTTCCCGTTTACCATGCTGGTGGCAGGCGGAATCCATTTTATCCTGAAATTGTTTTTTTAAACATAGAACATAGTGGGGCAGGTAGCATGATCCCCGATACTATCATCAAAGGACATGGGAAAAATGTCATGTCGAGCATGGATATTTTGTTATGCCGAGCAGGGCCTTCGTGAAATTTATCTTTGAGTAATGGCCGCTGCTCACTGCGGTCATAAGCCCTTCCTTTCCGAACACCTGCTGCGTTATGCTGCGCATACCCATGCCTTTGGCATAAAGGGCGTTTACCAGGTCTCTTTTTTCTTCCAAAAATTCAAGTTTGGTTTTCATGGCTGATTTTCCGTTTTTTATAGGGCCGCGGAGTGCGTCGAACATCACGTCAAAATCGAGCTTTAAAAGATTGCGCAGTGTTTTTATGGTAATATTTGGATTTTCATCGTCGCGCATATACTTAAGATGCTCGGACAGAAACACATCCCCGGAAAATAGCCATCCCCGCTTTTTCAAAAAGAAGACCTTGTGGTCATGACTGTGACCGGGTGCATGCAGCACCTCAAAGGTAAAATGGCTGGTCTGTACAGTGCTGCCAAGCACCTGTGCTTCCGATGGCTCAGGCAAGCCCCATGTCAACCTGCGGTACGACTGGAGTTTATGCGGATGCTGTATGAGTTCCAAACCTTCCTTCGGAACCAGTGGAACAATACCGAGCATGTTAGCCTCTGCATTGGCGCCGATATGATCTTCGTGATGATGCGTAATTGCAATATTTTTGATCTCGTGCTCCTTTATAAACTGCCGTACATAGAGTTTAGCGCCGACAAACCCTGTATCCACAAGGAAGTCATCGAGATAAAAGGCATGGACAAAAAACACGGGCATGCCAAAAAGCGTCTTTGACATCTTAAGAACAATTATATCTTCGAAATTTTTTACCTTAAAAAGCATAGCTAAACAGGGCGTTTTAGAAAATAGCTCCTTTTTATATACACAGGAACATTTTTGAGTCAATCTATTTTAGTCATTCCATGCTTGGCACGGAATCCAGTTCTTATTTTTCTGGATTCCCGCTTTCGCGGGAATGACAATAAAAAATAGGAAGTGATTGCTTTGTCGTTCCGTCGAAGGCTGGATGACAAAGCAATAACAAACAGGGGCTGTTTCAACAGGCTGTCCAATTAAAAATTGCTTGATTATTTTTCAGTCACTGGTATCTTATGTATGATGGAGGGATGGCCGAGTGGTTTAAGGCGACGGTCTTGAAAACCGTTATCTGCGCAAGTGGATCGTGGGTTCGAATCCTACTCCCTCCGTATACATCTTTAGGGATTCGAGCACCACAGAACGCTGACCAAAAAAGAGAAGAAAGAGGTAACCTTGTTTAATATGTTTAATTTTATGTTATTCTTTTGAAAAGAGATTCTATGAACGGTGGAGCTATAGTTGCACAAATACTGAATGAGCATAATGTAAGGTATATTTTTACTGTATGCGGCGGTCACATATCACCCATACTATCTGAAAGTAAAAAAATAGGAATCAGGATTGTCGATGTGCGTCATGAAGTAAACGCTGTTTTTGCCGCAGATGCGGTCAGCAGGCTGACCGGGACTTCAGGCATTGCAGTCGTAACCGCAGGACCCGGTGTAACCAACAGCATCACCGCACTTATCAATGCAAAAATGGCGCAATCGCCCCTCATGCTTATCGGAGGGGCCTCGGCAACCGTACTCAGGGACAGGGGTGCACTCCAGGATATCGATCAGATATCGCTCATCCGCTCCGCTGTAAAAGAGGTGTTTACCGTAAAGAAAAATTGCGATTTTATTCCTGCCCTTGAATCCGCATTTGCATCCGCGCTTTCAGGGGTTCCAGGACCGGTTTTCATAGAATGTCCCATAGACCTCCTGTACGACGAGGCATTGGTGCGGCAGTGGTACGGCGTGAAGAGTGCAACAGGTGACAAACATTCTTTGCGTGACAGAATAACCAACCGGTATCTGAACTGGCATCTGGATAAGATATATGCCTGTGACCAGGATACCATGTATCATGAACGCGTTACTCCCACAAAGCCGTATTTCAAAGGCACCGCACCTGAACAGGCTGTACGGATGATCGATAAATCCAAACATCCGCTGCTTATCATAGGTAGCCAGGCTTTACTAAATCCTGATTTAGACCAAAAGCTTGCAGACGCGGTCGATAAGATGAATATCCTGGTGTATCTGACTGGTATGGCACGAGGGTTGCTGGGAAGTAATCATCCCTTGCAGCTCCATCACAAACGGAATAACGCACTTGCAGAGGCGGATCTCGTTATTCTGGCAGGAGAGCCGTGTGATTTTCGCCTTAGTTACGGAAGGTCTATCAATCCAAGAGCAAAAACTGTTGCGATAAACCGCAGCAAGCATGAATTAAACCTTAACCGCAGACCCGACCTCGCTGTCCACGGGGACCCTGCGGAATTTCTGATAGCCTGTGCCGGGCTTATAAAGAGCGATCCTGGAATTGATACATGGAAACAGGTGCTGGTGAGCCGCGAAAAACAGCGCGAACAAGAGATCAAAAAACTTGCAGGTCAGAAAACAGAGTATATAAATCCGCTCTTATTACTCGAAAAAATGAGCAGTGTTGTGAATGAAACGGCTATTATCATCGCTGACGGCGGTGATTTTGTTGCGACAGCCTCATATATTTTACGGCCAGGCAGGCCGCTGACATGGCTTGATCCCGGTGTATTCGGCACCTTAGGTGTTGGTGCTGGATTTGCTATGGGAGCAAAGGTGTTAAATCCGGATGTGGATGTGTGGCTTATATGGGGAGATGGTGCTGCAGGGTACAGTCTTATTGAATTTGATACATTGGTGAGGCACGGCATCCCTGTTATTGCTGTGATTGGAAACGATGCCGGCTGGACGCAGATTGCGCGGGATCAAGTGGAATACCTCAAGGACGACGTTGCCACGGTATTGCGTTATGCGGATTATCATGGTATTGCCGAAAGTCTTGGGGCCAAGGGGTTTGTGATCCAGAGTGAAGATCAGATCGATACGGTCTTGAAACAGGCCGTGGAGATATCACGTAACGGCACGCCGGTCCTCATCAATGCATTGATCGGAAAAACGGAATTCAGAAAAGGATCGATATCCGTTTAACCCGAAAAATACATTTGTGTAATGAGCCATAGGGGGAAGAGTTTGAGACGACGTGAAGTAAAATACTAATTGCATTTTTGAGTTAAAACACCTCTATTCTATAAACAGTTGCTGGATTTGAAGGCTTACCCTGTAAGGTAAAAATATTTATTCCGCTGCTATTACCATTTACATCGAAACTTGTTCCGCCGATCATACCACATGCAACAGCACCATTATCCATCGAACCGCACGGCTGGAGCTCTTGTCCATTCTGGTTAGTTAAGTTCATACCATCCTGTGGATTCAACCCATTGCTTGATGATGTAAGCGAAAAAGAAGAACTATCATAAACAGTAAAGCTTCCGTCTACACCGGGATATACCCGGATCGTTTGTGCTGTAATTTCATCTGCAAGGGTTGTAACGCTTAGGGTTGTTCCTGTTATAAGAGTATCCGGAGCCTCTGTGAGCATGGGTATTATAGAGCCTGCCGGCACGTAGACAGGGATGGTATTCATGGGTGCGTTCACCGTTACACTTATTCCTCCTGCGATCACATTGCCACCATTGAATGGATACCAATTGCCGTAAGGCAAATAAAATGTTCTGCTTATTGCACCCTGTGTAATAACGGGTGCAACAAGCATTTCATCTCCAAACATATACGCATCATTTATCAAGGCTGTTTTTGGATCATTGGAAAATTTAAGCCAAAGTGCCTGCATAATGGGAGTGCCGTTGTTGTGTGCCTGTGTGATGTATGTGTAGATGTACGGGAAGAGCTCAACATGAAGGGTTGCATAGGTTTTGAACATAGTTATCGTGTCTTCATCCGTATTCCAGTTCCAGTTTGTATAATAATCATACCCGTTATGTGTCCTCATAACAGGCGTAAAACAACCAAGCTCTGTCCACCTGAAGTATAGTTCCTTTGTTGAAGGTGGATTGGCGAAGCTGGCATATCCTGCTATATCATGTGTAAATATCGGTACCCCTGATACCCCCATGTTAAGTGCAGCGGTGATCACCGTTGGTAATCCGAATGTTGGATCGAAATCGGTATCCTGATCACCTGCCCATACAACAGGCTGGTAAGGCTGTGAACCAAGATAGCCTGAACGCATGAAGAATACAAAGTCACCGGATGGTATTGCGCTTGATAATGCCTGATAGTTTAGTTTTGCCCATAGTACCGGGTATTCGTTGTGTAATAGAGAAGCAGGACCTGCTTTCATGTATGAGTCAAAAGGCATCCATTCGCCAAAGTCTGCCATCCAGCCGTTGAACCCAAGTGTTGTTGCACTCTGCATAAATCCCTGCACCCAGGTTGTTGCAGATGGATTCGTAGGATCAACCATGCTCCCGGAACTCAAGAATGGTCCTATGAATGTGTCTGGTGTGCCTGTACTGTCGGTTATAAGGTAACCATTTGTCTCTGCTGTATTCCATTGATCCAAAGATCCATCTACAAAGCTGTTAAAATATGAAAGTGCCTTAAAGCCCATAGCGTTGAGCGTCATGTTTACGCCTGCCATATCAGGATAAAGCGTGTAATCCGGAGTCCAATGATAGAGTATATCATATCCATCATTACCCTTATTGTTACCGCCGATCCAATCTTGATACCATATTGCCGATGAAGGTATGCGGTTTGTGCGCAGTTGAGCAGCAGTGGTTGTTAAAGAAACACTGCCGCCCTCAACCGAGATCCATGGCCCAATAACCCATGGAGGAGAAAGAGGTTGTCTTCCTACAATGCCGGTGAAATCCCGGATTATGTGGATTGGATCTATATCGGATATAAGAATGATATTCATGTTTGTGTCCCAGAGTTCTATGCTTGCCTGTTTTGGATTCGAGGCACAAAGATCGAACTTGCTGTAGGCTGTTGAACTTATAAGCAATCCTGCAGGCTTGTTTGTCAGCATAAACGGCTCCGGGAAGTATGTCGGATGCAGTGCAGCTTGTAAATTGGATGTAATTGGTATAGCTTGCAAAAATCCATGGTCTTGTGCCCATATTCCGATGATATTGCCCTTTTGATCGAAGCTGTTATACTGCTCGCCAAGTCCGTAAAAATGATCATTGCTGTTACATGAAAGATTGAGGACTATTCTGTCTATAGATTGATCTGAAGAAGCAGTACCGGAAGGTGCTGTAACAGATATGCCAAGCATATTGTTATTTATAGGCATTATTATAATATATCCATTACCGGCCGAAGAATTTGTCCTGATAACAATCCGATCCTCGGTTGATGAGATTACATCAAAGTTATCTGGTTTTACCCATATTGCTGTTTCGGTGATTGCAAAAGAGCCGAATTGCTCGTTAACATAGGGCGTTCCGCTGCCAAATATGAAGGTATTATTATATTCCGGGAGAATCGTTCTGCCATATTGAT
>CAZJPN010000006.1:0-88460 GCA_964547905.1 uncultured Pseudomonadota bacterium | reverse complement strand
TAACCAAGGTCGTTGTTGTTTAGGTTATTGATGATGCTGTTTTCAGAGGCAATCTCCTGATTATACTTATCCACCATCACTGTCTCCCCCGCATTCAGATTACTCACCCAGTTCCAGATCATATCCTGGGTAGGGGTATCGTATGTTGGTATCTGAATAAGCGGCGAGCCGGCTGCAGATACGCACGCACCACCAGTTAATCCTCCCGGTATGCCATTCGTTATCTGCATAATCCCGTAGCCATTGTCAAAAGTTTGCATAGGAACTCCAGTAGCAGGCGGACAATTGCTTGTTCTGGAGTTACAGGTCTTCGCGTCTATAAATTGCCTGAATGAAATGTTTCCGCTATTGTCCTTGTATCCGCTCTCCTGATACGCGGCGGCGGGAAGGAAGTTCGTGGTAAATCCAGCCCCGGCACGCTCTTCCTCAAGAACACATATGATTTGTTCCTCGCTGTACCTTTTCCTTTGGATTTTTGCCTCCTTTTGCTGTCTTTTACTAATAGGAGACTCTAAGAGCACGTGCTCTGGTTTTCGGGGGGAACATCAATCTACTCCCGGAGGTGGTTAAAATCATAACCACACGCACTATTGAATATAGTATTAGCCATAAAAAATCCGAACTGTCAAATGAAATTTTGTCAACAATTATTTATAAGATCGTCATAATACATTCCGGATTGACATGCACGGATCCTTATGATGACATTAATACCGTCATGAAGGATATAAAGGGTAAGATCGTTCTTATTACCGGTGCGGGCATGGGGATGGGAAGGTTGTTCGCCATGAAATTCGCTCATGCATCCTGCAATCTTGTCCTTATTGATATCAACAGGGAGGCTCTCGATAAGACTGCCTCTGAGATCCATGCAGACGTTCACACCTACATCTGTGACATTTCGGATCATGAACAAGTTCACCTCCTTGTCGAGAAAGTCCACGGAGATGCAGGGCTGGTTGATATTATCATTAATAATGCCGGTGTCCTGTATGGATATCCTTTTTCAAAATGCCCCGACGGGCTCATTGCAAGAACAATAGACGTGAACGTGAAAGGCACCATGCTCCTGACAAAGGCATTCCTGCCTGATCTTATGTCCCGCAAAAGCGGACATATTATAACCATGGCATCGGCATCCAGCCTTACCGGCGTTCCCGACCTTGCTGCTTACTCTACCAGTAAGCACGCTATCGCGGGTTTCTCGGAATCTCTGAGACTTGAAATGAAAAAGTATGGGTTCAACAACATAAAAACAACGCTCGTCTATCCTCATTTCGTGGATACGGGTATGGTGACCGGGGTAAAGTCGTCCACACTGCTCAAGCCTGAAGATGTTGTGGACAGGGTATTCATTGCAATGCAGAACAACGAACGTTATGTCTATATGCCGTGGTGGCTCAGGTTCATCCCTCTTTTACTCGATATACTGCCTACCGGCTTCGGGGACTGGATACTCTTTAAAACCGGGATTAGCAGGACAATGGAAGCATGGGTCGGGCACGGCAAAAGACAATAGATTCCCGGGTTCTTCACGCACCCCCGTACAACTGCCCGATGTATTCGATCTCCTGTAAGAGTCCTTGTTCAAGGCTTACCCTGGGCACGTAACCGAGTGTTTCCTTTGCACGCGTCAGGTCCGCCCACGTATCATTTACATCCCCTTTCTGTGAGGGCTGGAAATCTATTTTTGGTTTTGCCTTCATGAGATTGCCAATCATGGAGATGGCATCGAGCAGGCCGATATGCGTACCGCCGCCTATATTAAATACCGTGCCCGCAGGCGCATTCATAGCAAGCATATTGGCATCAACAATGTCCGAAACACAGGTAAAATCCCTTGTCTGTTTACCGTCACCGTAGAGGGGAATAGCCTTGTCCTCGAGTATTGCTTTCACAAATTTATGAAAAGCCATATCAGGCCTTTGCCCATGCCCGTACACGGTAAAATACCGGAGGCTCACCGAGGGTACGCTGAAGTTGTCATTGTAAACCTTTACAAGCTGTTCTGCTGCCATCTTGGTTACGCCATAGGGCGAGTACGGTATCAGTATGCCCTCTTCCTTTGCAGGCAAGGCCGGTGTATTGCCATAAACCGATGAACTTGAAGCAAGTATAAATTTTTTTATTCTGCTGTCCCTCGAGGCTTCAAGCAGCCTCTGTGTCGCTACAATGTTGTTCCTCACATAGATACTAAAAAATTGACCGAAACTCCCTCTCACTCCTGGCTGTGCTGCCTGATGAAATACGTAATCGACCTCCTTAACCATGTATTTGAGATCCAATTCTATAAGAGAATCTTCTACAAATTTAAATTCCTGATATTTTTTTAACCCGGCAAGATTCCTCTCTTTTATCCATCGCGGATAATGGTCCTCAAAAGAATCTATTCCTAAAACCGAATAGCCGTCCTCGAGAAGCCTTTTCGACAGGTTTGATCCTATAAAACCAGCGGCACCGGTTACAATAGCCTTTGCCATAAGAATCCTTTCATTTTATCGATAGTGAAAAGCATTTGAACGAACCGTGTTATGCCCTGTCATTCTTTTGTTTCAGCAGAGGTTTATTTTTATCATAGAGTTGCTGGATTAATCCTCCCAGCAACTGTCCGGTAAAGAAGGCTCCGACGAGAACCGGAAATGTTATGAATCTCCAGCCTAACCCAGACAGAATTCGCAGCGCTATTACAAAAGGAACGGGTATATGAACAGCTAAAAACCATTGTTTTGAAAATCTTTTTACGTTTGACCGCCAGTATCCAAAGGGAAGATTCAGTGTCAATATAGAACCTGCCACAATCCATAATGTTTTCATATCCATGCTTACAACCCCATTTGCTTTCCAATAATTTCTTTCATAATCTCTGTGGTACCTGCAAATATAGTCTGTACCCTTGCATCAAGGTAAGCCTGGGCAATGGGATATTCAAGCATATAGCCATACCCGCCAAAAAACTGCAGAACCTGATCAACCGTCCTCTTCAGCATCTCCGTTACCCACCATTTAGCCATACACGTCTCTTTGATTATATTCGCTCCCGACACATGCTCCTGAATCAACCTGTCAATAAATGCCCTGCCGAGTTCAATCTCTGTGGCAATCTCAACCAACTTAAACCTTGTGTTCTGGAATTTTGATATGGGCTTTCCAAATGCAGTCCTTGTCTTTGTATATTCGACTGCTTCTTCAAGCGCTTTTTCTGCACCAGCTTGAGCCATGATAGCACTGACAAGCCTTTCCTGCTGCAGCTTCTGCATGAGCTGGAAAAACCCCTCCCCTTCTCCGCCGAGCAGATTCTTTACCGGCACCTTACAATCCGAGAAATACAACTCTGATGTGTCCTGGGCCTTCATGCCGATCTTTTCGAGTTTTTTACCTTTTTCGAATCCCGGGGTCTTATCCTCGACAACGATAAGGCTCATGCCTGTATACGGAGGATCTGCCTTGGGGTTCGTCTTGCACGCAACGATGACAAGGTCGCACAACTGACCGTTTGATATAAATGTCTTCTGACCGTTGATTATATAGGAGTCTCCTTCCCGTACAGCGGTAGTTTTTATGGCCTGAAGGTCACTGCCCGTACCAGGTTCTGTCATAGCAACCGCGGTTATCAGATCCCCGCTTACACAACCGGGCAGCCATCTCTGCTTCTGGTCATCGTTGCCGAACGCGGCAATATACGGGACCACAATATCACTGTGCAGATTCATGGCAAAACCGGATTCCATGATCCTTGCGATCTCTTCCATGATTACCACGGAGTAGATAAAATCAACACCCGAGCCGCCGTATTTTTCTTCTACCCATGGACAGAGATATCCCTCTTTGCCTGCCAGTTTCCATATCTCTCTTGATACGATACCATTTTTTTTCCATTCCGTCTGGTGAGGGACAACGTTACGTTCAAGGAATTTTCTGAATCCCTGTCTGAAAATCTCATGCTCCTCTTTAAATATTTTTCTGTCCATTGTGTCTCCTTTATGGAAGGCTATGTACCAAGGATACCATAATGTTCAATACTCAAGCAAATATCTTATCATCCCGATGCCTTCTCTCAAAATGGATTCCAATTGAGTTATGGTTTTTATTTGGCTCAACAGACGATATAAATAAAATGGCCTCATGTAAAAATTCATGTTTGCTTTTTTTATAAACTTTTTAATACCGTCGTGAATAAGAGCATTATTATCTTTATCAATCACCAGTTCTTTTCTTAGAGGAGTTCCGTATCTCAGTGTCGCTATGTTGAAAGATACATAAGCAGGTTTGAGATGTTTTGCGAGTTCGACGGTTTTCTTCATATCAACAAGGCTGTCTCCCGGCAAACCAAAGATAAAATGTGCACCGGTCAATATACCGTATTTATGCGCAAGCTCAAATGCCTGAACTGTTTTATTCGAGGATATACCTTTATTGTGTTTCTTTAATGTAGCTTCATTTGATGTCTCCACACCAAACTGTATCAAATTGCATCCTGCCGCTTTCATAAGTTTTAGCATCTCATCATCGACAACGTCCGTCCTGCTGTAACAGTGCCATGTTAGATCAAGCCTTTCTCTTATCATAGCTTCGCACAGCGGCAGCGCATGCCGTTTCGGTACACCAAATGTCATATCCTTTACGAACACATGCCTCATTCCAAGCCTTTTTACATATTTCAGCTCATCCATAACTTCATCTATATCCCTATTGAGAAACCCGGTTCTATCTGCACCACTATTGCAGTAGCTGCATGTGTATGGACATCCATAACTCGTCAGTACGCTTGCAAAGGGGTGATGCATTATAAAAGGTACCCAGTAACGCTTCAAGGGAAACAGTTCATGCCTTGGTAAAGGTATCGAAAACATGCCGTGTTCTTCTGCATGATATTGTAAAAGGATTTCTTTGTTCTTTCTAAAAGCCATCATCTTAATCTCATCAAACCTTTCATCCAGATACGCCGTTATATCATCATGAATGAAACTCAATAATGCACCATCCAGGAAGGGATGTTTTCCTAAAATCATGCGGGGTTGTTCAAGGAATGGCTCACCTATCGCGAAGACATGCGCAGCAGGCAATATGTTTTTTACCTCCGATAAAAAGGTCATATCCTGCTTATAAGAAAGTACACTTGTCGTAGAAAGTATAATATCGGGTTTGTACTCGGATAGAATATGTAAGGCTTGCCTTTCCATCATACCGCTTGCTATTGCATCGATTACTTTAACATCGTATTGCTTTGACAAGAACCCACTCTGGATCAACAGATCGATCGGATGCCAGTAATAACCTGTTTTTGATATAGTACTGCAGAAATAATCCCTGAGATATTTTTGATCCCCAGGTGGATTTAAAAGGAGGGCTTTCTTCACTTCCATTTTACCAGCCAGCGATAGATTCTTTTGAGAATATAGTTCAGATGATTGTATGATTTAATATTAGAGATAAGGCTTACAAATTGTCGCGGCCTTAAATAAAAACTGAGAAACGCCGTACGCTGTATGTTTTTTAATTTATTCCGTGTTATTCCCTTCGGGGTATATGCAACCTCTGCAAAGGAATTAGCAGCATAGTTTATATTCGCAAGCTCGCCGGTATGATTCAGCATTGTATATATCTCTGTACCCGGGATTGGATGAAAAAGCAAAAAATTTGCTCTCAATAATCTCAAATCCCTTGAGAACCTTATTGTTTGTCGCATCTCTTCTGTGGTTTCTGTTGGAAAACCTAATATAAAAAATCCTATTACATCTATGCCATGCCTCTGAATCATCCTGACCCTATCCATCATAATATCCGTTGTCTCATGCTTCTTTACATACTTCAATATCCTGTCTGAACCTGATTCTATGCCTGCAGATATAATATAGCAGCCACTTGATTTTATAGCCTCTACCATTTCATCATTGAGAGTATCAAGCCGTACTCCATTAGGACATGTCCATGTTATATCTATATGGTTGTTTATAATGGCATTACAAAAGTCCATTACATACTTACGATTGAGCGTGAAATTATCATCGATGATCTGGAATTCTTTTACCCCAAACCTTTCCATCAGATATCTTATTTCCTCTATCACAAGCGAAACAGGTCTGTACCGCATACGTGTACCGGACATACTACCCGCCTGGCAGTAGGTACACTTATACGGGCATCCTCGAGATGTGATTATCGGTGCTACGGGAAATCTTTTGTAAAATGCTGAAAAGGGTGCTTTCGGATAGCTGTCTGGAGGCATAAGCTCCCATGCAGGCATGCCAAGCTTGCTTACATCCGCAATATAGGTAATGGGATTAGCTGCAATCTGATTACCATTTCTCCAAATCAAATTTTTAACCTTTGCTAAGTTGTCGCTTGTTATACGTTTTGACTCTATAAGTTCAAGGAGCTGCGGTAATCCCTCTTCTGCCTCTGTTCTGAATGCATAATCAAGAGTTTTACCGAAAAATGCCATACTATCTTCAGGCATTGCAGTTGGATGAGGACCTCCAATAATGGTGACTGCATCAGGCAAAACCTGTTTTGTTGCCCTGAGATAATCAGCTACAATATAAATATCGTAGGTAAAGCACTGGATGCCGACTACATCGGGTTTGTAATCTTTAAGGTAACGAGCATAATCATCAAGAGAAAAATCCTCTTTCATACAATCTAGGATCTTCACTTCATGTTTATCTTTTATTGCATTGGCAAGATAACCCAATCCGAGAACAGGTAGTATATTATCAAGCCTGAGCTTTGGTTTAACCAACAATACCTTCATAGCAATGTTTTCATGTTTTGTGTCTTCATACGGATTATGCGTTACACAAAATAGCATAACTTGCATCGATAACACAAGCACCCCCACCCTACCCCTCTCCCGTCAAGGGGGAGGGGATAGCCGAGATATCGCTCCGTCAGGAGAATATTTACCCGCTCATTGTGAAAAAGAACCAATATTTTTGACATAATATTATACTTTGGTGTAATTTGTAGGAGGTATAACAGATGCAGCTTAAACCAAAATCTAAGGGCTCTAAAGATAAGTGAGATGCTTCAGGATTAACATGATAATTGCTTTTTAAAAATAACTATGGTATCAATAAAACATAAAAACGAAACAACCCAAAAAATATGAAGTAAAAGAACATCAGGAGAGCTATTCAAGTCTCAAGGGACAAGACCTTAATGAACTTGCAGCAAGTATTTTAAAGCGCATTGGTGAAGACACACGAAAGCGGGCAATGCTTGTAGGCTTACTTGTCCATGATGTTGCAACAAAGCAGGAGTTTACAACAATACTTACTGAGCTTAAAGCTATGAGAGAGGCTTCTGACAAAAGGTTTGAAGAACAAAGACAGGATTTTCAACTTGCTATCAAGGCGTCTATTGATACATTGGATAAATCTTTAACAAACAAAATAGGTAATCTCGGGTCACGCTGGGGCATAATGGCAGAAGATACCTTTAGCAGGGCACTTTCTGAAGTATTGAGTAAGGCAGGCTTTCAAGTTTTCAAGTGGCGTAAAACAGATACAAAGGCAGAATTTTTTGTCCGTCCAAGGGGTGCAGGAATAGACATACTTGTCAGGAATGGGAAGAGGATAGCAATAGAAGTAAAGTCAGCATTAGGCATTGGAGATATAGAGATATTTGAAAGGTCTGTGCAATTTTATGAAAAGAGTGAATCAGTCAAGGTAGATGAGAAAATTATGGTGGGGATACATTTACATCGTGAAGCAGATGAGTATGCAAGGCAACTTGGGATAAAACTTGTATCTCAGGTTGAAGACGCAGTAGATTAGATAAAAAGGGTTATTTCTTCTTTGCAGAGCTAAGCTCTATGACATTACCCTGTGCTTGTTCGGAAGGATTCTGAACAGCTTTTTCCCTGTTTATCTTTTTAAACTCAAAATCTATAGGCTCGAGAAGTAATCTCTTGTTACCATGTGGGGGAAATAGATCCTTCAGTACTTTATTAAACTGATAGGGTAAATCATTCCACATGCTCTTTGCCTTTAAGATTCTTATTATCCTTATGGGATTCAAGTAAAACCGAATCCATGCCATCGTATACAACTTATGTAACCGTTTATCAGGAATATTGCTCGCATTAAATGGCATTGCGTGATAATCAAAATCCTCAGGCTTTACATTAGGCATTTTACCCATGTTTTCAACCTGTTTTGAAAGTTCTGTCCCTCCAAATGGGTTAACAAGGAAGAATAATACCTCATGTATTTTTGACTTGCATGCAAAATCTATTGTAGCTTTTATCTCTTCTTCCGTCTCTGTAGGAAATCCAAGCATAAAGAATCCGCGCAAAAACATACCTTCATTGACGCATATATCTATCATCCTCTTTACCTTATCAAGATTCAGGTTTTTCTTTACCATCCTCTGTAACCTTAACGACACGGTTTCTACTGCTATAGCAATCTCTGCTGTACCGGCCTTTTTCATTAGATGTATTGTTTCTTCATCAAGCATGTCTGTTCTTATCCCATTCGGGAATGACACCGTAACCTTCCATCCGTTGTCTATTATGCCCATCATTATCTTTTTGAATCTTTTCCTATCAAAATTAGATATATCGTCTATGATCTCAAAGTCTTTTATATGATATTCCCTAATCAATATCCGCATCTCTTCAAGTACACTATCAACAGACCTTGCCCTGAACTTTTTGCCCATGATATTATGACAGTATGTGCAGTGGAACGGGCATCCCCGTGATGTAAGGAGCACCATGTAAGGTCTTAATCCTACCGTGCTCATGCTTCCAGTTGTTGCATATTTTTTAAGCTCAACCAGATCCCATGATGGGAAAGGAAGTTCGTCAAGGTTCACAATATAATTTCGTGGTTGGTTGATTATTGTATTGTTACCGAACTTATATGCAATACCCTTAATAGTGGAAAGTTTTCCGCCATATTCGTAAAAGTCGAGTAACGCTTTGAAAGTGATTTCACCTTCCCCTATAACGACAATATCTACATCCTGGTTTTTTATTACCTCTTCAGGAACAGATGTAGCATGGGGACCACCAACAATAATAGGAACATCGATAACCGTCTTTACAAAATGGGCAATTTGATACATAGCAGGTGCTTCAAGTGTAAGCGCGCTAATGCCAACAATGTCAGGTTCAAACTCATGAATAATATGATAGATCTCTTTTAAAGGTTCTTTGCAAAATATTATGTCAAAGATCCTGACTTCATCCCTTCTTGTCTGCCTCACATAAGATGCAATGTACATTAATCCCAGGGGCGGCGTTATGTCTCTTGCTCTTGCATTTGAATTTCCACTTTTGATGAAAAGAACTTTCATTGTTTTATAACCACATACATCAATATGCTCTTATTCTACTCCTACAACAAACTTTAATACTTGTAAACCTGCATAAAATACATTCTTTAGGGATTTAATATGCCTATGATTTTTTTTAAAAATCTTCAATATGTATGCTGGCCTTAAGTAAAACTTCCTATATGCCAATTTTACTAATTTTTTAATTTCTTTATCAGAGATAGTGGTTTCCCATCTTTTAACGAAAGATGGAGTAAGTGGCTCTTTCATATAATCCTTAAAATAGTTTTCTTCTATTGCACCAACTTTTACAGCTAATTGATATAATTCTGTGCCAGGGAATGGATACAATACTGTAAATTGGGCATAATCTAAATCTAATTCAATTGAAAAATTTATTGTTTTTAAAACTTCTTCAGTTGTTTCATAAGGTAACCCAATCATAAAAAATCCTAAAACTTCTACACCAACTGACTTAAGTATTTTAACAGTCCTTTGCACTTCTTCAGTTGTTATCCCTTTTTTAAGCAACGTTAACATTCTATCACTACCTGACTCTATACCAAGATGCACTCTGTCACATCCTGCATCTTTCAGTAATTGGGCAAGCTCTAAATCTATAAGATCCACTCTGCCTTTAAACGCCCACTTTGTTTTTAATCTTCTTTGGGTTATCTCCTTGCATAGCGCTATCACATTTCTTCTTATAAGATTAAATGTATCATCGTTAAAATTTATATAATCGAAGCCAAGTTGAATGCATTCTTCCATTTCATCTACGATATTTTTTGGAGATCTTTGAACATAAGTCTTTCTATGTGTATCACAAAAAATACAATCATAAGGACATCCTCTGCTTGTTATCATGGATGTAGATAAAACAGGCTTATCAACTATAAAATAATATGAACCTTTAGGTATCAAAGACCTATCAGGAAATGGTAATATATCTAATTTTTTTATATATTCCCTATATGGATTTTTAATAACTGTATTATTCCTTTTAAACCATAAACCTTTAATACCATCTAATGGTTTTTTCTCTAAAATATTACCAACAAGTTCAGAAAAGGTTATCTCTCCTTCTCCTATAGTTACACTGTCTATCCACGGCAGTTGAAGTGTTTCTTCAGGATAAATGTTGGTATGGTGACCGCCGATGTTAATATGGACATTGGGTTTTATTTCCTTTCCTATTTTTGCCAATGTTATTGTTCGAAATAGTGTAGGAGTAAATGAAGAGATCCCTATTATATCCGGATCATAGTTCTGAAGTTCATTTTTATAATAATGAATGTATTTTTCTCCGAAAAGTTGACTATCAAAGATTTTTATTTTAACCGAAGGTAAAGTTTTCTTTACATAAGAAGCTATATACAACAAGCCAAGTGGCTCATATTTCCCATTCTTTTCTAATATTATTTTTGGAGCATAAGGAGCACCAATCTCAAGATGATAAGGATTTACCAAAAGTATTTTCATAATGTCTTTAATAAATTAAGAGTATTCATATATTAAAAAGAGTCAACCTTTGATACTATGGTTTGATCGTTTAAAATAAATCGATTATAAATGGCCACAATCAAAATACGATCAAAAATGTTTTTGTTTTTTTATTTTTAATAGCATTTCATTATCAATTTTTAGTAATACATCATAATTCTCAAAAATATAATTATCTAATATACTATTCATATTGTAAGGTAGTGAGTGCATATGGAATAAGACACTGTTCACATAATGTTTATTCCATCCAGAGTAAATTACATAATCAACATTATATTTCTTTAATAATTTAATTATTGGGATATCAAATGAATTAATTAGATTATCATTATCAACAGCATATATAGGTGCATAATCAAAACCTATCGGATTATTTAAATTAAGTAAAACATATAAAAGTGCTCCATAAGGATAAACAAATACATTCTTTTCGCCATACAATATTTCTTCTGCCTGTGGGAAAAATTCGTTTATTTCATACGCTTGTTTTTCACTGAATGTCCATAATGGAGTCCCATTTATGCTTACACGATATGCTTGTGTATTTATCCTATTAATATTTGACCGCAGAGAGATAACACCCCAGATTATACTTATAATAGCAATAGTTCCCAATAAATAATAAAATACCCTGTGCCATTGGATAGCGTGTTGTTTTGTATAATCAAGTAACCCCTTGAAAGGCAATAGAATCATGATCAAAAAAAGAGGGATGTTTGGTAAAAGATGCTCAATGTCCATAGAATGGATTATTGTAAGAAATAATACGAAATTGCCAATTATAATAATAGCGGGAGCCTGTTTAATGCGTTTATAAAATATAAAGAGATATATTATAGATAAGATGGATACAAAAAAATAAATACCTATGAAGACATTAAGAGGATAAATACCTTTAAAAATAAAACCTAATGGATTAAATGCGAGCATTTTTGGATAAATTTTAAGGATCATAAGGAATTGTTGTTTTATAAAGTCTATAAACGCATGTTTTATTGCGAGATATCCAAAAACAGTAATTAACGGTATTGCAGCACTGATTGTAAATTTGATAGCAAGCTTCCATAATCCTTTTTGACGAAATTTTAAAATAAATAAAAGTATGAGGAATAAAATGCCGCCATATACACCTGGCATCTGAAGAAAAAGCGTTGTGATACCAATTAAGAAACCAGAGATATAAAGACAATAGTGCTTATCCTGCTCAAGATACCACAAAAAGAATATTAGGGATAAGAGAAAGAACAATTCGCTTGTCCAGTAATGACTGAACTGTATCCAATTGGGAAAGCCAAGAATCATAAAGAACAATGGTGGAATGATCGCATACCATGCCTTTAATGCCTTGTAGGAGAGGTAAAACACCAGTACATTGATAATGCTGTCTATAATAATGGCTGCCTCTCTTGCTACAGTAAAACTGTAACCGAACAATTTGTAGATAAGAGCAAGTAGGTAGAAATTACCGGGCGGATAGAATTGAAAGAAATCTCTGTACATGATCTGCCCATCTAAAACCCTTTTTGCCCCATAGAGAATATAACCCTCATCCGCACTTAAAGAGTAAAGCATGTTTCTATAATAAGATAGATACCAGTGGGTGATTGCGAAGATAGCTATATAAATAATAATCAGTTTTAACCAATGGAGATATTTGTTTTTTTCAATTACACCCCATGATACCATTTGAGCACCCTATTAATTATAGCCTTGATAATGTTTTATAAATCTAAGGGTTTTCCAGATCGAGGAAAACTTTGTTTTCGCTTTTGATTTGATTGAATGCAAGCCGCATAAGAGTAGTTTTACCGGTTTGTCTCAATCCTGTTAAAACAACTATTCTTTTTGAACCAATCTCTTTTGCTATTTTTGCAGTAAGCTTCCTCGCGTAAATCATGTTGGAATAATCTTACTCTTTTGGATAATGATGTCAATCGTTAGCATACAAATTTGGTACAAAATGGAGGCTGCATCATAATTCCTATTATTGCTTATCTACATTTTTAAACCGGCGGCATAAACATGATACATAAAATGAACAAGGGTTTTGTTGACATTTATTGATTTCAGTAAATTTCTATTGAATACATAAGCCTTTTCTGGCTGATATTTCTCTATGAAACTAAATAAAGACCTGCCTGTCACAGGTTTTGATAACATAGACTTCACTTCAACAGGTACTCTATCTTCAACGATAAAATCCACCTCTGCTTTGGCTTTTGTTCTCCAGTATTTTAAAGCAAGGCCTTTTTTGACTAATTCGCTAAAAATAAAATTCTCGTATAAAGCACCTTTATCCTGCCTTAAATCTATTTCCTTAAAATTATTTAACAAAGGACAAAATTAACTCAGGGGGATTATTTCATTGAATAAAAAATCTAAAAAACAAAATAAAAAAGAGAATTTAAAATTATCTTTTTACACTTTGAAACCAGAGAAAGTATTATCTGCATTTATGAAAGTGAATCCTGATAAAACCAACAAAGAGATTCAAAAATTAAAAAAGCAGGGAAATGGTAGGTTACAAGACTATGGTTTGTCAAAGATATAATTCCTTTCTCTTTTAATGTACATATAAAACAACCCTGCTAAATATATTATCAAATTAGAAATAGCAGGGGCATTCGCAAATGTCAATACGCCTGATTCTCCAGCCTTTTTATATGTCTCTGTGGATATATCGAAAAGCTACTTTATCTTCTTGTGGGATATCGTAATGTAATTGTTTTTTAAATACAAAAACTATTTATAAAATGAAATAGAAGCCAGTGATCTGTTCTCCATGCATTTCTTAAACTTCTGTGTCATCCTTCTTCCATAATGCGGGGTATCCGAAAGGGACTTGGGACTGAGTTACTTACTACATTTGCTATTCATTTAAACAAACTCATAACTTGCGGGGGATTATCGGTCCTTCAGCATTCTAAGGATAAGCAAGCTATGACTATATAACTTTTGCATCAATCCAGAACTTAAGAAGAGATTAAATAGTAATTCTCAATATCAAGGATCATTATTTAATAGTTGAACATTTTATAGCTTTTATATTATAATTATCAAATATGGCTCGTATTTTACTGATAAAAAGTAGAAACCTTGATCATATACAAAGTGGAGCAACACCACCGTTAGGCATAATGTATCTCGCATCGTACGTACGAGAGAAAAGGCATGATGAGGTTATGATCAAAGACATGCTTTTTGTGAATAACCTTGGAAAGGAACTTGTAAAGCTCATTAGTCAGTTTCAACCAGACATAGTTGGTATAAGTGCTATAACAAATGAGGCTGAAAATCTTCATAAAGTGGCAAGCATAGTTAAAGTATATAATTCACAAATTAAAGTGATTATTGGCGGTCCTTATGTGTCATCATTTAAATCAGAAACTATGGCGGATAAAAATATTGATATAGGTGTGATAGGAGAAGGAGAAGAAACATTTATAGAACTTCTCAATACAATTGAAATAGAGTCAGACAATTTATCGCAGGTTAATGGGATTATATACAAACATAATGGAAACATACGCCTAACTCAACAAAGAAGATATATAGATAACCTTGATATGCTTCCGTATCCTGCATACGACTTAATTGATATTAATGCATATAAAAGATTTAAAGGTGGAAGTACTGCACGCGTAGGCAAATACACAGTTATACTTACATCAAGGGGGTGCACATTCAGATGCACATACTGTCATAACATGTTTGGTAAAAGGTTTAGATCAAGGTCTGCTCAAAATGTTATAAGTGAAATGGAGATGCTTATCAGAAATTATGGGATAAGGCATTTTGAGATTATAGATGATATAGCAAACTTTGAAAAAGAAAGATTTAAATCTTTGCTAAAACATATAATAAATAAAGATTGGGATATAAAGCTATCATTTCCAAATGGTGTAAGAACGGATCTGCTTGATGAAGAAACCATTGATTTGATGAAAGATACAGGAACAGTTGAGTTATCTATTGCCATAGAAACCGCATCACCAAGATTACAAAGATTGATTAAAAAGAACCTTGACCTTGAAAAGGTAAAAAAGAGCATAGACAGGGCTATTTATAATGGTATGTTTGTGCGTGGGTTTTTTATGCTTGGTTTTCCTACAGAAACAGAAGATGAGCTAAAGGCAACTATAAACTTTGCAATCCATTCAAAATTGCACCTTGCGCTTTTTCTTATTGTAATACCTTTTAAAGGTACAGAGCTTTATGAGCAAATTCCACACAATGCTCTATTTGATAAACCTATTGATACTGATTATTATACGATGCCTTTTAACCTCAGCGATGTTCCAGACAAGATATTTTTCAGAATTTATAGATATGCCTATATAAAATTTTATCTTAATCCAAAAAGGATTATAAGGATACTTATGTCAAAACCTTCTTTAAGAGACCTACCCGGACTCAGTTTCAGGGTTCTCAAATATATGTTAATAAAACCCAAGGCAAAGCCATGAATATCAAAAAATATAATCATCTACTGTATACACTGTTTTATCCCCATGATATAATAATAAGAGCGCAATCCTGTTTATGACACGAAGCAATAGATATGCGATCATCCTTTCTGTTATGTACTTTATTTGTGTTATAGCCTTGGTTATAAAGTATGATTGGTTTATAAATAGCAATGACTTTTTTGCCACGGAAGGACTTGCATTATTTCAGTTCACCTTTAACAGGTATGCTTTCACAAGCCCTTATTACCCATTTGGCTATCCCTTGCTGATGAACATAATAAGCCTGTTTACCCACAATTATCTTTTAACAGTAAAGCTTATATGCGCTTTCTCAGGTGCTGTGCTTTTATACATCACATACAAATTATCATTGATACTATTTAAAAACCAGAGGTACGCACTCATTACAGCAGGACTTTTAGCAATAAATAATCTTTTATTGTTCGGCACAATAGGTGAAGACCCTGACATGCTTTTATCTTTTGTAATGATTTACGTTGTTTATACTGCAATGAAGGCAAAGGATAATGATAAATACTGGTTTTATACAGGTCTGTTAATCGGCATTGCATCACTTATAAGGCAACAAGGCATAGTATTAGTAGGGCTACTTGTATCTGTTGTCTTTATTGAAGAATGGAGAAACGGTAGAACATATATCCTTCAGGCGATTACCTCCCTTATATTAGGCAGCATTGTTGGAGCTTTGCCCCAGCTTTTATTAAATACTGTTGCGCATGCAAATCCATTTTATAATTACAGCACTCAAACCGGGACAGTGCTACTTGCCAAAGAAGGGCTTGATATATTCAATCCAGCATTGCTTAAACAGATTAAGGGATCGATGATTGGTATTTTTATACACCATCCTATAAAATTTATTTCAGCTTGGTCACAGGTGCTTTATGTATATGCAACAAAAACTGGTTTAGCGTATTTTGTCATAGCTGTTATACTATTATTCATCAGTAATAGGGATAAAAGAAAGGAAGTATTATCTATCTTCATCATTGTTCTTGGATTTTTAAGCTTTGTTTCATTTGCCTATTACACAGAGAAGGGCACATATTTCCCAGAGGCTTTAATATACATAGCCTATGCACCTGCAATCGGTTTAATTATCAAGGTATTGAAAAACAGGTTTTTGAAAACAGCAATTTTTGGTTTAGGTGCTTTTGTTCTCATTTTAATACCAATAAATCGTGATTTGAAGTTGATCATTCATTTAAATTCATTAAGACAGGACAATATAATGATAACTAAGGTTCTAACAGCCAATGGCATGGCATCCCCCATGCAATGCCTATCAACATCAATGAATGTGGCATTTTTTGATAGTGTGCATAATCCGATTTATCCAGATGCTTTTAAATTTCCAGAACATTTAATTTTAAATAATGAGGCATTATTTAATGAACTTGGTATGTACCGATTAAAAGCACTTAAAACAAACAGACTATTCAATCATATGGGCTTTTATATGCCCTACATCGGTCCAACAGGTGGAATATATTTTCTTGATATTAAATTTAGAAAACTCATTCCAGAGATCTGGTTTACCAATATATTCTCACTTGAACGAATAATGCAGAAATACAATATAAAGTTTGTAATTTTTGATGCTCAATGGGCAAATGCCTATGAACCTCTTTTTCCTGATGTAGCAAAGACCTTATCATTGGGACCAGATTTCAAATTGCTTCTTGCCATACCTCAAGAATCTATTTATGTGTTTAAGCTGAAAGGCACTACCACTATTATAAATTACTGATCTCAACCTGCTTATTTTTGATCCACCTCATCCAGTTCCACAACCTTGTTACCTTTAACTCTGAAAAGACTATATTTAAAGACCTTAAGTCCCATTGGTATTGCGACACGCCACATAGGTCTTGCCTTTAAGATCCTGACTAACCTAACAGGATTTGTATAAAATTTCGCATAGGCGTATCTATATAATTTAAAAAACCTTTTGTCCGGTATAGAACTGCCATTGAATGGCATTGCGTAATAATCATAGTCCTTATAATCAATCATAGACCTTATTTTTCCTTCCCTTTCCATTTGCATTGCAAGCTCAGTACCTTCAAAAGGCACAACAACAAAAAAGGCTGCGACATGAAGCCTTGAATTGCATGCAAAATCAATTGTGGCCTTTATTTCTTCTTCTGTCTCGGTTGGAAACCCAAGCATAAAATTTCCTTTTACGAACATACCTGAATCAACGGCCATTTCAATTGTCCTGTTCGCCTTTTCTAAGTTTAAGTTTTTCTTTATATACTGTTGTATGCGTGGGGATGCTGATTCTATTGCAACGGTAATCTCGTCTGTTCCTGCTTGCTTCATAAGCTTTATCAGCTCCTCATCAACAATATCCGCTCTTATTCCATTTGGAAATGATAACTTTAAGCCATTTTTAAGAGAGATTATACCGTGTAAGATTTCTTTTAATCTTGCCCTGTCAAAATTTGAGGTATCATCCATGATCTCGAAATCATGTATATCGTAGTTATCAACAAGTGATTTTATTTCGCTCAGGACATTGGATGCAGAACGAGCCCTAAACTTCTTACCAAATATATTGTGGCAGTATGTGCATCTGAAGGGACAACCTCTCGATGTGAATAAAACCATATAGGGCCTGATTCTTGTTGCACTTCCGCTTTTTACACTTGCATACTTTTTTAAATCTATCTTGTCCCATGCAGGGAATGGCAGAACATCAAGGTTATCCATAAACTTCCTGACCGGTGTATGTATAATGTGATCAGCTTCTTTATAGGCTATACCATTTACATCGGATAATTTATTTTTATGATCAATTGCATTGAGCAGTTCTATAAATGTCTCTTCTCCCTCGCCTACGACTGTAATATCTATCTTTTCATCCGCCAACACCTTTTCAGGGAAGGTTGTAGCATGCGGTCCACCAATTATGACAGGGATATTGCTTGAGAACTTTTTTGTCATACGTGAGATATGATGAATAAGTTCTGCTTCAAGCGTTATAGCACTTATGCCGACAACATCCGGCTTAAAGATTCTTATCGCATCATATACATCGCGAAGAGGCCTTTTTGAAAACCTTAGATCGAGAAGCATGGATTCATCACCTCGCTCCTGTCTTGCATAAGCGGCAAGATACATAATACCGAGCGGCGGTGTTATACCCATACTTCTTGTGTGAATATTTCCGCTCTTGATCAGCAGTAATCTTGCCATAAATTTATGAGAATATCCTTTTTAACTTTGCAAAGAGTTTCTTCATACCTCTTACAGAACCAAAATGCCTTACAATATATAAAAACGATGAAAGTCTTACATATACATAAAAAAATCCCAATATCCGTATAATCCTTAATTGTCTGTTGGACAGAGTCACGTCGTTAAATGCCCGTCTGTTGTAGTAATCGAATTTCGAGAAATCTTTCTCAATAGTATATTCTTGTTTATGCAGCATAGACTCATACAGATCGGTTCCCGGAAGAGGCTGTGTAAGATTGAATGTTACCTCATCGGATTTGATCTCTTTTGCAAATTTGATGGTAGAGGTTACTTCCTGCCTTGTCTCACCCGGTGCGCCGAGCATAAAAAACACCAGTGTTTTGACGCCAATGCTGTGTGCAGTACTGACAAGCTGTTTTACCTGTTCCGGGACAATGCCTTTTTTATAGACATCGGCCAATATCCTGACCGTGCCGGACTCTCCTCCTATTTGTATCTTCCTTAATCCTGCCTCGTGCATGTGCAGGAGAAGTTCTCTGTTGATGGTATCCGCCCTTGTGTTGCATCCCCAGATAAGACCTGTATCAGCCTTTATGAGCAGATCAGAGAACTCAGTAACCCATTTTTTATCTATCGTTAGCGTATCATCCTGAAAGATAAATGCCTGGATACCGAGTGTTTCCTTTAATGATAGGACCTCATCCACAACGTTCTGCGGCGACCTGTACCTTAACTTGGTCCCGAACAGCCTTCTCAATGTGGGCTGGCAGTACGTACAATGAAAAGGACACCCCCTACTTGCGATGATGTTCGTTCCTCTCTTATAGCCGTCTATAACATCCATAAAATGCCAGTACTGCATGTATTGTTCATTCTCAATAAAAGAGCGATCTGGAAACGGAATTGAATCAAGATTCTGAGATAAACTGAGTTCATTTGATTTATATATATTTGCTCCATCTTTAACCCATGCTCCCTTAACAGGCTTCAGAGCAGGCAGATTCTTTATAATCTCCAATGAAGCAAGCTCCCCTTCTCCTATGACAAGGGCATCGACATAGGGTATGACTGTCTCGGGCAATATCGTTGTATGGGGACCGCCTGCAATAACGTATTTACCAAGGGATTTTGCCATGGCGGCTATCTTGATTGCATCGTTATACATAATGGTATCGATGAATATGCCTACGATCTCGGTAGGAAAGTTCACGATACGACTGAAGACATAATCGTAGCTTTTATGAAATGTCGTGTCTATTATCTGTACCTCGGCGTTTAGATGTTTTTTAAGATACGTGGCTATATACATTACACCGAGCGGCGAATCCCCGGACGTATATTTCATTCTTGGAAAAACTATTGAAATGCCGTATCTATCAAGCATAATTATATTCTATATGTCCAATACTGCTGTTGTAAAGCAAGCGAATCAACCCACGTGAACTACCAATGTCAAAGACGGTGGTCCCTACGTTAATCTACGACACTCTTACATTGCTGCAATAACGTCCAGCTCTACTTTTGCACCTTTGGGCAATGTACTGACAAACACAGTCGTTCTGACCGGCGGCTCCTGGGAAAAGTATTTCGCATAAATACCATTAAACGCATTGAAATCATCCGGGCTGGTAAGATATGCGGTCACCTTAACAACCTCCCTCATAGTCACATTTTGTTCCTCTATAACAGACTTTATTGAGCTCAGTAAAGCCTCTGTTTGTGCCTCTATCCCTCCATCGATCAACCCGCCTGTCTTATGATCTATTGGTATCTGTCCCGACAGAAACAGGAAACCATTCGTTATTACGATCTGTGCATAAGGTCCGATAGGCCTCGGTAGTTTATCCGTCGTTATACATTTTTTCATGCATTCTCCCCCGCCATTACTCTTTCGACATTGGTTACGTCTTTTATCTTGGCTATATTATTTATGATATCCCTAAGCTGATGTGTATCTTTTACGGCAATCTCAAACATCAATGTTGATTTTTGGTTTCTATTTGGCGCCACGGATGCCCTTATAATATTAATTCCCATGGATGAAATAGAATTGGTTATATTGGCAAGTAATCCCGGCTTGTCAACACCTGTTACAAGGATCTTTACGGGTCTCAATATATTACTGCCTACATCCCATTCAGCATCGATCTTTCGCTCCGGATCTAATTCCAGCGTCCTCGGACAATCAGAGGTATGTATCGTTATTCCCCTCCCTCTTGTAATAAAGCCGACAATAGGATCTCCGACAATGGGATTACAGCAATGTGCAAACCTTACAAGTATATCATCCATGCCTTTTATCTTGACCGCTGTGGAGGACTTCCTTGCTACGAGCTTGAAGAGCTTGGATATGGCACTGTCGGTCTTGGGCTTGAGCTCGTTCAGTTTGTCCAATGGGATCAGATGTTTTATAACCTGGAATGGTGATACCTTGCCATACCCAACCTGTGAATACAGACTGTCTATGCTCTTTATGCTTGACTCGGACATGTATTTGTTTATTTCGTTTGAGTTTGCAAATTTTGAGAACTCAAAATTGAATTTCGAGAACTCGCTCTCAAGCAATTCCTTGCCGATGTTCTTGCTTTCTTCCCTCTCTTCTTTGCTCAACCATTGCCGTATCTTTGCTTTTGTCTTGGGTACTACCACGATTCTTAACCAATCCCTTGTGGGATGAGCTGTCGGAGATGTAATCACTTCAACGGTATCTCCGTTTTTCAGTGATGATTTAAGAGGTACGATTTTACCGTTTATCTTTGCGCTTGCACAATGGTTGCCTACATCCGTATGTATCGCATAGGCAAAATCCAGAGGGGTAGCACCAACAGGCAATTCTATGACATCGCCCTTCGGAGTGAACACATAAACCTCATCAGGGAAAAGATCCACTTTTACAAACTGCATAAAAGATTCCGGGTCTTTCAATTCCTGTTGCCATTCTATAAGATGTCTCACCCATCTGAATGTAACATCCTCTTTTGTATCAACAAGTTTACCCTCTTTATATTTCCAGTGTGCAGCTATACCTTCTTCAGCAACTCTATGCATGTCTTTGGTCCTTATTTGTATCTCTACCTTTTCACCTTTTGGACCTATGACGGTTGTATGGAGCGACTGGTACATATTGTTCTTCGGCATTGCTATGTAATCTTTAAACCTGTCGGGAACAGGCCGCCATGTCGTATGGATGATTCCAAGTGCCTGATAGCAATCCTTAATGCTGTCAACTATAACCCTGAATGCCGTAATATCGTAGACCTGCTCAAAATCAAGATTATATTTTTCCATTTTCTGATATATGCCGTAAAGGTGCTTTGGCCTGCCGCTTACATCAACCTCCATTTCCTCTTTTTCGAGGATACCCTTCAAAATACGCTCGACCTCTTGAACATATTTTTCACGCTCCTTGCGGGTCTTGGCAACCATCTTTGATAATTTGTAGTAAAGCTCCGGTTTTGTAAAACGGAAGGCAAGGTCTTCAAGTTCGGACTTTAGCCAATAAATGCCAAGCCTATGTGCGATAGGTGCATATATATCCAGTGTTTCTTTTGCTATACCCTCACGTTTATCCTCTGGCATATATTCGAGGGTTCTCATGTTGTTTAACCTGTCTGCCAGTTTTATGATGATGACCCGTATATCCTTTGCCATTGCGACAAGCATCTTCCGGAAGTTTTCCGCCTGCTTTGCAAGCTCGGTATTAAAAGTGATGTTGCTTATCTTTGTCACACCCTCCACCAGATCCGCAACCTCTTTACCGAACAACTCGGTAATTTCTTCTATGGTTGCCCATGTGTCCTCCACCGTATCATGCAAAAGCCCCGCGGCGATTGTAGGAACATCCATCTTTAAAGATGCAAGAATACCCGCCACTTCCATTGGATGAATAAGATAAGGTTCACCCGACATACGCACCTGTCCACTGTGAACCTTGGCGGAAAATACATAAGCCTTATTTATTAAATCTAAGTCAGCGTCAGGATTATAAGAGAGGATCTTTTCATGGATTTCGTTTAGCCTTATCATAGCTTGTCTTGGAGGACTTTTTTAGCACCCCCAAGCTAAAGAGGGTGTACGACACTTGTCATCCTGAACTTGTTTCGGGATGACAAGACGGTATAACATACTAATAATACGAGCTGCTGAAACGAGTTCAGCATGACATTTCTCCACTTTCGTCAATTACCGAACAGCCGCTCATAGAACAGCTTACCCACGCTCATTATTCTATTCCCCTTTATTCTATTCTCACTATAGATATTATTTCTTTTTTTTCGGTGATCCTACTATATAAGGAATCTTGCTTGCCGCAACCTCTCTCAAAGCTAAAACTATCTCTTTGTTGTCATCCTTGTTTTCGATAAGCGGCTGTGCTCCCTTTATGAGCTGTCTTGCCCTCTTCATAACAATTTGAGCGAGTATAAACCTGTTGTTCGTAATCTTGAGCGAGTCTTCTACCGTTACCCTTGCCATATATTTTTACCTCTCTTTTATAATGTAAACCAGTCCTTTACTTCTGTCAATTATCCAACCCTGCCATATCCTTTAAAACAAGTTCTATGCGGTCGTTACCGTTAAATGGATTATTCCTTATATAGTAGGCTATATTCGCATGCTTCGGTAAGCTATCCATGGTATCCGCTGTATTGAAAGCCACAAGCCCGATAGTTGTATCATCCTGTACTACTTTGCACCTTAAAACGTTATGCTTTAGTACAACAGGCTCCGTTAGTCTGACATTGTATGAAACAAAGACCGGTTCTGCATTTCCAGTACCATAAGGCATCATCATTGTAAGTTCATCGCTGACCTTCTTTGTAATCTGTTTCAGTTTCAATACACTGTCTATGTTAAGAACGGGCGTAAGCATATCTCCGGTAAGGGTTGTATCCATAAGCTTGAAAAAATTGTTTTTGAAAATATCAAGTTTTTCCGTTCTTATCACAAGACCTGCAGCAAGCTTGTGTCCGCCGAATCCAACAAGATACTCGCTCAGGCTTTTCAGTGTTTCATAAATGTGTATCGATTGTATACTCCTTGCAGAACCCTTGCCAAAGTTACTGTTAAGGGAGATCAAAATAGTCGGTTTGTAGTATGCCTCCACAAGTTTAGAAGCAACCACTCCAATAACACCGGGATGCCATTCTTCCGAAGCCAGTACTATGCCTTTGCTTTTCTTCATTACGGAATCTTTCCTTATAAGCTCCAATGCATCCTTTAATATCCTCTGCTCTATCAATTGTCTATTACCGTTTATTTTATCGAGGGCTTTGGCAAGTTTATTTGCAAGCATCGGGTTATCCGTCGTCAGTAACTGTACACCTATGGCAGGATCATCAAGTCTGCCCGCTGCATTTATTCTTGGTGCAATTCTAAAACTCACATCAGAAGCATGAACATTATCTCGTGATAAAGATGCCACTTCTTTTATGGCACTTATACCCTGTCTTGGGGAACTATTGAGTACCTTAATCCCTGTACTTACTATAATCCTGTTTTCTCCGGTAAACGGCACTATATCCGCAATAGTGCCCAGTACAACAAGATCAAGGTAATGTTTAAGATTAGGCATGCTCATATAATTGAAGAACCCTTCTTTTTTCATTGTGCTTCTCAGTGCCATGAGAAGGTTAAAAGCCACACCTACGCCTGCAAGTACATTTATATCTTTTATGTCGCTGCCTTTGGGATCCAGTATTTCATAAGCGGGAGGCTTTGTATCCGGGATTTCGTGATGATCGACAATTATCGTATCAACTTTGTTCTGTTTGGCAAAAGCTATTTCTTTATTGTTTGATACGCCGCAGTCAAGCGTTATAAGGAGTTTATAGCCGTTATTTATAAACTTTTTTATGCTTTCTATGTTCAGACCATACCCTTCTTTTAATCGGCTCGGTATATAATAGTCTACATCGGCTCCGACTGATTTGAGGTAAAGGTATACAATTGATACCGACGATATTCCATCCACATCATAATCACCATAGAGCATGATCCTTTCGTGATTCTTAAGTGCTAAAATAATCCTTTTGACAGCCCTTTCCATGCCGTCTATAAGAAATGGCGAGGGTAGATCTTTAAGGTCCGGATGTAAAAACCGCATTATCTCATTCTCGTCGGTAATACCTCTGTTTGCCAAAACGGTTGATAGCACTTCTGATATACCGAGCGACTTTGAAAGCCTGGTCACTATGTTTTCTGAAGAATCATTCCTTTTTTGCCACCTTTTAGTCATTATCTTTTCTTCTGAAACAATTTTCCTTTATCCCCTATCCAATCTACGACAATCGCACTCGCTATAAAGACCGAAGAATATGTTCCCACAATAACACCGATAAGCATGGCAAGGGAGAAGTCATGCAATACAGAACCGCCCATCAGAAACATAGCCAATACTACAAGAAAAACCGTCAACGATGTTATTATTGTCCTGCTTAAAACCTCATTTATGCTTCTGTTAAAAAGCTCGATGTTGGACTCATTTTTCCTTGTTTTCAACCGTTCTCGTATTCTATCAAATACAACAACAGTATCCGTCAAAGAGTACCCTGCAAGCGTCAAGAGTGCGGTCACAACAAGCAGTGTTATCTCCTTGTCCAGAAGATAGAATATGCCGAGCACTACAAGTACGTCGTGTGCTGTGGCTATGGTTGCAGCAACACCGAATTTAAACTCAAACCGCCATGCTATATAGATTATTATGGCGATCAATGAGAAGATAATAGCCCACAAAGCATTTCTCTGGAGATTTTTACCGACAACGGGTCCTATCTCATTTGTATTCTCCACCTCAAAGTTATTATTTGGAAATGCGGCTTTTAAAGCACCGATAATCTTGTCCGCTATATCCTCACGAAGCTGTTTTATCTTTTTTACGCTGATCAAAAACTCATTCAATTTCGGAAGCTCCTGGATCTCGGAACCTGGGATATCAGCCTTTTCGAGCACCCTTCTTATGTCCGATATGCCAATGGTTTTTTGAAATTTTATCTGGACGGAAGTTCCTCCGCCGAAATCAATACCGATATTCGCTTTGCCGCGGGCTATCTGAATGCCGGCAATTATACCTATGGCAACGAGGATACCTGATATGATATAGGTATACCGCCTCGCACCCATGAAATTAATATTTGTTTTACCGATAAATTCAAGAAACCTCAGCTTCGTCAACCTGACTTTTGAATTCAGATAATCGAAGAATGTTCTTGTTGCAAAAAGTCCTGTAAACAAATTCAGAGTAACACCGATACTGAGGGTTACTGCAAAGCCCTTGATAGGACCGGTACCGAAGATGTACAGGATAATTGCCGTAATCAACGTTGTAATATGAGAGTCTATGATTGTATAAAAAGCCTTGTCGTATCCTGCATCAACAGCAGTACGTATGGGTTTGCCGAGTTTCAGTTCTTCCCTCGTCCTCTCAAAGTTCAGCACGTTTGTATCTACAGCCATACCTATTGACAGAATAATACCTGCGATTCCAGGTAATGTTAATGTTGCACCGAACAACGCCAGTATCGCGAGAATCATAACAACATTTATGAGTAAACCTATATCAGCTATTACACCGGCTATCATGTAATATAAAAGCATGAATACAACGACAAATACGCCTCCAACTATTGCCGCAGTCATACCCTCTCTTATAGAATCCGAGCCAAGGGTAGGGCCGACAACGTTCTTCATAAGTATTTTAACCGGTGCGGGTAAAGCACCTGCCCGCAGTACGATGGCAAGATCCTTTGCTTCGTCCTCTGTGAAACTGCCGGTTATTTGGGCAACGCCTCCGCTTATTCTTTCCCGTATGACAGGAGCGGAATAAACTATATCGTCAAGTACTATCGCCAATCTTCCTCCCACATGTGCAGCCGTAAGCTGATCGAATAGTCTCGCCCCTCTTGAATTGAACCGTATGCCTACGTAAGGCTGGTTATACTCGCCGCCTATCTCCATCCTCGCATCCGTAAGCATGTCACCAGTCATTGAAACATCCTTTTCAAGGATATAAGTCTCGTAAGTGGTAAGGTTTGTATTTTTATCCTTGTTTACCTTGTACCCGACCATATATTGAGGCGGCACCTTACCCGCGAGAAACTGTTCAAGCTGATTTTTATTATACGCCCAAAGATACGGACTGTTGATCGTTTCTCCGCTTGGCAGTGTCACGGGCGTTGAACCTGAATAAATTCCATCAGACAGATTTTTAGTATCACTTATAAGTTTAGCTAAGAATACGGGATTATCATCAACAAGCATAAACTCCAGTTGTGCTGTTTTACCTATTATCTCTATGGCTCTGGCGGGATTTTTTATACCAGGCAGTTCCACAATAATTTGATCGCTGCCCTGAGGCTGAATAATCGGCTCGGTTACGCCGAACTGATCTACACGATTTCTTATATTATCCACAGCCTGGCTTAATATATTATTCTTCATGTAATTTACTTCAGAATTTGTTAGGGCGAATGCAAAGAATGGCGGTTGTGATGTATCAAGCTTCTGCAGATCCGGAAAATCGTCCTTGAATACACTCAATAATTTATCAGTATCGTTTACATTGGCAAGCTTAAGATTTATCTCTTCCGTAGTTGTAACAGAGATTGACTGAATCGCAACGTCTTTTTTGCTAAGAGTAGCCTTTAATTCGTTTGCTTTTCTCGTAAGATCATCTTTTATAGCCTTATCAATATCAACACCGAATACAATATAGGTGCCGCCTTTCAGATCAAGTCCGAGATTAAGTTTCGCCGACGGTAACAGCCCCTTCCACCATTGTGGGAGCTGGTTTACGAACGATGGTAAAACTATAAAGATAGAGATAACGCTCAGCAATCCTACAAGCACCAATCTCCATACAATATTCTTCCGCATTTTTGCTCCTTTAAATTAATTTAACATTGTTTATAAACATCGAAAATTTTGTCTCAAGATATTCAGCAGCCCTTTTGCACAAAAGCATACGGGACAGGAATATTTCGAAATATTCGACAACCTCTGATATTTCCGTATCTATCGCAAGGTTTAGAATTATCTCTTTCTTTGCACTGTTGATATCTATCTTAGATTCTGTAACGGCATAATTTACCCTGTCGTGGATATCAAATGTTATAAAGTTTTTATTCCTCACACGGGATCTGTGAACGTGTGTCTTATCTGCTATTATTATGGCAGCGGTTATCTCGCTTGTAATTTCTCCGCCATTATCCTCATGATTACCTATTGCGCTCATTATCAAAGCAGTGTCTTCTATACTGAATCCGTTCTCAGCAAGTATATCCTTTGCAAGGAAGGCACTGGAAAAGCCATGGTTACCACGGCTTATTAGATTGCCGAGATCATGCAAATAACCGGCAATTGCCGCAAGTCTGATACTTTTTTCCGGAAAGCCTAACTTTTCCAATATATAACCGGCCCTTTGCGAAACAAATTCTGCATGTTTCCTGCCATGCTCGGTATATCCTATACGCTCAAGATGCTGGTCCGCCATGTCTATGTAGATGATTGTTCTTGGATCGGTTATGATATGTTGAAGATCATTGTTTGTCTCTATACTCATCTGTATCCTGTTACCAGTTCTCTGTTATATTTTCCTGTTGTTTGTATAAACTATTTTCCCGTGCTACCGGTATTCCCGGCTTTCTCTACAGAAGCAGGTTGGTTGGAAGCAGCATAACCTGAAATATGCGCCTTTTCCACTTTGATTTTAACACCGTCGGCAATCTCGATAGTAAGGGCATTATCCGCAATACCTGTTATCTTGCCGAAAATACCGCTTGATGTAATCACCTCATCACCTTTCTTAAGATTAGAAAGAAATTCTTGATGCTTCTTTACCCTTTTTTGCTGAGGCCTTATCAACAACAGCCAGAAGATAAAAAAGATTATGATCAACGGTAAAAACATACTCATCAATCCTGACATACCACCCTGTGCTGCCGCAGGAGCCCCTGCTGCATAAGCAATTGTATCCATTTTGTTTCTCCTTTTATATTTTTAGCCCGTTAGAAAACCTGACCATTCTCGGCCTAAGACGGATCCGCACTTGAGCGGGACAGCAGGTATGCAGAAAGAAGATATTTATTCCCTCTTGATGACACGGTTCATGCCCTGCCATTTCTAACGTGCTTATTTAGGTTAAATTAACTATTTTCTAATGTCAATTAAAGCACACATTTTGCCTGCCTACTATTTTTTATAACACATTAGAAAATTCCAGCTATTTCGTGCAGATAATATACCCTTGCCAAGCTCTAAGACCAGGATCCTCATTGAATCAAGAATTTTTCTAACGGGGTTTACAGTCCTTTGATCTTGTTGTAAGAGATATACATGCTACGTTCAAAAATATGGTTATATGCCTTCATTCTTATTGTCACTACTCTCTCTATTTACGCCCATACTGCAAGATACGGATTTATAGGCTGGGATGATGACAAGGACGTTCTTAATAAACCGCGTATCCAGCAATTTAATATTTCATCGGTTGTCCATCTTTTCAACCCGCTCGGCATATTTCAGGGACAGTACTACTATGAATATTTCCCTGTTACAGACCTTACGTACATGGTTGAATGGCATTTTTACGGTAAGGATTTCCCCCAGGGGTTCCACATCGATAATGTACTGTTACAGATAATCGATGTACTGCTTATATTTTTTGCTCTAAGGATGCTGTTGTTGAAAGTCTCAAAATTTGAAGATCCCAGTACACTCTCATTGCAAGAAGCGATAGTGACCAAGCAATCTCACGACATATTTATGCGGAATGACAAATCTGATTTTTCCACTCCCCAACATACAACAGCAGCATTTTTAACAGCCCTGCTCTTCGCTGTTTCGCCAATAATAGCTGAAAATGTATCATGGCTCTCTGGCAGGAAGGACTTACTTTTGATGATGTTCTATCTGATGTGGTTTATATTTTATATGAAATCAGATCCCAAGGCTCAGGAGCGTCATGCAGATGACCACCATCGCCCCTTACAAAGGGCAAATCCACTGTACCAAACCTCTTTACAAAAGGGATTGTCCGACAATTCCTTTTTCTCTCCCTCCCTTGACGGGAGGGATGAAAGGGAGGGTGAGAGGGGATTACCTAAAACTTTTACTTACGACAGCTACCCAACTTTATGGTCAATCATTGCATTCGTATGTTTTATCCTTGCCATCCTGAGCAAGTTTCAGGGTGTTACTATTCCAGGCGTGCTTGTTGCGTACGAATTATTCATCAATAAGAACACTATCAAAAACACGACGAAAAAACTCATCCCTTACCTTATCGTACTTTTGATATATGTCCCTTACACCATGTGGTATTACCACAAAGGTGCTACTGCGTTCGTAGATAACTATGGGTTATTCTGGACGATCATGTTTATACCGGAGGCTATATTTATATATATAAGAAAGCTTTTCCTTCCCTTTAATCTCGCACCTGTTTATACAGTCCCATCCCTATACAACATTGGATTATTCATTATATCTCTAACATTCTTTATTCTCATTCTTCTCTGGGTTATAATGTTACTCAAACAGAAAAACTATCTTTACCTTTTTGCGGTATCATTGTTTACTGCAAACTTTATACCTGTTAGCAATATCGTACCATTACCGACAAAGATGGCTGACAGATACATGTATGAGGCTGCGCTGGGTGTATTCCTTATAGCGGGTATCTGGATGACTGATTTTTATAATCGTACCGCTATGAAGCGTACCACCGCTGTTATTTATGCATCTATTTTTATATTGCTTGCATTTTTATCCTACAGGCAATCGCTCCATTGGAAAAACAGCTACTCATTATGGAGCTACACCGTCAAATTACAGCCTTATAGCTCTGTAGCAAGGAATAACCTTGGAGCTTACTATAATGCACATGGACAACCGGAGGTTGCAAAACGCGAATTTGAACTTGCGCTCAAGTATGACAACTCTTTTGTGCCTGTACTGTGGAATCTCGGTATGGTGTACCTAAGGCAAGGTGATTACGAAAAGGCCTTCCCCTTGCTCAAACGTATGTCAGAAATAAAAGCCCCTGAACAATTTATGGCTTGCAGAGCTGTTGGAGCAATATACCTGAAATTTTACAATAATCCGGTTCTGGCAAAAAAATACTTTGAGATGTCTTACCGCTTGAACCCGCACCAGCCTGATGCCGATACATTAAAGATGATCATAGAAGGGTTATAAATGTCTGATAAAAAATTCGCTTATAATAACCTCCTGCAGATTGCCGGGCACGCTTTTCTTACGGCTTTGCTTATCATAGCCATTGTTTCTGAAGTTATTTATATAATAAACCCGATTAAAGAGATCTTCCAATCTTTGAAATTTGTCCAATTAAGCTATCGACAGAGACAATGGCTACAGGAAGGGCCACTGGTAAAAACGGTTGATGACATGCTTGAGCATGAATACTCAGAAACAAAAGGTACATGTTTTGTTGAGCTTCCCTATAAAAAGCTGGTCAAAGAAGGGCTTGGCGGCAAGGATCCCTTCGTTGGACAATGGGCATATCTTCTCTATAGAACCAACTACAATCTCTATCCACTCCATGTAGACTGGGGCTTCAGCAAAGATAACAAGCTCTACCGTATTGTTTTCGGCTGGGGAATAACACCTGAATCAGAGTCTGTGAGTTCTGCCGACAGCTATCCATGCGTATTCCGTATAACGGTAAAGGACAGCACGATTACAATTACGAAAATAAAGGGTATTGGGCATGCCTACTGAGCTATTGTTAGATCTATCTATGACATTTTTTTCAATGCTTATTACATGGCTTGCAGGTGCATTTACAATGTTCATAGTGTTCAATGACGAATTTTCATTTTCTGAGTTTATAGGTTTCAGCTATATTATAGGCTCCGGTATCACAGGGACTCTGCTGTATCTAAGCTCTGTAACTTTAGGAAGGTTTTATCCGTCATTTGTTTATGTATTTATACTTCTATCAGGAATAATATCTTTTATCCTGTGGTCAAACGGCAAACGTATGCTCTTATGGAAAACCATTCAACAAGCCAAACCTTTAAGGTATTATGAATATCTGTTAATCTTGCTCGTTCTTTTTATAATTGTCGCTGTGCTTTCAGGGGGCATATCAGGCGCACCCAACTGGGACGGATTACTGACTTACGGATTTACAGCCAAATCCCTTTTTATATCGAACAAAATAAACATGGGATTTTTTACCGATGTAACAAGATACGGCCATATACATCTTGATTACCCTCTATTGCTGCCTCTGCTTGAATACTGGTGCTATCATTTTATAGGTTCTGATAATTACCAGTTAATCCAGTTTGTTTCTATAGGTTATTACATAGCCCTTGCCTGTATTTTTTATGGTTCCATGAGACAGAAATCATCGCGTTCAACAGCACTGCTTTCGTTACTTATACTACTATTTAATCCTATTATGATTTCTAATACCGTAGGCGGTGATACGGATATAATAGTAGCAGTGTATCTTACAGGTATTGTTATTGTATATTCAAAATTCCTTTCTCATCCTTCATTAAAGATGGCATTCGTGCTTGGCTTGCTCGCTGGGTTTCTTGCAAATACAAAGAATGAAGGCTTTGCATTTTTTGCCATGTTTTCCTTTCTTTTGATTGTTATACCAGGCATAACGAGGAAGGAATGGATCTACTATTTCATACCATCGGCAATACTCGGACTACCCTGGTTTATAACAAAGTTGGTGTACGGCATCAGGTCGGATCTCTTTATGAACGTATTTCAGCAAATACCATTGATTCAAGAGAGGATGCCGGTAGTATTAAATTACTATTATCACTTTTTTACAGGAACATTCCCTTTAGTAAAAGGCATTAGGTTTTTATGGTTGATTGCACTTATAGGATTCATCACTATGCTCAGTCATAGATCAACAAGGCACAGCTATGGAGCACTCTGGCTTCCATTTGTTTTGCAATTCTTCATTTATACTGCCGTATATTTTATAACCCCACACACAATCAAATGGCAGCTCGAGTTATCCCTTTTCAGAACAATGATCCAACTTGCCCCACCTCTTTTATGGTTAAGTTTAGTTGTAGTATGGAAAAGGTATGCAGACCATAAGCCCTATTCTTAGTATAGAGCAGACACTTTTTGTCTGCTGATCCAATTCCCAGTATTTTTGTTTATATCTCCTTCAGCTTTCAACAACCTTTAAGACGATCTTGCCCTTTACTCCGCCTTTTTCCAACTTCTGATGTGCAAGTGCAACATCTTCAAGCTTCATAACGGAATCAATAACCGGTTTTATCTTGCCCCGTTCTATCAATGAACGAAGGGAATCAAGCTTTGAGCGTTCTCGCTTCATGAATATATATTGAACACTGACATTCTTGTTTTTTGCAGCATCAAGGTTAACGTTGGATGATACGATGCTAACAATCCTTCCGGAATGTTTTGTGGCGTCGACACTTTTGGATAATGTCTCCCCACCAACGGTATCAAAAACGACATCAACACCCTTCTTGGCTGTCTCTTTAAGAATAACATCGACGAAGTTTTCAACCCTGTAATCTATTATGCGATCAGCACCCAACCGCTTTACGAGTTCTTTATTGTAGGAACCGCATGTCGTAAATACATACACACCAAGTGCCTTCGCAATCTGTATTGCAAGAGAGCCTACACCCCCGGCGCCTGCATGGATCAATACGGACTCACCAGATTTTATATTAGCTACGGCAACAAGGGCTTCAAATGCAGTGCTGCCTGCAAGAGGAATACTCGCGGCTTCTATGTGATTCAGATTCGAAGGCTTGCGTGCAACAATCGCCTCGTTTGCTACATGATACTCCGCATAACTGCCCTGCCCTCCTGAGATCTCCGGCGTATAGTAAACCTCATCTCCAACTTTAAAATCTTTTACCCCGCTGCCGATTGCCTCTACAACGCCTGAAACATCATAGCCTATAATTGCCGGCGGCTTAACCCCTGCCCATGACCCAGCTTTTCGTATTTTATAATCAACAGGGTTGATAGAGGTAGCATAAACCTTTACCAGCACATCATCCTTTCCTGGCTGCGGTTTCGGTACATCCTGTTCCTTAAAAACCTCGGGACCGCCAAAGGCGGTAATAATCATAGCCTTCATATAACCCTCCTTTTTATTTTAGTTCTTCTCACACCAGTAATATAGTATTCATAGGATAGAAAGGAAAGAGTTTGAGACGATACGAAGTAAAACACTTGTGAACTGCTTGCAATGCTTTCATAATATTCTGCGTGGACAGCTTCTCTTTCCAAGTCAAAAGATACATAATGCATCTTGCAATGACAATCCCCTTTATCCAAAAGAGCGTTGTTTTACGAGCAGAGGCGAAAACTCTTTCTTCATGGTCTCTCATAAGACAACCCCTATTTATTTCAGTTTTTTCAGATGCACTATAATCTTGTTATCTTTATCCTGAATATCAATAAGCTCATGCCCCATCATATCACACCAGTTCTTAATATCCTTTTTAATACCCTCGTCCGTTGCTGAGATCTCAAGAACATCACCGACCTTCATTTCCTTTACAGCCTGAACCGTCTTCAAGATAGGCATGGGGCACAGCATTCCCACTGCGTCCACTGTTTTGTTTATATCCATACATACCTCCTTATACAAAAAGGTTTATCTTTGATTCTTTTGCGTCTTTTATATAGGTAATCACTCCTGCGAATTCATCAATATCACCTACAAGGTCTTCCTTGGCAAGCCCCATAACCCCCATAGTAATGGTACATGCAATCATTTTAACGCCAAGCTGCTTCGAGGTCGAGTAGAGTTCTTTTACGCTCGGCATGCTGTATCGTTTCATAAGCTTCTTCATCATCCAGGGGCCCATACCGAACATATTGAACCGCGACATTGGAAGCTTTTCTGTCCCGCCCTTGTTGAGAAGTGTAAACAGTCTTTGCAGAACTCCTTTTGACTGGCTGCCCATCTTATCCTTCCTCAGGATATTCAATCCCCAGAAGGTAAACAACATTGTTACCTCCATGCCTGAAGAAGCTGCACCTACCGCAATGTTGAATGCAGCCATCACCTTGTCCATATCTCCGGAAAACACAACAATCGTAGCCTTGTCCGGTGTTGCTTTATCCATTCTATCCTCCTTTTACCCCATTAGAAAGTCTTACCGTTCATAGAGGTAATACTATAATAAATTCAGTGTGCCTTTCCGTCAGAAGCGATCAGCTTACGGCTGATTTCCCAATGGGGTTCATTTATGTAACCCGCACTCCTTTTTTGCAAACCCCTTCCATCTGCCTGAACGCGGGTCTTCCCCGGGTTTTACAGGGAAGGTACACGGTTCACATCCTATGCTTGGATACCCTTTGTCATGCAGCGGATTGTACGGTATTCCGTGTTTTATTATATAATCCTTTGTATCATCGCTTGTCCATTTTACAATCGGGTTGATCTTGACAAGCCCGAATTTTTTGTCCGATTCAACAGTCTTTGCGTTTGCGCGCTCCGGCGTCTGATCCCTCCGTATGCCGGTCATCCATGCCTTTAACGTTGAAAGCTTCTTCTTGAGCGGCGCGACCTTCCTGATGTTGCAGCAAAAGTCCGGGTTGACAGTCCAGAGATCGTCACCGTGCTGATTTGCCTGCTGTTCGAGGGTGCATTCTGTTTTTACGCATTCAAATTTTATCCCGTACCTGTTTTCAAGCTTTGTTATCAGCTCGTGCGTCTCTTTAAAAAGCAGTGATGTATCGAGATAGAATATATTCGTTTCCGGTCCTGCCTTTACGATCATATCCACAATGCATAGATCTTCCATGCCGAAACTGCACGCAAATGCAATGTCCTTATTGAATGTGTTTACAGCCCAAGAAATAATATCCTGCGGCGGGATGTCTTCAAATCTTGCTGCAATATCCGAAATCTCTTCTACGACAAGCATAGTGTCCTCCATTTTCTAAATATATCTTTACCTATCTTAAAACGTAATATTAAGACATAACTATAACCACTTGAAATCCATGTCTTTTCATAACACAAGTATTTTACTCATATATATAATTAGCTAATTATAAGTTTTCTTGTCAAGAAATATCTTTATTTACCAGGAACCATAGAGTGGCGGTAAGAAAGGCGGTGGTTTTCTACATCAATTTAAAACACGATGATAGAATCCGCGTTGAGCAGAAATTTTGTAAGCTCATCTCTTGAGATAATATCTATTGCATCAACATCTGTAATAGGCTTCTCTGTCCTTATAATGCCGGACATCTTGCTGATAAGTTCCATTAACTCAAGAAATTGGTTTTTAAAGCCATTATCCTTCATAGCATTTGAAACGGCATCGGCTCCCTTATCTGTTATCAGTAATGATACTCTATGATTAATCGTAAGACCAAGAATAAGCCTTATACCGTCAGTCAACCTTGCAGCATTGCCATCTTTTATCAAAAAAGTAATCCTCATGATTCCCTGGTAAAAGAAATTAATTTGTCTGATTTTGAGATCATATTAGAAAGATCATAAAGACTGCCAAAGACGACTGTATCATTCTTCTTTATATTACGCTCATCCGCACTTACACTGCATAACGTTGTTTTAATATGTTTGGTCAACTCTATAAATGAAGGATCGTTTAAAAGGAAGACACCGTCATTGTAAAGGAACAATTGAATGTTATTCTTGAAATCATCGTAAAGTCGATGCAGGGTTTTTAATATATTCTGGTTAGACATTGCAACCAGTATACACATTTTCATCGTACACCACAGAATTCTTCATAATCAATAAGGCGCGTAACAGTAGGATGCTCCCCGCATAGAGGACACCCCGGGTCTTTCCTGACCTTTACCTGCCGCACTTCCATGCGTAACGCATCATAGAGAACCATCCTTCCTATGAGAGGCTTTCCAATACCGAGTAACAGTTTAATGGCTTCTGTCGCCTGGATGACACCTATAAAACCCGGGAGTACACCAAACACCCCTGCTTCCTGACAGCTTGGCACCATACCCGGAGGAGGCGGTTCCGGATAAAGGCATCTAAGACACGGACCATCGGGTGAAGAAAAGACTGTTGCCTGTCCTTCAAATTTAAAAATGCTGCCGTAAACGTTCTTTTTACCGGACAAAACACATGCATCGTTTATGAGGTATCTTGCAGGGAAGGAATCCGTACCATCAATAATTATATCATAATCTTTTATGATATCCATTATATTGTCAGACGTAAGCTTTATGTTGTATTTATTTACTACAACGTCCGGATTAATTGATTTTACAGCGATCTCTGCAGAATCAACCTTCGGCATACCTATGGTAGCATTAGAATGCATGATCTGCCTTTGGAGATTTGATATGTCGACGACATCGAAATCGACAATACCGATAGTACCGATGCCGCTTGCGGCAAGGTACATGGCAACAGGAGAACCGAGACCACCCGCCCCTATAACAAGAACCTTTGCCTTAAGCAGCTTTTCTTGTCCCTTACCTCCAACGCCGTCTAGTATAATGTGACGGGCATATCTCTCTATCTGCAGATTTGTTAACATTATACTATTACTCCATAACTGTTTGCTCTATAGGCTCAACCTTAACACCCTTCTTTTTAAACCATTTGATCAACGATTCCACCTCATTACCCGTGCCCTCCAATTCAACCCCTACAAGTCCGAGATCACCGGATACCGACGCAGTACCTATATTTATGATTACATCAAACTTCCTGCTTGCTTCCCATATATAGGGCTTGTTCAGCAGTCTCTTCTGATAGGTGAGATACACTTTTTTTTTAATCTTATCTTTTTTACCGGGCACACCGCCTGCTATGGCCGGGATTATAGATATCACGTCTCCGTCTTTTAGCTTCGTATCAAGATTGTTCTTAAATCGAACATCCTCGTCATTCAGATAAATATTTACAAAGCGCCTTATAGCACCCTTTTCATCCATAATCCTCGCACCAATACCATTGTAACTTGCCTCAAGGTTTTGCAGAAGTTCTTTCAGCGTTTTTCCTTCTGCTGGAACCTCATCCTTACCACCGGTATACTTTCTCAAAGGTGTTGGTATCCTTACCGTGATTGCCATACTTACCTCCTTAATTAATCTTCAATGTTTATTGTTTCCTCGATAAAGCCATTGCCCTGCTCCGATAATCTGAATAAACCCATATTGCTCATCTTTCCCTTATCTATAGAAATTATAACGTAGTAATAGCTTTCCCATGCGCTCTCCAGATCGGTTGCTGATGGTCTTGCCGGATGATCGGGATGAGAATGATAAAACCCCAGCACTTCAATCCCCTGTTGCTTTGCGTATTTTTCTGCATTAACAATATCCGAGGGATCGAGCAGAAACCTGTCTTCTTTTCTTTCCTGTCTGATATTTGTTCCTCTATATATTTCCGTAGCCATATTATCCTTGCCGAGCATTATACCGCAGCCCTCGTAAGGATATGTCTGCTCAAGATGTTCTTTCATCTGATTGACCATCGCATGCCTAAGTTTCATTTTATTCCCACAATCTTGTACTGAAATAGTTGGATCCGCCGTCGGGAAACACCGTAACTATAAAGGCATTTTCTACCTCCCGTGCAATCTTCAAACATGTCCACAGTGCTGCACCCGATGATTCTCCAACCAGAATACCTTCCTTCTTTGCAATCTCTCTGACCAAATTGTAAGCATCTTCAGTTTTTACATGAATAACGCGATCGTAAAAGGTTTTATCGAGGATTCCAGGTACAATGGAGCTTTCTATGTGTTTCAGCCCCTCAAGCCCGTGAAATGGCGAATCCGGCTCAATACCTATAACCTCTATTGCAGGATTGTACTCTTTCAATTTTTTCCCGGTACCTACCAGTGTACCACCGGTACCTATGCCTGCAACAAAATGCGTGAGCTTCCCATCCGTCTGCTTTATGATTTCAGTGGCTGTTGTTTCATAATGCGAAAGTGGATTCGCAGGATTGTTGTACTGATCGGGTTTGAAATATTTATCACTGTTTTTTTCATACTCAAGAATACATTCTCTATAAGCTCCGTCAGAACTTTCAACAGGGTCTGTCAACACAACCTCGGCACCGAATGCGCTTAATGTTTTTTTCCTTTCATCACTAACATTCTTAGGCATATAGATCTTTACTCTATACCCAAGGACAGCGCCTATCATTGCGAGAGCTATACCGGTGTTGCCGGATGTTGACTCAAGTATGGTCTTTGATTTTGTAAGCTGGCCCGATTTTATGCCTTCAAGGATCATCCGCAAAGCAGGCCTATCTTTTACGGAACCACCAGGGTTATATTTTTCGAGCTTTGCATATATATTTGAGTTTGTTTCCTTTTGCAAGAATCCCCTGACCCTGTATAAGGGAGTATTTCCAATCAGCTCAAGTATGGTACCCTTTATAATATTATCTACTTCAACATTCAATACCTTCATATAATTTACAATCTATTTTGTTCTTTCCTTACCTTTTATAAGTTCATCAAATGCATCAAGTTTTGCCGGTATAACCTTTAAGGGCTCAACCTTGTTGAATAAAACTTCCTGGGTTTTAAGTCCGTTACCGGTTATAAGCAATACTATGGATTCATCCTTTGGTATCTTGCCTTGTTCTATGAGCTTTTTTGCCACTCCAACCGTAACACCACCCGCTGTTTCTGCAAAAATACCCTCTGTTTCGGCAAGCAGCTTTATGCCCTCTATAACCTCGTCGTCGGATACATCTTCCGACCATCCGCCTGTTTTGTTTATAGCCTCAATAGCATAAAACCCGTCTGCCGGGTTACCTATTGCAAGAGACTTTGCTATAGTTTTTGGTATTACAGGTTTGAAAAGTTCCTGGTGTTCTTTTACTGCTGTGGAAATCGGAGAGCATCCAGTAGCCTGAGCTCCATATAATTTAACATCAAGATCCGGAACCATGCCAAGCTCGTGTAATTCTCTGAATCCCTTGTAAACCTTGGTAAGGAGTGATCCGCTTGCCATTGGTACTACAATATTTTTCGGCACGCGCCAGCCAAGCTGTTCTGCAACTTCGAAACCAAGCGTCTTTGAGCCTTCCGCATAGTAAGGCCTTATGTTGATGTTGACAAATGCCCAGCCGTATTTACCCGCTATTTCCGAAGACAACCTGTTCACCTCATCATAGTTACCCCTTATCCCCACAACAGTTGCGCCGTAAATCTGTGTGTTCAGCACCTTTGCCTGTTCGAGGTTGTAAGGAATAAATATGTAACTATTCATGCCGCATGCAGCAGCACTGGCGGCAACCGAGTTTGCAAGATTGCCGGTCGATGCACACGCAACAGTATTAAATCCGAACTCCTTCGCCTTGGAAACCGCAACAGAAACAACCCTATCTTTAAAAGAAAATGTAGGATGATTCACCGTATCATTCTTTATATAGAGCTCTTTTACTCCCAGAGCTTTTGCAAGCTTATTTGATTTAACAAGTGGAGTAAACCCTGAATCCATACCAACAACAGGCTCTCCATCTATCGGTAAAAGCTCTTTGTATCTCCACATGCCTTTTTTTCTGGATGATATTAAATCTTTAGATATAGCCTTTTTAATTTTTTCGTAATCATATACTACCTCAAGCGGTCCAAAACACAGCTCGCATACATGTATTGGGGTTACGTGATAAATCTCACCGCATTCTCTACATCTCAAACCTTTCACAAAGCTCATTTTTTTCCTCCCTTTCTCAATCTTTAGTAGTATACTCAACTATTAAGTATACATTATAATTTTATAGTCAAGTAATTGTACAAAATCAATATATTTGCTACATTATTTTAGTGAGGTGACCAGAGCGTGAATGGCATTTTAATTACGGGTACGGATACAGATGTTGGGAAAACATATACTGCAATGGGTATAATAGAAACTGCAAATAACGCCGGTATAAAGATCGTGGCTATGAAACCATTGGAAACCGGATGCAGGCAATATGGTAAAAGGCTTATTCCGTCCGATGCTACGAAACTTATGAAGGCGTCCAGCATGAGTGAGATTGACATTGTGAACCCCTATAGATTTAAAACCCCTGTCGCACCTTATGTTGCAGCAAGACTTGAGAACAGGCGCATAGATATCAATGATATTAAAAAAATATACCGGAAACTTTCCTTGCAAAACGATCTTATAGTCGTTGAAGGTGCAGGAGGTTTGCTTGTGCCCGTTACCAGAAAATTTTCTTATGCAGACCTTGCACACGATCTTTCACTGCCAATCCTCATCGTAGCGGCAAACAAACTTGGTGCCATAAATCACGTCTTGCTTACGGTTGATTACATAAAAACCCATGGGTTGAAATTATTGGGTGTCGTGCTGAACAATACAGATAAAAAAAACAATGTAGCGAAAAGAACAAATGCCCGTACCCTGTCATTATTACTTGGCAAGGAATTCATCGGGGAAATGACATTTAACCAACCCGGTAAAGACGCACGGGTCTATAAAAAGATTCTAACCCTTTTATAACACATCCACGGAAAGCAGGAGATAAAGGTTATAAAACGATCCCCTCGATACCAAGCAGTTTCTTTTTCATTTTTATGCCTGAACTGTATCCGCCGGGTGAACCATCCGTTCTTATTACTCTGTGACACGGTATGATTATCGGAACCTGGTTTTTTCCAAGGCTGTTGCCGACTGCCCGGCTTGCGTTCGCACTGCCGAGAGAAGACGCAAGCTGCTTATAACCGAGCGTCCTGCCGTAGGGTATTTTTTTTGTCTGTTGCAGAACAAGCTTTGTAAAGCCTGAGACACGGGATACATCAACAGGTACGGAAAACTTTTTTAATTTACCTTGAGCATAGAGCCTTAATTCTTTTATCGCCGTATGCAGTATTGCTGAAACGGAGCGTGGTAACGCAGCTTCCTTCCCGGCATTGGCCGTGCGCTTTATGAACTGAACGCCGGTGACAGCCTTATCAGAGGCTTTGATCCTGATCCTGCCGAGTCCGGGAATAAAAACGTCTTTTGTGTTTTTTATGTTCACAAGGATCCCCCCGTCATTTCTCCGCAGTTACCCTGTGGTTCAGCATGGAAATGCCCCGGGAAATATATTGGGTAAACGAAAGCACAGTCAGTGCTGCTGTCGTATACAATACCGAAGAATAAAACGGGGTGAGATATCCCTTAAACGCCGGGACCCTGTCGGACATTACCATAAGCAGGGTAAGGGCCTGGAAAAAAGTTGTAAATTTACCCAAATATGATGGGGAGGCAACGGGGAATTTCTGCGGTATAAAAACTACCAGCAGCCCTACAAATATAACTATGTCCCTGCCGACGACCATACAGGTAAGCCAGAGCGGTATTCGATCATATATCGTAAGAAAGATAAATAAAGATGCAGTAACGATTTTATCCGCTATTGGGTCAAGGTACGAACCAAGTTTCGATCTCTGATTGAATGTCCTTGCTATGAATCCATCCAACAAATCGGTAAACCAGCTTCCTATTAAAAGGCACAGTGCTGCTGTAGGATAACCATCCTTTATAAGGTAAAATAAAAAAGGCAAAGACACTATTCTTAATAAAGAAAGAATATTTGGTATCGTCATAAATTCATAATAAAACACGGGAGCTGCATGCTCCCATGTTTATCAATTACTGATTTTTTATAAGCATTATATTTATCGGTTCCAGAGCTTCATTACCAACAAATACCCTGCGAGTGTATGACTCATACCCATCTTTCATCAACTCTATCGTATGAGTACCGTGTGATAATTTTAACAATCCCGGGTTTCCATTGAAGTCTTTAGCCCTGCCGACATAATTGCCGTCAACATACACCTCTGCACTGCTCGGTTCCGCAACAATCTTCACCAAACCTGCGTTACTAACAGCCTTCAATGTCCCTGTAGGCATACCGCACCCTATGAAGAAGAAAAACCCCAAAAATAATATCAATACCAGCTTTCTCTGCATTACTGCCTCCTTATTGTTGCAATTTAACCTGATCACCTATCTTAAACCCACCACCGGATTCAACTGTAGCAACTGAACCATCGTCACCAAAAAATCCAATTATCCTGACCCTGCCAAGCACGGGTCCAGGTGCTCTCCCTATAACAAGCCCTGTTTGGGGATCTCGTATTTCCTCACCGAGCGATGCAACAATAAGTTCATCACCTATGTTAAGCCCCGTTTTTTGACCGGCATTTATATAAACCCTGTTCCCCTGAATTCCTGCAATCCTGCCGCTCCACTCTACGCTTTGTAGTTGCTGGATTAGATTATCGATAAACTTCGTTATTGCCGCCCTTAAAGCTTCCTGTCCAAGCACTTCATCATAGCCGGCGTATTGTCCCATTCCAAGAACCTGTGTTATCTTTGTTTCATACTCTCCCTTACCGGAGTCTGCAAAAAGCACCTGCCCTGTCGATGTGTCTACAACCCTCACATCAACGGTACAATCGGCTTTCTGTACCTTTTGTTTGTAAATGCCGTAATCAGTACCAAGTACTTTTACGCCAAATTGAGTTATGGAACCTGTTACGATGGCACTACAGCCCAACAACGCTCCTGCTTTTGCTGCTGTTGCAGGATCGATTGCACCTGTTTGTCCAAGTGCCTGTTCATTCAGCAACTGCTGCATTTTATTTCTTTCAACAAGAATAAATGCACCGGATTTGAACAATTCTGTAGTTAATATATCAGAAGCTGACCTTCCAAGCTGTCCCTGGCCATACTCGCTTTTATTCGCAAAATCGACTATGCATACTCGTTTCTTCGGACCTGTGTAGTTTTGAATTTTGCCTTCAACAGGCGACTGGGTGGGACCAGGCACTTCCGTTTCTCTGTATGTTGTCGCACAACTTGTAAAAATAAGACTTGCTATCATTAACTGTAAAACAAATTTAAAAGCACCTTTGTTTCTCATATTATCCTCCCTTATTTTATGTATGTATTCTCCTTGTTTATGTATGGTACGGTCCATACGGAAGTTTCCTGAATATAATATTTACTGTTTCGTAAACAAGAGGCTGATATGGAGATATAGCAGAAATTACAACGAGAGCAGCCATTTGTCTTTTGTTCCCGGCAATAGCCCTTTCCGCCAAAGTATATTGCCCCTCCCATAAAAGCCGATCATCTTTTGCACTCCTTAATTCCAATTTTAGTCCCACAGTTTGTGATGCATAAACAGCGAGCCATGTCGTTGACCAATCCGTTATTGTCGTATATAGAATGGCATCGACACTGAACATTTCGCCAAGCTGCTGTGCTGTAAACTGGTTTATCTCTCCTGCCTCATGAATATGCTTCTGAGAAAGGACATCATCAATCATCTGTAGAGAAGGCGATTCGTATCCCCAATCTACAACCTTCTGGTACACAATCGGTCTTACTATATCAGGCGCCTTCATATCAACCGTGTCGTTCATAACGGGTATGACCGCTATGCTGTTCGGGATGAATTGATTGTAATTCGGAATAAGCGTGTAATGTGCTCCCATTGCACAGCCGGCTATTACGGCTGTTGCTACTACAATTGGAGTTATATAAAAAAAACTTCTCTTCATATTATGAAGTTATTTCATTTCTTTGTAAGACTAATCGTGTTCATTGTTGTTGCAGTGATTTTAAACAATGCTGTAACGGTTTTATTTGAAAGCAGCGAATTAACAAGCCCCTGAGCATTGCCTTGATACTTTACATCCATTGATGCCTCTCCATTGCCTATACTCCTCTCATAAACATCCTGAACACCACTTGTAGACATGAGTTGATCTTTCAACACAACGAGATCTCCTGCCGAGTTAACTCCATTTACGATTAAATTAACGAGTGAACCATTGTTCACTTCTTGCTTCCACTTGCTACGTATGTTTGATAGCATGCTTTCTGCAAGCTTATCCGTCGCTTTTTTAATCGCATCATTGCCTGCCGTCATAGTGTCAATATGTACAGAAGCAGCATGCTGTTCACCGGATGCAAGCACCCTGCCGTCATCCGTATCAACCGCCCTTAAGGATACATTGGCCTGGGCAGACCTCATCTCGGAACCTGCTACCATTCCATAGAGCTTTGCTACAGCCGTTCCATATATGATTACATCAACATTCGCAAGTTTACCAAGATTTTCAATGGTGCTGTCATCGAGGCTTTGCAATCCATATCCGGAAACCAAATTTATATCTTTTAAAAGTGCTGATTCGTCTACAACATTAAATCCACTGTCAAGAAGCTTTTTCATCATCTCATTTTCTGCTACAGACATATCTCCAACTTCGTGCACCGTATGAACCTCAGAAACTGTATAACCTTCATACTGAGTCAATGGGGCGTAGAACAATGCTGATTCCAGCCTTTTCCCACCTATGTTTTGTTCGAGTATAATAACTGCAACCCTGGGCATCCTTTTCTGTTTCATGAGAAGCCCGACAGCTCCGAGATCATCCCTAAGATGTTTTGTACCTATTGTTGCCTGAATTGTTACATCATAGATATTGTTGACAGCCCCTTCATTGATAATTTTATAATCATGAACATAGCTTGAAGCGTTGGAATATATTTTGTCGCTCAATAATTTATAGTCCTCAACGGTTGTCTGTGATAAAACGATTGTATCTACGGCCTGTTCCACGGCCTTCTGCAGCGCATCATTAATTGCAGCATTTCGTGCTGAGGACTCATCACCGTTATTTATAATGGCTGTTCCTTGAGCAGTGACGACCTTTGTTCCTTCCAGTGCAAAAGTACCGGAATTATCGTTGTCTGCAGCATTCTGGGCAAGCACATTGAACGATAAAAATGTTAGAAATAATATACCAACTATTACCTCTGCAAACCGTTTAAGATTCATCGTGCCTCCACTTTTGTTAGAAAAAAAGTCCCGCCATTGGCGGGACACTTTTTTAATTTTTTAATACACCGAGCAGGTCTGCCTTCTGGACGATTAAATAATTGATCCCGTCGAGTTCGATCTCGTTACCACTATACTTCCCATAAATAACCTTATCCCCTACCTTTACAATCTTTTGCAGTTCCTCATCCGTTCCTACTGCCTCTATTGTACCCACCTGGGGCTTTTCCTTGGCTGTTTCAGGGATTATAATAGAACCCTGCTTCTTCTCCTTTTCTTCCATTGGTTTGATTAAAACCCTGTCCTCTAACGGTTGTATTTTCATACTTACCTCCTTTTATATTATTCTTTTATATTTAGCAACCTATTTATCTCCCCTTTATTAAAACCTACAACTGGTCTGTTGTTTATAAGCGTTACCGGAACCCCCATTTGATTTGTCCTTCTCACGAGGTCCATTGCCGCCTGTTGATCCCTCGATATGTCAACTTCTTTAAACCTTATCCTGTGATCAATCAAATACTGTTTAGTTTTTTTACACCACGAACATGTCGGCGTTGTAAATACAACAACCTGTGGTTGTCTTATTTCTTCTGGCATATTTTATCCTCCTGTTTTATTTGCCCAATCATAAGGCTCCCTTATTCATAGTAAGGCTACCGCACTTTATATCGAATCTATTCCAACAGCAAATCTTAAACAACTCTCCTTAGAAAGGGTGGAATTTAAAACCACGCCGTTCCATAAGGATTTAAAAAAATATCATATCTCTTCCCGCCGTACATGGTAGAGTTTACTAACGGGGTAAAATTATATAAAAATTTAATTAGTTGAATGCTAAAGGTCAAGCACTACAGTTGTTTTTATAATTGTTGAATTATTTTTTTTATTATGTATAATGTCATTATGAGTGAAAGCAAAAAAAGATTGGGGGATTTTCTTGTTGAGGCAGGGCTCATAGATCAATTTCAGCTAAGGTCGGCACTGTCTGAGCAACAAAAATGGGGCGGTAGGCTTGGCAATCATTTTGTACGTTTAAAATTCATCACGGAAGAAAAACTTATCAAATTTCTGAGCCAGCAGCTTAAGATTCAGTATGCCGATATAACAAAAATCAAGATATCTCCCTCTTCGATTGAACTAATACCCGAAGAGGTAGCAACAAAACATAACATTCTACCGCTCGGCATCAAGGTTGATGGGGGTAAAAAAACACTGTTTATAGCAACCTCTGACCCTACCAATTTAGAAGCAATCGATGAGATACAGTTTTTAACAGGGTATACAGTAAAACCTATACTTGCCGCGGACACGGCCATTTCAAAAGGTATAAGTGACTACTACAACCCAATACCCCAACAACCGCTAACTGAAAATTCAATCCCAATCGAACACTTAACCGCCATACCTGTTGAACAACAAGACATAACACATAACCCGCCGGCAAAGGATGAGATGGTGATTATACGCGATGATCCCGGCACCCAGCAGCCTTCATCATCACCTCTTATCGATTCAGAGTTGCCCGAAGAGGCAAAGGCCATACTAAACTCTACACTCGGCATAAAAACAGCATTATCGCAAGAATTAACAACTCTATTGACCAATAAAGGAACCGGAGAGCTTCTGAATATATTGATTGAGATCTTGATCACGAAAGGGATATTAAAAGAGGCCGATATAAAACAGTATCTCCAATGAGCCCTACACAACATAAAAAACTCGGGGAACTTTTGATAGAGGCACATATTATCGATGAATCCCAGTTAAAAGCCGCTCTTTCAAACCAGAGAAGCTACGGGGGAAGGCTTGGCACAATACTCGTAAAAATGGGTTTTTTAAAAGAGATTGACATGCTCAAGTTCCTCAGTAAACAACTAAACCTGCCAATGGTGGATCTTCACAAGATAGTTGTAGAACAAAAGATTATCGATCTAATACCAATAGATGTAGCGGAAAAGTACAACATTCTACCTCTTGCCATAAAGGTTATATCCGGTAAACCGCTTCTCTACATAGCTATGTCTGACCCGACAAATCTCGGAGCAATAGATACCATACAGTTTACAGCAGGATATAAGATACAACCGGTACTTGCACTTGATTCAAGCTTAACGGATTTTATAAATTTTTATTATAAAGGCAAGGAAGTCTCCAAGCAAACAATGGATATACCGGTAACTCAAAGAGACGAGGAGCTTTACGTTGAGTTACAGCAAATTGAACCCCACAATATAACTGCTGAGACCGAACCACAGCAACAAAAGCAGGAAGCAAAAGACGACAAGCTTCTACCTTTTGTAAAGGCATTGATAGCAATACTCGTAAAAAAGGGTGTATGTACGCCGGAAGAATTCAAAGAGGCACTATCAAACGAATATAAGAATAAATCTTAAAGTCGATTGCCGCAAACAAACGCTGTTGATTCCTGTTTTAACCCATAAAATGATCACTATTTAAAGTTTTTTCTCTTCTTCCTCATCTCGTAGGATCCGACGCATTAGCTTAACTCCTTGCTTGGGTAGTTCTTTTCGAAACTCTACAGAGGCTGGAACCTTTTGTGGCGACATGTTTCCTTTTGCCCATTCGATGATTTCCTCAGTCGTAACTTTACCTGTGTAATCGGGTTTCAGCACGATAAATGTCTTGACTGCTTCTCCTTTTTTAGCATCACCGATCGGTATTACAGCATTCTCCAAAACGGCTGGATGTTGGTTTATGAGGGCTTCGACTTCCTCAGGAAATATAGAAAAACCTGATACCTTGATCATCTCTTTCTTTCTTCCCAACCAATAGAGGTAACCATCCTCGTCAAACCTTCCAACATCACCTGTATGTATAAACCCGTCAATCAGGGTGTTTGCTGACTCTTCTGGTTTGTTCCAGTATCCTTTCATACATCCAGGATTGCGAAGGACGATTTCTCCCTCCTCACCAACGGGCAGCTCTTTGGTCTTGTCGTTAAAATCCATTATTTTGATCTCCTCCTCGAAGCTTGGAATTCCTACGCTACCATACTTAATTCTGGGGCGCGGCAAGAAAGTATCGAGAGTATGGGTCTCGCTCAAACCATAGGCACCTTCAAGAAGTTCGCATCCCTTGGTAAAAATTTTCCACTGTTGAGCTATCTTCTCGTTTAAAGCTACCACAAATGAGGTACACGGATTAAGCTTCAGACTGCTCAGATCATACTGAGCAGATTCCTGGTGCTTCATTACGGCAAGGTTCATGGGTACCATACTGTACCAGAAGTTAGCCTTGTATCTGTCAATGGCCTGGAGTACGGACAATGGATCGAACTGAGTAAGCATAATGTTAATCGCACCTCTAAGGACTGGCGCGATTAAAAAAAGCATACCTGCAATGTGGAAAAACGGCATCGTTGTTAATACTATATTGCTCTCATCAAAACCATTAATGGTTGCCGCTGCCGAAGGTTTAAATAGGTGAGCATAGTGACTGAGCATAGCTCCCTTGGGAAGTCCTGTTGTTCCACCGGTGTATTCGAAAAGGGCGATATCATGTTCCAGGTTTATCTTTACTGAAGGGGGATCGACTTTCCATTTTTCGATAATTTCCATAAAATCCTGGGTACCCGATACCTTTTGTTTTGCGATGCTCATATAATCAACGATGTTTATCGTAGGTTGGGCAGGCATATAGTCGTGGAAATTTGTGGTAACAATGCTCAAAAGAGTTGGCATATCATGAAGCGCTTTTTTAACGATCGGCATAAAGATGTCGAGGGTTACAAGGCATTTCATACCGGCATCGTTTACCTCATATTTAAGTTCCATTTCCTTGAACAATGGAGAAATGGGACAAACAATCCCACCCATCTTCTGAATTCCAAAATGAGCTATGGCATACTGTGGACTATTACCAAGAAATAATCCTATCCGGTCACCCTTTACCAGACCAAGATCGAGCAGATAATTGGCAAACCTGTCCGACGATTCGTCAAGCTCCCTGTAAGTGACCTCCCTGCCATAATAGATTATCGCTATCTTGTTTGGAGTACGTTTGGCATGAATTCTGAGATATTCAAAAGCTGGGATTTTTCCCTCGCTAAACACTACTTCCCTGGGTACATCTTCTGGCCAATATTTCATCCAGATTTTTTCCATTGAAATCTCCTTTCATGCTTATATTAAAATACATGCACGTTGTTTGGAGCTTGTTAAATTGTTTGTTGAATATTTTACAACACGTTTTTTTTAAACTCCACGGTTTAATCGAAATTTTTGTGGTTACAGACACTTTGAATATCCGCAGCTCGGACATGTGTAGCAGCCCTCTGATGGCATCATAACACTCCCGCATTCGGGACACGACGGATAAAGCATATCACCTTCCAGCACATACGGCGTTTCTTTTATGTTATGTTTGGCATTTATACCGGTAATATTTGATGCATCAAGAGAGAATGTCAATTTATTATCGGTTTGTTTACCTTGGCTTTCTTCAAGATGCCTCTCGATTGCCTTTGCAATGGCATCCGCACACGAGAGGATAACTCCTCCTCCTCTCTCTCGTGCAGGTGCAGGACACCTTACGCCTTTCAATTGCTTTATGATAGTTTCCCTGTCAATCCCCGACCTCAATGAAAGTGATATCAGCCTTGATATAGCCTCTGTCTGAGATGAACTGCATCCTCCTGCCTTTCCCATGGCGGCAAAGACCTCGAACGGACCTTCCTCATCCTCGTTAATTGTAACATAAAGGTTTCCACACCCTGTTGTCATCCTTCTTGTTGTACCAGATATTACCTCGGGCCTCGGCTTTGGAGATGACGATTCTTTTTGTATGCCTGTTTCATCTTTTGCTCTTTGTTGACTGCCCATAACAGTAAGGACCTGGCTTTCTCTGCTGCCGTCCCTGTAAACAGTCACACCCTTGCATCCAAGTTTATAAGCAAGCCGGTAAACCTCTTCAACTTCATGCTCGGTTGCATTGTTGTGAAAGTTTACCGTTTTACTAACCGCATTATCCACATAATTTTGAAAGGCTGCCTGCATTCTTATATGCCATAGAGGCGTAATATCATGTGCAACCCCGAATACCTTCTGCCATTTAACAGGCACTTCCTCTATATCTCGTGCACTTCCCTTCTCGGCTATCTTTTTTACGAGTGTATCCGAATAAAAATGTTCCTTTTTCGCTCTGTCAAAAAATAATGGGTGTATCTCCGGAAGTTTCGTGTTTTCAAGGACATTCCTTGTATATGCAAGTGCAAAAACGGGTTCTATGCCGCTCGATACACCGGCAATTATGCTGAGCGTGCCTGTTGGAGCTATCGTGGTGATTGTTGCGTTGCGTAAAGGCATTGCGCCGGGAACATCATAAGAGCTGTCTTTGAAGTTCGGGAATGCACTCCTTTTCTCTGCAAGCTCATAAGACTCCTCCCTGCCCTGATCCTGTATTGTTTTCATTACCTTATTTGCAATATCTATTGCTTCATCTGAATCATACGGGACTTCCAGCATGATAAGCATATCTGCAAACCCCATTACCCCAAGTCCTATCTTTCTGTTCGCTTTCGTCATCTCCTCGATCTTGGGAAGCGGGAATTTGTTGGCATCTATTACATTATCCAAAAAATGTACCGCATCTCTTGAGATCCGATTAAGCTTGTCAAAATCTATTTTCCCATCCCTTACCATTAAGGATAGGTTTATCGATCCGAGGTTGCATGATTCATAAGGTAAAAGAGGCTGCTCCCCGCACGGATTGGTACTTTCGATCTCACCTTTGTGAGGTGTAGGATTTGCCCTGTTGATGCGATCGAGAAATATGATACCCGGTTCGCCTGTAAGCCATGCATGGTGTATTATACTGTTAAATACCTCTTTTGCATTTAACTTGCCGCCCGGTTGTTTTGTCCTTGGATTCATAAGCTCAAAATCGCTGTTTTCCTCAACAGCCTTCATAAAATCTTCTGTAAGTGCTACGGATATGTTAAAGTTGTTCAGCTTATCTGTCTTTTCTTTTGAATGTATAAATTCGAGTATATCGGGATGATCCACCCTGAGTATTCCCATATTAGCGCCCCTTCTTGTTCCTCCCTGCTTTATGGTCTCGGTTGCGGCATCAAACACTGTCATAAAGGATATCGGACCGCTTGATATGCCCTTTGTGGAAAGTACAACATCATTTTTGGGACGTATCCTTGAAAAGGAAAAGCCCGTGCCTCCGCCGCTTTTATGTATCAGTGCTGTATTTTTAATGGTCTCGAATATACTTTCCATGGAATCTTCAACAGGCAAAACAAAACACGCTGACAGTTGACCAAGCTCCCTGCCTGCATTCATAAGCGTAGGAGAATTAGGCAGGAATTCGAGACTCGCCATCATTTCATAAAACATGTATGTCAGTTGTTCTATATCGGCAGATGGGTCATAATTGGCATCGACCTTTGCTATATTGTAAGCGACACGCAAGAACATCTCTTCAGCGGTTTCAACGGGAATACCGGATTCATTCCTTTTGAGATACCTTTTTTCAAGTACCTTCTTTGAATTTTCCGTAAGGTTTAATGCAAACGGCGGAATTAAATGTCTTATATTTATATCTGTATTTCTATCCATACACCCTCCTATATATAGTATAGTTTAGACTGTTACCAACTATATATAGTTATTTTTATCCATGTCAACAGGATTTTTTGTGTTCAAAATAACACACAAAAACAATCAATTTTTATAATATGTTACAAAGAATTTCTTGCAGTTTCATGTTTTATATAATATTACTGTCTTATGAAAATATATGCATTGTTGCTGTCCCGGCAAGAAAATATACTCCTGAACACGCCTTTGACAGGGTACCCCGCCTTTACCAAAAGGGATGGTGGGAATTACTAAATATAGACGGGAAATATGAAATTATCGTTTAGAAAAATTATCAAAACACATCCCTTTCTCGCTTTCTTTATTGTTACAATTACCGTGCTGGAGATACTGCCTGTCGGCACTTACGGGCTGATCAATGCAGCAACAGATATGCCTATTCATAACTTTAAACTATTGATGCCTGCAATGAATCAAGTGTTTGCACCATTTATCGGTATTCCTATTTATTTGAGTACAAATCATTATCTAAAACAAGAGAGTATTGCATTATTTACTTGGGGTTTATTATTTGTTTTATTCTTCGTGTTTATAAAAAACCGTTATTCAAAGCTGCTCGTGTACATAATCGGCTATGTTTTCGCATTCTCATTGTTCATAGTCTATATACTCTTTACGCCGTTCCCTTTACTCAGAATAGCACCTAACAGGAATTATTGTATTGTTGACCCGCACTCTCATACATTCTATTCGCATGACGGACTTGTAAATCCTCTGCAAAATTTAGACTGGCATGCAAAACAGGGATTCGATGCATGGTTTGTAACGGAGCATTACAACATAAAAGGCGGTATAGCGGAACAGGACCTTTCCATGACAACCCCTTATAAATCCATGATCGGTGAAGAGATACGGGCAAGAGATGATCCACATTATTTTTTGGCACTCGGCATAACCAGTTCTGTCGCGGGGTGGTGTCCGGACTGCCCTGCCACGGTGAAGAACCTTGCCGATGCCGTGCACAAACAAGGAGGTGCACTGGTCCTTGCTTTATGGTGGTTGGACGGTAAAATCGATCTGCATCATTATATTCATGACGGCGTAGATGCCTTTGAAATAGCTAACGCGGGACACAAACAGTACCTCACCTCCGGGATAAGAACTATGGCATATCAAGTCTCCCAAAAGTACCATATTCCATTGCTCGCCTCAAGCGACTGGCACGGCTGGGGCGATTATGCCTACACATGGACAGCATTTCATATACCAGGCTTTACAGAATACAACCTGCCGCAGTTACAGCATATAATCATCTCGATGTTACACAACAAACAGAACAACAGTATCATACCTATTATATACGACTATCCTCATCAATACTGGGGCAGAACGAGGTTTATATTTGCTCCGGTTTTCGATTTTTATTATTATTTTTCGACCCTGTCATTAGCAGATTACCTGTCATGGGTCGTATGGACATTTTTACTGTGGGCATTGTATACCATTTACCGCAAGGCTCATAAGCTGTTTTTCTATGACAAACCTGCTTTACTTCCATACGTATGTTTTATCGGAGCAGGACTTGTGTCGCTTTACTATGCCGTAAGGATGATAGCCAGGTTTACATTTATACCGGTTGAGAATACACTTTTATTGACAGTCATACAGGTATTATTGTTTTATTCAATTGGTGTGTTGATAATAGTTATTCTCTGGCTTTACATAAGTGAATCGAGAAAAAAGGCGTAAAGAAAAAGAGCTGATAAAAAGTCTGAATAGAAAATAGGAGCTTAACATGCTTGCAAAAATATTTATAAAACCGAAAAAAGGCATACTCGACCCTCAGGGTAAAGCTGTATCAGGTGCACTTGGCAGGCTTGGGTTTAACAGCATACAGGATGTCAGGATCGGTAAATATGTCGAGATTAAGCTTGATGCCAAAGATAAAGGCTCGGCACAATCCGATGTACAGAAGATGTGTGAAACACTGCTGGTAAACAAGGTAATCGAGGATTTCACATTCGAGATCGTAGAGGAATAATCATGCCGAGACCAAAAGCGGGTGTAATAGTGTTCCCGGGGACAAACTGCGACAGGGATACCTATTACACGCTAAAACAGACAATGAGGTTTGAGGTTGATTACGTCTGGTATGAAAGAAAGACACTGAAGAATTATCAGTTAATCGTAATACCGGGCGGGTTTTCTTATGGAGATTATCTTAGAGCAGGAGCTCTTGCACGTTTCTCCCCTGTCATGGAAGCACTGAAAGACTATATAGAAAATAAAGGGCTTGTTCTCGGAATATGCAATGGCTTCCAGATATTGCTTGAAGCAATGATGCTTCCCGGCGCCATGCAGAAAAACAATACACTGAAATTTATATGCAGGGATGTGTACATCAGGGTCGAACGAAATGATACCCCCTTCACATTACTCTATAAAAGGGGCGATATTATAAAAATCCCAATAGCACATGCCGAGGGCAATTATTACGGATCGGAACAAACACTCAAGTCTCTCGAGGAAAACAAACAAGTTGTATTCAGGTATGTCGATAAAACGGGCACTACAACAGAGCAATCGAATCCCAACGGCTCCATGAACAACATTGCCGGTATATGCAATAATGGAGTCAACATACTTGCAATGATGCCTCATCCTGAAAGGGCGTCCGACAGTATACTCGGGAAGGATGACGGCAAGGGCATCTTCCTTTCAATAAAAAAGGCACTGGCATAATATGGAAAATTTAGACAAGATACTGAAAGAGCTAAATCTTACAGGGGATGAATATAAAAAGATCGTTGGGTATATAGGCAGGGAGCCGAACATTACGGAGCTATGGATCTTTTCTGCAATGTGGAGCGAACACTGCAGCTACAAGAGCTCAAGGCCATACCTAAAGCGCATGCCTTCCTTCGGTAAGGATGTTATCATAGGTCCCGGAGAAAACGCAGGTGTGGTCTCCATAGGAGACGGACTTGCCGTTGTATTCAAGATGGAAAGCCATAATCATCCTTCGTTCATAGAACCATACAATGGTGCTGCAACCGGAGTCGGAGGCATCCTCAGGGATGTCTTTACTATGGGAGCAAGGCCTGTTGCCATTCTTGATTCTTTAAGGTTCGGGGAGCCGTCCGACGAAAAAATGAGATATCTTGTTGACGGTGTCATAGCAGGCATAGCAGGCTACGGCAACTGTATGGGTATCCCGACCGTGGGCGGAGAGATATATTTCGATGCCGCATACAAAGACAATATCCTTGTCAATGCAATGGCAGTAGGCGTGGTTTCGGACGACAGGATTTTCCTCGCAAAGGCATCGGGTGCCGGGAATCCTGTGTTCTATGTCGGCTCAAAAACAGGCAGGGACGGAATACACGGAGCCACCATGGCATCTGCAAGCTTTACCGATGAGACTGCGGTGTTAAAACCGACTGTACAGGTCGGGGATCCTTTCATGGAAAAGCTTCTGATGGAGGCATGCCTTGAGTTAATGAAAAACAATCATATTGTTGCGATTCAGGATATGGGTGCTGCAGGCCTTACCTCATCCTCGGTAGAAATGGCTGCAAAGGGCGGACTCGGCATTGAAATCGATCTTGATAGAGTGCCGCAGAGAGAAGAAGGTATGCAGCCGTACGAGATTATGCTCTCAGAATCACAGGAGAGGATGCTGATCATAGCAAAGAAGGGACATGAGAAGGCTGTGGAGGCCGTATTCAAGAAATGGAATCTCGATGTCAGTCTGATCGGCAGGCTTATAGAATCCAATGAGATCGTTGTTAAGGCAAACAACAATATGCAGGCAAAGCTGCCGCTTGGTATACTTGTCGACAAGGCACCCGTTTATAATAGACATGCATGCATGCCGGAATACATAACAAACACCCTGGTAATAAATGCCTCGGAGCAGATACCGGAACCAAAAGATTACAAAGAGGTATTGATAAAACTGCTTTCATCTCCAACGATAAGCAGTAAAGCATGGGTGTATGAACAGTACGACCATAGTGTTGGTACGGATACGGTCATAAAACCTGGTGCTGATGCCGCCCTGATAAGGATCAAAGGCACACACAAAGGCATAGCAATAACGACGGACGGAAATTCAAGATATACATATCTTGCCCCTTATGCGGGTTCGGAGATCGCAGTATGCGAGGCAGCGCGTAATATAGCCTGCGTTGGAGCAAGACCGCTTGCACTTACGGATTGCCTGAACTTCGGCAATCCCGAGAATCCCGACGTGATGTGGCAATTCATAGAATCCATAAACGGTATCGCATCCGCATGTCTTGCAATGGATATCCCTGTCGTAAGCGGCAATGTCAGTTTTTACAACGAAACAGAGGGCAAATCGATCTATCCGACCCCGGTGATAGGAATGGTTGGTCTTATAGACAATATAAAGGACAGGATAACGCCGGATTTCAAGGATAACGGAGATTCAATCATACTGCTCGGAGAAACCCTTGATGAGTGCGGAGGTAGTGAATATTTTAAGTTAACGACAGGAAAAATAGCAGGCAGGACTCCGAATGTATCACCCGAAACCGAGAAGAGGATTATCAATCTTTTGTTCGCAATGAACAAAATGAGCATGATCAAATCAGCTTCCGATTGTTCTGAAGGCGGACTTGCCGTCACAATTGCACAGTGTGCAATTGTGGGGGATAAAGGTGCAAGACTGAATATGAAATGGCGTTATAGACCTGACATAGAATTGTTTTCAGAGTCTCAGCACAGAATAGTAATAACGTCGGCACATAAGCATATTGACAAAATAAAAGAAATGGCACGAAATTACAATATACCGTGCACGATGATAGGCGTGGTCCGCGGTAAAAGCTTGACCATAAACAATATGGTGTCTGTATCTGTCGAAGAACTAAAGAATGCCTATAATAGAGGACTTTAATTTATGGATGAATTAAAAGAAGATTGTGGAATATTCGGTATATGGAACAATCCGGATGCCGCAAGGCTTACCTACCTCGGTTTATACTCGCTTCAACACCGCGGGCAGGAAAGTGCCGGTATAGCAATATCTGACGGCAGCAAGCTATACTCGTATAAACAGATGGGCCTTGTTAATGATGTGTTCAATGAACACATACTTTCGGTGCTTCACGGCAGGCATGCAATAGGGCATGTCAGGTACTCTACATACGGCTCAAGCGAGCTGAGAAACGCACAACCGTTTGCAGTCGAATACAAAGACGGCAGTCTTGCCATTGCGCATAACGGTAACATAGTAAATTATGAAACGATACGTTCAAGACTTGAATCAGAGGGATCGATATTTCAATCGACAATGGACACGGAGGTGATTGTTCATCTTATAGCAAAATCGGACGGTCAAACAACCCATGACAGGCTTGCCTATGCATTAAACGAACTAAAAGGTGCATATTCTATCGTTCTTCTTACAGAAAAAGAGCTTATAGCTGCAAGGGACCCATACGGTTTCAGACCCCTTGTTATAGGCGAGATCGAAGGCGCGCTGGTTTTTGCGTCTGAAACGTGCGCACTCGATCTAATAGGAGCACGTTACATCAGGGATGTACTGCCCGGAGAGATGCTTGTTATAGGAGAAAACAGTATCCGCAGCTACATGTTCTCAACCAGAACTACACGGCAATCACAGTGCGTGTTTGAACACATATACTTCGCACGGCCGGATAGTATAATATTTGGTAAAAGCGTTTACAGCACAAGGACAGCACTCGGAAGGACCCTGGGTATCGAATCGCCTGTAGAAGCTGATATGGTTGTACCCATCCCGGATTCCGGCGTTCCTGCTGCAATAGGGTTTTCACAACAAACCGGCATACCTTTTCAAATGGCATTGATTCGTAATCACTATGTAGGGAGAACATTCATACAACCGTATCAGGCTATAAGAAATTTCAATGTTAAGGTTAAGCTGAATCCAATATCAGGCATTATATCGGGGAAACGTGTCGTTGTAATAGACGATTCCATAGTAAGGGGCACCACCAGTAAAACGCTTGTTAAAATGATACGAGACGCGGGTGCGAAAGAGGTTCACATGCGCATAAGTTCTCCACCTATAGATTATTCGTGTTACTACGGCATTGACACACCCACACGCTCCGAGCTTATATCTTCAAGCCATACGGTAAAGGAGATAGAACAGTACATAGGCGCAGATTCCTTAAAATACCTCAGCATAGAGGGCTTGAGAACCGTCATCGGTCAGGACGCGGATAATTTCTGTTATGCGTGCTTTACAGGAGATTACCCCGAGCCTTTCGAACTTGCAAAGAGAGACCATCAGCTCATACTCTTCGATGAAGGGAGATTAAATGGCGGATAAAACTCAGAGGTTGCTCGAGCTTATAAAATTATTGTCTTATGAAAGAAGAGAGGTAACACTTACCTCAGGAAAAAAGAGCAGCTATTATATTGACGGGAAACAAACGACTCTGGATCCGGAGGGAGCCTACCTTGTCGGTGAACTGTTTACGGATATTATCAAAAAAGAATTCAGCGGTGCAAAAGGCGTCGGCGGTATTACCCTTGGAGCCGATCCGATTATATCGTCTGTTATGGTCGTCGGGTATATAAAAGGATTAAGTCTGAAAGGTTTCATTGTAAGAAAAGAACCCAAGGGTCATGGTACCGGTGCATGGATAGAAGGGTTGAAAGGATTCAAACAAAATGATCCGGTCGCCATCGTGGAGGATGTCGTAACAACCGGCGGCTCAGCAATCAAAGCAGTGGAAAGGGCGCGGGATGCCGGGTTAAAGGTGCTTGGCATAATAGCGATAGTCGACAGACTCGAAGGCGGCCGGGAGCTCATTGAATCAAAAGGCTATAGATTATTCTCGCTGTTTACAAAGGCAGACCTTGGTGAATAAGCTTCGCTCATCATTCATAATTTTTATCATCTTGCTTACCGGATGTAGTGTTGTAACACGCAATGCAGCATCGAATAATTTCAAAAAAGCCATACATAACAACATGAAACACATTTCAATAGAAAGGGACTTTTCACTTATCCTTTCCATGGACGTCATCCATATCAATGATCAGGTCAGGAAGGCTTACGTCGATGAATATGCAAAGCTCTACCTCCTCTCAAAAAATGAGAGGGAAAAAATGCTTGAACAGCAAAAAGAGCAAAACAAGGAATGGGAAGCGTTTTATCTTATCGTTTACACGGCACCAAGCATAGAATCATCGCTGGACAGCGATGATTCTCTATGGAAGCTGTACCTTGAATCGGATAGTCGTGTTGAATCACCTACCTCTATAAACGAAATCAACGCCCAGCGAGATTTGATAAAGGGATTTTTCCCATGGATTAGCTCATGGGATACAGTTTATTTGGTAAGGTTCAAGAAACAACAGGACGAATACAAGACCGGAATAAAATTTATAATTACCGGTATACTCGGCAAAGGCGAAACGGACTTTTAAAGGAGGTTACGGTGGAATTACTTGCAAAGGGCGGTATTTTTGTTTACCTGATATTCGTATTTTCAATATTCTCCATAGGCATATTTATAGAGAAGCTCTGGTCTCTGAGGGCATCAAAGATCCTGCCGGACAATTTTATCATAGCAATAGAGGGCCTTTTGAGGAACAGGGATTTCGAGAAATCATTGGAGCTCTGCAAAAAAGATAACAGCTCCATTGCGAGGATCGTGTTTGTAGCAATAAATAATATTGGTAAAGACCTTGATACAATAAAGGAATTGATCGAATCAGCGGGTAAAGAGGAGATTATAAGGCTCAGCAGGTTTGAAGAGGGTATGTCTGCGGTAGCCGCGACAACCCCGCTACTCGGTCTTCTTGGAACCGTATTCGGCATAATCAAGGCGTTCAACGTTATAGCAGCCGGAGGTATTGGAAATCCATCCCTGCTTGCCAACGGCATATCAGAGGCACTATCTGCAACCGCCGCAGGACTCAGCGCAGCCGTCATATCTTACATAGCTTACAAATATATAGACGGCAAACTGACAAAGATTTCAGTAGCACTTTCGAGTACAGCCGGAAGAATCCTATCGATAATGCCGTCAAAGGGCAATGATACCTTATAACTTATTATGGATTTCAATATAAAGAAAAAACATGAACTCCATATAGATGTCATCAACATGGTTGACGTGTTTTTAAATCTGTTGATATTCTTCATGCTGTCCACATCATTTATTTCATCACCGGGCATCAAGATAAACCTGCCGCACGGCAAAGGCGATGTTATCATAAAACCAAAGGGTGATATAAGGCTCTCCATCGATGCAAAGGGGGCTATCTTCTACGACAAAAAACAGGTTGATATCAATGAATTGAAAGCAGCACTCGATTCCGTTGGGAAAACAGCACCGGATACTCTGGTTATAATAGCCGCTGACAAGGATGTTCTGCATGGACGTGTTGTCCAGGTCATGGAGGCAGCACGTTCGGCGGGATTGCACAGACTTGCAATAGCTACGACAGAACAGGTAAGCGCACCGTAAACCCGATAAAACAGACGAAGTAATTTACCTGTATACCGGGGAATTTCTTCTCTGTTGCTCCTCATAAGAACTTTCTAACGAAGTAAAACACACGAACCTTTGTTTCATTTGACCTCTGGTCTAAAAGTATATAACGTTACAGTAAAATACAAAGTAGAGGAGAAAAAAATGGCAGGTGAGGTGATATTAAAAACAGACCTAAAAGGTTTAACATTAAAGGGAAGAGGTAAGGTTAGGGATATATATGATCTGGGAGATAAGTTACTCATCATAGCGACGGACAGGATTTCTGCTTTCGATTATATTATGCCGAACGGCATTCCGGATAAAGGCAGGATCCTGAACGGGCTTTCTCTGTTCTGGTTCAATTATACAAAGGATATCATAAAAAATCACGTGATCACCGCTGAGGTAAAGGAGTATCCTTCCGAGCTTAAACAATACCTGAATATATTGAAGGAAAGATCCATGATTGTGAAAAAGGCAAAGCCGTTTACAGCAGAGTGCGTTGTAAGAGGATATCTCTCCGGCTCCGGCTGGAAAGAATACAAAGAAACAGGAAAGATATGCGGCATAAGCATCAAACCGGGGCTTGTTGAATCGGACAAACTGCCGGAGCCTGTTTTTACACCGTCAACCAAGGCTGCGGCAGGTCATGATGAAAATATCGATCTGAAGAGGTTTGAAGAGATTGTCGGTAAAAAATATGCTTCAGCTATCATTGATAAGACCATAGCCATCTATAAAAAAGCTTACGAATATGCATATACAAAGGGTATTATCATATCAGACACTAAATTCGAGTTTGGGTTAACAGACAAGGACGAACTTATCATTATAGATGAGATGCTTACGCCGGACTCTTCGAGATTCTGGTCAATTGCAGATTATAAACCAGGAGGGCCGCAAAAGAGCTTCGACAAACAGTTCTTGAGAGACTGGCTCGAGTCTATAAACTGGAACAAAAAACCGCCAACACCATTACTGCCGGATGATATCGTCAATAAAACACGGGAGAAATACCTTGAGGCATATACCCGTATAACAGGTAAAAACCTTCAATGATTGCATGAGTAATGAGGTCCTCAGATACATACCTTTTACACGATCGGATATAACGGACGCAGATATACAGAGTGTTTCCGGCATCATCAAGGATTCGGATAACGATACCTTCAATCTTCTACGCAGGTGTGAGCAAAACCTTGCTGAGATTACAAAATTACCATACGCCATTGCCGTACACACGGCTATGCACGCAATCCTTCTGTCACTGAGTGCTCTCGGCATACAGCGTGGAGATGAGGTCATCATACCTTCCTATGTCAGCCCTGATGTCGGAGAAGCTGTGGAACATGCAGGAGCTTCGGCGGTATTTGCGGATATAGACCCGCATACACTTACCCTTTCCAAAGAATCTATAATAAAAGTGATCGATAAAAAAACAAAGGCTGTTGTTGTTTTTGATGCCGCAGGTTTTGCCGCAGATGTAAAACCTATAATGCAGCTTGCCGCTTCAAACGGTATTTATGTTATACACTATACCTATTACAATCCTCTCCATGAATACAGGAATAAAACTGCCGGTTCTTATCCTCATATAACCATATTCTCAAGCAATGAACCATTTATAAATGGCGCCATTGTAGCAACAGATATGGAAAATACCCAATCCTTGATAAAGGGTCTCCGAGAGCACGGAATAAAGACATCAAAAAATTATGATGCAGATAATCGTTATAGTAACTGGTATTATGAGATTACGAGTCCCGGGTTTGATTGCATGATGACCGGCATACAGTGCGCCCTCTATGCGTTTTACATGAAAAAGATAGGACAATACATCGAACAGCGTAAACATATAGCTGAAATCTATAACAGTTCATTCCAACCTTTTCAGAACATAATATCACTTCCCCTGTTTGAGGCATCGGATATATCGCATACATGGCAGTTGTACGTCATAAGAATTATAAAAGATTCTATGCTGGTAAACCGGGATGAATTTATCCATGAATTAAAACAAAAGGGGATTGAAGCATCTGTTCATTATATACCCTTACATATTCACCCGTATTATTCTAAAAAATATAGATATAATTACAACACACTTCCGAATACCTATGACACCTACACTTCTGCCGTAAGCCTACCGATCTACGCACGTTTAAGTGACGATGATGCCGGGTATGTTGCGAAAACACTCATTGATGTAGTAAAAAGATACACGCGTTAATATATGAAGAAAATAGATAGAATTTTAAATATTATAGGATTTGCCGGGCTTTATGTGTTTGTTATATCCATGCCTTTTTCCCCTGCTCTGTCTGAAGCAGGGTTTGATATGGGCTTGTTTGCCGTCGTAATAAGGGCTGTTGTAAACAGGCATCTTCTTCTGCCGCCGAAGGTATACACCATTGCACTTGTTCTCTTCATTGTACTCGTAGGCATAACAATCCCTTTTTCATTGGATCCGGCGTTCAGTATACGAAAGTTCGGCATTGTACGATGGTTGTTCTTCCCCTATATTATGTTCAATCTCAACCTCGATCTCAAAACACCCAAAAGATTACTGAATCTGCTGCTGATCGTATCCGGTGTTTTTGCATTCTATGTAATCGTACAGCACCTTCTCGGTAAAACGATACTACCGTATAAATTTGATGTGTACCAGACGGTTGATTATGCCAATCATAATCTATCGGACAGGATTGCACTAAGGTTCGGCCAATACTATGCAATGTTGTTTGTCTTTGCAGTTGCTTTCGCATACCTGAATAAAAAGCTAAGGCATATTATGCGGAGCATCGTATCGGCGATAGTATCGATAGCAGCCACATATTTCGCATACGCCAGAAGCGGTGCTATAGGAATATGGTCTTCGCTCATTGTATTTGGCCTTCTAAGGGCAAAACCAATCCTTTACACTACCATTATTCTAACACTGCTTGGACTATCATTTATATTCATGTTTCCACATACAGAACTTTCTGAATTGTTTTACAGCACCATTCATCCTACAAAGGCATCGGGTGTAAGATACGGATCCAATATGGCACGGATACACATGCTTGAAAACACAAAGCAGATATTACAACAGCATCCGCTTACCGGTACAGGATTCAACTGCTATGGTAAATGGACAAAAATAAACAGACCGGAAGATGCCGGGTGGGAAAGGACGTTCAGCGATCCAATAGAATTCATTGCAACAACCGGTGTGATCGGGTTCCTGGGGTTTTTATTGCTTTATCTGGGTATACTTTATGTATTGTTCAAATCAAAGGGTGCACTATCGAATGCAGTGCTCGCCGCATTTATGGTCTTTGCTGCGGGTGGTGTATTCGAACCAATGTTCTTCAACACCGTACTTCTGCGGGGTATGATGTTTCTGATCGGGTTAAGCATGACGGTTCATGTGAACAAGAAATTAGAAATACAGTAGCGACAATTCATAAATTAACCCTGCAAAAAATAGCTATGTTTAAAAATATTATAAAAAAAATAAAAATACTGCTTGAGATGATCAAGTTTGAGCATACGCTTTTTGCAATACCTTTTGCAATCATTGCCATGATGCTTGCAGCCAATGGTATACCAACATTGTACCAGATGTTCTGGATCCTGATAGCTCTGGCATTCGCAAGGACCGTTGCAATGCTCTGGAACAGAATCGTCGATGCAAAGATAGACGCACGCAATCCGAGAACAAGGAACAGGGCGATACCCAAAGGGCTTGTTTCTATTCAATCTGCCATGGTGATGCTGGTCATTTCATGCATCGTATTTGTATTCTCCGCATACATGCTAAACAGGCTGAGCTTCATCCTGAGTTTTCCGGCGCTGTTTATTGTCTTCGTATATTCTTACCTCAAACGGTTTACCTGGTTCAGCCATTTTGTGCTCGGTTTTGTGGATGCAATGGCACCTGCAGGAGCGTGGATTGCAATCAGAGGAAACCTTCCATTCAGCATCATGCTTTTAAGCCTTGCTGTTATAGTATGGGTCGGAGGATTCGACATCCTGTATTCGCTGATGGATCTGGATTTTGACAGAAAAGAGCACCTGTTTTCCATACCGGTAATATTCGGTGTAAAAAAAGCCATATTTTTATCAAGGCTCATGCATACGCTGATGGTGCTGTCGTTAGTGGTATTTGGGTTGATATATCCTATGCATACCCTATACTTCGTCGGTATTATTTTTGTTGTAATGCTTCTTGTATACGAACACAGGCTTATCAAGCCTGACGATTTTTCAAAGGTAGAAAAGGCATTCTATGAAACCAACATAGGCGTCAGCGGCATAATGCTTTTTTTCTCGACAATGGATATTTTTCTGAAATTCAGATTGTAGTGTTGCTCGAACATACAACAAGCACCCTGCTGCAAGCAGGATGCTTGTTGTTAAGATGGCTCCTCGGGCAGGGCTCGAACCTGCAACCCTTCGGTTAACAGCCGAATGCTCTACCATTGAGCTACCGAGGAATATCTCTTTTATTTCTTCTTTTTCTTCGTACTCTTTGTCTTACTGCTTTTCGTTTTGCAAGCCATACTGTTTCTCCTTGTTTTGTCAAAAGCAGGATTTGTTATAACGAAATAAATATAACAATGCAACCATTTTTACAGCCGAATGAAAAACTTGCGGCAATCGGACATTGGTTAGTCTATCGTACCGCTGCACTCTTCTTCATCTCTACCAATACAATCTTCGCAATCGCTTTCAGTGTTTCAAACACGGCTATACCCTTCGTCGCCACCCCTTCAAAGTCGGGGGCATTCTTCGGGTTGAGTGTAGTCTTCAGTTCCTGCATATCGGCGGCATTCGGAAGATCTCTTTTGTTGTACTGGATAACCAACGGGATCTTATCAAAGTCATAACCGTTTTCTTTAAGATTGATCTTGAGGTTTTCTATGCTCTCTATATTGGCATCCATTCTTTCTATCTGGGAATCGGCAACAAACACAACCCCGTCCACCCCTCTTAAAATCAATTTTCTGCTCGCATCATAAAAAACCTGTCCCGGAACAGTGTAAAGCTGAAACCTTGTTTTAAAACCGCGTATGTCCCCAAGGGCGAGAGGCAAAAAGTCAAAAAACAATGTCCTCTCGGTCTCTGTTGCAAGGGATATCAATTTCCCTTTCGTATCGGGACTCATCTTGTCGTAGATAAACTGGAGGTTAGTCGTCTTTCCTCCCAATCCGGGACCGTAATAAACTATTTTACAGTTAATCTCCCTTGAAGAATAATTAATAAAGGACATACAGCTTAAGCTCCCTAATCCTTAAACAGGTTTTCTATATCTTCATCCGTAATCTCGGAAAATGGAGAGCCGGCCTGCGGTTCTTTCTCCACTTTTTTTATAAGCCTTGAAAAGATTGCATTGAGCTCGTCCCCGGTTTTCTTAACCCTTAGGCGTACAAGCCCAAGGGAAGACCTATGATCGAAGATAACAACAAGTATTACCCTTTGCCCTATAATTGAAATATGAATATTGTCTCTTTCTCCTTCATGAAACAGTATGGAAAACTCCTTCTCACCAATAAGCTTTGCCAATCCACCGGTAGCCGCTATGTTGCCCGCGGTCAATGATGCAAGAGATGTCGTATCAATATTTTTTGTCTCCCCGTAGGCAGCTATTAACTGTCCGTTTTTATCAACAAGGAATACTATCTTCGCATTGGCTTCCTTGGTAAGTTTTTCCAGAACTTTATTGATCTGGTTAAACTCCTCCTCATACATTATAAGTGATGGGCCTGCCATACCTTTTCTCCTTTAATTAATAACCCTTATATCATATCTAACTAAAATTCAACATTTTGATTTATGGATGATATATTTATACACCTCATATATCCTGTTTACAGATACGGGCTCTCATGCATAGCCTTTATTCTGAGCCATCTTCTGTCAACCTCTTTCTGAAATGCGTCGACAACATCCTTGTTCTCCGGTTTTGTAAGATGTCTTGTCTTACCCATTAATTTCAACCATTCCATTACCGGCACCTTCTTCCCCTTTGCTTCCGGGTCGTACGTAATCTTCGTCTTACCATGGTCTACCTCATACAGGGGGAAGAAACACGAGTCAACAGCATTTGCAATGATCTTTTCCCCGATCTGTTCCTCGCTCCTCCATGAAAGCGGGCAGAGCGACAGTGCCTTAACATACACAAACCCTTCCTTTGAGTACTCCTGTGCCTTCTTTGCCTTTTTGATCATATCGTTATAGTTGCTTTCTGCCACGGTCGCAACGTACGGTATATGACAGGCAGCCATGATCTGGGCTGTATCTTTATGTTGTGTTTTTTTACCCTTCTGATAAGGACCTGCATGGGATGTTGATGTATCATGACCAAGCGGCGTTGAGAATGAGAGCTGATCGCCCGTATTCATATAGCCTTCATTATCATATTCCAGCAGGATAAGCTTGTGCCCTTTCAGCGCTGTACCTATTGCTGGCCCCATGCCTATATCCATGCCGCCATCGCCTGAAACCATAACAAAGGTAATCCTCTTATCCTGAGGAAGTTCCCCTCTTTTTATCTTCTCTTCCATCATTTCTACCAATCCCGAGAGTGTCGGAGCACCGTTCTGGAAAAGATTATGTATGAAGGTTATTCTGTGTGAACTATACGGATAGCCTGAGGTTACAACCTCGCCGCATCCGGTGTGAAACAACACCACAACATCACCTTCAATACCTTTGAAGAATATATTGAGGTTTGAGAATATGCCGCACCCGGGACATGCGCCGTGTCCAGGTACAACCCTTCTCGGTATCATCGAGAGTGCCTGTGCATTGACCCCTTTTACATCCGAGACCCTTCCGGATTGCGGATCTTTCTGTGCATTTACATGTCCTGTTACCTCTGCACTGTTCACCGGGGGCATCACGATATCCATACGGTAGCCCTCCTTGCCCGGGGTAGCCCCATGGTATTCAAACAGTTTCACCCTGCCCGGGTGGCCTACAGCGTTTATCGTTTCCTCCAATAATGCTTCAGCGTCTTCTGTAAAGAATTCTTTTCCTCCAAGGCCGTAGATCCTTGATATCACCGTTGTTTTGTTCTCCGGATCATCTTTTAGTGCAGCTTTGACCTCAAGTGTCATATTGCCGCCGTTTGCTCCATAGCTGTCTGCCCTGTCCGCAACACATAAGCCCTTCACATTTTTGAAAAGGTTTATAACATTGTTATAGGGGAAAGGCCTTATTACACTCGGCGAAACAACGCCAACCTTCTTGCCCTGCTTCCGTAAATTATCAACAGCATCCTTTGCAGTCTCATACGATGAGTTCAGGATGAAAAGGGCGTATTCTGCATCTTCCATCTTATATGTTTCCAGCACATGATACTCCCTGCCGCTTATCACCGCATACTCCTTGAATATCTCCGCTATATGCGTATAAGCCGCAGCCATTGCAAGCGAAAGCTGTTTCTTGTTGTTAATAAGATCCGGCTCATTCATGTACGGACCAAATGATATCGGATGTTCCGGATCGAGTGCCGTGTAGATTGGCTCAGGTTTGCCGATAAAGTCCTGAACAAACTGCTTGTCCGCAAAATAGCTTACCCTTCTCTTTTGATGGCTGGTGAAGAACCCGTCATACGCTACTATCACCGGCAGTCTTACATCCTTGAGTTCCCCTATTTTTATGGCCATTATATTCATATCGTAAACTGCCTGAGGCGAACGTGCCAGGAGTATGAGCCATCCCGTGTTCAGTGCCATATACAGGTCGCTGTGGTCCCCTTTGATATCGAGAGGTCCTGAAACAGACCTTGTCACAAGGTTCAGTAGCATGGGAAATCTTGTGCCGGACTGAACAGGGTACTGCTCTATGGAGAAGAGGAATCCATTTGCTGAAGTAGCATTGAATACCCTGCCACCTCCCAGTGTTGCACCATAGCATATGCCTGCTGCGCCGTGTTCTCCGTCGCCCGGTATCATCCTTATATCGTGTTCCCCGAATGCCTTCATCTCGTCAAGGTTTTCTGCAACCTCGGTTGAAGGGGTTATGGGATAATATCCCATAATATGAAAATTTATGTGCTTTGCCGACAGTGCCGCCATCTCGTTGCCGCTCAAAAGACCCTGTACCTGCGGTAGCGGGGATTTTTTATTTATAGTTTTTGCTGTCTGATTGTTCTCCATATATCCTCCGGATTATTTTAAAACAAATTCTGTATGTTTTACCGTGATCGATTCAACATCGTGGTTGGATTCCAGCTCTTTCTTCAGTGCATCAAACTTGCATATCTCCACACACTTCATGCACCCCTTGCAGTACCGATAATCGATGCCCAGCAGGATATTCTTTTCCTTGCCATGCTTGTCTATGCCCTTTTCCCATACAAAACAATAGTCGGGACATGTGATCTCGCACTCACCGCAATTGGTACACTTATCCTTTATAAAAAGGGGAATATATCCGGTTCTTGATGCGCTGAGATCCTTGTTGATACTGTTACCAGGATTCAGTATAACGCCGCCGATAGGTGCGTTTTCATACCCGAGATCGGAGACGGGCCTGCTAAAAGCAACAGGCTCATACCTGTTATCTGGCTTGAATATCTTTGTGGAAACTTCACTGTAGCCTCTTTCAAATGCCTTGAGGTTTGCGTCTATCAAGTGCGGATATTTTTTCTTGAAGGTCTCTGAAATAGCATTTTTTAATGCGGCTTTGTCTATAAAACCGGATGCCCTTACAATAGCACCGAGCATCGTGGTGTTCAGTTTAACCTTTTCCTCAACGGAAATCTTAATGGCATCCACGCAAACAACAGTGCCGCCGTACAGTTTGAGTTCCTCACGTATTTCATCGGGTGTCCTGGGCGTATTTACGACAACGGTTGCGTTTTCATCGACTCCCTGGGTAAGTGCGTTGGTTTTGATCATTTTCTCATGGAAAATGACCAGCATATGAGGTTCTTCCACCGGACTGTTGGACCTTATCTCAAAATCAGGTTCTGAGAACCTTACAAAAGATTTTACCGGTGTTCCTTTTTTCTCCGAACCGTAACTTGCAAAGTTAACACCGTTCAATCCCATTCCAAGAACGCCAGCCTCGGCAAGTATCTTGCCTGCAAGATTGGCACCGAGTCCGCCGACGCTTTCCATCCTTATTTCGTAGAAACCGGATTTGTTCGTCTTTGGTAGCAATTTTTTTGTTTCTGACATCTATCCTCCAATCTTAAATTTCTATTCTGTTCTCCATTGCTCTGGTAAGCGTGTACTGATCTACATACTCCAGGGCCGACCCCATGGGTATACCGCTTGCCAGCCTTGTAACTTTTATACCCATTGGTTTTATCACTCTCTGCAAATACAGTGCCGTTGCCTCTCCTTCCGTAGTAGGACTTAAAGCAACGATCACTTCCTTTACGGATTCATTTTTTAATCTGTTCAATAATTCAGCAAGCTTTATGTCTTCCGGTCCTATATTATTCAACATATTTATAATACCATGCAATACATGGTATCTCCCTTTAAAAATACCTGCTCTTTCTATGGTATTGAGATCGACAGGCCTTTCCACAACACAAATTATGGAATTATTTCTGGACTGGGAGCTACATATATCACAGGGATCCGTGTATGTAAAATTGAAACACAAAGAGCACATCTTCACATCATCGCTGATCCGCTTTATCGCGTTTGCCATTGACAGGATTTCATCTTTTTTCATATTGAGTATATGATATGCAAATCTTGTTGCCGTTTTTTCTCCCACGCCGGGCAGCTTTTTTAAATTGGTAACAAGCTCGGCTACGGGATCAACGGATTGATTTATCATAACGGGAGCCCCGGTATGTTCAAACCACCGGAAACTTTTTTGAATGCTTCTGCAGATAAATCCTTTGCCCTGTTTAAAGCCTCGTTTACGGCAGCAAGAAGCAGATCCTCAAGCATTTGTTTGTCTCCCAACGAAAAGACCTCCTGATCAAGGGTGATCTTTGTAATCTCGTTTTTACCGTTTGCTCTTACAATAACCATCGCACCGCCGCTTGATGCTTCAACTTCCTTTGTGGCAAGTTCTTCGGTAATCTTATTCATCTGTTCCTGAACCCTTTTAGCCTGTTTTAACAAACTTTCTAAATTCATATTTGCCCCTTTACATTTTTTTTATGATCTTTGCTCCAAACACATCCAGCAATTTATTGAGTTTTTGATCATCTTTTATTATTTCATTATTATTTTCTACCGCTGCATCTTTATGTAGTGCAACATTATAATTAATACCAAAATATTCTTTTACGAGCTGCCTTATGAGTTCTATGTTTTTTTCCAGATCCGTAAATTTATTTTTATTGTGCCCACTCATAAATATATTTACTTCATTATTTTTTTCAATTGAGACATTCGACTCGCCGAGTTCTACAGCAATCGGACCGCTTTTCTGGTAAACGTAATTTATGAATCCTTTCAATGTCCTCTCACCAACATTACCGATATTGTAATTTTTTGAACCCTGTCTGTCTGCATCAGTGACGGTATCATGTGCATCTTTTCCAAAAATCGAACTTTCCGTAGTTTTTCCATAAACAGACGGGCCGTCCGCCTCATCTATTGTGTTTTTAAATTTCTTAAGATCCGACAGTATCTGATCTATCGGAAGCAGAGGTTTCAGAGAAGCAGCTTTTATAAGGATGATTTCAAGTGCTATGCCTGGCTGGGGAGACCTTATTATCAATTCGATGCCCTTTGATACTGTATTCATAAGATGTATCAGATCATCCTGTGTAAATGAAGAGCTGATTTTCTTAAAAGCGATCACCTCTGCATCCGGAAGCTCTACAAGCTCGTCGAGCGACATGCTGAGCAAATAAATATCGCGAAGAGAGGAAAGAAGCTCCTCGATAAACCTTTTTGGATCGTAACCCCTTGCGTCGGCTTCCCTTGCCACAAGTGTAGCCTCTGCAACATTATGATGCGCCATCGCACTTATTGCATTCAAAATAACGTCCCTCTCTAATATACCGAGTGATTTGTATATTTCATCGTGTTTGATCGTTTTTCCGCTGTAAGATATTGCCTGTTCGAGAAGGCTCTGGGCATCCCTCAGACTTCCCTGAGCATATCTTGTTATCACCTCTTTTGATTCATCGTCTATAGTTATGCCTTCCTTGTCCGCTATGGCCGTAATGCTCTGCATTATCATAGAGTTTCTCAATTTTCTGAAATCGAACCTCTGACAGCGTGATTGTATGGTCAGTGGAACCTTCTGAGGTTCTGTGGTAGCGAATATGAAAATCACGTGCTCAGGCGGTTCTTCGAGAGTTTTAAGGAGGGCATTGAATGCCCCCTGCGAAAGCATATGTACCTCGTCTATAATATATATTTTGTACCTGTCTCTGGAGGGGGGATACTGAACATTATTCTTAATCTCTCTTATGTTGTCAATACCTGTGTTCGAAGCTCCGTCTATCTCATAGACATCCATACTCCTGCTCTCGTCTATCTCGAGGCAGCTTGAACAATTGTTGCATGGAGTTACCGTGGTGCCCTTAGCACAGTTCAGTGCCTTTGCAAGCAGCCTTGCGGCAGTGGTTTTGCCAACACCTCTTGGTCCTGTAAAAAGATAGGCATGCCCTATCCTATCCTCTGCTATAGCATTGGATAGTGTCCTTGTAACATGAGGCTGACCTAAAAGATCTTCAAATACTTTTGGTCTATATCTTCTTGATAGTACCCTGTAAGCCATAACTCCCAACTATTTTTACAAACTTTTAAATAGATAGTCAGGTTTTCTGCGACTTGAACAGTATTGCTACCGTTGCTTCCTTCCAGACCTGGCGGGTTCACAGCTTATTCAAACACAGGACCCGACTATCCAAATAGTGATTTTTTTATCATAATTAGAAAATGTCAATAGTTTTTTGTTAGGGGTTGAACCGGATACTATTAAAATAAGACCGGATCCCTCAAAAGTAAACCCCGTTAGAAAATTCCCGGCATTGCATACACATACGCTCATCAGCGTAAGCTATTCAAGCATACTATTGTTGTACACACCAATTTTTTAACGGGGTAAAATTATTTTATATCATGCTTTTTCATTCTATACCGCAGGGCGTCCCGGGATATGGATAACGCCTGTGCTGCCCTGGTCTGATTACCCTCTGCGAGTGTTAGTGCTTTTATTATAAGTTCCTTTTCAACCTTCTCAAGTTCCATGGAACTATATTGCTCCGTACCTGCCACGCCCGAGGATTCAATCAGTTCTATGGGTATATATTCTTTTTTTAGTATTTTATCGTTTGTGAGAAGGATCATCCTTTCTATAACATTTTTTAATTCTCTCACATTGCCAGGCCAGTCATACTTGATGAAATATTCCAGAGCATCTTTGTCGATGTCTGCAACCTCTTTCTTAAGATCCTTTGAAATAGCCCCTATAAAATAATCAACCAGTAGCGGGATATCCCCTTTCCTTTTTCTCAGCGAAGGTATAACAAGCGGAACAACGTTAAGCCTGTAATACAGATCCTCCCTGAATGTTCCTTTTTCCACCAGTTTCTTCAGGTCTTTGTTGGTTGCAGAGATAATTCTTACATCAACGCCTATATCCTTTACACCCCCGAGGCGCCTGAAACTTTTCGTTTCTATAACCCTTAACAGCTTTGCCTGAGTAGACAGATCCATATCCCCTATTTCATCAAAGAACAGCGTTCCTTTGTCGGCAAGTTCAAACAGACCCTTTTTCGATGTCCTGGCATCCGTGAATGCCCCTTTTTCATATCCAAATAGTTCGCTCTCTATAAGATGTACAGGTATCGCAGAACAGTTAAGATCTATGAATGACTTATCCTGACGCAAACTTGCACCATGGATTGCCCTTGCAAATAATTCCTTGCCTGTCCCGCTTTCACCTTGAATCAGTACAGTCGTGTCGCTTGCCGCAAGTCTTGTGGCTATATCTATGGAATTTTTTATTACCTCTGATTCGGCAACAATCCTGTGGAACCCATACTGGTTATGTACCTTATCTTTGAATATCTCAAGTTCGCTTTTCAGCTTAAAAAGCTCCAATGCCCTGTTGACCGTGAGCTTAAGCTTTTCGGCATCGAACGGCTTTACGATATAATCAAAGGCACCCGTTTTTATTGCATTTATGGCAGAATCTATACTTCCGTAAGCAGTTATAACAATAACAGGCAGCTCGCCGTTTTCTTTTTTAATCGTCCTTAGTATCTCTATGCCTTCGATATCCGGTAATTTCATGTCGAGCAAAACTACATCCGGTATACTTTCTCTTAGCTTGAGAAGGCCTTCCGCGCCTGTACCAACAGAGACAACTTCATGTCCCTCCTTTGAAAGCAATTTTTCGATTGACCATCTTACAAGCTGTTCGTCATCTATAACAAGTACTGTACCCATTGCATTATGCCGTTAATCCTTTCGTTTCTTACCGCTGTTTTTTACCCATTTATCATTTCATGAATTTAATCATTTTTTTCATTGCTGTCGTAAGGTATACGTACAAAAAATGTTGTACCCTTTCCTTCTTCAGTCTCGAATGTTATATTTCCATTCATTGCACTTATAACGCTGAGACTTATTGCAAGACCAAGCCCTGTACCATTGCCTTTTGTTGTAAAAAAGGGATCGAAGATCTTATTTCTTATATTTACCGGTATACCTTTGCCCGTGTCACTGATCTTTATAAGAATATACGGCTCTCCAAACTTATCAATAAATTCTGTCGATACTTCCAGTGTCCCTCTATCAGCCATTGATTGTATAGCATTAAGCATAAGATTGATAAATACCTGTTCGAGTGCATCCTTGTCCGCCATGATATCGGGCATACCAATATCAAGAGACAATAGGATGTTAACATGATTTGTGGCTGCCTGTGGGTTAAGCAATTGCTTTAACGTTTTTATACTCTCGTTTATGTTGAACTTCGTTATATCGTGGGTTGGGAATTTTGAAAACCTCAGCATATCACCGACAAGTTTGTCTATTTTCCCTATCTGAGCCATGATCTGGTTAAATACGACTGCCCGTTCATCATCCGTTACAAAGTCCTCTTTAAAGACCTGCAAAACCCCGCTTATACCTGCGAGAGGATTCCTGATCTCGTGTGCAAGGGACAATGAGATTTCACCGAGAGAGGCAAGTTTATCCATTTGTTGTATTTGAAGCTCCGTCATCTTTCTGGTTTCCGCTTCTTTATATGCAAGCCTATCAAGCATGATATTCAATTGTTCGCTCAGAAAACCAAGCTCGTCGTTTTCGTGAAAGTCCGATCTTACAGATAAATTCCCCTCCGATGCCTTTTTAAGCGTGTTTACTAATTCTTCAACAGGTTTCTCTATAACGATCATCGTTATAAGCCATATCGAGAATATCAATATTGATACTATAATGACACTCATGGTAAACCAGTTCGACAGCAATCCGGCAAATGCTGTGTTGTACCTGCTGGTTGAGACATTCGCATAGAGTAATCCGAGCAGGGTATTCGCACTTCCATGGCATCTGTAACATGCCTTTCCATTGTAAATGGGATAGAATACCTGTATGTTTTTGCTATGTTTTATTGTTATCATATTGAGATAACTTTTTATTTTAGGTGCTTTTATCTCTTTTTCGTTATCCTTTGAATACAGATACAAGGGTTTACCGGTCGGGGATAATATGCCAATGGCAATAATATCTTTTATTTCATAATTATACAGGCTCGAAAGATATAGATTAAAATCCTTACCCTGTCCCTGAAGCATGTGTATCGTAATGGTCTTGCTTATATCATTTATTATAAGCCTGATCTCATCTTCCAAATACTGCTTAAAAACGTTCTCGGTACTGATCCTTACAAAAAGCGTGTAGAGTGATATCGTAATGATTGTAAGCAATACTATGGGAAGCATATATTTGAAATTGATTGGTATTCTCGATACTTTTTTCAATGCCGCTCCATTGTTTCTTTAAGACTTGAAACAAATTCCGCCGAAAACAAAAAAATGAGCGAAGTGTAATATATCCATAGAATGGTAACAATAATAGCCGCAAGTGAACCATAAACAATATTTATTTTGGAATGATATGCAAGATACCAGGAGAACAGCACCCTCACCGCTGTCCACAGTACGGTTGTAATACCTCCGGCAATAATCGTATATTTTCTATCGATTCTTTTCGATGGAAGGAAATAATATGCAGACGTAAACAGCAGGAAGATCATAAAAAAGGCAAATATACGACTCGATAGGATCTGCGCAATTACATAAAGCGTCGTACTTATTAACGGCAAATCAAGCTTTATCAAAACCTTGAATATGGGAGTAATGATGAATAAAAACGATACTACAATACCGCCAACAATTATAACAAGCATGGATTTACCCTTTATGAAAAGAGGATTTTTTCTCTTTTCAAGCCTGAAAATAACATCGAGGGAACGTTTTGCCTCAAGGAGTGCAAGATCCGATGAAAACAAAAGAAAAATAAATCCTAAAACGCCTATGGTTCCGCGTTTTTTTAGCAGGTTTCCAACATCATTTACGGCTGCCGGAGATATATCCGGCATAAACTGTTTTAATATGGATATTATATAAGGGAAAAACCTGTGTGCAGAGCCTACAATGTAACTGCCGACAGAGATCAGCACAAACAGCAGAGGGATTATCGAGAGTACTACATAAAAAGAAAGGGCTGCGGCATGGGACAGACACGTATCCGTCACAAATCTATCAATAGTCGCAGAAACGAGAGATTCATTTTTTTTCGCCATTTGTTTAATCCTTGCTTCTGAAAAGAACCTTTACGGGTACCCCTTTAAAATCAAAAATCTCTCTTATCCTGTTCGTTATAAACTTAACGTAATTCTCTTTAATCCCGGTTTTATTGTTGGTGAAGACTACAAACGCCGGAGGTCTTACAGCTATCTGAACAAGGTAGTAGGATTTTATTATCTTCCCGCTGCTTGATATAGGCTGATGCTTGCTCAGAACATCTTTGAAAAATTTATTTAACTCGGCAGTCGGGATCCTGTATCCATAATCATGCATCACCTTTATTACATTCGATACAAGCCCCCTTATACCTTCACCGGACACAGCAGAGGTGGGAACGACAGGAATATACTCAACGAAACTGAACTCCTCTGATATTGACTGCATTATAATCCGTCTATCCTGTTTTGGTTTAATATCCCATTTGTTAACGGCTATTACACATCCCTTACCGTATGATTGTATCATATTCATAATCTTTTTGTCATAACCGGTTACACCCTGAACAGCATCTATAACAAGCACGACAATATCCGACCTCTGTATCGAATCCTTTGCCTTTATCGCTGATAATGTTTCAACCACTGTCCCATCCTTGTTCTTTTTCAATCCCGCGGTATCTATCAATATCATCGGTATCTTATTAATCTCAACCTTTAACTCGACCGGGTCTCTCGTAGTACCGGGCTTATCATCAACGAGCATGATTTCGTTCCCGATAATATAATTTATTATGCTTGATTTTCCTGCATTCGGCTTGCCGGTAAATACAAGTTTTAAAGGCTTGCGGGTATTGTCATCTTTACCTTCAAGCTCGTTTCTATGCGCCCTCAGGTAGTCCGTTACCGCGTCCATCACCGTATCAACCCCATACCCATGCTCCGCGGATATCGCAAAGATATCTTTAAACCCGAGCCGGTAGAACTCTGCAACAGCAGAAGGCTCATTGGGTTCGTCTATTTTATTAACAGTTAGAAAAACCTTCTTGTTTGTTTTTCTCAGCCAGTTTGCTATTTCATGGTCGTATGGCATCACGCCTGTCCTGGAATCACATACCATAATTACAACCGATGCCTCCTGTACGACAGTCTCGACCCTTTTATTCATTTTGAAATGGATATTATTTTTATCGTCGGTAAGGCCGCCGGTATCCACTATATCGAAAGGTATACGGTTCCACTCGACAGTATCAAATATAGTGTCCCTCGTGGTCCCGGCAAGGTTCAATACTATCGATTTTCTCTTTGAAATCATTCTGTTGAATAACCGTGATTTACCAACATTGGGTCTTCCTACTATGGCAACGAGAGGATTCATTTGTCCATTCCTATTTCCCTGAGAAAGTGTCTGTCCTTTTTCCAATTTTCCTTGACCTTGACATACAACTCCAGATACACCTTTGTACCCAGCAGCTTTTCCATATCAATTCTCGCCGATGTCCCTATCCTTTTCAGCATTGAACCGCCGGAGCCTATCAATATGCCTTTCTGGGACGATTTTTCCACATAGATCGTAACATATATCCTGATTATCTTCTCTCGCTGAGTTTCATCGAACTTATCGACAATACAGGCAACAGAATACGGTATTTCATCCCTTGTGAAATAAAACAGCTTCTCCCTTACAATCTCGGCAACAAGCTCCTTTTCATACTTATCCGTTATGGTATCTTCAGTGTACAGCATACCGTCATTGGGAAGATACTTCTTCAGTTCTCTCAGTAATACATCTATACCTTCACCGGTGATGGCTGATGCCGGTATTATGTCGTTATACAGGGCTATATCAGCATATCTCTCGATAACAGGCAAAAGGGGGTTTTTGTCTTTTTTAAGATCGATCTTGTTTATAAGCACAATCTTTGGCTTTTCATTAATCTTTTTGAGCTCTTCCACTATGGAGCGCTCCTTGTCCGTTATGAAAGGTTCCACAATGTGTAAGATTACATCCGCGTCATTCATGGCCGACAGGGTTATTCTCTTCAGCACCGATATAAACTGGGAACTCCTCCCGGTTTCCAGTCCCGGTGTATCGATAAATACAAACTGGGCATCTTCTGTTGTAAGAATACCATGCAATCTCTGCCATGTTGTCTGCGGTTTTGGAGAAACGATGGTAAGTTTCTCTCCAATAAGTTTATTCAATAATGTAGATTTACCAACATTGGGTCTGCCTATAACAGCAATTACGCCGGATTTCATATCGATCTATAAAAGCACATATACACAAGTTTGCAAGGAATCCATGCACGATGTCCAAACAGATATGCTGTTGATTAAATAATCAAAACCCTTGCAATGCGTTGAAAATTTTTGTATGTTTTCCTAAAAAAGGAGGGAATTATGCCTGGTGATATTGTAAGAGCTACAGTCCCTATAACATTTACGTATAAAAACAGGGTTGGCCATGCACTGGAACAGTATATCAACGGACTCAAAGAACGAAAGATATTGGGCGTAAAATGTCCAACGTGCAAAAAAGTATACGTACCCCCGCGTACCGTGTGCGGTAAATGTCACAAACATATCGATCAGATGGTAGAGGTCGACCAGGAGGGCATACTGAAGAACTTCACTATAGCACACGTGAGTATAGTAAATGGGGAAATTACAGATGCACAACAACCTTATATAATCGGCTTGATTAAGTTAAAAGGGGCTTCAAGCCTGATCTCGGGTATTATAAAGATTTCTTCTTTGAATGACGTAAAAACAGGTATGAAGGTAAAGGCTGTATGGAAAAACACGCCTCAGGGGGACTACAATGATCTTGCTTATTTTGAACCTGCATAACAATGGCTTAAACTGCTGAAACGGTTTGAACGGCTTGAACGGTTGGAATGGATTTTAAAAGGGAGGTATTTATGAATGAAAGGGTTGCAGTAGTAGGTTACAAACAAACAAAACACACCATTGACAGCCCTGTAGCAAGAGAGAGGATGATATATGAACTCGTAAAGTCCTTGTTCAAAGATCTTGGTATTACCAAAGATGATATTGATACATTTATATTAGCGAGCAATGATTTTACAGACGGCAGAACAATCTCGGAGGTCTTTACGGTTCCGAGGATAGGGGCTTATATGAAGGATGAAACAAAGGTTGAGGCAGACGGTCTGAGCGCTGCACTTTACGCCTACATGCGTATCCTGTCGGGGCTTTATGAAACGGCCCTTGTTATCGGCTTCAGTATGTCAGGCTCAGAGTTTAGAGCTCCCCTTGTACAGGCATACACGCTTGACCCCGTTTACGAAAGACCCCGGGGTATCATTAATTTCTATTCGACATCGGCACTCCAGGCAAGCGCCTATATGAAAAAATATAAGTTTACCGAGGAAGACCTTGCGAGGCTCACGGTGAAAAACCTCCAGAACGCGAATAATAACCCGTTCGCAGCGAGGAAAGAGCCCACTATCTCCGTAGAAGACGTCCTGAACTCAAAACCGCTGTATCTGCCGATCAGACAGGCACACGTTTCCGCGTATGCCGACGGAGCTTGCGCTGTACTACTGTCCTCGAAAAAAGCGGCGAAGCGGTTTACGGATAAGCCGGTATGGATAGACGGGGTTGGTCATTTTATGGACACGTATTATATAGGTGACCGGGACCTTCTGGCAATGGAACATTTATCGGCGGCTGCCAAACAAGCGTATAAAATGGCCGGCATCAAAAATCCAAAAAAAGAGATTGACCTCGCAGAGATCCATACGAATTTTGCTTCTGAAGAACCCGTATTTGCCGAAGCAATGGGACTCTTTAAACCGGGGAGCGGAAAAGATGTTGTTAAGAACGGTGAAAGCGGGATAGACGGGGCAATGCCGGTAAATCCATCGGGCGGCCCTCTCGGAGCAAACCCGATAAATGCAACAGGGCTTATAAGGCTTGCCGAGGCGAGTGACCAATTAAGGAAAGAGGCGGGAAAGAACCAGGTCAAAGGCGCAAAAACTGCCGTTGTTCATGCACAGGACGGACCGGGTGCCCAGTTAAATACTGTTTTTGTCGTAAGGAGGTAAGCATGAAAAGAAATGTGGCAATTATAAGCGTTGGGTACAATGGCAGATTTGTCAGCAAGAGGCCTGATATAAATATACCGGAACTTATACAGCCCGCGGTTGACAATGCGATCGGCAAAACGAAGCTCAAGCATGACCAGATTGACGCGTACGTGGTCGGCAACATGCACACCTTTGAAGGTATAAACCAGCCTCACCTCTGGGCAAGCGATCATTTCGGCGGCTCGAAAAAGCCTGTTATGAGGATTGCAACCGGAGGATCCACAGGGGCATCGGTTTATCAGGCAGCTTATTACCATGTTGCATCAGGACTCTATGACGTGGTTATGGCCATAGGCTGGGAAAAGCACGATGAAGGGGATGCACAGGTAGGGTTGATGGGTATACTTCTGCCCGAGGCATTTTCCATGTTTAATTTCGGTCCGGATATGAGCGAGGATAGAGGAATCGCTGGACTCGGAGGCGGAGGCTCGACCGGCGGTGCGGCATTTCAGGCAATGTCTTACCTCACCAAGGCACATGCAGGTATAGAGCACATCGACAGGGTTGCGGCAATGATGCGATCGAATGCGGCAAAAAATCCTTATGCGCACCTCCAGCAGCCCGGATGCACTGAAGCGGATATAGCAAAGACCCCCATTATTTCATATCCCTTGAGATACGGACATACGTGCCCGACATCATGCGGTGCCATAGCGATGATCCTTGTGTCCGAAGAAAAGGCAAAGAAATTCGGTATCACGGACAGAGTGGCATGGGTCAAGGGACTCGGTTCAGGAGCATCGGACGCAACAACAGGCAATATCATCGAAGGACAGATTACCGATCCCGCTGAACAGTACATGTGCAAGGTTGTCTCCAAAAAGGTATACTCTATGGCAGGTATCAAGGATCCCAAAAAGGATATCCAGGTGGCAGAGGTTTACTCAGGTTTTTCACATCAGGATCTCATGTGGCCCGAACGGCTCGGACTGGTTGACGAAGGCAAATCACCGGAGATGCTGGATAAAGGGTCATTCGCCATAGACGGAGAGCTTCCGCTCAACCCGTCCGGCGGCGTTACCAGTACCAATGCAATAGGAGCCTCGGCAATGGTAAGGGTCGGTGAAGCTGCGTTACAGGTCATGGGACTTGCAGAGGGCGGACACCAGGTGCAAAGAAAGATCGAAAATGTAGTTGCCCACGGCTGGGGAGGACTGTTCCAGTTCGTTACCGTAACAGTACTCGGCAGGACACCGGTAAAGAAATAAGGAGGCATTATGACCCAGGAAACAAGGATAATAGAAAACACATGGGATTTAACGGCTTATCAGTGGAAGATCGAATCGGACGCCCTTGACCTCTATGTAAAGGGCTTGAAGGATAAAAAGATACTCGGGAGGAAATGCCCTAAATGCGGGACCGTATACGTGCCCGGGCCGACCTACTGCAGAAAGTGTTTTATAGATATAGACAAGGTTGTTGAAGTAGCTCAGGAGGGCGTACTTGACGCCTTCACGGTCAACATCGCGGACGTGAAAGGGACGATGATCGAACACCCCTATATTACCTGTACCGTCAAACTTGACGGCTCGCATTCCTTCCTCATGGGAATACTCGAAGGCTGGACAGACTGGCGCAGCGTTAAAGAGGGCATGAGGATAAAGGTTGTATGGAAGGACATCACGCAGGGCGGACTCGCGGACCTGTCACACTTTCAGTTGATATAATGCGGGCGGGATAACCCCGCCCCCTGCTTTTTTATTTATTGCATTTTCCGGATAATTGAAGGAGGACGTATGCGAAAGCTGATCACAGCCGGGTTTGTATTATCCCTGTCGTTGCTCTGTATTTCTGCTGCGTATGCTCAGGACAGCTCATCCGCAGGAGAACAATTCGTATCCGCATCTCCGGCGCTCCTGCAGGACATGCTTCAGAAAGGACAGCTTATCTTTGTTGACAATGCCCGGCCGGGTGAACCTCAATTCGTAACCGTTATAACCCTTTTTAACGCTCCGGAAGAAAAAGTGTTTTCAACAATTACGGACTACGATCATTATGCCGGCAACATACCGCAGACAACAGAGGTAAAGGTCGAGCAAAAAACCGGAAACGTATGGATCGTGAATTATAAGATCGAGTTTAAATTCTCCATTCTATCGGAACACGCAGACTACACCCTGAAACAGGTGCTCGAGCCTCCCGGGAGCATTACCTGGACAAGGATAGCAGGCAACCTCGATAAGGTGGAAGGCTCATGGAAACTCACGCCCATAGATAACGGGGAAAAGACCATCGGATTTTACAGGGTCTACAATGATATAAGCTCCCTCGGCTTCCTGATACGGTACATGCTTGAAAAACAGCCCGTGCTCAACACCGCAATCTCAACCTCATCGGCACTCGTCTACACAAGGGCCATGCAGAAATGGGTGAATAAGAGCAATAAAAAATAAGCTCAAAATCCATTGGTGATTTTGGGTCCGGTGTATGATAAACCACCCCTGTCACAGATGAATGCACATGACTTTATCGGTCGGGAAAAACTGGACAGCTTTTTGACTTCTTTAACCCGCCTCGTCGATACAAAAACAGGGTAGAGGCTTCACTCTGAAAAGCCGCCCTCGATGCGCTGTCCAATAAACGGCCATTTATTGGACACCAGCTTTTTGGCGGGCACTTAGCGTACGATTTTTTCCGAATTCTGTGACGGCCGCTTTAAGGGTAATCTTTTGATTGTTTTTTCAAGTTCTTTTCTATCTATGACTCGCATTATAGTAATCGTCCTGCCTTCTATCCTATAAAGAACCCTGTAATCTCCGGAGCGAAGCCGGTACAGCGGCGGCTTAAATCCTTTTAATTTTTTAATGTTTGATCCTGATATAAGAGGATTTGCAGGCAACGTTTTGATTGCAGCAACTATTTGTTCACGGAACTTCAACTGGATATCCTGCAAATCATCAATCGCAGAACCGGTCATCTGGACAGTGAATACGTCCACGTTCAGAGCTTTTTCCCTAATAAATATTCATCAAGCGAAATGACTCTGTTCGCTTTTATGTCCTCTTCGGCTTTTCTTATCTTTCTTCTTATAGAAGGGCTGTTTTCTATGATAAAGTCTTCAATATCGTCTTCTGTAAGCGGCATAAGAGATGCAGACGGTTTTCCCCTGTAGGTAATGATGAGTGGTTCACCCTTTATTACGTCATGCAAAAGCTTATTTGTCTTATTTTTTAATTCAACTGTATTTACTATTTTCATACTTTATCACCTTCTTATAGAGCTATTTTAATAGCCTTTTTATGGAATGTCAATAGGTGGTGTGAGGATTTAATGCTTTGGGACATGTCGTCGTGTCTATTGCATTCGTAGGTTTGCCGGGTGCAGCACTCTGTCCAAAAAACGGCCGTTTTTTGGACAGGAACAAGCTATGTCTCAGTCACGTTGTCACAGAGGGGTCCAAGTAATTTTCTAAACCTGAATAAAACTTTGGTTCCTGAGAATTTGCTACTATTTGATGAATTATTCTCTCTAACTATGTCTCTATTGTCTTTCATAATTTTAACATCTAAATAGTGATTTTATTTGTGAATATATCCCCATTTATCTCCAACTTTTACCGCTGCTAAACCTTCAGAAAAGTCCCTTGCGAAATCAAATTGTGGCTTTATGACAAATTCTCCGGTTTTGTAAGTGTTAAGATTAGACTGTAAATGAGATGGTAATAATCTGTAGATAATACCTACTGTAATTGATACAATCCCTATGAGTCCTACAACGAAAATTGTTTTTGTTTTTTTATTCATATCTCCCTCCTTAAAATTTATAAACTACTAATCTTAAGATGGACCAAATTGTAAGACAAAACTGCATTGTTAGAATGCAATTTTATTAAATTGTTGTTTTGATCGTTATAGCCAACATACACATTCTCTTTTGAACCTGTCAAACTTATAGCTTGCTCGTAACTTATTCATTGGATTTTTTCTTTTTTACTGCAATCGCATTTTAACACACTGTCTGAATTTTGTGGTTTACTATCGTTTTTATCCTCTTTTATCAACTCTATAAGTGTCTGCAATGATGCGGCGAGCAATAGATTTGCCATCTGTTCAGATGTCCGGCCTGCAAAGCCTGCATATATACTGAGCAGATCAAACGTCTCGTTTTCGATTTGGATAAGCATGGTTTATTTCCTCCTTTATTATTTGCATTTTTAAATTATTTGGTCCCGGTTCTGAAAACTTCTTTTTGTTCATCGGTAACCCCCTGCCCAGATAATGAGGTAAAACACCATAACCAGCTTCAAGAATCGCAGCACTGCGAATGTCTTTTGGTGTATAAGCCTGAATGCGTAATAATGGTAGCGCGTACGCCAAACCCATTGTTTGAACTTTGTTTCATGGTTTAAACGGAAATAATCAATGTTATACATTTTGCCTCCCTAATTCATTTGCCTGATATATCGCTCCCGCATAGCCTTAATATCCAGTCCGGTCATGCTGTTGAAAATCTCTACAAACCTCCGGTATGTCTCACAGTATACCTCAGAATTGTCCAAGTTCTCGGGCACAATCAGCTTTAACTCTATATCCCCTGCAAACAATACCCTATACTCTTTCATATATCACCTCTATATATTAGTGAACGACAGATCGATAAATATATGTGATTGAAAAATAAACACTTATTAAAGAGTCATGCTGTGTTAAAGGTCATAAGAGCTTATTCTGACACATTTTGTCCTTAACGTACTTTAATCTCTAATTCGTGAGTTGACCTTTATGCACCTACACATTTGGATAGCTTGCTGCGAGGAGGAAGGGGTTAGCCCATATATTGACATACAAGATATAATATGTATAATAATATAACAGATATGATAGATCTTTGGTATTTTATAGATGAGCGTGGACATTCTCCTGTAAAGGAATTTATCGCAGATTTAACTATTGCTGAACGGGCGAAGGTATTTGCTTATATTGAAGAACTGAAAAGGCAAGGACATAATCTCCGGCGGCCTCTCACAGATTATGTGAAGGACGGCATTTATGAGCTCCGGCCAAAAGCAAATAGATTGTTCTACTTTTTCTATTTAAAAGATAATGTTGTATTTGTTCATGCGATAAAAAAGAAGACCGATAAGATACCGGAGAAAGAGATTGAGTTATCTTTAAAGAGGAAACGACATATCGAGGAATACCAGACAAATATATTGAAGGAGTAAAACTATGAAATTAAGATTAGAAAGTGTCCAAAAACATCTCAATGAAAATCTCAAAGATTCGCGATTCAAGGAGTTGTATGAACTTGAAAGAGTTAAGGTCGCGCTGGCTCAGAGAATAGCTGAAATAAGAGATGAACAACACCTGAAACAATCCGAGCTTGCCCGCAGGATGCACGTTTCTCAACAGTTTATTTCTCTGATAGAAAGTGGAGCAGGCAATATAACATTAGAAACCATGCACAAACTCGCTCACTCCCTTAATATAACCATTCATATTTCATTCTCAACCAAGCATAATAGAAATGCTTGTATTAAAGTGGCGTGATTGTGCGGAGTATAATGGTCGGGAAAAACTGGACAGCTTTTTGACCTCTTATTGATTGATTTTTGGGGTTACGAAATAAGTTCTCCTCTGTCCTAAAAACGGCCGTTTATGGACAGTAACAAGCTATAGAGGACCTCAGGGACGTCCTCGGTATTCGCGTGCTGCACCATCCCGCCCTTCAATGTCCCTTTGAGGTCTGTTTTTTAAATCCAGACCTCCAAAATGCCATTTTAAACCCCCTATTTTCTTCTGGACGACCAGTTTTCCCCTACCTTTCCCCATGCCTGTATGGAACAAGGCAGGGCTTTATTGAGGCGTATGGAAGTGCGGGGGAGCAGGACCCGGCCAGCGGAAGGGGCCGGATACCCCAATTGGTTTGATTTTTGACACAGGGGATAGACACTCAACACTAAAGCTTGATATTTCCGTCAAAAATATGCGATCTTAATACCAAGAACTCGGTACTCTCGAGGGTTGAAAATAAAAGGAGGAGAAAAACATGAAAGTAAGTATCAAAACATTTTTATTTTTTTCATTGATGGTAACTGTATTTTTGGCAGGGTGTTCGGGCAAAAACGGTAGTAGCGGCGCCACCGGACCTCAAGGTCCTGCGGGATCAAACGGTCAACCGGGACAGCAGGGTGCTCAGGGGATTACAGGTCCCACAATGCCGGTAATACAGAGTCTTTCTGTTCAAGGGTTACCGGCAACTCCGGGAAGTCCTGTTACAACGACGGTTATCGCCCAAAGCGCACAAGGGCTTGCTTTGACCTACACATGGACGGTGTCGAGCGGCTGGATAACGACAACTGGCAGTAACAGCCCAACAGCAACCATCACGGCGCCATCCGGTTATGGTATGACGGGCACAGCAACAGTAGAAGTATCGGACACCCATGGTATGTATGCGATGGGTGTCATTGCATTGGGCACCGAAGGGGATATTGCCCCTGTTATCAACAGCATTACAGCCTCACCGAATCCCGCGCCGCGTAATGGAACTATCATAGCTTTGGTAAATGCTTCCGATGCCGAGGGCAACACACTCAGCTATACATGGACAGCAACAACCGGATGGTCGGTAACCGGCTATGGAACGACTGCAACGGTTATTGCTCCCGCTACATACGGCACGGGGGGATACCTTACAATAACCGTAGGTGATACATACGGTAATGCTGCTACCGCTACCATAGCGTTAAGCACACAACCGAATATCCCGCCGGTGATAAGCAGTATCGCGGCCTCACCGAATCCTGCGGCTATAAACGGGACAATGGCAATTTCAATATCGGCAACCGACCCGGACGGAGATACATTAAGTTATGCGTGGACAGTTCCTGCGGGATGGACAATAAGTTCGGGACAGGGTTCATCGCAGATAAATGTAACAGCACCTAACAGCTATGGGAATAACGGGACAGTTTTTGTAACAGTATCCGATGGATATGGAGGATCAGTAAATGGGTCTATTGCATTGGGCACCGAAGGGGATATTGCCCCTGTTATCAACAGCATTACAGCCTCACCGAATCCTGTAAATAAAGGTGGAACAATGACTGTTAGCGTATCCGCAAGCGATCAAGACGGGAATGCGCTGAACTTTACATGGACGGTACCTCCTACCTGGACCATTGGATCGGGCCAGGGAACTCCGGCAATATCCATAACAGCACCCGATGCATATTCAAACAGCGGCATTGTCGGTATAACAGTCAGCGATAGTTACGGGGACAGTGTCAGCGGACAGATAGCAGCAGGCACCATTGCAAACGCCGCACCAATCATTGAAAGCATCTCAATCTATCCCCAGCCTGTGTATACATCTGCAAACCTACTCTGCAATGCTTATGATCCTGATGGAGATGCATTGAGCTACACATGGCTCATAGGCGGGACTTCTGTAACAACCGGAAGCAATGCCCTATGGTATTCGCCGGGCATACCCGGGTATTATGCCGTGGGCATAACAGTAACAGATAATTATGGAAGCAGTGTAAGCGGGAGCAGTTCGATAAACATAGCAAGTGGCTCACCATGGCCGAGATTTCGCAGGGATATACAATCAACGGGACAAAGTCCCATAGATACAAGCTTTACAACCGGCACGTTGAAATGGAGCTATACAACAGGGAGCTCGATATACTACTCCTCGCCGGCAATCGGAGCGGATGGCACAATCTATGTCGGCTCGTGGGACAACAATCTTTATGCGATAAACCCCAATGGCACGTTGAAATGGAGCTATACAACAGGGAACGTTATATACTCCTCGCCTGCAATCGGTGCGGATGGCACAATCTATGTCGGCTCGTGGGACAACAATCTTTATGCGATAAACCCCAATGGCACACTGAAATGGAGCTATCCAACAGGGAGTTATATAGCCTCCTCGCCGGCAATCGGAGCGGATGGCACAATCTATGTCGGCTCGTGGGACAACAATCTTTATGCGATAAACCCCAATGGCACACTGAAATGGAGCTATACAACAGGGAGCTCGATAGACTCCTCGCCGGCAATCGGCGCGGATGGCACAATCTATGTCGGCTCGAGGGACAACAATCTTTATGCGATAAACCCCAATGGCGGACTGAAATGGAGCTATACAACAGGGAACTGGATAGCCTCCTCGCCGGCAATCGGAGCGGATGGCACAATCTATGTCGGCTCGTATGACAACAATCTTTATGCGATAAACCCCAATGGCACACTGAAATGGAGCTATCCAACAGGGAGCTATATAGACTCCTCGCCGGCAATCGGAGCGGATGGCACAATCTATGTCGGATTGGCTGACAACAATCTTTATGC
>CAZJPN010000005.1:0-23387 GCA_964547905.1 uncultured Pseudomonadota bacterium | reverse complement strand
ACTGACACACAAACACAAAGAAACTACGGCAATGGTAGAGATGGTGATAACACCAAAGTATGGAACAGCCGTGAGAAACTCCGTTTCTCACGATAGGGATGAACTTTTCTCTTGACAGGTGCACTTTAAATGGGTGACCCCGATGTTCCTCGATGTTCCTATGGGTCACCCTTACTACCGCTCTATTTGATTTAATTTTCCTTCTTTAGCTGCTCCAAAATGCCTCTCAGGAGCTTTACTTCTTCTGAAGGTTCAGGGACTGGCAAAGGTATTTGTTCCTGCTGTTTTTTTAATCTTTTTTTTGCCGCATTCATTGGTATGACTACTAAAAAATATATTGCTGCCGCTACAATAAAAAAGTTCACGACTGCATTGGTAAATCTGCCAATAGCAATTGGCCCTAATTTGATAGAAGAAAAATCTGGTGCACCACCAAATAATCCGATTATCGGCGTGAGAACATCTGCAACTAACGAATTTACAATTTGACCAAATGCAGCACCAATAATCACAGCCACGGCCAAGTCCACGACATTGCCCCTCATTACAAATTCTTTAAATCCTTTTAGCATATTTTGGAGTGCGCCCCTGTGTTTGGACAAATTATTTCATAAAAAGAGAGCAGAATTTTCATTGTTTTTGCCCATGGCTGCGAGTTGCTCAAACTCCTCAGGTGGTACATACCCAAGTGCTGAATGCAGCCGCTTTTTATTATACACTTCCTCTATAAAATAGGGAAGCCTTTCTATTACATCCTCATAGGTTTCATAGTCCCATAGATACACCTCCTCATATTTAAGCGTCTTCATAAACGATTCCATATACGCATTGTCATAGGGATTGCCTTTTGCAGACATGCTTACCTCAAACCCTGCATCCTTGAGCTTGGTCACATACTCATTGCTCGCATACTGCACCCCTCTGTCTGAATGATGAATACATCCTTTTGTCGGCTTCCGTGTCTGAATTGCTACTTCCAATGCATCAAGACATAGCTGATTATCAAGCCGCCTTGATATCGCCCACCCTATTGCCTTGCGGGAATACCGGTCTACTATCGCTGCAAGGTATACAAACCCTTTCTGGATGTGAATATAGGTTATATCCGCTACCCACACCTCATTGACACGGTTGACTTCTTTGTCCTTGATTAAATTCGGATAGATCCTATATCCATGCCGGGAATCCGTTGTATGGACGCTGAATTTTCTCAATGTTATAGGGTATAATCCATATTCCTTCTGCACCCGTCGGATTCTCTTATTATTTATCTCTATACCTTCTCGTCTTAACTGCTTTTTTATTCGTCTATAACCATAGCCAGAAAATTCCCCCTGTATCCGTTCTATCATTGCCTTCAATTCCTCGTCAGTTTTGTCTGCTCCATCTTTTGTTTTTGGCTTATAATAATACGTGCTCTTGGGTATACCGCTCATTTCGCACCCTTTTGATACTGTTCCAAATTCTTTGAGGTGATTATCGATGTAGGCGCGACTGGTCGCTGTGTCTTTAGACTTTGGATTTTTTTTAATACCTCAATCTGCATGTACAGCTCTCCAAGTTTCTCTTTCAATTCCCGGTTCTCTTTCTCAAGCATTTTCTCCCTGCCGGTAGGTCCTTTGGTCAGACTGCCTTCACGATATTTCTGTTGCCATTTCGATATCACGCTTGACGCTATACCATGCACACGGCTCGCTTCCGCAGGTGTGATAACCCCAGATTCTATCTCCTGCATTAATTGCTGTTTAAACCCTATCTCATAACTCTTATACTTCTTGCTCATTTTTCTCTCCCTAATACGGAGCTTATCTTATACTGCAAATCATACCAAAAGGTTTTTCGTCCAAAAATAGCCCCTGATAAAAAAACGACCTCATAAAATCTATTCTAAGCCATCTTTTTGATCCTGTCCATATCTGACTATCAACCGTTATCAGGTCGATCAGCATAATTTTGCCCCTGTTTGACTGCTTTTAATTTGCTCACTCGTTTATAGAATTTTAGTCCAGTCCATAGGGCGCAGTCCAGAGCTTCCATTTGTATATTTTAGCCTGATGAACGGGCTGAAGATAAATAAAGGAGGAGTTATGAAACAGTCTGTCGGTTGCTTTAAACAATATTACCCTTTTCTTGCCTCAAGTATATTTCTAATATTCGTCGCCTTACCTCTTACCGGCTGCGCAGGAGGGAGCTCTTCCGGCACCACAATCACCACCTGCGTTGCAGGAAAATATCCTGCCGGAGGCATAGCCATAGACTCCGCCGGAAACGTATGGATGACAAATGGGTATGGCGTTGGGGGAACACCGACGAACAGCAGCGTTATGGAACAGAACTCCTCAGGCAAGCTTATCCACACTTATGCTACTTTCTTTCAACCTTACGAAATAGCTATAGACCCATCTGGAAACGTATGGGTAACGAATTACGGCAACGGAACCGCTGGACTAGGCATGACGGACAGCAACGTTCAGGAATATATAGGAGCTGCGAAAGGGCCGCAGTATTTCCCTTATTTAGGACCACAGTGGCCGGGCGCAGAGTAGTAGCCATAATTGGCGAGGGCTCCGTCACGAAAGGCCCAATTCCGTCAGCGCCGGTTTACGTGGAAAAAACGTCTGTAATGTAGCATTTACCAATTAAAATAAGGCGGGGTCTCTATACTCTCCGAATACAGCTCTCATCACATCCATGATCTCTCCGATAGAGGCATAGGCCTTAACGGCATCAAGAACAAACGGCATAAGGTTGTCATTGCCCTTTGCTGCATGCATTAACCTGTCAAGCGATGTCTTGACCCTGTCATTATCCCTTGTTGCTTTTACGCGTTGTATCTTTTCTATCTGGTTCTGCTCGACCTCCGGAGGGATCGTCAGGGTAGAAATTGTTTCTTTCTCTTCCATCCTATACTTGTTTACACCGACGACAACCTTGTGTGAATTTTCTATCTGTCTTTGGTATCTGTAGGCTGCATCTGCTATCTCCATCTGCGGATAACCTTTTTCTATCGCGGGTATGATACCCCCCATCTGATCAATCTTGTTGATATAGTCCCATGCATCTTCCTCTATCTCGTTGGTAAGCTTTTCCATGAAATACGAACCGCCAAGAGGATCTATGACATTGGCAACACCGCTCTCCTCGGCAATGATCTGCTGGGTTCTCAGTGCAACTGTCACGGCCTGCTCTGTGGGAAGTGCAAGCGTTTCATCCATGGAGTTCGTATGCAGTGATTGCGTTCCTCCAAGCACAGAGGCAAGTGCCTGTATTGCTACGCGGACAATATTATTCATAGGCTGTTGTGCAACGAGGCTGCACCCTGCTGTCTGGGTGTGGAATCTTAATCGCAGTGATTCTTCTTTCTTTGCGTTAAACCTTTCTTTCATGATCCTTGCCCACATCCTCCTTGCCGCACGAAACTTTGATATCTCTTCGAAAAAATCGTTATGCGCATCAAAGAAGAAGGAAAGCCTCGGAGCAAAACCATCGACATCCAGTCCATATTCTATCCCGGCTTTTACATAAGCGATACCATCTGCAAGCGTGAACGCAAGTTCTTGTACAGCGGTTGAACCGGCCTCTCTTATATGGTAGCCGCTTATGCTTATTGTATTCCACCTCGGCACATACTTTGAACAGTACTCGAATATATCAGTGATGATGCGCATGGATGGCTCCGGCGGGTATATCCAGGATTTTTGTGCGATGTACTCTTTCAGTATATCATTCTGAATTGTGCCGCTTATCACTTTTGGGCTGACACCCTGTTTCTCCGCCACTGCTATGTACATCGAAAGCAATACGATGGCCGGTGCGTTGATCGTCATTGATGTTGTGATCTTATCAAGAGGAATGCCGTCAAAAAGAACCTCCATATCTTGAAGTGTATCTATTGCAACCCCGCATTTACCAACCTCTCCCGCGGATCTTGGATGGTCTGAGTCATATCCCATTATCGTTGGCATGTGGAATGCAACCGATAGGCCTGTTTGTCCATGAGAAAGCAAATACTTGTATCTTTTGTTCGTTTCTTCGGCAGTCCCAAACCCTGAGAACTGTCTCATGGTCCACAGTCTTTCCCTGTACATTGTATCGTATACCCCGCGTGTGAACGGGTATTCGCCGGGAATACCGAGCTTATCATTGTAATCAAAGCCCGCTATATCCTCGGGTGTATAGATAGGATCGAGTTCTTTATCTGATATGGTGGAATATCTCTTGAGCCTTTTGCCCGAAAATCTTTCCTTGTCTACGTTTTTATTTTTCAATCCCATCCCTTGCCTGTACCCCTTTTTGATAATAATGTTTTATCTCTTTCATTTCTGTAACAAGGTCTGCGATATCAATAATCTCTTGTTTTGCATACCTGCCAGTGATGATCAATTCAACATTCAGTGGCTTTTGCTTTACAAGTTCGAGTGCTTGGTTGATGTTTATAAGTCCGAAGTCGATTGCAACGTTAAGCTCGTCGAGTATAACTATGTCAAATCGGCCTCCTTTAAAAGCCTGTCTTGCTGTTTCAAGTCCCTGATATGCCATTTTTACATCCTCTTCAGAAGGACTGCCCCTTTTTATAAAATGTGGGCCCCCGGCTTGCACAATTTTAAGGTATGGTTCCAGCATTGCCTGGGCTTTTAACTCTCCATAATCTATTTTGCCCTTCATGAATTGTATTATGATTGTCTTATAGCCATGGCCTGCTGCCCGCAAAGCCAGACCCAAAGACGCGGTGGTCTTACCTTTGCCGTCACCTGTGTATACCTGAATGAATCCCGGTCCTTCCATAGGATGTTAATTAACCCCAAAAATGAAATAAGTAAAGTTTGCCATAAACCCACCTTTCAGAAATGCAGAAGATTAGAGTAGAGAAGAAAGAGTTTGATCTGATTCTTCTTTTATTTGTATTATTTCGCTCACTTCACAAACTACGCTACTTTTCTCATGAACTTCTTATGTTAAAGTCCTTCAAAAAATCTGATAAGGAAACGCACACCCGCGCCTGTTGCGCCTTTTTTAAAATAAGCCTTTGGTTTTTCAAGGTAGGCGGTGCCTGCTATATCAACATGCGCCCAGTTGACATCACCCACAAACTCCTTTAAGAATATACCGCCCTGTATTGTGCCTGCCCAGCGAGAGCCTGAATTCTTTATATCCGCAACATCACTCTTGAGCAGGTCCTTATAATCATCCCATAGGGGAAGTTTCCACAGTCTGTCTCCGCTCTGCTCGCCTGCTTTCACGAGTCTGTCTATAAGATCGTCTTCAGTCCCCATGATACCGCTTGCCTCGCTCCCAAGTGCAACCACACAGGCACCCGTGAGTGTTGCAAGGTCAATGATAGATTCCGGTTTGAATGTTTTTACGGCGTAGTACAGTGCATCTGCAAGTATCAACCTGCCTTCTGCATCCGTAGAGATAATCTCAACGGTTTTTCCTGAGAGTGTCTTCACAACATCACCTGGTTTTTGAGCCTTGCCTCCCGGCATATTTTCAGTAAGGGGTATAACGGCTGCAAGATTTACAGGCATATGGAGCCTTGCCGTTAGGATGACTGTCATTGCAACCGCAGCAGCCCCTGCCATATCAAACTTCATCTCCTCCATTCCGCTGCTGGGTTTTATTGATATGCCGCCGCTGTCAAAGGTGATGCCTTTGCCTACGATTACATGTTTCTTTTTGCCTCTATTACCGTTGTATTCGAGTATAACGACCTTCGGCGGTTCATAGCTGCCGCGTGCCACGCCGAGGAATGCGCCCCATCCCATCCTCTCCAATACAGGTTTATCAAGGACCTTAACCCTTACACCTTCTTTTTTTGCTTTTCCTGTAACTATATGAGTAAATATTGTCGGGGTCATCATGTTGCTCGGTGCATCTGCAAGCCTGCGCGCTTCATTGGTTGCCTCTGAGACGAGTTGTGCATGATCGATAGCCTTCTGTGAAATCTTAACCCTGCTGTAATTATAGATAGATACCGAATTTAATGCGGATGTATTGTTTTTATCGGATGTTTTCAGCTCATCGTAATTATACATGCCGAGCACAATACCCTCTGTCAAAGCACCTGCAGCTTCATCTGCCGTTACTTTTTCAGCAGTGGGCATTATCGCAACAACATTCTTTGCGGACACAGCCTCTGCCTCTTTTGCAATATTGGCGCCGTATTTTCGGAACGACTCTTCTGTTGCTTTGTGTTTGTCATCAAGCTTAAAAAATGAGTACCATATACCTTTTCCGTTCAAAAATCTCAATCCGTTCTTTGTCTCCTTTAATTGAGGCTTAATATGCTGGGCAATATCTTTTCCCAGGTTATTCAAGAGTCCATCAAGATCATCTTTGAAATATCCATATACCTTGAGTTCTGCATCAGTCTTTTTATAATCACCTTCGCCATGCACTATTTTCATTTTTTACGTATCCTCCTTTTCGTAATACCCTTAGCTTTTATCCTTCCCTTATTTAAGGGAAAGAAGGATGGGGTTATCGAGTGTTAATCATTATTTATCCTCATAAAATGACGGGTCAACATATTTTGTTTCAAACGCCTGAGGCACTGCCTCACTTATTCTATTTATTGAAGACATCATGATCTCAAGCCAGCCGGATGTTGAAAGTATGCTTACCGCTTGCTCAGAAACATCCTTCAGCATACCTTTGTATACTATGCCATTGGCAACAATCTCCACATTCTTTCCTATAAGTTCTCTCAATTGTTTCATATATCTTTGCCTCTTAGTATTATTAAGATATTCATGAAATGCAAGCTTTAAAGAAAAGGATGGAGATCAGATTGACCTTTTTAAATCTTTCACGTATAAACAATGAATATTAACGAAAAGGAGAAGGTATGAGATTAAAAAGTTTAGGAGTGGCAATATCACTATTATTATTAAGCAGTGTTGTTGCCTTTGGATTTAACGAAGCTGGTTTAAAAGAGAAGATCACATCATATATGCGTAAGGCTTTTAATATCCCTGCAAATGTAAAAATTTCTGTCGGAACTATTACTGCATCCGAGGTACCAGGGCTTGATAAATCCGTTGTTAATGTTTCTATTGGCGAAAGAAAACAGATACAGGATATCTACATATCAAAAGATGGCAAGTATCTTATTCTCGGGAAGGTTTTTAATCTCAGTGAAGATCCGTTGAAAGAAACATGGAGCAAGATTACATTGAATGGTTCACCAGTAAGGGGTGCTGAAGGGGCAAAGGTTACTGTTGTGGAATTTACCGATTTCGAATGTCCTTTCTGCGGAAGGGCTTACAGTACGGTCGAGGATCTTTTGCTGAAATACGCGGGTAAGATAAAGTTAGTGTACAAGAGCTTCCCTCTGCCCATGCATCCGTGGGCAATGAGGGCTGCCATTGGTGCTGATTGTGCGTATGAGCAGAACCATGCATCATTCTGGTATTTTTATGATCATCTGTTTCAGGAGCAAGGCTCTATAACGCCGGATAATGTTAACGATAAACTCAAGGAGTATGCGAAAGCGACGAAGCTGAATATGGGTAGATTTGATACTTGTCTTGACAAAGAGCAGTCAAAGCCAATGGTTGAAAGGGATATTAGGGAGGCAAACAGCATTGGAGTAAATGCAACCCCGACTTTTGTAATAAATGGAAGAATTGTTCAGGGTGCACAGCCGGAGGAGGCATTCGTTCAAATAATTGACGAAATATTGAAGTAGAAGGCTTCCAGAAAAGAGGGGCCGGAGCAAAGGGCCCTTCTTTTTTAAACAGCTTTCTCTCTTCTATACAGAAGGAGGAATTCAAGACTCAAGATTCAAGATTCAAAACTATGAAGGAATTCAAAACTCAAAATTCAAGATTAAAAATGCAAGATTCAATAGTGAAGATTCGGTAAAGGATTTTATATGAGACATATAAAAGTAGCACCTTCCTTACTTGCCGCAGATTTTTCAAGACTTGCAGATGAAATAAAGGAAGTGGAGAAGGCAGGGGCAGATATGCTGCACATAGATGTAATGGATGGCAGGTTTGTACCGAATATTACCATGGGACAGCCGGTTGTACGTGCTATAAGAAAAACAACAAAATTGCCTCTCGACGTGCATCTAATGATAGTTGAGCCTATGGAACATATAAAAAGCTTTATAGATGCAGGTGCTGATATAATAACGATTCATCTTGAAGCTTGTAATCATCTTCATAAAGCGATTGCGACTATAAAGGATGGAGGGAAAAAAGCAGGTATATCCCTGAACCCGGCAACCCCTGTGGTTATGCTTAAGGACATTATAGAAGAGCTTTATCTCGTTCTCATAATGACAGTCAATCCTGGTTTTGGCGGACAGAAATTTATAAGTTCATCCTTAAAAAAGATCAAGGAGCTTGATAGCTTGAAGCACAAGCTTAATTTATCCGTTATGATTGAAGTGGATGGAGGCATAAACGAACGGAATGCGGCATCGGTTGTTAAAGCAGGGGCGGATATTATCGTTGCCGGGACCGCGATATTCGGATCAAAAAGCTATAAAGATGCTATCAATGAACTGAAATCTATCGAAGATGAATAAGAGAGATAAACTTATTAATAATCCCCCTACCCCCTTTCGTAAAGGGGGTAGGGGGATTTGCCTTTCGTAAAGGGAGGTAGATACCCATCCTTTATGAAGGGGCAGAAAATTTGTTTTTAAAAAAAGAACAATTGAGAGGTATATGGTAAAAAAGGGATTATTTATAACTTTCGAAGGTATCGATGGGTCCGGGAAAACAACGCAGCTTGAATTGCTGTATAAGGAGCTATTATCAAAAAAAGTTGATATTGTTAAAGTTAGAGAACCCGGCAGTACGAGCATCGGAGAAAAAATAAGGTCATTGCTTTCGGATAAAGAACTCGATATATTACCTTATACAGAACTTTTATTGTTTTTTTCAAGCAGGGTACAGCTTATAGAAGAAGTTATCAAACCGGAGATCGGAACAGGCAGGATAATACTTTGCGACAGATTCCACGATGCAACGGTTGCATATCAAAGCTACGGAAGAGGTCTTAGCCTGGATATTGTAAAAATGCTTGAGAAGACGTTTGTTTTACCTATAAAACCCGACAGAACATTTTTGCTCGATTGTTCTTATGATGTAGCAAGGCAAAGGATGTTTGCAAGGAGCAATCAAACACGCATTGAGATGATGGACAGAGGTTTTTTCGACAGGGTAAGGAATGGCTATTTAGCTGTAGCAAAGCAGGAACAGAACAGGGTAGTTGTGATAAATGCCAATAAAGGTATTGACGAGATACATAAACAGATTGAAGATGACTTTTTAAAATGGGCAGGCATAAGAAGAAACTCAAAATTCAAGATTCAAAATTCAAAAACAGGAAGAACCTCAAACAATAAAAAATAAATCATGTCGTTACTTGATATAAAAGGGCAGCCAAGAGCTATAACGATTATAAAGAAGTTTATAGAGAACAATAACATAAACAGTTCCTTTCTTTTCTTCGGAAGGGCGGGTATCGGTAAACATCTTACCGCCCTCAATATGGCAAAGGCAATAAACTGCAAAAGGAAAAATGCAGAGGTATGGTTATCCGATGACACCTGTGAAAGCTGTAAAAAGATAGAAAATGGTATTCATCCGGATGTAATACAGCTCCCCATACCTATACCGAATGATTCTTCCCAGATGGAATCCATGGTACAGATTATAGAATGGCTTAACATGCCGTTATTCGAAGGCGAAAAAAAGATACTCATTGTGGATGATGCGTCGGAGTTGAACATGCACGCACAAAATGCGATGCTGAAGACCCTTGAGGAGCCGCCGCCATGGACCACGATAATATTTATAACATCATCTTATGCAAGGCTGCTGCCGACAGTACAATCAAGACTTATAAAGGTTGGATTCAACAGGCTTTCTGGAGATGTTATAAAAAAGATACTGGCCTCAATAACGAAGCTTGATCAGGAGCAATTAAATTATTTGAGTCTTCTCTCGGATGGTAGTATAAAATATACTACGCTTGATGAAATGGAAAGTGATGTAAAAAAAATCATAACACTACTTGTAGAGTTAAAAGAACAGGATTCTATGGTAAAGCTTGCAGAAAAATTTAAATTACAGGCATATAAAGAACACTTCGAGCGGATTGTCGATATAATCTTATCGTTTTTTATCGATGCTATTGTTATTAAGGACAACCCTGATTTGATAAGGAATAAGGGATTCCATGAAGAAATAAACTTTTTTTCCAAACAATTCAAAAAGGATGCTATAATAAATGCAGCGGCATTCCTTGAAGAGTCAAGGTATGCTTATGAGCTTAACATAAATCCTCAAATGATTATGGAGCATGTGCTATTCCAACTTATAGGTGATAACAATGACGGTTAAAAGAGTTACAAAAATACAGCCTGAGTTTTCAAATGAACTTCAGGTATACGATTCATCCGATTTGAAAATACAGAGGAATCAGAAGGTTATAATAGAAACAAAGAACGGCATATCCACAGGCAGGGTTAAGGTAGAGCCGTTTCAGATAGAGATGTCCGATGAAGAATTAAAATCTTTATTAAAAGTTGTAAGACCATTTACCCTTGATGACGCAGAAAAAGAGCAGATTTTGTTTCAGAGGGCAAAAGAGGCAAAGATATACTGTCAGAATAAAGCAACAGAACTTGGGTTAAATCTTTCTGTTGTCGATGTTAAATTTTTTTTTGACGGCAGTGGGGCGTTGTTTTATTTTGTATCGGAAACCAGGGTTGATTTCAGGGATCTGATAAAGGATCTCGCAAAGCGCTTTCACACGCATATAGAAATGCGCCAGATAGGCGCCAGGGATAGATCGAAGATTATATGCGGCGTTGGTCCATGCGGCAGGGAGTTGTGCTGCAGTACATTCTTGAAAACCTTTACCTCTGTAACGCTGAAACATGTAAAGCCGCAGGGCTTACCACAGACATACCATAAACTTTCCGGTGTATGCGGCAAATTTATGTGCTGTCTGACCTATGAATACGATCTTTATGTTGAGGCGCTTAATGTTTTGCCGAAGCTTAATAAGAGGGTCACGACCCCACTCGGCACAGGAGAAGTGGTAGGCCATGACGTGTTGAATATGAATGTAATAGTTTTGCTTGAAAATGGGGAGAAGGTAAAGTTTAAAAACACTGAGGTAAAGCTTAAAGGATTGTTTGGCTAAAAGGAGCATGAATGGCAGAAGAACGGATCTTAAAACAAAAAGACAAGGGATTTTATATAACAACGCCGATATACTATGTGAACGATGTGCCTCACATAGGTCATGCATATACAACAGTTGCAGCGGATGTGCTTGCAAGATTTAAACGCCTGTGCGGCGAAAAGGTACTTTTTGTTACAGGTACCGACGAGCACGGTAAAAAAATACAGAGATCAGCAGAGGAGCGGGGCATATCTCCTAAAGCCCTTGCGGATGAGGTAGTTACAAAATTCAAGGATGCATGGAAACTCCTCAATATAAAAAACGATGACTTCATAAGAACCACCGAAGAGCGTCATGCAAGGGTGGTTAACGAGATTTGGACGAGGATGAAGGCAAAAGGCGACATCTACCCGGGATTGTATGAAGGATGGTACTGCATCCCTGACGAATCTTACTGGACAGAGAAGGAACTTATTAACGGAAAGTGTCCGGTCTGCGGCAGGGAAGTAGAAAGAATAAAAGAAGAAAGCTACTTTTTCAAATTGTCAAAGTATCAGCAGCCATTACTTGAGCATATCGAGTCAAACCCTGGGTTCATTATGCCGGTTTCCAGAAGAAACGAAATCCTAAGCTTCGTAAGGGACGGGCTTAAGGACCTGAGCATAACAAGGGCAGGATTCGAATGGGGAATCAAGGTGCCGGATAACCCTAAGCTCGTGGTCTACGTATGGCTTGACGCGCTTTTGAACTATCTGACTGCTGCCGGGTTCTTGAGTGATGAAGATAGGTTCAGCAGCTTCTGGCCGCCTGATGTACATATTGTAGGCAAAGACATAATAAAGTTCCATGCCGTTTATTGGCCCGCATTCCTTATGTCAGCAGTACTGCCTTTACCGAAACATATATTTGCACATGGATGGTGGACGATTGAAGATGTAAAGATGAGCAAATCTATTGGTAATGTCGTTTTACCCGAATCACTTGTAAAAGATTACGGCACCGATGCAACAAGATACTTTCTCATGAGAGAAGTACCGTTTGGTCTTGACGGTAATTTTTCTAAAAACGCGATGTATACCCGCATCAACAGCGATCTTGCAAACGACCTTGGTAACCTGCTCTCCCGTGCAACAGGCATGGTTGTGAGGTTTGCAAACGGTGTATTACCTGTAACAACAAGCGTACCGGATCAGTACGATATAGAATTACAACAAAAGGCAGCAATCTTATATGATATTTATACAAAGGCTATGAATAATATGGAATTTCATACTGTACTTTCTTCTTTATGGGAGTTTATTGCAGAGGCAAACAGGTATGTTGATCAGACAAAGCCATGGCAGGATGCTAAATCTGGTAACACTGAAAGGCTCAATGCAAGACTTTATAACACAATGGAGGCAACCAGGATCGCAGCGGTATATCTGTTGCCATTTATGCCGGATACAGCAAACAAGATATTGAATGCTCTATCTCAGGAAGTAAAGGGAAATAGTCTTGAGCAGTTATCTAAATGGGGTGGTACTATAGCAGGTGTTAGGATTATGCAAGCTCCACCTTTATTTGAGAAAAAGTTAGAGAAATCTAAAGCCGATGCAGCAAAGGCAGAGGTAGGGACGTCCATTCCTTACAGAAGTAGGGGCGGGGTAACCACGCCCCTACAAAGGTCTCCTGAGCAGCAAGCAATACCACTTATTACAATTGATCAATTCAAAACCATTGAGCTTAAGGTCGGGACAATACTTAGTGCCCAAAGGGTGGAGGGATCGCAAAAGCTTATCAAGCTCGAGGTTGATATAGGTGAAAAAAGGACCATTGTTGCGGGCATAGGCAAATCATACAAACCAGAAGAGCTTCTGGGCAAGCGTATCGTTGTTGTTGCAAACCTTCAGCCCGCGGAGTTGTTCAGCATTCAATCGCAGGGCATGCTGCTTGCTGCCGGAGATGCAGAGCATCTCGGCCTGCTCACGCTTGACAGGGACGCTGCGAACGGGACCAGGATCAAATAGGACGGGAGAACCGCCCTACTTAAATTCAAAACTCAATATTCAAAATTCAATCTTTTACCTTTGCCATGGCCCAACCGTGTCCCACGTCTCGGGTAATGCTGTAAATGGAGTCATGTCAGGGGTTGCCTGGAACATATCGTACATGGGCAGGGCCGTAGCATCAAATTCTGTCAAGGGTTGTATGGTATTGCCTGTAGATTGACTCAGTATGAGTTCTATGGTTCTCAGTACACTTGGAAAACCATAGTGGACAGTAGAGATATAACCGTGTTTTGCATAAGGGCTTATGACAAGCACAAACGACCTTTCTTGATCTATGTGGTCAAAGCCAGGCTGCGGGTCGTCCTCATCAATGAATATCACTGTTGATTTCCAGTACTGGCTGTTTGCGATTGCCTGTACTATTAGGGCTGTTGCAGCATCATTTTCTGTGTATGCAGACATAGGCGTATCAGCAAGTTCGAATCCATCATCAGGTAAGGTCAAGAATACAAAGTTTGGCAGGCTATTGGTTTGAACTATGTTCTTAACAAAGTAATCTGCCCTTACCACATCGCTGATGAGATTCCCGTATGTTTGATCAAACTCAGGTGATGAGTTTAACGGATTATTGCTGTCAAAGACACCGTTGTAAAGAGAGGGCAAAGGCTGTCCGAAATCAGAGAATGATATACCTGCATTCTTTAGTATATCAAAGATCGTCGGACTGGGTAAAGATGATATTGGTTCAGTAGAGTCATCCGTTCTATACGAACCTCCATAGTCTGTATTGATTGACCAGATTCTCTGAAGATAATCGCTGATCATGCCTTGAAATGACATTGGGTGTCCTTCTATGGACGTTACAATGTCAAGATAAAAATTCGTATCAAGGGCAAATTGCCTTGCCATTGCATGGGTATTGGGTGTTGTGAATCCGATTCCGGCATACGTAGAATTATTACATGCATACCCGGCCGGCAGTGCACTGAAGGCATCAATACTGCCTGCAGCAAAGAATGGGCATGGCACAGGTTCGCCATTTGCCTGTGGTCCGAGATCTCCGAACTCCATATCGTAGGTCTTGTTTTCCCTCAAGATATAAACAACATGCGTTATGTTTGACCATGCATTCATAATATTTGTTGGTACAGCAGGGTGTGTTGGTTTAGCAAAGTCGTTTGCAAGTACCTGTGATGTATAGGCAGCAAGCTGGGATGATGTGGGCTGAGGTATGTCCGATACAGAGCCATAGCAAAGCCAGACATAATTTGAGAAATTAAATGCCTGTGTTAGACTTGTAGGTGAGAATGGCCCATGTCCTACACCATACATATTTGCAACAAATATATGATTGTTTAAAGGATCAACGGCTACTGCTGATGGATATGAAGCAGTTGGTATCCTACCTATAACCTGATCTGTTGTAGTATCAATAACAGCAATGGCATTGTCAGCACCCATTGAAACATACAGGTACTTTCCATCACTTGAGAGTGTGAGGTTGTTTGGTAATCCTCCCACAGACGGTTCTCCATTCAACATTGCAAGTGATATTGTGTCAGTTACTTCTTGAGCTTCTGTGTCAATGACGCTTACCGTGTCGCTGAGCGTATTCGCAACGTACATCCTACTTCCATCCAATGAAGATAGTATTGCAGCTGACCCCACCTGATTTAGAGGTATGGTTGTTATTGTGTTGGGAGTGCCTGAAAGAGAAAATACTGTGACAGTTCCAGTACCCGTGCTCGACTGTCTGTTGCACACATAAGCCTCTTTACCGTCCGGAGTTATTGCCACTGCCCAGGGGTAAAATCCGCCTGTTGTTAATGTGTATGTTTGTATCCCTGTTGAAAGGTTTATGATGGAGACTGTTTCTCCGGGATACTGCTTACCAGTGCTATCATAAGCAACATTATTAGCAGTAATTAAGGTATTGCCATATACTGCAATGCCAGCCGGTGTGGGCCAGAGCGAATCGGATGTGAAGGTGGATGTTGAGTAAGGCAGAAGAGAGATTGCCTGTTTAAAAGTAAGGTTACGGCTTGCATCCATTCCTACATCGAGTACGTAGCCTTTAGATAAATTTATACCAGGTACATATACATCTGTGCCGGAGGTATTGCTGGTTACAGCCAAGCCGTCAAAGCTCTCGTATCCATTCGAGGTAGTAAGGGAGATAGAAGACACAATCTTGTCTGTTGCTGTGTCTATTGTGGTTATCATGTGGCTTTTTCCTATATAACGCACCCATCCTGTGCTTAAAACCAGGGCTGTTTTCCCATCCTGGGTTATGGCAATCTCACTCGGCTGTTGTATAGATTGCCGATCAGGTGCATCAAAAGACGAATTCCCGATCTGTACACCCGCAGGACTTAAGGTGTATCCGTTTGCACCCCAATACTGAGATGTTGGTGTTGAGCTACTTTTACCGCAACCAATAATGCTTACCAAGGTTATAAAAAACATTGATGAGAGAGATAAAAATAAATACTTCTTCCGCATGGCGACTCCCCCCTTTTTTATTACATTTATAGCATACGTTTGTAATTTGCGATTATGCTTCAGTCTCTTTTTGCTCGGCCTTCTTCTGCATCGCTGTTTTTTTGTTCAGTTTAAATCTTTTTAGTTTTCTTCTCTGTTTCCTTCGAAGTTCACGATCCTTTTCTCTCATAGGCACATCCTTTCATTATACGGCTTTTTGAATTTTGCCGGATTTTATACATCTTGAGCATACATAAACACTTTTAACACTGCCATCCAATAAGATCTTTATCCTTTGAAGATTGGGTTCCCACCTCCTTTTGGTTCTGTTGTTGGCATGACTGACCTTGTTCCCGTAAAGGGATCCTTTACCGCATATTGCGCAAACCTTTGCCATTTTTTTCCTCCATTCAAAATTAAATTATTTCTAAAAAATACCTACGCTTTTTCTTCTACTATCCTCACAATCTCTTTTACGGCATCTCCCAATTTATCTACGGACGGGCCCCCCGCCTGTGCAAAATCCTTCCTCCCGCCACCGCTGCCGTTTACAATCGCAGCCATCTGTTTTGCTATTTTACCCGCGTCGTACCTTTCCGTAAGGTTACCCGTAACAAAAACGATTATGTTTGCCTTGTTGTTGATATTGATCCCTATTGCACCTATACCCGATTGCAGTTTCTGCTTTATTGTATCGGATAATGTCCTGACATCATCGAGCGTACCCCGATCAAGAACGGTACTGACGATTTTAATACCATTGATGGGTACAGCGTTTGCAATTATTTCGTTTGAAAGTTCGGACAGGGGCTTTGTTTTGTTAGCCCCGGTTTTCTCGAGTTCTTTTATTTTTTGTCTCTGCTTATTCAGGCTGGTCATAATATCGTTCTCAGAAGTTCCAATGGCTGAAGAGATCTCTTTTAATAAGGACATCTTTTCTCTTACGAATCTATACGCAACATCGCCTGTTAATGCCTCTATTCTCCTTATCCCTGCTGATACCGACGACTCTTTTGTTATAACGAACAGGCCTATATCCCCGGTGCGTTTTATATGTGTGCCGCCGCATAATTCCTTGCTGATCTTATCAATCGTAATAACCCTGACCACATCTTTATATTTTTCATCAAACAATGCCATGGCGCCTTCTTTTACAGCATCATCCAGTGAAGAAAAGGTTATATTGACTTCGTGGTTCTCTCTTATCCACTGGTTTACCGTTGCTTCAACCCTTAGAATTTCTTCGGGACTAAGCGCACAATTGTGTGTGAAGTCGAACCTGAGCCTTGATGGACCCACGTACGATCCTGCCTGTGCAATGTGTGAACCAACCAATTTTCTTAATGCTGCCTGGAGAAGGTGTGTGGCTGTATGATGCAAGGCTGTTGCCTGACGGCTCTCTCTGTTCACAGCGAGTTCCAGATTTTGTCCCTTCGTAAAATGTCCATGCTCTAACTTTCCTTTATGGGCTATGAGTCCTTCCACCGGTTTAACGGTATCCAATACCGAAAACTTATTGTAGCCCGTCGATATCATCCCGTTGTCGCCTACCTGACCGCCGGACTCTGCATAGAACGGCGTCTCCTTGAATATGAGGATTCCTTCTTCCCCTTCTTTAAGCTCATTAACAAGCCGATCGTTTTTGATAATGAACTGTAAAGGTGTTTTTGATGACAATCTTCTGTACCCGACAAATTCTGTCGGACTTGTGGTCTGTAATATCTGATTGTAAAGCGATATATCTTTTATATCTATTGCCTTGCCAAACTTACTTGCCTCCCTTGCCTTTCTTTTCTGCTCTTCCATGAGTTCGTTAAACATTGGGTAATCAACACTCGCTCCATTTTCCTTTGCAACGTCGGACAGTATGTCAATGGGAAAGCCATACGTGTCATAGAGCTTAAAGGCGAACTCTCCGTCTATTACTTTTGAACCGGATGATTTCAGTGTATGCAGATGTTCGTCAATAAAAGATAAACCCCGTTCAAGCGTCATTAAAAACTTTGTTTCCTCTTCTTCAATGGTAGAGCTGATTATGTCCTCGTTAGCACCAAGCTCTGTATACGTGTCATTGTAAAGTTTTATGATAGAGTCTACCGAAGTATATAGTATTGGCTTCCGCATGCCTATCATAAATGCATATCTCAATGCACGCCTTAAAATTCTTCTCAGAACATATCCACGTTGTTCGTTTGAAGGAAATACCCCGTCGTTAATTAGAAAAACCGCTGCCCTGATGTGGTCCGCTATTACCCGCAATGCGGTTCCTGTAAGCTTGTTGGTATCATACTTGATATGCAGTATATCCGACAGTGCGGCTATAATGGTCTTGAATATGTCTATGTCATAGTTGCTCGTTACGCCGGAAAGTACTGCGCTTATCCTTTCGAGCCCCATGCCGGTATCGATACTCGGTTTTGGAAGGGGGACGAGGGTCGAGTCCTGCTGTTTGTTGTACTGCATAAAAACAAGATTCCATATCTCAAGATACCGGTCGCAATCGGAACCTATACCGTCTTCATGATTATCGCAGGGGACTGTTTCTCCCTGGTCGAATATGATTTCGGAACACGGACCGCATGGACCCGTGTCTCCCATTGACCAGAAGTTGTCCTTCTCTCCCATTCTTACGATATGACTGGATGGGATCTTTATATCGCTTTGCCATATATTGTAGGCATCGTCGTCATCATTGAAAACGGTTATCCAGAGCCGTTCAGCGGGCAGTTTGAATTGTTCTGTTAAAAGTTCCCATGCAAAATGGATTGCGTCTTTTTTGAAATAATCGCCAAAAGAAAAATTACCGAGCATTTCAAAAAATGTATGATGCCTTGTCGTGTAACCTACATTTTCGAGGTCATTGTGTTTCCCTCCTGCCCTTACACACTTCTGTGATGTACATGCCCTTGTGTAATCGGCTTTTTCTTCGCCTGTAAATATCTTCTTGAATTGAACCATACCTGCATTGGTAAAAAGCAGGGTCGGATCGTTTTGTGGAATAAGGGAGGAACTCGGCACAAGCCTGTGTCCGTTCGAAACGAAATATCCAAGAAAGGTATCTCTGATTTCTTTTGTGTTCACAGATTAAAACTTCTCTATCTTGAAATCTTCGTCTTTGCCGGAGCTGGATTTCTTATCGAAATCGTCCCACGACATATCCGAGGTTGAGGTTATACCTTTGACCCTCAGAGCAAAATCATCAGGATTGGTTGACTGCCTCAATGCCTCTTCATACGTTATAAGATTTTGTCTGAACAACTGAAGCAGAGACTGATCGAATGTCTGCATGCCGTAGGTTGTAAATCCCTTTGCTATGGTATCATGGATCTCTGGGATTCTCTCCTCGTCAGCGATAAGTTCCTTTATTCTCGCGGTTGCTATCATAACCTCTATTGCAGGCACCCTACCTTTATTATCAGCCTTTGGTACAAGCCTCTGTGAGATAACCGCCCTTAAAATGGATGAAAGCTGCAGCCGTATAGCCTTCTGCTGATAAGGGGGGAAAATAGATACTACTCTGTTTATGGATTCTTTTGCATCAAGCGTGTGCAGGGTACTGAAAACAAGGTGGCCTGTTTCAGCAGCGGTTATTGCTGTTTCGATAGTTTCAAAATCCCTCATCTCTCCAACAAGTATAACGTCGGGGTCTTCTCGCAATGCACTCCTGAGCGCCGTTGCAAAACCCTGTGTATCTACACCGAGTTCTCTCTGATTTACGATACTCTTTTTATCCCTTAGCAGGTACTCGATGGGGTCCTCTATCGTCATAATATGACATGTTCTGTTCGCATTGATGTGATCGATCATAGAGGCAAGCGTCGTTGATTTTCCGCTACCCGTTGTTCCTGTAACGAGCACAAGACCTCTCTGCTCTGCTGCTATTTTCTCTATAACCTTGGGTAGGTTCAATTGATCGAAGGACGGCACTCCGAAAGGAATAACCCTGAATACTCCGCCTATCGTACCTCTCTGCTGAAATATGTTTACCCTGAACCTTCCGAGTCCCGGTACCCCGTAAGCCATATCCAGTTCATAGGTGGTTTTAAACTTTTCTCTCTGGATAGGTGTCATTATTCCAAATGTCATCCTCCCGAGGTCCTCGGGTGTAAGCCTTGGGGCTTCTTTGTACGGTACAAGTGAACCGTTTATCCTGAATATAGGAGGCAGTCCTGCCTTTAAATGTATATCGGATGCGTTTGCCTTGGTTGCAACCTTAAGGATGTCATTTAATTCCATCTAAGCCTTCTCCTGTTCCCTTTTTTGTACTTTTTCATTTTTTATAAGACCAAAATGCTGTTTTATTTTTTCCTCTATTTTTTCGCATATCTCTGGGTGTTCTTTCAAAAACAATCTTGTGTTGTCTCTGCCCTGGCCTATACGCTCGTTGTTGAATGTATACCATGCCCCGCTCTTATCTATTGCCTTTATCTCTGTCCCAATGTCAATGATCTCGCCGATTTTTGAAACACCTTCCCCGTAGTATATATCAAACTCGCTCTCCCTGAATGGAGGTGCTACCTTGTTCTTTACTATCTTCACCTTCGTCCTTGTCCCGACTATCGAATCTCCTTCTTTTATATTATTAACACGCCGTATATCTATCCTTACGGATGCGTAAAACTTTAGAGCATTACCACCTGTCGTTGTTTCAGGATTTCCGAAAAATACACCGATTTTCATCCTTATTTGGTTTGTAAAAATAACGGTTGTTGATGTCTTGCTTATGTTTGCGGTAAGCTTACGCAGTGCTTGAGACATAAGCCGTGCCTGAGCACCCATCTGCGCATCACCCATGTCTCCCTCAAGCTCTGATTTGGGCACAAGGGCTGCAACCGAATCTATTACAATAATGTCAATGGCTCCGCTTCGTACAAGCGTATCCGTTATCTCAAGCGCCTGTTCTCCGGAATCAGGCTGAGAGACAAGCAGTTCATCGATGTTAACGCCAAGCTTCCTTGCATAATTTATATCAAGGGCATGTTCTGCATCAATGAAGGCTGCAACACCGCCGGCCTTTTGGGCCTCGGCAATGACGTGCAGTGTAAGGGTTGTTTTACCGGATGATTCAGGACCAAATATTTCAACAACCCTGCCTTTTGGAATTCCGCCGACACCCAGTGCTATATCAAGGCCCAGCGAACCTGTCGGTATAACAGGCGTATCGACGATTGCCCCTGTTGTGCCAAGCTTCATAATACTGCCTTTGCCGAACTGTTTTTCAATGTTTGCAAGGGCCATATCAAGAGCTTTCTTTTTACTCTGAACATCAATAACTGTCATAATACCTCCTTTTTCAGGCCTACAGTATATAAAGAGCGGTAAACAGCCCCTTTGGGACTTAATATACTTTGAAAAAGCACTATTCTGTCAACAAAAGAACTGCTTATAATTTTATCATTCCATAACTTTTTAATTTTTTCAAGCCCTTGACTATTAAACCTACCCTTAACCCGTCCAATGGTTATGTGTGCGGCAAACGGCCTGTCTTCACCATGGATGTCATTTATGTATGCTTCCATTTTGTCAAATAATGCCTTCACCTGTTCTTGTTGTTTTATACCTATCCATAAAACCCTTGGTCTTGCAATGGATGGGAATGCACCTATCTCATTCAAGTCCATCCTGAATGGTTCCATATCATGGAGTGAATTCATTGCCTCTTTTACCCGCTCTGCCTGTTGCTCATCTATAGTCCCGAGAAACTTGAGCGTGAGATGGATGTTGTTATTTTCGACCCACTTTACATCTGCTCCAGCACCACCTGAAAAGGATTTTAGCGCTTCAATAATCTTTATTATAGCAGAACCGGCAGCATCTTCAATGGGTATTGCAATAAACGCCCTTATCATAATGGTTTGCCTATGATTATCTCAAATAAAAAGATTAATACGCGAACAAAAATATTGGCAGGTATTCCTGCGGCCACGTCATCGAGCATAATTCCTATACCTCCGTGAACATGTTTATCGATATATGATATTGGATAGGGCTTGATTATATCAAGAGTCCTGAAGCATATAAAACCTATTAAAACGTTTGCAAAATTTAATGGAATAAAAAACATCGTTATATACATGCCGACGATCTCATCTATTACTATTTTACCGCTGTCTTGTTCATGCAGCATCTTTTCTGCCTTACCTGCTGCAAACGTACCGATCAAAAACAACACGATAAGTAGAATCAGGGACTGATATATATCAAGATACAGTGAGGCAGCATAATAGATCGCGATACCTATTATACTGCCGAACGTGCCCGGGGCAAATGGTATGTATCCGACAAACATGCCTGTGGCAATAAATAAAATGAATGTATCGTATAGTTTCTTCATCGAGCAATTTATACTCGAAATCTATGTTGAAAGCAAAACAAAAGGGAATATATGTTTTGATACATTTTGGTATAAAGATCTTATTGCAAAAGTTTTTTATTTAAGATATTATTTTTAAAAATATGGAATCGGGAGAAAAAGCCATGAGAATAGTTTCTAAACAATACATATATCTTTTTATTGTAGGACTGTTCGTAAGTCTTGTAATGGCTGGTTGCAAAGGTTCAACAGGCCCTGCAGGACTCAGCTCAGGCACTATCACGGGCAATGTCGTAGATACAACAACAAACAAGCCGCTACCGGGATCTGTGATTACAGTTTCGCCTGCTTTGTTTTCCACTACGACAGATGCAAACGGCAATTTTACCATTCAGAATATACCGATAGGTATCTATCAAATAACCGCATCTTTGAGCGGCTACATATCCCAGACAACGGGTTACGTTTCGATAGTTGCCGGTAAGACCTTGAACATACCATTCCAGCTGTCTGCACCGCCGTCTGTACCGATAGTTGCCAATGCGGGCAAGGATCAGTGGGACGTAGGGTACGGCGCTGTCGTAACTATAGATGCAAGCGCAAGTACGAGCGCATCGGGGAAGCCGCTGACTTATACATGGACGCAGGTGGCCAATTCCGCGTCAATGCAGATGGCACTTCCGCGGATTACGATTCTTAATGGAACAAATAATGCGACCCTTCAGCTCCAATTGCCGACACTGCAGCAGTTTTTATCATCCCTTGATGTACCTGTTCAGATACCAGACCGGGTCGGTATACTCGGAATATCACCATGGATGGGTGGAGGTACAGGGAATGAGATCAATTTATACGGATTCCAGCTTACGGTCACCGACGGGACCAATACCTCCACAACAACGGTCTATGTGTCGCCTGCTTCTGCAACAAGCGGCTTAACAAATGTCCCCATTGGTATTACCCAGTATCTTAACGGCGGTACAAACGGGGGAACACAATCAACCTGGAACTGGCAGGTTGTTTCCGCGCCGGGTGGCTCTGATGTAACAGCCCTTACCAATCCGGCATCTCAAACACCGAGCTTTACGCCTGATATCGCAGGACAGTATGTATTCCTTGAAAATGTATCGGGTCAGGAACTCACCGTGAATGCCGGCACCTATGTAGGATGGCAGGAGTGTGCACAATGCCATAACGGCAACGTTGCTATGCCTGTTACGGATGTTACTGTTGGCCCGTGGCTCGGAACAAAACATGCAACTATGTTTACCAAGATGATAAACGGCGATTATCAGGATGATGCCAACTACAGACTGCGGTGTTCAACCTGTCATACGCTCGGCAATACTCCCGAAGAAACACTACCGAGCAACGGCTGGTGGGACGCGTATGTCAGCTCAGGATGGGTATTTCCGTTTGTTGCGAACAATTACAGCTTTGCAATAAAC
>CAZJPN010000004.1:0-4377 GCA_964547905.1 uncultured Pseudomonadota bacterium | reverse complement strand
GCCTCATAATCATCAGGTCCTCCGCTATGTACGAGAGCGAGAGCTTGTCGAACGCCTTCTCGAACCCCCCGCTGTAAATGCCAGCCTCGAAGTTCGGCTCGCTCGGGTATAGCTGGTCCACTGTCTCCTTACCGTTCGTTTTGCTGCCAGACATCCAATCAAGTGGTCTTTGGCAGTCAGATATTTAATGCTTATTGCAGCGCACGCAGCTTTGTCCGCAAAGTGATAAAATGAGCCGACTTTCTGGACAGAAGAGGAGATTTGTGGACAATACCCAAAAACGAGTATTTAAGAAGATTGCTTCTGAATCGTTTGCTATGAGAGAGGAATTTGAACATGATTTTTTAATGGGAAGAATGCATCTTACGACACAAACTAAATTGAGTACAAAGCTACCCTCCTTTGAAAAGAGCATTAGTAAACTATTAAAAGATAGTGTACTTTACAGGGAAACAAACAAATGGAAAAGTATTTGGGTATTTGGAAATATGGGAGAGGTATTATTTGAAGAAGAGAAGATGCATTATGGCATATTTGGAAGAGTAAAAGACAGGGGTATAGAAGAAGTTTATATTCCAGAGACAAAGATATTCAAAAAAGAATATATCGAACAACTCATAAAGCAATCCTCAGCACTCTTTATAATAAATCCGAAAACCCAGATTATAATCTTTGAAGAAAAGTTAAACATAAGCCACAAAAAATTCATCAAAATGTTTGAAAGAGTATACAATGACTTCTATAAACAAAAAACAACATTAACTATAGATTTATTACAAGAAAAAACTAAATTGGAGGACTTAGAAAAGAAAAAGATAATAAAAATAACATTCAATCTGAAACCTTCAAATCCAGATACAGGGAAAGATTTCAAAATAATTGATTCTCTGCTTCAGAAAGCTAAGGCAAAAACGGCAGATATATCGATACAAAATGAAAACGAAGGGTTAAATCTTGAGAGTGCTGGTTTAGCAAGACAGGGATTAGCACTAAGTGGGGCAGGTTATGGAGATTATAAAGCAGTTGTTGAAGAAGATCACAACCGAAAAACCATAAGCTCTAAAGATAATATTTTAAGAGAAAAAATTTCTTTACCAAAATTTTCAATCGACGTAATCTTTGAGGTACTTAAAAGATTCAAAAAGTATAAAGGTGAAAAGAAATGAACTATAACGATACCAAACTTTTAAGTATGCTAAGAACTTACGGAATCAAACGCATATTTACATCATCAGATTTCATCGTGGCACTGGTTTTAACGATAATCTTCATCTCTATTGTTTGGTATTATCAATTAGCAAGCCAATTAATACCTGATTTATTTGCGGTATACGCTACTACTGCATCAGGAATGATAGCAATTATCGTGGCTTCGTTAGCTATAATTGTATCCATATCAGATAATGATTTTATCTCCCTTATCTTATCAGAAAGTGATAAAGTTTATCAAAATATCCTTTTCGTTTTCTGGTACACCTCAATATTAGCTGGATTGAGCGTGGCAATTAATGTAATAAGTTATATCTTTGTTCGAGTGAACATGGGGAACAACTATGCTGTTTTGACATTAATTGCGGTAGCCACATTCATAACCGCTTATGCCATTTTTGCTGTTATACAAGCAATAGGGACAGTAATGAGATTTGGTCTATATAGGGCGGAATTTACAAAAATCACTAAGAAAAGATTATAGTTCAACAAATTCATTATTCACGACCACAATATTATGACACAGAACCTTCAATAGCAGTTCATTTACCTGCGCACCTATCGCCTTGCTTTTCAGCATGTCATTGAACTTCGACTTTATCATGAAGAATGTTGTCTCAACATTGCTCCTTTTGTGGTAGCGTTCCATGAACTTGTCGCTGTTTAGCTGGAAATAATGGTACATCTTATTCCATGCTGATTGTGTGCTTACTTTCGTGCTTTCCTTCGCATTGTTCTTGAAGGCGATGTATGCTTTGCCACCCAGCTTGTCGACTGCGTCGTAGTTTGCTATCGATGAATATGCCCTGTCGGCACTCACCTCCTTTACATCAAAGCCGTTCTCTGCCGTAGTATTCAGGAGCGGTATGAAATTAGGGCTGTCTGCGCTGTAATCCTCCAAACCTATCTTTACGGCAGTTATGATATTCGTCTTTACGCCCGTCATTATGTGGCACTTCAACCATTCATGGTGCTGCAACATGTTATGCTTTATCTTGCAATATTCGCTGAACTTTGTGGTTCTGAAACCGCTGCTGTCTATGGCAAACTGCGTCTCTAAGTCCTTCAACGGCAACGCCGAGACCTGTATCAGCCTTGTCAACATCGGTGTCAGTTCTTCCTTGTTCATGAACTCGCTTATCAGCGACCTTGAAGGCATCTGCTCAACTAGCTTATCCTGCCATGCTGTCTTCAAGTCGGTCTTGAAGCGTCTCAAAGAGAACTGCGAGTAGACCTTCAATGCAGAAGCGAAGATAAGGTCTCTTACCGACTCTCTCGGTCTTCCCATCGTTTGTGTTGGCTCTTCTATTTCTAGGCACAGTTCTTTCAGCAGTTCCATGAAACTCTGTTTTTCATTCTCTTGACACTTGTTGTATATTGACCAAGCTTGTGGATATGTCAGCCGCTTCTCTTTCACTATCGCGCCCTTCGGCGTTGTCACTTCGACCTTTATAGAGTACCTTGCAGCATACGCATGTTTGCACGTCAGCTTGCGCTTTTGGCAATCTGGGCAGTTGCACACGAAGTTCTCGTCCACGAAATACGTTTTGCCCTCGTCGCTCTGCGACGGCACTATCCAGCCGTCGAAGTCCTTTTGCACCTTGCCTGTCCTTGCAATCTGAAGTCCTCTTAGTTGTCTTCTGTCCATATCTATCATCTACATAATATGTATAATATATATTAAAAGTAAAGGTATATATACTTATATGTATTATAAATATAATATGGTAAAAGCAAAAAATCCACAGAAGGTTGACGAGAGGGCAATCGCCAAGTCCATAACGATACTGCCGAGACACCAGCGATTCATAGACGCACGAAGCATCAATCTTTCTAAGTTCGTGCAGAAGAAGTTAGAGGAAGAGATACAGATACAGAATTGGAATGAATCAGGGGATTGATATGAATCCAATTGAGGACAATCTCAGAAATGGCATGAATGCCATTCATTTAAAATGTCGAGCTTGTGGTAAAAACGTTTCTGCCATATGCATTAGGCAAAGACGAGCTAATTGGCATTTTGGTATGCCGCAATATGACTTTGGCATGTATGCTACTTATAAGATAAATGACCATTCATTTGCTTTCTTAAAAGGAAAATGTAAGGCGTCTGGGGGAATAATACATAGAATAAAAGCATTTGATGGGAGACAAGGTAATGGTGTTTATTTCTTGATTAAAAAGGGTAAAAGGGTAATAAGAAAGAAAATAATTAGAAAAGTAGTTTTGAGGAGAAAAAGGGGAAAATGACTTTATGGATAGATTTAATACTTTATGGACAAGTCAGACTTTAAGGACAAAGCCAGCGCACGCACCCACGCACCTCCGCATTTGGCATAATATCCTTTGCTTCACTATCTGAATATGGAAAATCGCGTCATCGCCGACATGCTGGAGGAGATAGCGGACATGCTCAGCATTGACGAGACGCCCACGACGCGTTTTGAAGTGAGGGCATACAAGAACGCCGCGCTCACCCTACTCTCAATACAGGAGCCGGTAGAGAGCGTCTACAAGCGCGGCGGCATAAAAGCGATAATGGAGTTTCCCGGGATAGGGCCTGGCATAGCGGGGAAGATAGAGGAGTACATAAAGACAGGGCGCATGAAGAAGTACGACGAGCTGAAGAGAAAGTACCCGATAGACTTCAAAGGACTGCTCTTGCTCGAAGGCATGGGCGCGAAGAAGGCCATCACGCTGTACAAGAAGCTGGGCATAAGGGACCTCTCCGATCTGAAGAAGGCCGTGGAGTCACACAAGGTATCAACAATAGAGGGCTTCGGCTCCAGAAGCGAGGAGATGTTCTCGAAGAGCATGCAGCTCCAAGAGTCGAGCAGGGGCAGGATACTCCTCGGGGTGGCGCTGCCCGCTGCCGAGTCAATAGTCCACGACCTGATGGACAGCGGCACCGTCACCAAGGTTGTCATAGCGGGATCGACGAGAAGGATGAAGGAGACCGTCGGCGATCTCGATATACTCGCGATATCCAAGACGCCCGAGAAAGCGATGGATGTCTTTACATCCATGAATGACGTCACTGGAATAGTGAGCAAGGGGCCAACAAGGAGCACGGTGTCGCTCAACATAGGGGTAACGTGCGACCTACGGGTGCTTCCTCCGGAGAGCCTCGGCGCAGCGCAGCAGTACTTCATAGGCAACAAGCAGCAC
>CAZJPN010000003.1:0-3548 GCA_964547905.1 uncultured Pseudomonadota bacterium | reverse complement strand
GAGAAACATGCTGTTCAAGCCTGCGACAACAGGCTTATCCATTGCTGCGGATACAGCCTGTACACCAGCACCGCATGCAAGCACAAGGAATACATCCGATGATGCTGCTGCCTCCGACTGCCGCATCATGCTTTTTAAAAGCAATACATGACATGCCTCATCCGGTATGAAGTACCCGGAGGACTCTTTGCCGTTTTTCCGGAGTTCTTCAATCCAGTCTTTACATTCCTCTTCGCCGCCTGTCCTGCTTGCCGTAGCACACGAGCCGCAGCCTATAACAAATACCTTTTTATAATCCGATAAAGCCGTGAGGACTTCGTGTCCCGGCTTCTTGTCCGTTACAATCATTACCTGATCTGCCTCTCGGTTGCTGCGAGGGTGTTTTTCATGAGCATGGCTATGGTCATTGGGCCAACCCCGCCAGGCACCGGTGTTATGAACGATGCCCGTTTTTCAGCCTGTTCAAATTCAACATCGCCGGTAAGTTTTCCGCTCTCGTTCCTGTTGGTACCCACATCTATAACCACCGCACCCTCCTTGATCCACTCCCCCTTTATAACGCCCCTTCTGCCTGCGGCTGCAACCAGGATATCCGCCTGTTTTATTATTTCGGAAAGGTCCTTTGTTTTTGTGTGGCATACGGTTACCGTTGCATTTGCAGCAAGCATCATCAAGGCAAGGGGTTTACCGACAAGATTGCTCCTGCCTACAATGACCGCATGAACGCCCGATACCGGTATGGAATACCTCTGCAAGAGTACCATGATGCCGAGCGGGGTACATGGATACAGTGCCTCTTCACCGATTGCGAGCTTTCCAATGTTCGAGGGCAAAAGACCGTCCACGTCCTTATCCGGGTCTATCATATTTAAAAGTGCCCTTGAATTCAGCGGCTTTGGCAGGGGCATCTGGACAAGTATGCCGTTATACTGCGGGTTTTTGTTCAGCTCGCTTATCAGTATCTCAAGCTCTTTTTGTTCCACATCGGATGCAAAGCTGAATGTCCTTGAATGGATACCGACATCGTCGCACGCCTTCTGTTTGTTCCGTACATACACGGCTGATGCAGGATCATCACCCACAAGGATCACGGCAAGGCCCGGTATGACGCTATACTGGCTCTTCAGCCTTGCGACCTGCTCCTTCACCTCGAGCTTTACCTGAAGCGCTACGTTTTTCCCGTCTATTATCTGTGCCATATAATTTCCTTCAATTCCTTTCCCTGTCACTATAGGGATAACCTGATCCTATTGAAATATATCGATTAGAAATTAATAGTTGTCAATACTTAAAGGGGCGGGTTATCGAAAGTTGAATAGGGAGACATCGCCCATTTTTAATGGTAGATGTCCCTGTTAGTATAAAAGTCACTTTTTAGCTTTCTCGATAAACTCTTTTATATCAGGCAACTCTAATTCAAGGTGCTCTGTAAAATGGGGGAACGTCAGTACGATAAAAGTCAATAAATTGCGGGCATCGGCAATATATAGACGCAGCAGATTATATAACAAATTCATTAACAATCGGATTTAAACTTACTCTGTTTTTTAAATCACCAACAAATGCTCGTTTCCCTTGAGCCAGGTTAGGCTTTTTTCATAGTCCGGGAACATTGTTTTAACTTTATTCCAGAATCTTTTTGAATGGTTCTTTTCTTCAATATGCGCTAATTCGTGTAAATAGGTGGACAAATGTCCCTGTCATTCTTAATGGGGTTTACTTTTTTTTATAACATGATATATTCCTTAAAAAAGGGAAATACTTATGCTTGCAGTTAAAACTAAAAATGAACACGTTGCATTTGATAAAAAAGGTACACCTTTTATTGTAGGTACTACAATGAAAGTCGTTGAGCTTGTAGCGGAAAAGATCGCATATGGATGGAGCCCGGAAGAACTATCTCTTCAGCATCCTTATTTGACACTGGGACAAATCTATTCGGTACTTGCCTTTTATTACGACCATGAAAATGAATTGAATAAAGAAATTGAGCATCGTTTGCAAGTGAGCGAACAATATAAACACTCGGGAAAGTCTCCCTTAAAAAAAAGATTAAAAGCCAATGGATTATTATAGTGCCTATAAAGTTCTACATGGATGCCCATATACCAAAGGCAATAACAAATGGTTTAAAATTACGTGGAGTCGATGTTATAACAGCACAGGAAGCTAATACCGATACACTTTCAGATTCTAAACTATTGGATCACGCCACTGCATTACATCGTGTATTTTTTACCTTTGATGACGATCTACTGATTGAGGCGGAAAAAAGAAAAAGACTATCAATCCCTTTTGCAGGAATAATCTATACATCACCTTTAAAAATCTCAATTGGTATATGTATCAGGGATTTAGTGTTTATTGCAAAAGCTGGCGAACCCGAAGATCTATCCAACAAGGTAGAGTTTTTACCTTTGAAGTAACCTGAACAAAAGAAAAGTTATCACCACAAGATTGCGGCGACAAGAGAGGGGGCTGCCTGTTAACATTGGATAAGGGATTGTTGGTTCTTTTTAAACCGTTCTTTCTGTTCTGATACTTCTTGTGGAAGCTGAGCGTCCATAGAAGTCGTATACTACTTTACGATGGATTTTTCTATGAAAATAACGGGGACTTACCCTTCTTGTGCCCCGCTTGAAAAAGTAACTCCCTCTATCCCCCTTATGTAAGGGGGATGACGCAGGAACTTCAAATCACCAACAAATGTTCGTTTTGTTTTAGCCAGGTTAGGCTTTTTTTAAAGTCTGGATACATTGCCTTTACTTTATTCCAGAATCTTTTTGAATGGTTTTTTTCTTCGATATGGGATAATTCGTGAATGACAACATAGTCTATAACATCCAGAGGGGCCAAGATCAGGCGCCATGAAAAATGCAGGTTATTATTGGCGCTACAGGAACCCCAGCGCCTCTGGGCATGGGTTATACCGAATTTGTTATAGTTGAGACCGAACCATTCGGAATACCAGTCTACCCGCTGTTTAATCTTCCGATATGCCTGTTCCTTATACCATGCAATGAATAACCCCTTCGCTTGAGGTAGATGTGCCCTTGATAGATGAAATTCCAGATCAGATAATACAAAGGATAAAGGCGGCTCACAATCATCTACAATGCAAAGGCGGTAGGTGTTTCCAAGATATAAAAACTCTTTCCCTTCAACAAACTCCTTTGGCCGGACTTTGTTATATTTTTCTGCAACCAATCTTTGCTTATCCGTTATCCATAGCTGTTTCTTGAATACAAATTTTTCAATATAATCCAAGGAGGTTGTTTCAGGGGCCCGCACAACAAGCCTTGCATCATGCGTAACCTCAAGGGATAACGTCCTCCTTTTTGACCGGATGATTTTATCTATTCTTATGTCTGTCATTTAATAGCTATACGAAAAGAATAGGGAATTTGTCCAGAACAACCATGAAAGTGCATCCATAGAGCACACCTTTGAAGAACCACGCTGTTCCGCCAGAGGACGTAAGCCTCAGGCTGTAAACTGTGTGGATTCTTCTTTGGTCTCACGTTGGTCTCATGTCCTTGTTTAATACG
>CAZJPN010000002.1:0-33467 GCA_964547905.1 uncultured Pseudomonadota bacterium | reverse complement strand
AAGGCGACCCCTGCACAAATCGCACTCGCCTGGCTGCTTGCCCGCAAGCCATGGATTGTTCCCATTCCGGGAACCACAAAGCTACCGCGCCTGGAGGAGAACATCGGAGCGGCTGCAATCGAACTTACCTCCAACGACATGCGTGAGATCGAGGACGCCGCCTCGAAGATCGTAGTGCAGGGTGCGCGGTATCCTGAGGAGCTGGAGCGGAGGACGGGACTGTGAGCGAATACTGATGCCGGACCAAAACGATAAAACACTGCAATAATCACAAGGTGGCGGAAGGTTACCGTGCCATGCACGAACGCCGTGCAATCAAGGCGTTGCTACGACCATAACATAAGGAAGATTCGCATTGATACTATGGTTAACCCGAAAAATTGCAATGAGGAAGTTCGTTTGTTCGTTCGGGGCACCCACCCGAAGGGAAGGGTCGTGCGATCCATCGGATATCTATAGCTATTTTGTTTCGAATGTAAAGACCAATTCTGTCAGAGGGTCTCCATAGTACTGGCATTTTCTGACCTCTGATTTTACATTCACGTATTTGCAGATGATGAGAAATTGCTCGTTCCATCCTTGCACACTTTTGACGTGCGCCATACCGATATCCGGAAAATTCGTTATGGTAAAAACAGCCCCGTTTTTTGAAGGTATACTGATAAAAGCCCGACCGGTATCAAAATAGTTGCTCCATACACTCATGGACCTTGTCTGCCACATTTTTGGTCCGGAAAAGGTTAGGAAGATCCTGTATATCGTTGTAAGGTCATGTTGTGCAGCAAGCTTTCTCTGATCTGTTGCGTGCACTTACCTGCGATCTTATCAAGTGTACGCAACAGATCGGTGTACAATTTATACGGAAACCATGCCGTGTGTATGTCAATGTCCGGTGCAGGAATTGCGGGGAGCTCAGGTTCAATCATAGATGGCAATCATGACGCTTTCAAGATACTTGACAATATCGGGTTCGCCTTCTTTTTTAGCCAGTGCCATGGCGTCTAATCCGGCTTTATTCATGATATTGGTTTTTGCCCCGGCTTCTACTAAATCCTTGATTTTGTCTAATGCGTTGTTTTTAATAGCCACGTGTAAAGGGGTATCACCTTCTTGGTTTTGAGTATTTACGCATTTTGCTTCGAAACACTCTGTTTTGGATAATACTTTTTTAAAAACATCGTAGCTTTCGAGTACTGCCAGATGCAGCAGCGTGTTTCCATTTTCGTCTTTATAGGTCAATGGTTTATTTTCTATAAAGTTCATATTTCCTCCGCGTTCTGGTGTTTCTTTCATTGGTTTATAATCTATTACCCTTATACAGTAAATTCCAATAAAATGCTATTATCAAGGCATAATGATATGTTGAACCCGGAAAATGCAATAGGAAAATTTGATTATTCACTCAGGGCATCCCGCGAAAAGCGGAATCGTGCGATCTTATGCTCGCTCGCTTGACAAGTTATAAGCATATGCTTATAACTACTGAAGAGCAAAGGAGGTATGTATATGTGCGAAGGTCCCGGTCAAGATTCAGGCGGGCATGGACGGGGTGTAGGTGGGCAGGGTCAAGGTTTGGGCAGGCAAGGTCAGGGTTTGGATTATTGCATTTGTCCCAAATGTGGTGAGAGAGTACCTCATGAACGTGGTACACCGTGTCAAGAACATGTATGTCCCAAATGCGGGGCTAAAATGTTTAAAGAGGGAGGTTATCATCATCAGCTATTATTAGAACGAAGAGCAAAAGGACATCATCATTAAGCGATTATTTTAAAGGAGCTTTTTAAATGCCTTTAGACCCGGCGTGCCTTCCTTGTTTCCAAACTGATGACTGATGGTAACCCGGCACGGCGGTTGCGCACCGTTCTGGACTTCCTATCGGTACAAGTGCTTTCTATCGAAACAAAAATTAGAGGGGGAAAAAAGGAAGAACTGTAATTTAGTAATTATAAACAAGAATCACACCAAGGATACATTCAAAAATACAATCTTTATCAGTTTTAATGACAACATTATAGAATCAATATAAAATGCTACTATAAGCTTGGCATATTACTGTACTGTCCGACAAAAAGGAGGTAAATGGTATAAAAAAAGCTTTTATGTTTTGTATAGGGTTGATAGCCATCATTGGTATTGGGCCATCGGGTCATCTCAGGGCAGATGAGATAAACAAATCAAGATGATCGCCAAGCCGCAGAAATAAGGTGATACTCAATTATGGAACTTGCTTATTTTGACATAAATCAGGGTTGAGCATGAAATTTCTAATTCTGATAATTGTCATATAAATACGAAGAGGTAGGAGGTTAGTTACCCCCTCCCTTATCTCTACAGACAATTAACTTTCCCCAATGCATTTTTCTGGTTAACTCGAAGGTTATAGGGGACAGCTGTTCCTCATTCCCCTCATTGACAAGAATCAGATTTATATGATGGAGTATAAGTAAAGTACCATTAATGCAGGTCTTAAAAGGAGAGGAAATGCTCAAAAAAAAGGCAATATTCAAAAAGGTCACTATAATATCCATGTTTATCATGGCTATGGGATTTATGTTCCCTTCCACAGTTTTGGCACAATACGGGAATGGAAATTCAGAGGTCGGCGGATCCGTAGCAGTGAAATTTTTTAGTTTTTTCCCCAACAGCAATTCAAACGGTTTAAAAGACTTCAGCCCAGGATTAGGTGTAGGTGTAGATGGACGCGTCAATTTTGGAGACTATTTCGCTTTAGCAGGAGAATTGGACTATATCGGTGTTTCCAGTGCAAGTCAAACCTATGATGTGTATAATAATGCAGGTAGTTATCTCTACTCATCAACCGAAACCGTCTATTACAACAACGTTGTGCTCAAACTGGATGCACTTGTTACAATACCTGCGGGTATGATAACACCGTTTGTAGGAGTCGGGCTGGTATACAATAATCCCACGTTCACCTATAATGGGTACGGCGCTTCTGCAAACACAAGCGGTAGCGGCGTTGGATTTGAAGTCGTGGGAGGAGCGGACTTTATGGTAGCGCAAAACGGGGGAATTACTGCAGAGATTTCGATACCGGTCAACCAAACAGCCTATTTCAGCGATATCGGTTCAAATATCGATGTCGGCGGCGTTGAGATAATGGTGGGATACAGATTTATTTTATAATACTCCCTTTGGAGAGAAAACAGGATACATGGATTTCATGAGGAAATGTATATGGACAATCGGTTAATAGTTTTTACGGATCTTGATGGCACGCTGCTGGATTATTATACGTATTCTTATGAAGCATCCAAAGAAGGTATCGAACTGCTGAACAGATATAATATACCGCTGATATTTTGTACGAGCAAATCTTATGCAGAGGTGATCTACTTCAGGGAAAAGACCGGCAATAAATCACCATTCATCGTTGAGAACGGCGGCGCAATCTATATACCGGAAGAACAATCGCATCAGTTTAAACAGCTTGAACAGATTGAACCTGCTGACGGTTATAGAGCTATAAAACTTGGTGCCCCTTATGGCAAGATACGGCAGGTATTCAACGAGATGAAAAAGGCCTTTCATAATAAAGTCATAGGTTTTGGAGACATGAGTGTAGACCAAGTTGCTCAATATCTTAACCTTGAACCGAAGCTTGCCGCTATGGCGAAGATCAGACGCCATGATGAACCGTTTATTCTCAAGGACACATCACTGCTTGAGAGTATAAAACAATTTTCGGAACAAAGTGGACTCAAGGTATATCCGGGTACGAGGTTCTATCATCTTATGGGTAACACGGATAAAGGTACGGCGGTAAAAGAATTTGTGTCTCTATACAAAAAGGTGTATACTAAAACAATTGCAGCAGCCATAGGCGAGGGTAAGAATGACGAACCCATGTTCAGACAGGTCGAGATGCCGTTTTTGGTAGAAAAGCCGGATGGCAGTTTCACCGATGTGGCGTTGAATCATATCACAAAGATAGACGGTATAGGACCGTACGGTTTCACACTTGCTGTAAAAAAATTATTGAACAGAAGCATAAAGTTGTAAACAAGGCTTCTAAGGTACTGTATAGTTGGAAGATAACCGGGATATTTTTGTCTAAAATATAAAAAGACCGTTTAAGACGGATAAAAGGGAGGAAATATGCTTAGACTAAAAGCAATAGTGGTAATAGCTATCATGCTTCTGCTTACCGTAAATGCACATGCTGTAACGCTTTCCGACGCAGAAAATCTATTTAATAATTATGACAAGGATATTGCAAATCTGCAAAAATCCATGGATATGTTCGAACAGGTCATAACAGGTACAACGGATCCCAAAATTATATCCCAGGCTTACTGTGACGAAGCCAGGACATATCTGACAATGGGAGATCAGGCGAAGCTTACAAATACCGATGCGCTGAAGGATTATGAAGCCGGTCAATCCGCTGCAGGCCAGGCTATAAAAGCAGATCCCAATAATGCAATGGCTTATTTCTGGTATGCCGCAAATATTGGGAGGGTTGGACAATATAAGGGTGTTTTGAATTCGCTTTTTATGCTGCCTGATTTTAAAAAGTATCTTGGCAAGGCTTATGCGATTGATAAAACGGATCCCAATATACTCGAGGCATACGGAGAGATGTACTATGAACTGCCATGGATAGTGGGCGGCAGCAACAGCAAGGCACTGGATTATCTGAACGCTTCACTGAAAAGTGATCCGAACTTTACGCTCTCGATGGCCATAATGGGTAAGGTTTACATTAAGGAAGACGAATACGGCAAGGCAAGAGAAATATTGGAGAAGGTTATAAATTATAAGACCCCAAGTGCCAGAGCGGACTGGGCAATGTCCGATAAGCCCCTCGCACAGAAACTCTTGGATTCTATAAAGGACAAAAAATAGTGAATAATTAAATCGTTCTTTTTCATACCGAGTGGGTAACTTTCCCCTCCCTTGACAGGAGGGGATGAAGGGAAGGGTGAACAATAAAGCTGCCACCCCCACCCTAACCCTCCCCCATCAAGGGGGAGGGAATAAGTGTGATGTTGTGCAGTCAGAAGAGTATTTGTCCACTCACGATGAAAAGGAAACATTTATTTTAAATAAACGTGGGGATATGGCTAAAAAAGAAGTGACAGTATTTATTGACGGTGCATCAAGAGGGAATCCCGGTGAGTCGGGGTGCGGTGCGGTTATCTACGGAGTTAAGGATGAGCCTGTGTATTTAACAAAATACCTTGGTCATGCAACAAACAATATAGCCGAGTATAATGCCCTTATCCTTGCACTGGAAAAACTTAAAGAATTTGACATTAAAGAAATAAATATTAATTCTGATTCGCTGCTTCTCGTATCTCAGCTTAACGGAAAGTACGCTGTAAAAAATCCCAATATAAGAAAGTTATTCAGGGTATACATGAGTCTTGCCGTTAATTTTGATAAGATTAAAATCCAGCATATACCGCGTGAATTGAACAGAGAGGCGGATAAACTCGCTAACCTTGCAATTGATCAAAAATCGTAATTCTACGTTTTTTCAAAAGGTATAAATGTAAGTAAGGAGACTGTTTACAATAATAGCTGTCTATTATATTAAAGTATCATGGATCAAGAAAAAAGAAAAAGACGTATTGAATTCGTCATTATCGTAGTCGTCATTGCCTTCTTGATAGGCTTAACATCATTGGAATCCAATGTGTATCATGTAATACTGAAAGTGCCTATTGCAAAAAACGCACTCGTATTTACTTTTATTAACCTTAATATCGTATTGATAACCCTGCTTATATTCCTCGTTCTAAGGAATACCGCAAAGATAATATTTGGTGAAAAGCAGGCTTTCGGAAGATTAAAGGTAAGAACAAAACTTGCATTAGCATTCGTATTTTTTTCTATAATTCCTACCATTATTATGTTCATAATATCGTCGGGGTTTATAATCCATACGATCAACAGCTGGTTCAGCAATCAAGTTGAGAGCTCATTGACGCAGTCATTGGATATAGCGAAGACATATTACGAGAACGTATCTCAGAACACGATTTCTTTTTCTTCTGCAATAGGAAAAGGGATTGTTGAGAAGGACTTGTTCCCCAATGGTACACGGCGGGAGCTTGACCGGTATATCACGGCTAAAATGGAGGAATATAATCTTACCTCGATTGAACTGTATGATTCGGATGGAACACTCATCACCTTTGTTCATCCACAGGATAAGAATCTGAGTCCGACAAGCAAGAAGCAGGTCATGGATGCATTAAACGGGAAGATAAAGACATTCATAGAGAGTATCGGCAACAGCGATATGATCAAAGGGTTTTCCCCGATCTACATAACCGGCAGTACAATGCCGGTGGGACTTGTGGTAGGAAACTATTTCATTAATAAAAGTCTTGTTGAAAAAATGGCGGAGATACAGCAGGGATATACAGAATACCGCCAACAGCAAATATTAAAGCCGCACATTAAAACAAGTTATATACTGTTCCTTGTTCTTATTTCATTGTTGATGATGTTTTCATCGATCTGGATGAGTGTCTACCTTGCAAAGGGCATATCGAGCCAGCTCGATATGCTTGTTTCTGCCACCAAGAACATTGTTGCCAACAACTATGATGTTCATATCGAAAGAAAAAGCAAGGATGAGGTTGGTGACCTTGTGGATGCATTTAACACGATGACGAAAGAGTTGAAACAAAACAGAGAAAGCCTCGCTCTCGCATATATTGAGCAGACACAGAGAAAAGCTTATATCGAAGCCATACTCAACAGTATTTCATCGGGGGTTATCGCGATAGACGGTAACGGTTACATCACTATGATCAATGCAACCGCAGGAAAGGTTATGAATGTAGATCCTGGTAAGGCGGTTAACAAGTATTATCAGGATATCATGGCGAAGGATATTATATTACCCGCAGAAGAAATGCTTAAGAATATGAGGAAAAACAACACGGCAACAAGCACGAGAGAAATTAATATAAATACTCAAGGACAGATAAAGATATTTATTCTGAGACTGACATCTCTCAAGAGCTATAATGATAAGATGACCGGATACATAGTTATATTTGAAGATGTAACGGATCTGATAAAGATGCAGAAGATTGCAACATGGCAGGAGGTTGCAAAAAGGATGGCACATGAGATAAAAAACCCGCTTACACCCATAAGACTGTCTGCGGAACGATTGCGAAGAAAATACCTTGATACAATCACCTCCGAGAAAGAAGTGTTTGACGAATGCACGCGCACCATCGTAACGGAGGTTGACGAACTCAGAAGGCTTGTGGATGAATTCTATAGCTTTGCCCGTATGCCTGCAAGTCAGCCGAGACCGAACTCCATAAATGAACTTTTGTCGGAGGTGTACTCGCTTTATACGTCGGCGCATAAAGATATCAAATTTCATCTTGACAGGGATGAGCATGCGCCGTTGATAAATTTTGACAGATCACAGATCAGAAGAGTACTTATCAACCTTATCGAGAATGCTGTCTGGGCCGTTGATGGGGCGGGGGAAATAGCGTTAAAATCTGCTTATGATGATAAGAATGGCGTTGTAAGGATAGAGGTGAGTGATACGGGTGCGGGTATAGATGATTTGGACAAATCCAAAGTTTTTGATCTATACTATTCGAAGAAGAAAGGAGGATCCGGGCTCGGTCTTGCCATCGTGCAGAGAATCATAACCGAACATAACGGAAGGATAAGGGTGGAAGACAACAAACCAAGGGGTTCAAGGTTTATAGTGGAGTTGTCTGCTGTTGAAGAAGAAAAAATTTCTAACGGTAATGGAGGTAAAACTATTTAATGGGTAACCATACGGTACTTGTTGTAGATGATGAAGACTATATCCGATCAACCATAGCCGGCATATTGAAAGACGAACATTATGAGGTAAGGCGTGCCAAAGATGGTTTTGAGGCATTAGAGTTAATGAAGAGCTTCGATCCTCAAATTGTTTTGCTTGATATATGGCTGCCTCAGATGGATGGGATCGAAGTTCTGAAAAGAATAAAGGAACAGTATCCCGACACGATAGTGATAATGATATCAGGGCATGGAACCATAGATACGGCAGTAAAAACTATCAAATTGGGGGCTTATGATTTTATAGAGAAACCATTGTCAGCGGATAAATTGCTCATCACCATAAGCAACGGGCTTAAAGTATTCAACCTGCAGCAGGAGAATAAACAATTAAAGGTTACTATAGAAAGAAAATATGAGATTATAAGCGTATCAAAGGCTATGGAAGACTTGAAGAAAAAGATAGCCATTGTTGCTCCTTCGGATAGCTGGGTTATGATAACAGGTGAAAACGGTACAGGCAAAGAGCTCGTTGCGAACGCCATACACAGGCTCAGCTCCAGGGCAAACATGCCTTTTATAGATGTCAACTGTGCAGCCATACCGGAAGAGCTTATGGAGAGCGAATTATTTGGACATGAAAAGGGCGCATTTACAGGGGCTGACAGAAAAAGGATAGGAAAGCTTGAGCTTGCGGATAGCGGAACACTTTTTCTTGATGAGGTTGGAGACATGAGTCTGCGTATGCAGGCTAAGTTACTGCGTACGCTTGAAGAAGGGCGGTTTACAAGGATAGGTGGAAACGATCCTATAGATATAGATATTCGTGTCGTTGCTGCTACAAACAAGATAATCAAAGACGAGATACGAGATGGTAGATTCCGGGAGGACCTTTATTACAGATTAAATGTGATTCCTTTGCATATATTGCCTCTTCGAGAAAGGAAGGAGGATATACCTGTTCTGGTGGAATATTTCCTTAATGAGAAAAATAAAATAAGCAGGCAAAAAAAACAGATAACCCCGGGTGCTATGGGAGTGTTGAGCTTTTATGTGTGGAAAGGTAATGTAAGGGAACTGAAAAATCTTATTGAAAGGCTTTTTGTGCTTGTCGAGGGGGACATTATAGACATAGAGGATCTACCCAGAGAGATACGTTCATATGTAGAAGATAGCGTAGAACAGGCGGATGATAGATTACATTCTGCAAAAAGTGCCTTTGAAAAGGATTATATAATACGCATGCTCAGAGAAAACAACTGGAATATAACAAAAACAGCGGTGAAGATCGGTATTTCAAGAGAGAACCTTTCACGGAAGATAAAATTACTCGGAATAGAAAGGGAAGGTTGATGTTCTGGTATGTAAGCGGATATAGCTTGATGAATGGTATTGAAAAACATAAAGATATCATTGGAAAAGCAAAAAAACATACTTTTAAAGCAGGTGCAAGCATTAATTTAGATCTTAATAACGATCATGGTTATATAATAATATCCGGTGAAATAAGGTGTGATTTCACGACTAAGTCAAATCAATCGCTCGGTTTGATCTCTTTGCTGAGTGGCGAATGTTTTGGAGGTTTGAGATCTGATTCTGGTTCAAACGTAATTTTGCTCTCTATTAAAGATACGCATTTAATAGAGTTGTCATTTGACGAGATGTTCGAGATAGCAAAATCATCCGACAGTGCACAACTTACCTTTTACAAGGGAATATTACGCAAGAAGGTAATTGTCCCGATTAGTCCTGATACGCTTGTTTTCAAACCACCGAGGGTAAGGCTTGAGGAGGCGGTAAAGATACTTGCCGATAGAATAGGCGAACATCGTAAGTCGTACATATTCATAAGAATAAGGCCAACGTCTGGGAGGCTTGCTAAAATGTTGGGACTCGGCAGGCTGCATACGATCCTTACCATCGCGGAATTTTATAATGAACATAAGCTCGTGCCCGGCATAAGGGCACTCACCCTGCCGCTGTAAGTGGGCTAACCCGTTAGAAAACGTAGGGTTTGAGCTTCGCCAGAGGCGAAGCCGCTAAGCCCAAGGCTTATAAGTCTTGTGGCTTACTTTGGAGGATAAGATGGCATGACTTTCTAACGGGGATTATTGTCCGTTTCTGCTGTACATGCCCTCTATGATGCCAGCGTACTTTTCGTTAACAACCTTCCTTTTTACCTTGAGTGTTGGTGTTAACTCATCGTCGTCCTGAGTAAAATCCTTGTCAAGTATGGTAAACTTTTTGATCGTTTCATACTGGACGAGTTCGCTGTTTATCCTTGAAACGAAATCAGAGATTGTTTTGTTGATCTCCGGATGCCGTGAGAGGTCCTGCATGGTCGTGTCTTTTATGCCTTTTTCTTTTGCAAACTTTTGTATGTTCTCAAGATTCAACGTGAGAAGTGCGGTAAGGAACGATCTTTTATCACCGATAACGACTGCCTGGCTTATCAGAGGGTTCGCCTTTAACATACTCTCTATGTTTGAAGGAGATACGTTTTTTCCTTCGGATGTTATGATGAGGTCTTTTTTACGGTCTGTTACCTTGAGGTGTCCATCTTTATCCAGCTCTCCTATATCGCCGGAGTAAAGCCATCCATCTTTCAATGCCTCATTTGTTGCTTCGGGATACTTGAAGTATCCCATAAACACATTACCACCCTTGACCAGAATTTCCTTGTCAGGAGCTATCCTTACTTCTACACCGGGAACTGCGGGTCCGGTAGTATCGAATTTTATGTGACCGTGTTCGTGAATGGACGTCGGTCCTGTTACTTCTGTTTGGCCGTATACAACGCAAAGAGGTATGTTTATCGAATGGAAAAATCTTAATATCTCTGCGGGTACCGGTGCCCCGCCTGCGATGAGCAATCTTCCGCGGGAAAAACCAAGCTCGTGTTTCAGCTTTGAATAAACAAGCTTGTCGGCTATCTTCCTTTTGAGCTTTAAGATTGCCGGCGGTTTTGCGTCATTCGAACTGCTCTCCATGTATCGTACCCATTGATTCCCGGTGTTCACGGCAAGATCTATGATCCTTTTCTTGAAGCCTTTTGTCTGTGAAAAGGCGGCCTTTATCCCTGCATAAAACTTTTCCATAACCCTCGGCACTGCAAACATAATATGAGGTTGTATTACCTTTATATCAGCCGCAAGTTTATCAAGACTCTCGGGTATGCCTATGGTGCCGTCCGTATATATGGAGGAATAGTAAATACCTATACGCTCTGCTATGTGCGATAGAGGCAGGTAGCTCATATACATATCCGTATCAAAGTAATCGTTTGCTTTTGTAAGGGCATCACACGTCCATACGATATTGCTGTGTGAGATCATCGCTCCCTTAGGAGGACCTGTTGTTCCGGAGGTGTAAACAATTGTGGCAGTATCATTTGATTTTATGTTCTGTATCCTTCTTTCGACGGTGCCGGATTGCCCAGACTTTGCTTTCTCGCCGAGGTTCTCGAGTTCTTCGAAGGTTATAATCAAGGGATCATTTGCACTATCGGATTTATCCCATAAAATAATCTTTTTTAAAGACGGTAATTGTGATCGAACAGCCATAACCTTATCAAGTTGTGTCCTGTTTTCCAAGAAGATAAAAGATGATTCACTGTGCTGTGATATGTATTTGATCTGTTTTGGCATATTTGTATGGTATACAGGCACTGAAATACCGCCGTTGCTCATGATTGCCAGATCGGAATAAAACCACTCAGGCCTGTTCGTGCCGATTATATTGGCTCTATCGCCAGGTTTAAAGCCCAGAGATAGAAGTCCATAGGATGCATTACCGACGTGTTCCCAGTATTCTTTCCATGTTATATGCTGCCAATCCCCCTTTTTGTTCCAGATAATCGCGAGCTTGTCAGGATTGAGTTTTGCCCTCTGATAAAATACTGAGATTATCGATTGTTCCATAACGCCACCCCCGGTATCAATAAAAATAATACATTCTGAAGAAAAAAGCAAAGCAAACAGTCCTGAACAGTAGACTTTTAAAAGTCGTTCTGGTAAGAGACAGTCATTAAAAATAATACGCCGGAGTATGATGATGTATGAACAAAAGTCATGGTTAACGTTTTATGATAACATACCTGTTACTATTGTATATTCAAGGGTTGCTATGTACGAGGCTGTTGCCTGTTGAAAGGTAGCATATAACAATGGAGAAAGAACAAGAAGCATTAATCACAGCAAAGGATTTATTCAAGCAATACAACAATAAGGTTGCTGTCAACAGAATAAGTTTTCAGGTAAAACGGGGTGAGGTATTCGGCATTGTCGGTCCCAATGGAGCTGGCAAGACAACGACGGTCAATATGATAACAGGCAAGTGTACAATCGATGACGGTGAACTGTATGTGTTTGGTAAGGATGCGAGGAGACACGATAGGGAAATAAGAAGGCGAATGGGTATAGTACCGCAAGAAGACAATCTTGATCCGGATCTCAGTGTTTATGAAAACCTTTTGATATATGCGAGCTATTTTGGTGCGGTATCAAAAGAAAGAATAAACGAGCTTCTGAAATTTTTTGATCTTATGCAATATGTAAATTACAATGTAATGGAGCTTTCAGGGGGTATGCGTCGAAGACTTACACTTGCCCGCGGGCTTATCAATGATCCGTCTTTGCTCATCCTTGATGAGCCGACGACAGGCCTTGATCCTCAGGTTAGACATGATACATGGGACAAACTTTTGCAGGTAAAAGAACAGGGTATTACTATCCTGCTTACAACGCATTATATGGAGGAGGTAACGAAGCTGTGCGACAGGGTTATGATTGTGCATGACGGTTGCATAATAGATATGAATACACCCCAGCATATTGTAGCATCGCGATATCCTACAGATATAATAGAAATCAGGTTCAATAACGGGGAAGACTTTTCCAAGATACTTGAGAGCTTGAAGGAATTTAAATTCAACCATGAATTTTCAAGCAAGTTCGGTTTAATCATACCGGAGAAATTCGAGGATGTAATCGCAATACACAGGAAGTTGATAGAGTTTTATCCTCTTTCATATCCTTTGAGGCGGCCTCCGAATCTCGAAGATGCGTTCCTTGCCATAACCGGCACTTCCCTCCAGGAAGGCGAATGAACCGATCTGCAGGCTTAAGCTCCTGCGCTATCCCCCTTGACATGAGGACTGGGCTTGATTCGGGTAAATTAATTTCCTCTCCTTTTAGGAGAGGATGAAGGTGAGGTCTTGCTTTGTTTGTCATCCAAACCCATGCCCTGAACTTGTTTCACGGGTTGTTTCGGGATCTAATTCTTTTCGTTTCGTTTTTATAGAAAATTCCCTCAAAATTTGATAAAGAATCTTCATGGATAATCAACTTCCCAAAGAAGTACCAGAACTGATAGTACAGTATAAAAGAAACCAGAAATCTTTTGTCCAATGCCAAGGGCAGACTCCTTCTTATCTTCAATGGAACTAATAGATCTCGGATTTGACAGTTGGTTTGAAGAGAAGCGTCGGGGAATAGAGTCGCCGGACTTCGCTGTCGCGCGTGTCACCAGAGTCGACAAAGACCGATATCTCATTCGAAACGAGCACAGTGAAGTCCAGGCGGAGCCTACCGGTAAACTTCTCTTTTCTGCCGACTCAAGACAAGTGCTCCCATGCGTTGGCGACTGGGTGCTTGTTCAGTACCACAATGAGGGCACGCTTGCCATCATCCATGACATCTTCCCCAGAAGAACCTTCTTGCGGCGCAAATCCTCGGGTCACAACGTTGAATACCAGATGATCGCTTCAAATATCGATGTCGCCTTCATCATGCAATCGTGCGATCTCAATTTCAACCTTCGCCGTATGGAGCGATATCTTGTGATGGTCAATGATGGCCGCGTTGAGCCTGTCATCTTACTGAGCAAGACCGATCTCATCAGTGCAGACGAATTAGAAAGACGGATGTCAGAGATCCGAGATGCACAAATCGCTACGCGGATCATCGCATTCAGCAATAAGACTGAAATGGGACTCGACGCAGTCAATCAGGTATTGCAAAAAGGGAAGACATATTGCTTGCTTGGTTCCTCGGGTGTAGGCAAGACCACACTTCTGAACCATCTTCTCGGTTGCGAGGCATTCGAAACAAATCCGGTTCGTGAAAAGGACAGCAGGGGACGACATACCACATCACGACGTCAGCTGACAATCCTCGGCAACGGTGCACTTTTGGTTGACACTCCAGGCATGAGGGAACTGGGATTGATGGGCGTAGGAGCCAGTATTGCTGACAGTTTCTCCGACATTCACCAACTTTCGAAGAATTGCCATTTCAGAGATTGCACACACTCTGTCGAAGCCGGTTGTGCTATCCTACTTGCAGTTCAGACCGGTTCTTTGAGTGAGGCCAGGTATCAGAGCTACATGAAGTTGGTCAAGGAATCGCAGTTTCATGAGATGACCTACGAGGAAAGACGCAGGAAAGACAAACAATTTGGGCGAATGATCAAGACTACTCTGCAACAGCTTAAGAAGCTAAAGCCTTCGTCTTGATCGAGGTCAAAGAAGCCGGGGGCAGGGCTTCACCTTACACAATCCCAAGAGAAAAGGGGCTGCCCCGGACTTTGAAGAGCGTCGAATCATAACGCCAGGAGGAAGAGGGCAGAGCAAACCCTGCCCCTACAGGAATCAAACCCCTTGTATTCCCCTTGTCAGGGGAAGATAGCAGAAGACACCCCTGCGCCCCTCTTTATACAAGAGGGAAAGAGAACTGGATTCCCCCGCATCAGGTGCGGGGCATGCTGTGTCAAGCACGGAATGACAAAATGTAGACTTTATTGTTCTCATAAGAATCCTATTCTGCGGTGTTTTGGTTCAGGCTGTTTTAGCAGGTCTTTGATTGCAATAACAAGGGATCGTATTGCCTCATCATGCGATCCGACTTTCCGTTCAAGTTCAGCCAATTTATATGCGAACTCTTTATTTGTTATAAATATCTCGCGCAATTTTACGAACGCTCGCATAATGGTGATGTTAACCAGTATAGCTCTTTCGCTGTTGAGCACACTTGAAAGCATTGCTATGCCTTGTTCTGTAAAGACATAGGGAGGATATCTGCGGCCTCCTCTACCGGTTTTTGAGATCACAAAATGTGATCTCAAACTCATAACTTCCTGATTATTAAGCTGAAACATAAAATCTTCAGGGAATCGCATTATATTTCTTTTCACAGTCTGTACAAGCGTTCTTACTTCTACTTCATAAAGTTCTGCAAGGTGGCTGTCCAGCATTACCTTCTATCCTCGTATGAGCAGAATCTTTTGCTCAATTGTTTCTATCGGAACGAGTAACTTTGTTTTCATGATACCTCCAATCGTAATACTCTGTAATTATCTATACGCAGATAAGTAGTATAATGTAAGGATAATTTTCAGAGAATCCGGGGCAAATTGTTTACTTTGCCAAATCAGGTACGTTTTTTAAACATAACCCCACGGCCCCCTTTTCAGGGGGACGGTTTAAGAATTAGAGCCCTGATTTAAAATCTTGAAGACGATGGTCTGCGCCCGGATTTTGGACAGGTTTGAACCATAACTCTGGCCTGGCTTTCTGTCGGATACTATGGGACAGGCAGCGGCGCATTCAGGTCTATTCTTTTGGTGATTGTTTTGTCCGGTAGTACGTTTATGGTGTTTGTGTAAGGTTTGAGGTACGGATTCATCAGATAGATTTTGTGTTTGCCCACCGGCAGAGTGATGTTTTTGAGTCTCGGTGTTTCACCGATATACTTATCATCTATAAATACCAGTGCCCATGGATAGGTTATGAGTTCAAGGGTACCGATGTCTACCTTTGCCTGCTGCTGGTTTGATTCGAGTTTTTGATTTTGACCGGGAACATTGTTATAAAGATTCTTTGCTCCTCGAGATTGAGATATCGGTAATACAAGCCTTCCGGTCTTTTTATTTTTTGAATACGTAGTGGATTGCTTTATCTTTTTAAGAACCGTGGGTATCTGTTTATTTGTTTGTATATTTTCTTTATGTGCAACAGCTCTGGTAAAGGATGTTTGATGGATTAAAGTGTTCACAGGCGTTTCACCATATTCCTCTCTTGCCACAATGAGCGTTAAAATGAATATTATGATAAGTTCCATGGTATTTAATATCCATCTCACATACCTTTTATGCTTTAGTTTTTTCATCAACCCAAGCGCATCTGGCTGCTCATTGCCGGTCTCAAGCATAATGCTTATGACAGAGAGCGCCTTTTCAAAGTTGCTTGATTTTATATATGCCGACGCATCACCATATCTGGCTGTATTGTGACGCTTTAACAGATCTTGCTCTGTTTGCGAGGGCGAATTTATATAGAGTCTAAAAGCATTGTAAGGATCCGGTGAGAACCTTGTGATGCCATTGTAGAGTGCCCTGCTTAGTTCAGATGCATCACGGTACCGATCTTCAGGCAGCGGGCTCAGACAGATGTCAACGATCTCTTCGATCCAATCATCGATTCCGAATACGGATTTATTTATTGGTTTATAATGGTTCCTTGATATATTGTTCAGTATGAACATGGTATTATCGGCATAAAACGGCGATACACCAGTGATGAGCCAATAAATCAATGATCCGAGGGAAAAAATGTCAGATGCAATGCTTATATTGTTTGAGTTTATGTGCTCAGGAGACATGAATTCCGGTGAGCCTATAGCCGCCCTGCTGATAGTGATGTGGGTATCGGTTAGAATATGGGCCAAACCAAAGTCTGTAATCTTAATTCCCCCATCGTTACTGATGAGTACATTTTCTGGCTTAATGTCTCTATGAACTATACCCATTGAATGTGCATGTGCAATAGCATCACATACTATGTAAGCCATGATGAGTGCTATCTCAAGGGATATCTTTTTTCTCTCTTTAACCAATGTATCCTGCATGTGTCTAAGATCGTATCCCTGAATATACTCGAGCACTAAAAACGGCACGCCCTGATGTTCACCTATATCGTACAGCGATACTATGCTCTTGTAATGAAGCCTTGCTATGATCCTTGCCTCGTTGAGGAATCTCCGGATGAGGGTACTATCGTACATAAAGTGCGGGTACAGTATTTTTATTGCTACCTCACGTTTTAGAACAGTGTCAATACCGATGTAAATAATAGCCATACCTCCTCTGCCGAGTTCTTTCTTGAGGAGGTATCTATTTGCAATCAGTTGTCCTTCGCCTGTATTCATACGAAAAGTTTAGTAGAAATTTTTCTCGGGATCAATGAGTTCCATATTATTATCCCATAAATTGACTTTATTGAAAATACATTTTAACTTGATAGAAAGCAGGCGAGGGTGGCGGAACTGGTAGACGCGCCAGACTTAGGATCTGGTGGGATAACCATAGGGGTTCAACTCCCCTCCCTCGCAAATAAAAAAACAGGAAGGTTAAAGAATGAAAATATTAGGAGTAGAAACGCAGAGCAGCGTAAAGAAAAAGGTATCTGTCATGATACCAAAGGATGTCGTGCAGGATACCATATCTCATAAAATTGCGGAGTTTCAAAAAAGTGCAAAGGTGCCTGGTTTCAGGAAAGGCAAGGTACCGGAATCCGTTATCAAGAGCAAGTTTGAACAGGATATAAAATATGAGGCGGAACTTGACGTAATAGACCATACAATCAATAGTGTTATAGAAGAGTCGCATATAAAGGCTGTAGGTTCACCGGTGATAGAAAAGATAGATTATAGCGGTGACGGCGATCTTACGTACACGGTTATTGTCGAGAATATTCCCGAGATAGAACGCGTGGACTTCAAAGGCATAGAGTTGAAGAAACTTCCGACCCCGCCTGTAACCGAAGAACAGATTCAGGAAGCCCTTGTCAAGATTCAGAAGAGGCTCGGTGTTCTAATGCCATTGGAAGAACAAAGACCTTTAAGGGAAAATGATCTGGCTTCTGTTAAATTAACGGAGCTTGATAAACAAGGCAGGCCCGGAAAGGTTAATGACGATCTTCTCTGGGCAGTGAATGAAAAACTGGGAAAGAAATTCTACGATCAGATAATCGGTATGCTGGTAGGCGAGAAGAGAAAAATTACGGTAGATGCGGCAAAGAATGTGCATTTCATGATTGAATTAAAAGCTATAAAGTATATCAAATATCCTCCCATAGATGATGAACTGGCAAAAACAAGCGGTAGTTATAACACTCTGGATGAGTTGAAATCCGCCTTAAAAAAGGATATAGAAGATGAAATAGGAAGGATTAACAGGCTCATGTATCAGGATATGATAGTAACGGCTTTGCTCCAAAGGCATCCTATAGAATTGCCGGTATCGCTCGTAAAAAAAGAACTGGAACATATAGCCACTGAAGATGAAGAGTTGAAGAGGGCGTATGCCATGAACAATAAGCAGGAGATAGAGGACAGGTTAAAACAGATTGATACCTATATACGTATAGGGCTTATTACCAGGATATTTTTTGATGCGATAAAAAATCAGGAAAGCATGATACTTACCGATGATGAATTGAAAGCCGAGATCGAAAATATAGCGCGTCGAAACAATGATACATCAGAACATATAATGGAAAAATTGAATAAAGATAATAGCATGGAAACAATCAAACAACACCTGTTGAACGAAAGGATTCTTGATTTGATCATTAAAAATGCTCAATTTATGGAAGAGAGGATAGAAAAATGACGCTTATACCCATGGTTGTGGAACAGACATCAAAAGGTGAAAGGGCATACGATATATATTCCCGGCTATTGAAAGAGAGAATCGTTTTTATAGGGTCTATTATAGATGATGATCTTGCAAATATAGTGATAGCTCAGCTTTTATTTCTGGAATCCGAAGATCCCGATAAAGATATACAGTTGTACATCAATTCACCCGGTGGTAGCGTGACCGCAGGTCTTGCCATATACGATACCATGCAGTACATACGGTCCAATATCACAACGATGTGCATAGGCCAGGCAGCCAGTATGGGAGCTGTTCTCCTTGCTGCAGGCGTTAAGGGTAAAAGATTCGCCCTGCCCAATGCAAGAATTATGATACATCAACCCTCGGGCGGGCTTCAGGGCAAGGCATCCGAGATTGACATACATGCTAAAGAGATTCTTAAGTTAAGGGAAGAAATAAACAAAATTTTGAGTATCCATACAGGTCAACCATTGGAAAGGATAACTGCGGATACCGAGAGGGATTTCTTTATGGGTGGCGAAGAGGCAATATCTTATGGTATAATAGACAACGTGATAACTAAACGGGAAGAATTGAAAATAGGTGGAGGTAATAGCATTGGTGCTTAAAAAAGATGAAAGTGTATTGAAATGCTCTTTCTGCGGCAAGTCGCAAAAAGAGGTTAAAAAACTTATTGCCGGTCCAAACGCATTTATATGTGATGAATGTGTGGAACTGTGCAATGAGATAATTGCAGAAGACTATGAAACGCAGCAGGATGCCTTAGGCATAAGGAAAGTTGTTCCAAAACCCGGGGATATAAAGGCATTCCTTGACAGATATGTCATAGGTCAGGAAAAGGCTAAGAAGGTAATATCTGTTGCGGTTCACAACCATTACAAAAGAATAGATTCACATCTCAAGAACGATGACGTGGAGATCCAGAAGAGCAACATATTGCTTATGGGGCCGACTGGAACAGGGAAAACCCTTCTCGCTCAAACACTTGCGAAGTTTCTTGATGTGCCGTTTACGATTGCCGACGCAACAACACTTACAGAGGCCGGTTATGTCGGAGAGGATGTCGAAAACATAATACTCAGCCTTATACAGAATGCAAATTATGACATCAATAGGGCACAGAGAGGCATTGTTTATATAGATGAAATAGACAAGCTTTCGAGGAAAACGGATAGTCCATCGATAACCAGAGATGTATCGGGAGAGGGTGTACAGCAGGCACTTTTGAAGATTATAGAAGGTACAATTGCAAACGTTCCGCCAAAGGGCGGAAGAAAACATCCCGAGCAGGATTATTTTCGCGTTGATACTTCGAATATTTTGTTTATATGCGGCGGCACTTTCGACGGTATTGAAAGGATTATCTCAAAACGTATAGGTGTTAAATCGATGGGATTCGGTGCCGATCTTAAAGGAGTCAGGGGTAAGAGCTTGACTGATATTCTTGGAATGGTAGAGACCGAAGATCTTATAAAATACGGTATGATCCCTGAATTTGTTGGCAGGGTGCCGATTGTTGCTACGATGGAAGAACTGACTGCTCAGGCTTTGATGGAGATCCTTGTCAAGCCAAGGAATGCAATAATCAAACAATATCAGAAGCTTTTCTCCATGGAAGGTGTAAAACTCGTGTTCAGCCATGATGCAATAGAGTCCATAGCGAAAGAGGCCATTAGAAGAAAATCAGGTGCCCGCGGGTTGAGGGCAATAATGGAAAATATAATGCTCGACATTATGTATGACATACCGTCTCGCAGTGACATTAATGAGTGTGTCATTAATTCGGACGTAATATTCAAACATACCGAACCATTGCTTACCTATGAAAAAAAAGCAGAGGCTGGGGGAACTAAATGATCGATGACAACAATGACAAATACATAGTACCTTTATTACCGCTGAGAGATATCGTTATTTTTCCACAGCAAACAACGCCGCTTATAGTCGGGAGGCAGAAGTCTGTAAATGCGGTAAAGGAAGCCATAAAAAACAATTCATTTATTTTTACAACCATACAAAAAGATCCTAAAGTAGAGGACCCAAAAGAAAACGATATACAGATAACGGGTACGCTTTCCTCCATAGAACACCACATCATCGAGAGTGACAGCATAAAACTGTTGGTAAAAGGTGTTAAGAGGGGAAAAATTTTGTCTTACAATGATAGAGATGTGTATGTGGAGGTAGAGGCCAAGCCTATCGAAAATTTTGTAAAAAATACTTTGGAGATGGAGGCATTAAAAAGACAGCTTGTATCTGTATTCACGGATTATGCAAAAAACACAAATCTTGTAGCTCCTGAAATTGTTACCTATGTTTCTTCGGTAGATAGCCCGGAAATGGTTGCGAACACTATTGCAGGCAGTATCAAGATGAAGGCTGAAGAGAAACAGATGCTGATGGAGGTGGAAGATCTCGAAAAGTATATGACCAAACTCATGGAAAGGCTTTTCAGCGAGATAGAGATAATAGATATTGAAAAGAGAATAAAGGCACAGGTAAAGAAACAGACAGAAAAGGCTCAGAAGGAATATTATCTGAACGAACAGATGAGGGCTATTCAGAAAGAGCTTGGAGAAAAGGACGAATTCAAAACAGAGATAAAGGAACTCGAAGATCGTATAAAAAAGAAAAAAATGTCGGATGAGGCGGGTAAGCGTTGTAGGGGTGAACTTAAGAAACTTAAAATGATGTCGCCTATGAGTGCCGAAGCTGCGGTTGTGAGGGGGTATCTTGAATGGATACTTTCACTCCCATGGTATGAATACACGGACGAGAAAAAGGACATAAATGAGGCAAAGAAAGCCCTGGACAGAGATCATTACGGCCTTGAACAGGTAAAGGAGAGGATTTTGGAATTCCTTGCAGTTAAGGCGCTGAGCCCCGATGCAAAGGGTCCTATACTATGTTTCGTAGGACCTCCGGGTGTTGGGAAAACATCTCTCGCAAAATCCATAGCAGAGGCTACAGGAAGGAACTTTGTCCGTCAGTCACTCGGCGGTGTAAGGGACGAAGCAGAGATCCGCGGGCATAGGAGAACGTACGTAAGTGCCCTGCCAGGCAAGGTTATTCAATCAATGCGCAAGGCAGGATCAGCAAACCCGGTTTTTCTGTTTGATGAGATAGATAAGATGAGTATGGATTTCAGGGGAGATCCGTCCGCAGCTCTTTTAGAGGTGCTGGATCCCGAACAGAACCATGCTTTTAACGATCACTACCTTGACCTTGATTATGATCTCTCAAAGGTTATGTTCATTACGACTGCCAATACTGTTGCCGGTATTCCACCTGCATTGCTCGATCGTCTTGAGATAATAAGGCTGCCCGGATATATAGAGGTGGAAAAACTGAACATCGCAAAACAATTCCTTATACCGAAACAATTGAAGGCGAACGGCCTGGTGCCTGAAAAGCTTGTTTTCACAAAGGGATCGGTCGTTAAGATCATACAGGACTACACGCGCGAAGCTGGTGTACGGAATGTGGAACGGGAGATCGCAACCATTCTCAGGAAGGTGGCAAAACACATACTGAAAACCGGAGAAAAGAATAAAAAGATCGTCGTCATGGGTTCGAACCTTGAGAAGTATCTTGGTGTGGCAAGGTTCAAGCGCAGTGAACTCGAAGAACGGGATCTTATCGGTGTTGCCACGGGCCTTGCATGGACAGAGGCAGGGGGTGACATACTCGCAATAGAATCCGCTATTCTGAACGGCAAGGGTAAATTAACCGTTACCGGGAAGCTGGGCGATATCATGAAAGAGTCTGCAAGCGCGGCCATGAGCTATGTAAGGACGATATCATCGGGCCTCGGCCTTAAAAAGGATTTTTACAGGAAGATAGACGTGCATATCCACATACCCGAGGGCGCAATCCCGAAGGATGGTCCATCTGCCGGTATCACCATAGCGACTTCGCTTGTTTCGGCTTTGACAAAGATCCCGGTAAAGCGTGATCTTGCAATGACCGGTGAAATAACCTTGAGGGGCAGGGTTCTTCCCATAGGAGGGTTGAAGGAAAAACTTATGGCGGCTATGCGGGCACAGATAAAAGAGGTACTGATACCGAAAGATAATGAGAAAGACATTGCGGAAATACCGGATGTAATAAAAAAGGCACTGAGTATTATGTTCGTTGAAAGCATGGATCAAGTTATAGAAAAGGCTTTAAGGGTTGACTCTGTGGAGCAGATATGGAAAGGCAGGTTTAATACGGAGGCCAACTTACACGATATGACCCAGGTAAGCGGTATACCGGTTTCTTCAGAGCAAACGCACCCGAACAATTGAATTAAAATAGTTTATTGACTGTTTGATTGTCTGTTCAATTCGATAATAAGTCTTTTAAGTTCTTGAACATCTTTTTGTTGGGGATCGATGAGCAGACTCTTCTTGAAAGCCTTTTTTGCTTCATAAATATTATTGGTATACTTTAGATAGATTATTCCAAGTACCCTGTAAAACAGTGCATTATCCGGATGTGTTGAGATTATTTCCTTCATAATTTGTATCGCCTTCTGTGTTTCGCCGTTGTCTGCATAAAATGTGGTTAGCTCACTAACATACGATAATTCGTAAGGGTCCTGCAATACGCATTTTCTTAGCTGCTCCTCATAGTACTGATAATCATTTATTTTTTTATAATAGACTGCAAGCAGATACATATATGCTGCATTCCCAGGATCGTATTCCAAAGCATCTTTAATGTATGGCAGCGCTTTTTTGTAATGTTTATTGCTCATATAATATATTCCCAATCCAGAGAGGAGCTTTGGGTTGTATGGATTAAGCTGAAGTGAACGTTTTACATACTTTATTGCTTCAGGTATTTTATTGTTTTGTACGAGCGCCATGGCATACATCTCGTATCCAAAATAGTAATTCGGAAGCCTTTTAATTCCATCCTGCCAGAGATGAATATCATCTTTCCATGTGCCTATCCTTTGCCATGAAATTATACCAAACATCAACATTATAATTCCACACAAAATGAGCGCGTACCTGCGCAGATTACCTGTGAGGTAAATGGATTGAATCACCATACCGAGGAAGGCATAAATGCCAATGGATGGTAAAAACAGATACCAATTGTTAAAAAAAGGTACTTGCAAAATACCGAATGCAGGAATCATATTTGCAAAATACCAGGATAGCCAGAAAAACCCCGTACTTTTCTTCTTATATAAGATTATTGCAAACAAGATAATAATTATCAAGGCTATAAAACTTACGAGAAATCTTGGTGTGAAGATGCCGGTTATTTGAAAAGGGGGATAGAAGCTTGAAACGCCTATTGGTAACAGCAACTTGTTTGGGTATTCGAGGATCCCGGCCATATTCGCTATTGAAGTTAAAAATCTATGTAACATATCAACCCCGACAAACCTATTTTGAGGGATCTCGATTATCCGACCAAACAAAAATACCGAAAAGGCTATTGCAGACAATATATAGAATAAAATCTGATTGAAGAAGGTTTTAGCAAAGGGCCTTTTATGGACAAACCATTCAAGCACAAACATTACTACAACGATCGTTGCAACCGCCTGTTTTGTCAAAAGCGCAGCAATGAACGCAATTATACTTATTGTATACCATCTGTATCTGTTCGATAGTATAAATGAATCATACGCAATCAGAGATACGAGCACAAAGAACAATGACTGGGTATTTGTAAGCCCGGAGACCCATGCAGATGAATCTACGTTAACTGGCGAGAGCAAAAAAAGTAATGCTGCTACTGCGGCTGTAAATGGAGTGTTTAGTCTATCGACAAAAAGATAAACAAGCATTGCGTCCACAGTGAAAATAGCTGCATTGATTATGTGAAACCACATTGGATTAAGTTTGCTTATGCTGTATATAAACATATAGGTAAGAAGCTGGAGCGGCTGATATGTTCCGGTATGATAGAAGTGAGTAAATATATAAAAGATATTTGAAAGGCTTATCGTCTTTATGTATTGATTCTGGACGATATAAAAGCTGTCATCCCAGTTTAAAAAGCCAAATGAGATAACACGGTAATAAAGGATACTGCCGATCAGTGCTATTACAGTAAAGATTAGTATATTTTTTATTACTTGTCTGTTTTCCATGTTTTGATAATATTTTTAATTTCTACAGCATATTTTTGATCGGGTGCAATTTCAAGGCTTTTCTCAAAATATTTTACAGCAAGCTTTCTGTTGTTGTAATATTCCGCTGTTATGTAACCAAGCATGCGCCATGGCTCGGGCTCATCAGGCTTCAGGATGGTTATTTTATCGAGAATATCTCGTGCATCATTTATACGGTTTGTTTTTACATAAATATATGCAAGCTTATCATAAGCGGGAACATAGGGTGCTGTATTTATAGCTTGATTATACAGAGAGATAGAAAGTTCGGGTTGATTGAGTGATAGTTTTATATCCGCCATTTCAGAGTAGATCATTGCTTTTAATGTCGATGGTGTATCTCCAAGGCCTGGCATAACGGATGCATCTGCGATCCCTTGTTTTTCCATATAATCCAGCTGATCGATAGCATTGTTCAATATGCGCTGAGCCTTGTCATAGTCGTGCATTTCTGCATACCCTTTTCCTATAAGATATTTCATCATAACAAAGTCCGGTGTTTGTTTTAACAGCATATTGCCGTATTCAATACCTTCGGTATTCTCATTATTTATAAAATAGCTTATAGCAAGATTCCTTAGAATATAGGGATTATTTCCAACTGATTTGAGCGAACTCCTCCACATATTAATGTTATCTTTCCATACAAACTGTCTTTTAAATCCCAGGAATCCAAAGACAATGAGAAACAAAGTGAGTACTCCATAAGCGAATCTCTTATTGTTCAGTCTGCCGATAGAACTGACGAGCAGTGTATATATACCTATAGAAGGAATGTATAGATACCAATTTGCAAAGAAAGGCATAGCTATAATTCCATAGTAAGGAAGCATATTCAAAAAATACCATAGAGACCAGAAAGCCGGTCTTTTGTCGGTATTTTTCAACAGTAACTTGATGCCGATTATTATAAAAAGTATTACCGTCATACTTAGTGCGAAAACGATGTTTGTGATTTTTGCGTCGATGGGATATGCTATGGATAGATTGAACGGTATAATGGTTTTTAAGGGATAATTGAATATACCTGCTGCAACTGTTGTTATTGTTTTTGCCTGTGCCCATAGATTCCCTCTTATCAAGCCGTGATACGCCCCTATGGTTGACTGGCCTATCATATAGATGATCATAAAAGGTATCGAGATTACTATATAGGGCAAAAGTCTTTTTATAATATCTTTAACATTCTGTCCGCTTATTAAATCGTAAATAAACATCATGATAAGCAATGTTGAGCCTGGAGGTTTTACAAGCAGGCCAAGGATAAATGCTATTATTGAAAAGGCATAAAACCTGAAAGATTCTGACATAACCCTTCTATGATCTGTAGCATCAAAATGTACTGTTTTTTCATTTATGAGATTGGAGCCTGTAGGATTAATTGACTGTTCTTTCTGTCTTTCCCTAAACAATAGGTAGAGATAAAAACTGGCAAGAAAAAAACAGAGTGATTGAGAATTTTTTAATTCGGCTATCCAGACAGCGGGATCAATGTTTACCGGAGAAAGCAGGAACAGCATGGCAGAAAAAAATGCAATGGGCCTGCTTACCTCTATCTTTTCTACCAGCAGATAAACCATTATACCCGATAGTATATAGAATAGAATGTTGATCAGGTGATACAGCATAGCGTGATAATCCACGGTACTGTAAATAAGCATATACGTAAGGTACTGTATTGGAGCATAAACGCCATGATGAAATGATGTGAAAAAATATTTTATGTTTGAGAGGGATACGTGTCTTATATAGATATTGTTGATCACGTAAAAGTTATCATCAAGATTTACAAAGCCGAACCTTAATGAGGGAACAAGCAGTAAAAAAGTAATTATACCAATTATTGATATATCAAGACATCTTTTTTTTCTCATAGCCGGTTTATCGCATACCATTGCTGCCGGGCTGATTCATGAACCGCTCTCTTACCCCAGCCTGGTTGCAAACCAATCTTCTATCCTTGGAAGTATCTGTGACATATATTCGAGCGGGAGCATGTGAGCTGCACCTTCTATTTCGATGTAGGTGTGCAGGTTTCCCCTCAATGCGTAAAAAGCCCTCTCGGATACCTCCTTTGGTATAATCTCATCCTTTGTTCCGGTTATGATCATGGTAGGAGGCATTGGCAGGCCTTTGATATCCGGTACATAGTCTTTTAATGAAGCTAAAGCCCTTACGGTGTAAGAGCCCGTGAATAGTTTATCATCTTTGAACATCTTGAGCATTTTGGGATTATTGAAAGCCTTTTTCCAGTTAAGATAGCTCATTGTTGGAATTTTGATATAGGGAAAGTGTTTTTTAAGATAGTCAATGACGGGGAGCATTCTTTTGTTCAGTCCCGGATTTCTGACAATATTAAGGAATTCCTTATAAACAAGTGCTGCATTATGGGCGACTACAGCATCAACCTCTATTCCTTCGAGTGCCGCATAGTATACCACGATACCTCCCTGGCTGCTTCCCATGATGCCTGTCTTTCCGCTGAACTTCTTTTTTGCATAAGATATCGTGTCCCGTAAATTTGTTAGAAGTTGTTCCATTGTAAAATCACCCCTCTTGCCGGATGAGTGTCCGTGTCCTAATGGATCTATGCCAATGATATTAAATCCTTTATACGCAACGGCTTCAAGGAATGTAGCATAGAATTCGGAAGCAGCTCCTGTTCCGGGGAAAAACACAATGGTTTTTTTCTCGCCTGTATTGTTGAATATATCAAGGTGTATACGCTGACCAGCGGAATCTATAAATACTTCTTCTTTGGTTATTTTACCCATTGGTTTTCTGTATGGTGTGCATTCTGTGCCGGTATATAAGTTATCTTTTTTACTCTATCCGGGTATAGGGACGTTGCAGTGCAACGTCCCTATACAATTAAAACACATAATCAGTAGCTATTTGTTTTCCTGCAACTTCTTCATAAAGGCGCTTAATATGTCCAATGGTAATGGGAATATGACGGTTGAGTTGTTTTCAGTCGCTATCTCAGACAGGGTGTTGAGGTATCTTAACTGTAATGAAGCAGGCTCTTTGCTCAGGATGGCCGCAGCCTCTGAATACTTCTGTGAAGCCTGCATTTCGCCCTCTGCATTTATGACCTTTGCCCTTCTGTCTCTTTCAGCCTCTGCCTGTCTTGCCATAGCTCTCTGCATGTCCTGTGGGAGATCGATCTGTTTTACTTCAACGGTCGAAACCTTAATACCCCATGGAGAAGTATGTTTGTCTATAACCTCCTGAAGTTCCATATTGATCTTTTCCCTTTCTGATAGAAGCTTATCAAGCTCACCCTGTCCGCAGACACTCCTCAGTGTTGTCTGTGCAATCTGCGATGTTGCAAAGAGATAATTCTCGACCTCTGTGATTGCCTTGTTCGGGTCTATAACCTTAAAGTATACCACGGCATTGACCTTGATCGAAACGTTGTCTTTTGTAATAACATCCTGCGCCGGCACATCCAATGTTACAACCCTTGTACTTACCTTGAACATCTTATCAATAAAAGGGATTACATAAATAATGCCCGGTCCTTTTGCCCCTATAAGCCTGCCGAGTCTGAATAAAACAGCCCTATCATATTCCTTCAAGATTTTGATACCGGATATCAGCACCAATGCGACAAAAATAACGACAACGGTTACAATCGAACCCATAACTTATACCTCCTTTTTGATTTTTAATAGCATATCATTATCCACATTTCCCACAACGATTTTATCACCGAGTTTTATGTCTTTTTCATCCGAATATGCATCCCAGTAGGCGCCGTCAAGGAACACCTTTATCTTATCATTGTTAATATCCTTTACAACCCCGGTCTGGCCTATTAAGCCTTCTTTCCCGGTTTGCGGTTTTTTCAATCTTACTTTAACGGCCAACCCAAGTGCAACAATGAAAAATAGAGCTGTAAGTATAGTTGCAGTAGCTATGAGCGTCCAGGAAACATTATAAGAGGCAGAAGAAGTATCAAACAGCAGGAGTGATCCCAACACAAAGGACACTATGCCTCCGACTGCAAGCATACCATGGCTCACTATTTTTACCTCCAATATGAATAATACTATTGCAAGCATAATCAAAAGTATTCCCGCATAATTAACAGGTATAGTCTGAAACGAAACAAATGCAAGTATAAGTGAAAGCGCACCAATTACACCCGGGAATATAGCTCCCGGACTTGCAAGTTCGAAGAATATTCCCCACATACCTATGATCATGAATATATAGGAAATATTCGGATCGCTTATAACCATAAGTATTTTTTCCCTTAAGTTCATATTTATCTTATGGATTACGGCATTCCTTGTATGTAATACGTACAATCCTGAAGCTTTGTTAATTTTCAATCCGTTTATTTTTTCAAACAGTTGTTCGATCGTTGTGGCGGTGAAATCGACTACGTGTATTTTTAAAGCATGGTTCGCTGTGATTGATACGCTCTGAGAGACGGCCTGACCAGCCCAATCGGCGTTTCTGCCCTTTTGTATTGCGATACTTTTTATATAAGCAACCGCATCATTTGTAACCTTTTTCTCCATTTCTTTGCCGAGTTTTTCCCCGATCGTGACAGGGTGTGCTGCTCCTATATTGGTACCCGGTGCCATTGCAGCGATATCCGAAGACATAACAATAAATACACCGGCTGAGGCTGCGCGTGAGCCTGACGGATAAATATAACTGATAACCGGCAGTCTTGCATCTTCTATGGCCTTTATGATGGTCCTCATTGACGCATCAAGCCCTCCGGGGGTATCTATTGTTATAAGCAGTGCATTTGCATTGTCCGCTTCAGCCTCTTTTATGGACTGAGGTACAAAATATGCATAGGCCGGTCCGATAGGACCGTCTATGGAGATCTCATCCACATGGTAGCCTGCCTGAGCTGATACGGTCGAAATAAGTATGAAGAACAATGTTAAGATTATTCTTCTCATTAGAAATAAATGTTTGTATAAAACATAAGCATCCTGCCAATCTCTTCTCCACCGAATACCGTGCTCTGTGTTAGGGAACTATTCGGTTGATACACATAAGGGTATTCATAATGTATATCGTTGAATATATTAAAAACATAGAGGCCTAATTCAAACCTATGGGGTATAAATGTGTATCCTATTTTTGTATTGACTATAAAATATGCCGGCATCTGTACAACGGTATTGGTATAGAGTGTATACGGGTCTGCAATATGCGCGGTTCTTGCAGATGTATAATCTCCCTGGATACTTGAGAAAATCTTGTCTGTTACAGCATACCTTGCACCGATGTTAAAGTCCTGGGTCGTGTAATTTGCGACCGACCCTGTAAGGTTATCTTCTCTGTACAGATAGGAATAATTTGCGAATGTTTTTATTGATTGAACGGGCTCGTATTCAATACCGATATCCCCACCATGAGACACATATCGTGTACCGCTATTTAAAAACTGGAACTGGGAAGCTGATGATAAAGCGGTGTAGAAGTAGATCAAGTCATATAATTCCTCATAGTAAGCCGTCAGCTCTGTCCTTACATGTTTTCCCCATTCACCAACATAGCCGAACTCTGTGGTGCGCATGAGCTCGTTTTTAAGATTGGGATTGCCGATGAGGGTGCCTTTAATGGGTATGAAAGATGAAGATACCTTTGGTATGAATTGCGATTCTACATAGATTGGCTTCCTAAATGCCGTTCCGTATGATATTCTCACTGTTTGTCCCGGTGTTATGGCATAAGATAGATTTCCTCTATAACTTAACTCGGATGGTGTGACAGAGTAATGATCGTACCTCGCATCGAGTGTCAGGAGGAAGTTATAAAATGGACCTACCTCATCATGTATAAAACCACCGTAGAGAAATTCTTTTGTAAGGTCGACACCATTATAAGAAGATTCTAATTCCGGGAAACTATAGGTATTGTAGTTTGTATCTGCACCTACAATAATCCTATTGTAGGGTATTTCCGGAAGGTTATACTGGACATCGATATTATACGTGTTTGTATTGCCGGAAAGGTTTTGTCCGAGTAGGTTCATAGTGGTACCGAAAGGTGTAATGAAAAGAGGCACATTTACATTAAATCCAAACCAGTATGCATCTATCTTCAGATTTTTATATTCTATATGCGGTTTTATATATGTTTCTTGGGCATAAGTCCATAGATTCTGAAGCAGCGTGTAGAGAGTAAACTGGGGTTTATCATACCCGGCTTCGAGTGAGGCATTAAGGTCACTCGAAAAGTCATGGGTTACATAAAACCATGCCTTCGGCACAAGAGCTGCGTTTTGATCCGGGGTTTGGAAGTCAGCCACTCTCTTGTATCCTATAGCACTCATAAAGCCTGTTGTGCCCGTCTGTCCTTGAGCTTCTACGTATGTGTCAAAACTACTGAAGAATGCTTCTGGTTGCTCGCTTGTCAGTCCTCCGATGCCTGAGATGGTAAAAGTCGGGCTGGACTGAGGTTTCCGTGTTGTTATACTTATGATACCTGTCACAGCATCGGCACCATACAGTGAAGAACTTGCACCTCTTATGATCTCTATCCTCTCAATATCGTTGAACGGGATTGGCAGACTTTCGATAAACGGCGGCCCATAAAATGTATTGTTTAATACCCTGCCGTTAACCAGAACAAGCATGAGGTTGTTTTCCTCTGTACCGTAACCTCTTTCATTGAAGATCGTATAGCCCGGGTTTATGTAGGAAACATCCATACCCGGAACGGTTCTGAGTATATCGGATAGAGACAGACCTACACTTTTTATATCCTCACGGGTAAGAACCGTTACCGATGCAGGTGCCATTGTGATCTTCTGTTTATGTTTTGCGGCAGAATAAACCACGTCTTCCGAACTGAACAGGGCAAGCTCCTGTTCGAGGGCTGATGCTTCTTCCGCCGATTTTACATTTACCTTGCCTATATCTACTATTTGAGGATTGTTCGGGCCCATGAACAACAAATGGGACTCCCCGTCTGTGTCCATCACGGTAATATAGTACATAAGCTTTGGGGGATTTATATCTATTGAGGGTATTGTACCGGAAAACGTGTCCCCGTACGTACGCTTTAAGAATATAGCTTTATAAAACTTATCAGATGGTGATTTGTAGAGCAATGATGCATATGCAACCTTATCGGCAGGATCTATCGTTGCGGACACATTTAAAGGATTTCCAGGCGTTGCAGTTAATATGGGCTTATGAAAGAACTTGAACGATATAATTTGTTGTTTAGCCGCAGCATTGACGCTCATCGTTACCAAGAGCAGTATTGTAAAGATCATCCCTCGCTTCATGCTTCAACCTCCTTTATTTTTGAAGGACCCGATATGTAAACATCACACACAATCCATCTTACCAAAAATCTTAACACATTTTCAATAAAATCAATATTATTAGTTGTTCGGCTAACAATTGTAATCCTATAGCCATTTTTTAATAAAAAGTAAATCATATCGTTCCTGCTATAAAAGGCTGTCCGATAATTGTCAAAACGAGAAAAATGCCGTGCCGAATTTTGATTTACATCGGGACATCCCGGTTTCAGCATCTCATAAAATCGATCAGTTGTTGAGTCTTTGTTTGTAAAGCAGTTCTCTCAACTTTATTGCGTTTTTGGGGTTAAAATATTATCTTATCGATATACCTTGGATATGAAGATTAAAAACAGAGAGGCTATAATGGAGATTTTTCTGTCTATTTTCTTTTTGATATATACAGCAGCACATCTGTATGTGTTTCTAAAAGCACGGGCTGCATTCGGTTTTGGTTTCGACGTAAGTTTACCTCTTGCTCTGTTGATGCTTGTTATGATTATTTCCCCGTTTATTGTTTATTATTCTGAGAAACATCATCAAGAGTTTATTGCAAGATTTATGTCATATATTGGGTATACGTGGATGGGAACATTGTTTTTATTCGTATGTGCTGCGTTTATAATCGATGTTTATCATGTTATCGTATACCTTATAGCCCTTTTAAGTCATGAAGAGCTTTCTTATCTTATACCGTCTGCAAAGACCTCATTCTATGTTCCGCTTGTTTTTTCTCTGACAATAGCTCTGTATGGATATTTTGAGGCAAGGAACATCCATACAGAGAGGATCGATATACAGACATCCAAATTACCGGCAGGTATCAAGAGATTGAGGATCGTGCAGATGTCAGATGTCCATACAGGTTTAATTATAAGAAAATGGAGGTTAAAGAATATTCTTGATAAGGTTAAAGAGGCAAATCCGGATATCCTCGTATCAACAGGCGATCTGGTTGATGGACAGCTCAATAGCCTTTCCGGTCTTGCGGAGATGATTAAAGAGATTAATCCAAAGTATGGAAGGTTTGCAATAACAGGGAACCACGAGTTTTATGCAGGCATTGAGCATGCATTGGATTTTACAAAAAGGGCAGGGTTTACTGTCCTGAGGGGCGAAGGCCTTACGGTAAACGGTATTATCAATATTGCAGGGGTTGATGATCCTGCAGGCAAGCCTTTTGGGGTTTATAAAGAAGTTTCCGAGAAGATGCTGCTTTCGAAATTTTCCAGGGAGGGGTTTACCCTTTTGCTCAAGCACAGACCTATTGTAGATAAAGAGAGTATAGGACTTTTTGACCTTCAGCTCTCCGGACACACGCACAAGGGACAGCTCTTTCCATTCAGTTTGATCGCAAGGTTATCGTATATTATTGATGCCGGTTACCTGAATCTTGGCAACAATTCCATTCTTTATGTGAACAGGGGAGCAGGCACCTGGGGACCTCCGATGCGTTTTATGTCACCACCGGAGATAACGATAATCGATCTATTCAGGAGCAAAAAGAATTAAAAAGTGAGTTCCGTGTCAAGGATTGTATTTTATGATACTGTGGAATAAATAAGGGGTATCCGTAAACGTTTATGAAACTACAAACAAAAACTC
>CAZJPN010000001.1:0-2606 GCA_964547905.1 uncultured Pseudomonadota bacterium | reverse complement strand
TGAATCTTGAAGACCTCTGGGAGAGAAAACCTATTTGGCAATTACGGGAATGCCTTTATGAACTGAGACAATTGTTTGACTTAAGATTCGAAATGAAGGAAACTTAAAATCTTGAATACACAATTTTAAGGGGTAGTCTCGAGCAGTTCCTGTTTCCACCACTTGCTGACAAGATTCGGGTGTACTCCGTAATCCGAGCTTATCTGGGCAAGCGTCTTTTCTCCTTTGATGGCTTCTATTGCTACTTTTGCCTTGATTCCTGCTTCGATTGTCTTCTTCATCCTAAACCTCCTCTTAGGCTTATCTTACTCTTTTTTTTACCTTATGTAAGCTCTAAAAGTTGTCTAGTCTTTCCCGACCACCGCAGATCCAATGGAAATGAAAGCTGCCGTAGATGTTGGTATGCCTGAGAAATGTGCTACCCTCGTGGGTGAGGCGGCCAGGATGGCGGTTAGAATCATCATCGAGGAAAGAGAACGAGAAACTGCAAACTCATCGAAAAACAAATAGCAAGAGAGGATTTGAACCTTACCAACAATGAGAGAACAGAGCAGTCTAATAAGTTGTGGACTCCCCCCAAGAGGTTGACTGTATGCAGAAATTGTTTTAATACGGAATGTATGAAGCAGCTCAAAGATACAATCTATCTGTTGGAGTCCGGCAAATTTGTCAATATGTATGCAATCGTCCATGGCAAGAGTGCTGTGATTATAGATACAGGCACGCCCGGCAAGGCAAACAATATTCTCGATGAGCTTACGGCAATACGTGTCAGACCCTGTAATGTAGAGGCAGTCATCATAACCCATGCACACCCTGATCATGCAGGCTCGAGTGCAGCACTTCTGGCGAGTCTCTATGCGAAGATCTATATCCACAAGGATGATCTCGGCGTTTTACTGGGTAGAGAACCCCTTCCAAGACCGCGCTATTTCATAGGAAAACTGTCTGCTTTCATAACCAAACATGTATGGAAATATACGGCACCGACGGATGCCATAGCTCTGGACGAGGGTTCTCTGATACCGGGTTTTCCTGGCCTTAAAATTATCCATACGCCAGGGCATACCCCTGGCTCCATGTCGGTTCTTAATACGGAGAGCGGTACGCTTTTCTGCGGTGATACACTCAATAACAGGTCAGGCATACTGACCGGACCGCTCAAATATTCTACTGTTGACCTGGAGCAAGCATGGCGTTCCGTCGAAAAAATTTCTGAAATAAGTTTCGATACCCTTTGCCCGGGACATGGTAATTGGATCCCGGAAGGTGCACAGCAAAAAGTAAAGGACCTCCTTGCAAGCAATAAGCGAAAACCGGGTTAACCCGGGAAGTACATTCAAAAAATAAAGAAATTTGTATGCCTTAGTGTGTCGACTGGGATTCAACCTTGAAACGCAGTTCTGTAACAGGGTCACCATTACACTGGCATTTTACAATTTCGGATTGTATATTATTATACTTAAGCATCTTAAGTTCCTGTTCAATCCATCCCTGTGTACTTTTTACATGTGCCATATCGATTTCCGGAAAATCTTTTATAACCATCGAAAATTCATTATCCCCGATTATATGCCACTCTGCTTTGCCAACATCATAATAACTGCTCCATATAACCATAGCCTTTCTTATGAGTGAATGTATATCTGTGTTGCTTAATACGTTGTTGAATATTGTAGCAAGATCATGCTGAGCTGATAATCTTCCCTGTTCTATGCAAAACGAGAGATTACCTTTTCCTGCAACCTTATCCGCTGTCCGTAACAGATCCGGCAATACTTTATACGGATACCAGCCTACAGGGCTGATATGCTCTTCCATGTATTGTTTTGTATCTTCAGGTAACATTTGCATGATTTTGGGCATGGATTCTTTCATGCCTTTTTTCATAAACTTAATCAATCCAAGTATTAAATATCCTTTTACCTGTGCCATTGAACGCTCCCTTTACTCCTCTTTTATTTTATTCGATATATTATTCCCACAATGTCAACTAAAAGTCAAAAGATGATCTTTCCAAGAGGACGTAAAATTTCAACATTTTTATATTTAATCTTTGTTTTTATCCTAATAAGACGTCCATCCAACAACCTTACCATTGATAAAATATATGAAATATGTGCTTGCTGCACAATCACTTTCAGTTTGATTTAACAGGGCAAAGGCCTTCTTTTGATACGCCCATGTTTTAACAAAACTACCTTTATAGTAACTGTATGTTACGCATCTATAGCCATAGATTTTTGAATTTGACATAGCGAGATAAGCTTGATTTTCCGTCATGCCTTCAAGGATTTGTCCATTATTGATTGCATTTTTGATGGTGTCGCTATAAGAAGAATATTCATCACGCATCAGGGTTTCTTTCAAGGTAGTAGTACATCCGCTTAACCCTATTGCTACCAAGATTACTATAATTATCCTTGTCAAGGGGTAACTCTTCATAGTTATCGTGAATACCATAATTTTTGGGGTTTTTCAAGATTTCTGGTTAACCCAAAATGTGCAATATCATTCACTCAATCCTGCGATCCATCTGATATCTATAAGTTTTTGGTTATAAACGAAGTTGAAGACCTCTGTATGTTTATATGCTATTACCCGGT